>NZ_CADFEM010000010.1:0-347700 GCF_902833245.1 Burkholderia sp. BCC0398
GCTCTTATCTGCCCAAGGTCATGAACACGATATCTCTAACGCACCGCTCGCAACGCCCGTTTACACCGTTCCGAATTTCAACAGCCTGCTAGCACCAGCGTCAGCGCGGCGGGAGTCTGGATGCGCAACGCTCTCGTCTCGTTCATCGTTGTCGTCCGTGGGTTTTTATCGCGGGCAATCTCGCCGGGCCGCACGGTGGCGCCCCTTGTGATGCCGGGCCCTCATCCGGCGCCACGCGTTCACTTCATCGACGCCGCCTCCGATCCGCCGGGCGACAGCGCCGCACTGTCCTGCTCGCGCCACGCGCGGCGCGACGCCATGATCGCGCTCACCGCCGAGCGCGCGACCTTCCACCACGCGAACGGACGCGGATCGGCGAGCATGCTGAGCGCGCGCGCATAGTCGAGCGTGAGCCCCGGCGTCCACGCCATCGTCACCGCGCGCTTGCGGATCTGGGCGGCCACCCACAGCTCGGGCGTGAGCAGCAGCCGCACGAACGCGCCCCACCCGGCCCGCGCGCCCTTCAGCCGCCACACGGCGCCGTCGAGCGCGGCCTCGAGCGCATTCGACACGGTGCTCGAGCAGTTGCGGTGCGTGAGGTTGTACGTCGTGTTCTGCCGGTACGACGACCAGAACGCATCGAGCTTGGCCGGATCGTAGTTGCGGATACGCACGCGCACGGTCGACGGGCACCACGCTTTCGACTCGGTCGCGTAGTCGGGCTGGAACAGGCCGGGCACGTCGTTCTCGCGCGTTGCGCGCAGGATGCGCGTGAATTCGTCCGGAGAGCGATCGATTTCAACGCCCGGATACAGGCTGATGTAGATGCCCTCCGGCGATTCCAGCGCCGCATGCCCGGTCGAGATCACGCCGTTGACGTCCACCGCCGCGATATAGCGGTCGATCAGCGGATAGCGCTGCGCCTCGGCCTTCGACGTGCCGGTCGGTGTCCATACGTGCACGGTGAGCGCCCGCTCGCCGTCGGCCGGCGGGCCGTCCCATTCGGATTGCGCGAACTGCGGCAGGCCCTGGGCATCGTCGAGATCCGGCGCGAGCGCCGGCGCGGGCGACGTCGCGAACGCCGGGTTGCGCGTCAGCCGCCGCACGCGTGCGGCGAGGCTCAGCAGGTGCATGCCGCCGAACATCAGCAGCAGGCCCAGGCAGTACGGCACGGTGCCCGCGTAGTGTGTCGGGTACGGCTGGAAGAAGAAGATCGCCAGGAGTATCTCGACGACGCCCCACGAAAACGCGACGTGCCAGCGGCGATAGCGCACCATCCATGCGGATGTGCACTGCAGCAGCCCGTCGACGAGAAACAGCGTGCCGAAGATCATCGACAGCAGGAAGTGGCCGTGATGATGGCCGGCAAACACGAGCCCCGCGGCCACGACGACCGCGATGCCCTTCACGTAGCGCAGGATGCGCTGCCCGCCGACCCCGCTGCCGGCCACCGCGAGCGTCGCGAGCCCTTCGATCAGGAACAGCCACGCGAACAGCTCGATCGGGAAATGCAGCGCGCCGTCGAGCGCGTCGACGAAAATGCCGACGCCCGCGACGACCCACAGCCAGCCGAGCACGGTCAACCCGCGCCAGCGGGTTCGCAGATATTCGATGCCCAGCAGCAGCAACACCAGTCGTACCATCGCGCCCTCGTATCTTTTTCGGGACACGCGCGGCCTCGCGCGCCCTGTCGTGTCGACCGCGCATCGGGCGACGCGCCGGCCGGAAGACGGTCATCGTTGCCGGCGCATCATGTCGTCGACATGATCGATGGCGGCCGGCACGCGCCGCTCTGGCCGAATAATAAGATATGGCGGGATAGGTTGAAAGCGTCGCGGAAACGTTGTCGATGGCGCGGATGCGCACGGCGGCCCGCTGCCGCGGCAGCTTTCCGGTTCGACAACGTGCGGTGGATACGCGAGAATCCGGCTTCCGAGGGCGAAAGCCACTGAACTGAACCGAACCGCACAGACGGGACAACAAGAAATGAGCCTATCCATCACGCGCCGGCGCCTGCTGGCCGCCGGCGTCGCCGCGAGCAGCGTTGCGCTGTCGGGGTGTTTCACGCCGAAGCTGTACAAGAACGACGCGTACAGCGAACGCGTATCCGCGTTCATGATGACCGAAGACGGCAAGAAACTGGTCGTCCTCGGCACGCGCTACCATTACATCTTCGATCTGCCGGCCCGCTTGCGGCCCGTCCTGCTGTCCGGCTACCGCAAATCGGTACGCACGACGTTCGCGGACTTTCATGCGAGCGGCGGCAGCGTCACCGGGCATTACCGGATCGTGCTGCCGAAAGACGCATCGGACGACGATCGACAAGCCGCCTCCGCCGACGGCTTCGTCAGCGAGCCAGCCGGCCTCGTGCTCGAAGGCGACATCGACGGCAAGCGCTACTCGACGGAAGGCTTCGTCCAGAAGGACAACGCGGCCGCGCAACCCTTCAACCGCCCGTACTCGGTCTACATCGTGGAATCGCCGTCCGTCGTCGGCATGGGTCTGCGGATTCTCGCGACGCCGATCACGGTGGCCGCCGACGGCGTACTCGTGCTGGGCGGCATCGTGCTCGTGCCGTTCGCGGCCATCGCGATCCAGGCAAGCGGCGGCATCCGGATCATGTAACGGTGCGGTAACCACGCGCCTGGCACGACCGCAACAGGAGCATCGCCATGACCGCCTCACCGCTTCATTCGTTCTCGCTCGGCCCGCCACTGAAGCGCTGGCGCGCGCTGCACCGCGTGAAGCAAAGTCACGCGGCCGAACTGTTCGGCGTCGCGCAATCGACGATTTCGCGCTGGGAGGCGGGCCTCCAGCAGATGTCGCCCGACGAGCGCGCGACGGCCGAACGGCTGCTCGCCGCGCGCATCGATTCGGCGGGCGACCGCGCGCTCGCGCGGCTGATCGCCGGCAGCGCGGGCCGCATGCATCTCGTCTGCGATCTCACGCACCGGCTGCTGGCCAGTTCGCCGGCGCGCGCGGCCGAATTCTCGCAGCCGCTTTCGATGCTGCTCGGCACGTCGCTGTGGCGCTACGCGACGCCGGAAATCGTCCGCATGGAAGCCGCGCTCGACCCGCTCGGCTGGCACGATCGCGCGGGGCCGCCGAGCGTCGAGTTCGATACCGGCGCGAATGCGTCGCGCGTCGTGCCGATTCGCGGCAGCCGCTGCCGGTGGACGCGGATGACGCTGTCGGACGGCTCGGCCGTGCGGCTCGTGGAAACGCTCGACGCCCTCTGACGCGCCGCGCATATTTCATGCGTGGACGCAGCGTGGCCGGCCCGCTTACGCTTGGTGGCTCATCGCAAAGACGCCGACCATGAATCCCGACACGATCCACGCGCGGCTCGCTTTCCTGCGCGAAGCCGAACGCCTGAAGAACGTGCTGCGCAGCGGCTACACATCCGCCGGACGCGCGGAAAGCACGGCCGAGCACAGCTGGCGGCTGGGCCTGATGGCGCTCGTGTTCGCCGACGCGTTGCCCGGCGTCGACACGCTGAAGCTGCTGAAGCTGTGCGTCGTCCACGACCTCGGCGAGGCGCTGCACGGCGACATCCCCGCGATCGAGCAGGCCGCGCACCCCGACAAGAGCGCACACGAACGCGACGATCTGCTGACGCTGACCGCGTCGCTCGACCGCACGCTGCGCGACGAGATCGTCGCGCTGTGGGACGAATACGAGGCGGCCGCGTCGCCGGAGGCCCGCGCGGCGAAGGCGCTCGACAAGCTCGAAACGATCCTGCAGCACAACCAGGGCAGCAATCCGCCCGGTTTCGACTATGCGTTCAACCTCGGCTACGGCCGGCGCTACACCGACGCTACACCGCTGTTCAGCGCGATCCGCGAGATCGTCGACGCCGACACGCAGCGCAGGATCGACACGGGCGGACGCCGCGCGTAAGCGTGCGGCACGGCGCTAGCGCGAGGCATCCTGTTGTCGTACCCGTCGCCGACTGTTCGGTACATCCGTAGTCACTAGCGGCGCGCGAACCCCTCCACCCGGAAGCCATGTTCGACTGACACGACTGGCAAAGCCGCCGCGCGTCGCATTCGGCACCAGCACGGACGGGCTACATATCTGCCCGCCTTCCCTACCATACACCCCTACGCGAACGCCATCTGTTCGATGCCTTCGCCTCCTCCGGGCAGTCCGCCCGCTGCTGTTACCGGACCGGACACAACATCCACGCCATTCCCCAACGGCACTCCAATTTCCTGCCCCGGATAAGCAAAACCCCTTGGCCCTGCCGCTCGCGAGAATTCCGAGTCAACTCGGATTGCAATTGGCAAACGCCAACCAGTCCGATTTGACAAATTTAACAAAAATGACAATCGGCAACAATTTGATTATCTAAAAAAATAAATCCCTGAAAAACCACCGATCGAAAAATTAATCTATCAAACACAGGAATACTAAATTGAAATCGGCAAATAAATCTCAAAAACATACCCGTTGCATCAAGCAGTCATTGTCTTTCCTCAACCCGCCACAAAGGAGGCTTCGATGCATTCCAAGCAACGCTTCTTCACTCGAAAGGCCACCAGGTCGGCTGCAGTCACCTTTGGCATCGTCATTGCCTTGCTTCATCCTGGCAGTGCTGCAGCCGATGGGCTTGCGAGCAAAATCCTCGAGGGCCCGAACACTTCCAATCAACGAGCATTCACAAGTTGCTCTGTTTTCTACACAATGTGCATTCAGCGATACGGCAGCAGACCCGGTGGCACGGCTGGCATGACACGATGCGCAGATTGCTTGAATAACTGCAATCGCTCGAATGGATGGTGGCCGATGATCAGCGGTTGTGCCGTATAACGACAGTGATGTGCTTCGTCGCGAGTAGTTATGTCGATGGCGGTCAACCGAGCCAAAATCCACCGTTCGCTCGCGACGAGGTTGAAATTTCTACCCGAAATCAAGGCATACCAATGCTCCGAAACAACGATTACCAAAATTTGATCCACGCATCATTCTCGGACATCACGTCCAACGTCATCGCATCCGCAATTTCGGAAGGGCAGTTGATGGGGTCACATGTTCTTATTGGCGGAAACTGGCACCTCGGCCCTCTCAAAGAACGCAACATCTCGACACTGTCGGCGTGGTTTTCCGATATTTTTGGATATATCCCAAACGACTTGACTATCGACACCCCAATCATCCCCACCCACGAGTCGATCAAAATATGCGCATGGGTAAGTCCCTTATCATCAATCGAATACGCGAATTTCATACACTGGATAAGTCATGATACTCCACACGATTTCCTGTTGATTTCGGTCTCAGAAAAGTGCATCCATTCGGCTGCGGAGAATTTCTTCGATCTCGCCGAGCTTCTCGGCAATGCAGTTGAAATAAAATCGAACGATGTCAGTCCCTATATCACAGAATGGGGTTCCCTGGTTGAGGAAAATGCCGATTTCAGAATGATCAACGAAATTGGAAAAATTCAATCATTCCGATCTACAGATTTCGATGAATACATCATCAATTCCATGACCAGGAAGTGGGAGCCCACGCCGATAGTAGTATTGCGCATAATAGAAACAATCCACTCGGAAGGACATGATTTTCCGGGAGACATTTTTCTCTATCATCGACTCGAGAAATTCTTCTTGAATGGCATCATCGAGAAACAAGCTGAAGTCAGCATCACGCAAACACAGATACGAATTGCAAGTTCCTGACATCGCCATTCCTCAGATGTGAAAATTTCATCTTCCACACGTCATGCCGAATAATCTACAGCTCCTCCTGACATCACTATTTACAATTGCGCTCGCAACAGCGCACACCGAAGCAGCTGCCGCCGATGTAGAAGCGAACTTGCAACGAAAATTGCAAGCCAAGCTCCCCGAACTGAAGATAGAGCACGTTGTCCGGTCAAAAATCGACGGACTGTATGAGGTCACTGCAAATTCCCAAATTTTCTACAGCAATTCATCGGCATCGCACATTATTATCGGCAGCCTGTTCGACACCAACAGCCAGGAAAACATAACAGAAACACAACTCAACAAGATTAACAGCATAAACATCAATGACCTTCCATTTCAATACGCCATCAAACAGAAAAATGGAACCGGAGAGCGCGTGATTGCTACATTCTTCGATCCGAACTGCTCGTTTTGCAAGAAAATGAGTCCCGAGCTAGGCAAGGTTCCCAACGCAACCGTATACATTTTTCTGTATCCAATTCTTTCTACCGACTCCATCATCAAATCCGAAGTCATTCTGTGCGCCGACAACCGACTCCAAGCATGGAAGCAATGGGTCGAAAGAGGGAAAACCACCGTCCCCCGCAAGCGTTGCCAGTCCATCATCACGAAAGAACTCCTTTCACTGGGAAAGAAGCTCAACATCAAGGGAACACCCACCACGTTCCTGCCTTCCGGGGAAAGAGTCACGGGATTTATTTCCGGGAAAGACTTGGCTGACAAGATTGATCGCAATAACCACGTTGAGCCTAGAACCCCATCCCGCCCCTGAAGTTTGAAGGGTCATTCCGCGATCACGGTAGCGTGGATTGAGCCCGGATGACGATCCTCTCCGTACCCTTGTATTGACCTGCCATTCCATGAATTGAAACACCGACAGAGCTCGGCAGCCCCCGTAGAACTGCCGGCACAATTCAGCACAATTCCTACACGAATTCACGAAATTACCTCAATTATCATGGCCGCCTGACCCGAACCTGCACCGCCGCGCGGTATCCATCCGACTCCTGTATCGATCTGCACTGCATGCCACGATTGCAGGACCACCCTGATTGGCCGCCCACGCCGCCGACGCCCGACTCATCCATGCCGTATGTATTCTCATGAATAAGAAGATCCGCCGCCGGCTCACCGTGCTGGCCATCAGCGGTGCCGCCATTGCCACCGCTGTTGTAGCAATAACGATAGCCACACCAAACAAGCACCCGCAATACCTGTCCGCGCCCGTCACGCGCGGCGATCTCGAAAACGCGGTGCTCGCGACCGGCGCGCTGCAGGCGTTCAGGCAGGTCGACGTCGGCGCACAGGTGTCGGGGCAGTTGAAGACGCTGAAGGTCAAGCTCGGCGACAAGGTCACGAAAGGCCAGTGGCTTGCCGAGATCGATCCCGTGATCTCGGAAAACGCGCTGCGCCAGGCGCGCGCCAGCGAAGAAAGCCTGCGCGCGCAGCAGCAATCGGCGGCCGCGCAGCTGACGCAGGCCGAACTCGCATTCCGCCGCCAGCAGGCGATGCTGCCCGACGACGCGACGTCGCGCGAATCGTTCGAGGCCGCGAAGGCGACGCTCGACGTGCAGCGAGCCACCGTTGCGTCGCTCGCCGCGCAGATCCGTTCGGCGCGCATCCAGATCGAGACCGCGCAGGCCAACCTCGGCTACACGCGCATCGTCGCGCCGATCGACGGCCAGGTCGTCGCGATCGTCACGCAGGAAGGCCAGACCGTGATCGCGCAGCAGCAGGCGCCGGTGATCCTGAAGCTCGCGAATCTCGACACGATGACCGTGAAGGCGCAGGTGTCGGAAGCCGACGTGATTCGCGTGAGCGCCGGCCAGACCGCGTATTTCACGAGCCTCGGCGAACCGGACAAGCGGCACTACGGCAAGCTGCGCGCGATCGAACCGGCGCCGCAGAACTACGCCGACGCGCAAAGCCCGCTCGGCGGCGGCGGCGCGAAGCCGAACGCCGCGGTGTTCTACAACGCGCTGTTCGACGTGCCGAATCCCGAGCACCGGCTGCGCATCGCGATGACCGCGCAGGTCAACATCGTGCTCGGCGACGCGCGCAACGCGCTGATCATTCCGGCCGCCGCGCTCGGCGAGAAGCGTAAGGACGGCACCGTCGCGGTACGCGTGCTGCGCGCCGACGGCAGCACGGAAACGCGCCATGTCCGCATCGGCATCAACAACAACGTGCGCGTCGAAGTGCTGGCCGGCCTGAAGGACGGCGAGCGCGTGGTGATCGGCGAAGCATCGGCGGACGAACGCGTACCGCTGTCGGACGTGGTGTAACGATGCGCCAGCCCCTGCTCAAACTCGCTGCCGTCACGCGTCGCTTTCCGGCTGGCGACAAGGACGTCGTCGTGCTGAACAACGTCAACCTGTCGATCGATGCGGGCGAGATCGTCGCGATCGTCGGCGCGTCGGGGTCCGGCAAGTCGACGCTGATGAACATCCTCGGCTGCCTCGATCATCCGAGCGAAGGCACGTACACGGTCGGCGGACGCGACACGCACATGCTCGACAGCGACGAGCTCGCGCAGCTGCGCCGCGAGCACTTCGGCTTCGTGTTCCAGCGCTATCACCTGCTGCCGCACGTCGACGCGGTCGCGAACCTCGAAATGCCGGCGATCTATGCGGGCACCCCGCGCGCCGAGCGGCACGCCCGCGCCCGCGCGCTGCTCGCGCGCCTCGGCCTCGCGGATCGCGCGCATCACCGGCCCGGGCAACTATCCGGCGGCCAGCAGCAGCGCGTGAGCATCGCGCGCGCGCTGATGAACGGCGGCCAGGTGATCCTCGCGGACGAACCGACCGGCGCGCTCGACACGAAAAGCGGCCAGGACGTGATCCGCATCCTGCACGAGCTGAACGCGCTCGGCCATACGATCGTGATCGTCACGCACGACAAGGCCGTGGCGCGCCATGCGCGGCGCATCATCGAGATCAGCGACGGCGAGATCGTCGCCGACCGGCCGAACCGCCACTACGCGGAAGCGCTCGCGGAATCTAGCGTCGGCGCGGACGCAACGCCAGCAACGCCCGAAACGGTAACCGACACGCCGCCCGCACCGCCTTCCGAAGATGCACCGCCGCCCGCCAGCGCTGACACCGACATCGCCCCGCGCACCCGCCGCTTCGCCGCCGGCACCGGCCGCTTCGCCGAAGCGTGCCGGATGGCGTGGATCGCGCTCGTATCGCACCGGCTGCGCACGCTGCTGACGATGCTCGGCATCATCATCGGCATTACATCGGTCGTGTCGATCGTCGCGGTCGGCGAAGGCGCGAAGCGCTACATGCTCGAAGAGATCGGCAGCATCGGCACCAATACGATCAGCCTCTATCCGGGTACCGACTGGGGCGACAGCCGCGCGGACACGATCCAGACGCTCGTGCCCGCCGACGTCGCCGCGCTCGCCGAGCAGCCGTACGTCGACAGCGCGACGCCCGAAACGTCGCGCACGCTGCTGCTGCGCTACCGCAACGTCGACGTCCACGCGCTCGTGAGCGGCGTCGGCGACAGCTATTTCCAAACGCGCGGGATGCGTTTCGCGCTCGGCGTCCCGTTCGACGACGATGCGGTGCGCCGCCAGGCGCAGGTCGCGGTGATCGACCAGAACACGCGCCGCAAGCTGTTCGGCGCGACGCGCAATCCGGTCGGCGAGGCGATCCTGGTCGACAACGTGCCGTGCGTGGTGATCGGCGTGACCGCCGACAAGAAAAGCGCATTCGGCAGCGTGAAGAGCCTGAACGTATGGGTGCCGTACACGACCGCGAGCGGGCGCCTGTTCGGCCAGCGCCATCTCGACAGCATCACCGTGCGCGTGCGCGACGGGCAGCCGAGCGCCGCGGCCGAGAAAAGCCTCGAGAAGCTGATGATCCAGCGCCACGGCCGCAAGGATTTCTTCACGTACAACATGGACAGCGTGGTCAAGACCGTCGAGAAAACCGGCCAGTCGCTGACGTTGCTGCTGTCGCTGATCGCGGTGATCTCGCTCGTGGTCGGCGGGATCGGCGTGATGAACATCATGCTGGTGTCGGTCACCGAGCGCACGCGCGAGATCGGCATCCGGATGGCGGTCGGCGCGCGCCAGTCCGACATCCTGCAGCAGTTCCTCGTCGAGGCCGTGCTCGTATGCCTGCTCGGCGGCACGATCGGCATCGCGCTGTCGTTCGGGCTCGGCGCGCTGTTCTCGATGTTCGTCGCGCAGTGGAAGATGGTGTTCTCGGTCGGCGCGATCGTGACCGCGTTCGTGTGCTCGACGCTCACCGGTGTGATTTTCGGGTTCATGCCCGCGCGCAACGCGTCGCGGCTCGATCCGATCGATGCGCTCGCGCGCGACTGACGAAACATGGCCCTCACGCATTCCTCCCCGCTTCACCGTCTCGGCGCATTCGCGTGCGCGGCCGCGCTGCTCGCCGGCTGCGCGGGCGCGCGCCACGATCCGCTGCCGGCCGTCGCGATGCCGGCGAACTGGGCCGCGCCGGTCGCGTCCGACGCGCCGGCCGCCACGCGCGACTGGTGGCGCAGTTTCGGCGATCCGCAACTCGACGCGTTGATCGACGACGCGCTGCGCGCCAACAGCGACCTCGCGATCGCGGCGATCCGCGTGTATCGCGCGCAGTTGCAGGCCGGGCTCGCCGATACGAACCTGACGCCCAACGTGACGCTCGGCGCGAACGGCGCCGTGTCGCGTACGCTCGATACGCATCGGATGAGCCGCTCGAGCGGCGTCAATGGTTCGCTCAGCTACGAAATCGACCTGTGGGGCCGGCTGGCCGCGCTGCGCGATGCCGCGCACTGGGAAGCCGACGCGACGGCCGCCGATCTCGAGGCCGCGCGGCTGTCGCTGATCGGCACGACCGCGGCGCTGTACTGGCAGATCGGCTATCTGAACCGGCAGATCGCGCTCGGCGACGCGAACATCGCGTATGCGGAGCGTACGCTCGCGCTGGTCCGGTCGCGGCACACGGCTGGCGCCGTGTCGGGGCTCGACCTCGCGCAGGCCGAACAGAGCCTCGCCGCGCAGCGCGCGGCGCAAACGCAGCTGATCCAGCAGCGCACCGAGAACCGCCACGCGCTCGCGATCCTGTTCGACCGGCCGCCGCAGCAGCGCGCGGCCGAACCGGCGGCGCTGCCCGACGCGGCACCGCCCGACGTGGCGGCCGGCTTGCCGGCCAGCCTGCTCGGCCGGCGCCCCGACCTGCGGGCGGCGGAATTCCGGTTGCGCGAGTCGCTCGCGCAGGTCGATGCGACGCGCACGAGCTTCTATCCGACCTTCACGCTGACCGGCAGCGCCGGCACGACGAGCACGAGCCTCGAGCGCGTGCTGACGAACCCGGTCGGCACGCTCGGGCTCGGCCTCGCGCTGCCGTTCATCCAGTGGAACACGATGCAGTTGCAGATCAGGGTGTCGAAGACGCAGTACGAGGAGGCGGTGGTCGGGTTCCGCCAGCGGCTCTACACGGCGCTCGCGGAAGTGGAGAACGCGCTGTCGGCGCGCGTGCAGCTCGAACGCGAAGCCGAACAGCGCGCGCTGTCGCTCGCGCAGGCGCAGCGCGCCGAACGGCTGGCCGCCGCGCGCTTCGTGGCCGGCGCGACCGCCGTGCAGCCGTGGCTCGACCAGCAGCAGGTGCTGAGGAGTGCGCAAAGCGCCGACGAACTGACACGCCTGAACCGGCTCAACAACCAGATGAAGCTGTACCGCGCGCTCGGCGGCGGGACTTCCTGACCGGCCGTCACACACCACACGCCACACGTCACGCGCCACACGCCGGCCGCGTCACTCGCACACGGCCGCCCCGCGCCGCGCCGGCGCGAACGCCACCGCGCTCGCGGTCGCGAGCACGGCCACGCCCGCCGCGCCATACACCATCACCCAGCCGAAGCCATGCACGAGCGCCGCGTGCAACGCCGCGCCGCTCGGGTCGGCCTGCGCGAGCGCCGGCGCAAGCGCCTGCAGCCCGTCGGTGCGGCCCGATGCGATTTCCTGCGCGAGCCGGCGCAGCGCCGCGTCGCCAATCGCGCCCGCCGGGCCGCCCTTCAGGCTCGCGACGATCCCCGCCACCAGCACGAAGCCCATCGTCGCGATGTTCAGCGCGAGCGAGATCATCCGTGCGCTCATGTCGATGCCCGACGCCATCCCGGCCCGCGCACTCGGCACCGCGCCCGTCGTCGTGTTGGTGACGGGCGTGTTGGTCAAGCCGAGCCCGATGCCGGCGATCGCGCAACCCGGCAGCATCGTCAGCCAGCTCGCAGGGTCGGCCGCGCTGCCGAGCCGCATCAGCACGAAGCCGGCCGCGATCGTGAACAGGCCGGCGGGAATCACGACGCCCGGCCCGTAGCGCAGCGCGAGCCGTTCCCCGACCGGCGGCACGATCAGCGTCGGCAGCGTGTACGCGAGCAACGCGAGGCCGGCCGTCACGCTGTCGTAGCCGAGCGCGACCTGGAACCAGATCGGCAAGTAGATCATGAACGGCCAGAAGCTGAAGTTCATCCCCATCGAGCCGAAGATCGCGCCGGTGAACGCGCGGATCCGGAACACCGAGAAGTCGAACATCGGCCGCGCGCTGGCGCGCTCCGCGATGACGAAACCGGCCAGCGCGAGCACGGTCGCACCGAGCACGCCGAGGCCGGCCGCGCTCGTCAGCCCGAGCTCAGCGCTTTGGGTGATGTAGAACGCAAGCCCGAGCACCGCGAGCGACAGCGTGACGATGCCCGCGACGTCGAGCGTGCCCGCATGCGGATCGCGCGATTCCCGCACCGCGCCGCCGATCAGCACGAGCGCGACGGCCGCGAGCGGCGCATGGACGAGGAACACCCACGGCCAGCTCGCGAGCGCGACGATCGCGCCGCCGACGATCGGCCCGAACCCGAGCCCGATGCCGAACACGATCCCCCAGATCCCGAACGCGCGGCCGCGCTCGCGCCCTTCGCGAAACTGGTGCGACAGCACGGCGATCTGGCAGATCAGCATCGCGCCGCCGCTCGCGCCCTGCAGCAGCCGGCCCGCGACGAGCACCGGCACGTTCGGCGCGAGCCCGCACAGCAGTGACGTCGCGCCGAACAGCACGGTGCCGATCACGTACACGCGCTTGCGGCCGAACCGGTCCGCGAGCGTGCCGGCCGCCATCAGCACCGTCGTACAGGCGATCGTGTACGCGTTCATGATCCACTGCATGCCGTTGAAATCGCCATGCAGCACGTGTTCGAGCGTCGGCAGGATCACCGGCACGCTCGATATCTCGAGGCCGAACATCAGCGACGTGAGACAGACGGCCGCGAGCGCGACCGCATTCCTGCGGGAGTCGGATAGCGTCATGCGTATTGCGCGGCGGCCCGGCGACAGGCCGCGCGCCTCCAGGTCAGTAGGATTCGCCGCGTGCGGCCGGCAACGCACGCTGAGCGGGAATCGGTACTATAGTGAGAATTCATCTCCCCATTGACGCACGCCTTTCCATGCACTGGGGAATATCAGGACCCAATCGACGCAACACCTCACCCACGATGACCGACAGACTCGACGGCGTCACGACCTTCGTCCAGGTCGTGGAATCGGGCAGCTTCGCGCTGGCCGCGGAGCGGCTCGACATCACGCGCTCGGCGGTCGGCAAGACGATCGCGCGGCTCGAGAAGCGGCTCGGCGCACGGCTGCTGCAGCGCACGACGCGCAGCCAGAGCCTGACCGACGACGGCCAGGCGTACTACGACCGCTGCGTGCGCGCGCTGGCGGAGCTGGAAGCGGCGGAAGCCGATCTCGACTGCGGCCGCCACGAGGCGCGCGGCAAGCTGCGGCTGAGCGTGCCGCTCGCGTTCGGGCACCACTGCGTGACGCCGATCGTGCTCGACCTCGCGCGCCAATACCCGCATCTGCGGATCGACGTGTCGATCACCGACCGCTTCGTCGATCTCGTCGAGGAAGGAATCGATCTCGCGGTCCGGATCGGCACGCTCGCGGACAGCACGAGCCTCGCGGTGCGGCGGCTCGGCACGCAATACGGCAGCCTCGGCGCGGCGCCGTCGTATCTCGCGCGCTACGGGACACCGAAGACGCTCGACGACCTGAAGCACCACCGGACGATCGCGTATTCGCGTTCGGGCGTGGTGCAGCCGTGGGATTTGCGCGCGCCGGACGGCTCGACAGTGCGGATCGACATGCCGCATCAACTGAGTTTCGACGACGTGCAGGCGATCGCCGCGGCCGGTGCGTCGGGGTTCGGGATCGCGTGGGTGCCGAGCTGGCTGCTCGACCATTACGTGAAGCGCGGGGAGATGGTGGTCGTGCTCGATCGCTGCTTCGTCTGCGAAGGCGACATTCACGCGATCTGGCCGAAGACGCGCTACCTGCCGCGCAAGACGCGCTGCGTGATCGACGCGCTCGCGCAGGCGATTCCGCCGATGATCGAGCGCCCGGACGACGCGCGCTGAGATGAGTGGAAGCCGACGCGCCGTGCGGCGCGTCGGGCCCTCACGCAGCGATCACGCCGCGCCGAGATCGGCGAGCGGATGCGCGAACAGCTTCCACGGCGACGTCAGGAAATGCCGCACGCGCTCGGCGCGCAGCTCGACGAGCGACGCGGGCGCCCAGCGCGGCTTGCGATCCTTGTCGACGAGATGCGCGCGCACGCCTTCGCAGAAATCGCCTTCCTCGATCGCGCGTGCGACGATGCCGAGCTCCATCCGGAACGATTCCGCGAGCGTCATCTGCCGGCCGCGCAGCAATGCCTCGCGCGTCACGGCGAGCATCGTCGGCGAATGGCTCGCGAGCGCATCGAGCGTCGCCTGCAGCCATTGGCGGTGCTCGCGCGCCAGCTCGTCGCGCGCCAGATCCTGCGTGAGCGTCGCGACGATCCGCTCGACGGTCGAGCGCTTGTCGAAGTGGCGGACGATCCACGGCATCTGGCTGTCGAGCGCCGCATGCGGCACCACGTTGCACGGCGGCTCGAACACCTTGCGCAGCAACGGCAGCGCGTCGCCGTCCCACTTGACGCTTTCGATCCGCGTCTCGAACGTGTCGAGCCACGCGGACGGCACGCACAGGTCCGCGAGCTTCGCGCTCAGCGCGTCGGCGCCCGACAGCATCGCGCCGGTCAGCCCCACGTACAGTTCGAGTTCGACCGGCATGCGCGACAGGAAATGCGTCGCGCCCACGTCGGGCACGAGGCCGATGCGCGTTTCCGGCATCGCGATCTTGCTGCGCTCGGTCGCGACGCGCAGCGCCGCGCCCTGCGCGAGGCCCATGCCGCCGCCCATCGTCACGCCGTCCATCAGTGCGACCACCGGCTTCGGGAACGTGTGGATCGCGTAGTCGAGCCGGTATTCGTCGACGAAGAACGGCAGCCAGGTTTCGCGCTGCGCGACCATCCTGTACAACGCACGCACGTCGCCGCCCGCGCAGAAGCCCTTCTCGCCCGCGCCGCGCAGCACGACCGCGACGATCTGGTCGTCGTGGCGGCAGCGCTCGAACAGCGCCGCGAGTTCGCCGATCATCGCGTACGACAGCGCGTTGAGCGCGGCCGGCCGGTTCAGCGTGATCAGCGCCACGCGGTTCACCACGCGAAACAACACCTCGGGCGCATGCTCCGCGAATGCGTCGTGATTCGTCACCGGCGTGCTCATCGTTGCGGCTCTCCATCGGTATGCCATTGCGGCGCGCGCTTGCCCAGGAACGCCGCCACGCCTTCGCGCGGATCGGCCGTGTCGAACAGGTCGACGAAGCGTTCGCGCTCGACCGCGAGCGCCGCGCTGCGCGGCACGCCGCGACGCGCGAGGCCGATCAGCTCCTTGCTGTAGGCGACCGCATGCGGGCTTTGCCGCGCGACGTTGCGCGCCAGCGCGAGCGCCGCATCGCGCGCCGCGCCGCTTTCCACCACGTCCTCGACGAGGCCGATCCGCAGCGCGGTGGCCGCATCGACGCGCGCGCCGGTCAGGATGATCTTCTTCGCCCAGCCTTCGCCGACGAGCCAGGGCAGCGTCTGCGTGCCAAGCCCGCACGGCAGCAGGCCAACCGACGGCTCGGGCAGCGCCATCTGCGCATGCGTTTCGGCGATCCGCAGATCGCACGCGAGCGCGCATTCGAGGCCGCCGCCCATCGCATAGCCGTTGATCGCCGCGATCGTCACGACGCGCGCGTCGTGCAGCGCCTCGAACGCCGCGCCGAAGCGCGCCGCCATCGCGCGCGCGACCGCGCGATCGCCGTCGGCGAACGTGTTGAGGTCGGCGCCCGCGCTGAAGAACTTCGGGCCGTCGCCGGTGATCACCAGCGCGCGCACGTGCGGGTTCACATTCAGTTCGGCAACGGTCTGCTGCAATTGCTGCAGCCCGTCGGCTGTAAAGGCGTTCGCGGGCGGACGCTTGAGCGTCGCGCACGCGATCGCGCCGTCGTCGACGAAGTCGAGTTCGATCATGAGGCGTCCTTCTTCGTGACCGGTTGGTACAGGCGGATCACCGCCGAGAAATCGAGCTGGCCGTCGCCGCGGCTGCTCATCGTCTGGTACAGCTGCTGCGCGAGCGCACCGAGATAGACGGGCTGGCGCGCCTGCTTCGCCGCATCGTTCGCGAGGCCGAGATCCTTCAGCATCAGGTCGGTGCCGAAGCCGCCCGTGTAGCCGCGCGACGACGGCGCGGTATCGATCACGCCCGGATACGGGTTGTAGGTATCCGAACTCCAGCAGCGGCCCGTCGACGTGTTGACGATGCCGGCCAGCACCTTCGGGTCGATGCCGAGCGCGACGCCGAGCGACATCGCCTCCGACACCGCCGCCATCGAGATGCCGAGCACGAGGTTGTTGCAGACCTTCGCGACCTGCCCCATTCCCGTCGCGCCGCAGTGGACGATGTTCTTGCCCATCCCGGCGAGCACCGGCTTCACGCGCTCGAAGTCCGCGTCGCTGCCGCCGACCATGAAGGTCAAGGTGCCGGCCGCCGCGCCGCCGGTGCCGCCCGACACCGGCGCATCGACGAACGCGCCGCCGTGCTCGCGCACCAGCGCGCCGAACGCCTGCGCGCTCGCCGGGTCGATCGTGCTCGAATCGATCACGGTCGCGCCCGCGCCGAGGCCGGCCAGCACGCCGTTCTCGCCGGCGAGCACCGAGCGCACGTGCGGCGCGGCCGGCAGCATCGTGATCACGAACGTCGCGCCCGATGCCGCATCGCGCGGCGACGCGGCCACTTGCGCGCCGGCGTCCTGCAATGCGCGCAACGCGTCGGCGCTCAGGTCGAACGCATGCACGTCATGGCCGGCTTTCAGCAGGTTCAGCGCCATCGGCGCGCCCATGTGGCCGAGGCCGATAAATCCGATTTTCATGTTCGTTTCCTTCGCCGCTCAATGCAGCCGGATCGTCGTGTTCACCGGGCCGGCCGTCGTGTCGTCGTCGAACCAGCGCGCGGTGACCGTCTTCGTCTGCGTGTAGAACTGCACGACCTGCTTGCCGTACGGGCCGAGATCGCCGAGCTTCGAGCCGCGCGAACCGGTGAAGCTGAAGAACGGCACGGGCACCGGGATCGGGATGTTGATGCCGACCTGGCCGACGTCGATCTCGCTCTGGAACTTGCGTGCGGCCGCGCCGCTCTGCGTGAAGATGCCCACGCCGTTGCCCATCGGGTTCGCGTTGACCAGCGCGATCGCGTCGTCGAGCGTGTCGACCTCCATCACGACCAGCACCGGCCCGAAGATTTCATGCGTGTAGATCGACATGTCGGTTTTCACGCCGGAGAAGATCGTCGGGCCGATGAAGTTGCCGTCCTCGAAGCCCGCGACCTTCACGTCGCGGCCGTCGAGTTCGAGCGTCGCGCCTTCCTTGATACCCATGTCGATCAGCGACAGAATCCGCGCCTTCGCGCCGCGCGATACGACCGGCCCGACGTCGGTGCCCGCTTCCGAGCCCGCGTTGACCTTCAGCGTCCTCGCCTTCGCGACGAGATCGGGCAGCCATTCGCGCGCGCTGCCGACGAGCACCGCGACGGACGTCGCCATGCAGCGCTGGCCGGCCGCGCCGAAGCCCGCGCCGACCAGCGCGTTGATCGCCTGCTCGCGGTTCGCGTCGGGCAGCACGATCGCGTGGTTCTTCGCGCCCATCATCGACTGCACGCGCTTGCCGTGCTGGCTGCCGAGGTTGTACACGTGGGTGCCGACGGCCGTCGATCCGACGAACGAGATCGCCTTCACGAGCGGATGCGTGCAGATCGCGTCGACGACTTCCTTGCCGCCGTGCACGACGTTCAGCACACCCTTCGGTACGCCGGCCTCGAGCGCGAGCTCGACGAGTTCCATCGTCGACATCGGGTCCTGCTCGGACGGCTTCAGCACGAACGTGTTGCCGCACACGATCGCCATCGGGAACATCCACAGCGGAATCATCGCGGGGAAATTGAACGGCGTGATGCCGGCGCACACGCCGATGGGCTGGCGCAGCGTGTAGGTGTCGACGCCGCCCGCGACGTTCTCCGCGAATTCGCCGAGCTGCAGCGTGCCGATCGAACACGCGTGCTCGACCACCTCGAGGCCGCGGAAGATGTCGCCTTCGGCATCGGGAAGCGTCTTGCCCTGCTCGGCCGTCAGCGTCTTCGCGATGCGCTGCTGGTTCGCGCGCACCCGATCCTGGAACTTCAGCATGATGCGCATGCGTGCGGAAATCGGCGTGTTCTTCCACGTCGCATACGCGGCGTGCGCGGCCCGCACGGCCGCGTCGACTTCCGCGACGGTCGCGAACGGCACGCGCGCGAGTACCTGCTGCGTCGCCGGGTTGACGACGTCGCGCCACTCGTGGGTGGCGGACTCGACGAAAGCGCCGTCGATCAGCAGCTTGACCGTCGGCACGTCTTGCCCCGTACGGGGCGTCGGATTCGCGTTCATCAGTGCACTCTCCTTGCAGTGAGCCGCGTGGCGTCAGGCGACACGCGGCCGGTTCGGTTCAGTCAGGCTGCGGGCGGCGCGCCGTGAAATGCGACGCGCTCGGCCCGTTTCCGGTCATTTCAGTTCGTTGGCGAAATCTTCTTCCCAGTATTCGCCGGGCATGCGCGCGGTTGCATCGTCGCCGCGCTCGATCTCGCGGCGGCGCAGCTCGACGCGGCGGATCTTCCCCGAGATCGTCTTCGGCAGCTCCGCGAATTGCAGCCGGCGGATGCGCTTGTACGGCGCGAGCTTCTCGCGCGAGAAACGGAAAATCTCCAGCGCAAGCGCGGGGCTTTCTTCATAGCCCTGGCGCAGCGTGATGAACGTCTTCGGCACCGACAGCCGCACCGGGTCCGGGCTCGGCACGACGGCCGCCTCGGCGATCGCCGGGTGCTCGATCAGCACGCTTTCGAGTTCGAACGGGCTCAGCCGGTAGTCGGACGACTTGAACACGTCGTCCGCGCGGCCGATGTACACGTAATAGCCGTCGTCGCGACGCATCGCGATGTCCGACGTGCGGTAGTGGCCGTCGCGCATCGCGTGGGCCGTCGCGTCGGGATTGTTCGCATAGCCAGTCATCAGCCCGACCGGGCGCGTGACGCCGTCGCCGATCGGCAGCGCGACTTCGCCTTCGGTCACCGGCGCGCCGTCCGGGTCGAGCAGCGCGATCCGGTAGCCGGGCAGCGGCCGGCCCATCGAGCCCGCGACCACCGGCTGGCCCGGCGAATTGCCGATCAGGCAGGTCGTCTCGGTCTGGCCGTAGCCGTCGCGAATCGAGATGTTCCATGCCTTCTTCACGCGCTCGATGATCTCGGGATTCAGCGGCTCGCCCGCACCGACGATCTCGCGCAGCTTCACGTCGAACGACGCGAGCGGCTGCTGCACCAGCATGCGCCACACGGTCGGCGGCGCGCATAGCGTCGTCACCCGGTATTTGACGAGCGCATCGAGCACGACCTTCGGCTCGAAGCGCGCATAGTTGAACGCGAACACGCACGCCTGCGCATTCCACGGCGCGAAGAAGCAGCTCCACGCGTGCTTCGCCCAGCCCGGCGAGCTGATGTTCCAGTGGATGTCGCCCGGCTGCAGGCCGACCCAGTACATCGTCGACAGATGGCCGACCGGATAGGTGCGGTGCGTATGCTCGACGAGCTTCGGCTTCGACGTCGTGCCCGACGTGAAGTACAGCAGCATCGGATCGTTCGCGTGCGTGACGGCGTCCGGCTCGAACGCAGCGCTCGCCGCATAGCCGTCGTTCATCGCGAGCCAGCCTTCGCGCGGCGCGCCGGCGACGATCTTCTGCTTCAGGCCGAGGCCGGCCTGCTCGAACTTCGCGGTTTCGTTTTCGTCGACGATCGCGTAGGTCGCGCCGCCGATCTGCACGCGATCGCGCACGTCGTCGGGCGACAGTTGCGTGGTGGCGGGCAGCACGATCGCGCCGAGCTTCATCGCGGCCAGCATCGCGTCCCACAGCTCGACCCGGTTCGGCAGCATCAGCAGAATGCGATCGCCGCGCACGACGCCGATCGAACGCAGCCAGTTCGCGATCCGCGACGAACGCTCGGACATTTGCGCGAACGAGTACGGATCGCCGGTGCCGGTCGCCGCGTCGACGATCCACAGCGCGGGCTGGTCGTTGCCGCGCGCCATCGGGTCGAAGTAGTCGAGCGCCCAGTTGAACGCATCGAGCACCGGCCATGCGAAATCGCGGTACGCGGTGTCGTAGTCGGTGCGATGGCGCAGCAGGAAGTCGCGTGCGTCCAGGAATGCCTGTACCGTCATGTGTCGTCTCCGTCCAGTCTCCATGCCCAGCGGTCAACCGGCACAGGTGCCGCGGCACCTGAACCGTTCCGTGTTGCACGGCGCACGGTCACGTCGTTGCGTGCCGCGTTCGCCGCGCTGCCCTCGTGCCTGCGTCGTGCGCCTGCTCGTTCGATTGCGTGATGCCGGATCGGAGCGCCGCGGCTCAAAGCTGCCGCGCGATCACCATCCGCTGCACTTCGCTGGTGCCTTCGTAAATCTGCGTGATACGTGCGTCGCGATAGTGACGCTCGACTTCGTAATCGACCAGGTAGCCGTAGCCGCCATGAATCTGGATCGCATCCGAGCAGACGCGCTCGGCCATCTCGGACGCGAACAGCTTCGCCTGCGACGCTTCCGACAGGCACGGCAGCCCGGCCGTGCGCAGTTTCGCCGCGTGATGCACGAGCAGGCGCGCGGCGTTGATCTGCACGGCCATGTCGGCGAGCTTCTGCTGGATCGCCTGGTGCTCGGCGATCGGTTTGCCGAACTGCACGCGCTCGCCCGCATAGCGGCGCGCCTTGTCGAATGCGGCGCGCGCGATGCCGAGCGCCTGCGCGGCGATGCCGATGCGCCCGCCTTCGAGGTTCGACAGCGCGATCTTCAGCCCTTCGCCGCGATTGCCGAGCAGGTTTTCTTCCGGAATCGCGCAGTTTTCGAACGTGATCGGGCACGTGTCCGACGCGCGGATGCCCATCTTCTTCTCGGGCTTGCCGACGATGAAGCCCGGCGTGTCGGTCGGCACCAGGAATGCGGAAATGCCGCGCTTGCCGGCTTCCGGGTCCGTCATGGCAAAAACGATCGCGACACCCGCGCGCTGGCCGTTGGTCACGAACTGCTTCGCGCCGTTCAGCACCCATTGGCCGTCGCGCAATTCGGCGCGCGTGCGCAGGTTGTTCGCCTCGGAACCGGCATGCGGCTCGGTGAGGCAGAATGCGCCGATCACGCGGCCGGCCGCCATGTCGGCCAGCCAGCGATCCTTCTGCGCGGGCGTGCCGAAGCCGAGGATCGGCCCGCAGCCGACCGAGTTGTGCACGCTCATCATCGTCGCGCACGCGGCGTCGCCGGCCGCGACTTCCTCCATCGCGAGCGCGTAGGCGACGTAGTCCGTATACGAGCCGCCCAGTTCCTGCGGCACGATCATCCCGAGCAGGCCGAGCTCGCCGAGCTGCGCGACGATCGCGTCGGGCAGGTGCGCGTCGTGGTCCCACTGCGCGGCGTTCGGCGCAAGCATCTCGGTGGCGAAAGCGCGCGCGGCGTCGCGGATCATCCGCTGGTCTTCGGTGTAAAGCTCGTCCATGGTGCTGCTGTCTCCCGCGGCCGCCGGGCGCGACCGTCCTTGCGTTTCGATGCAACAAGTGTAGGCAAGCGCGCGCGACTGTTCGATGCTCGCGTCGCTCATTTACACTGAGCGTTTTTGCCACACCGGCGACACCGATGAAGCAGGAAGACAAGGGAACCGTCGCGATCAGCCTCGTCGCGTACAGCGTCGCGCTCGCCACGCGACGCGGCGTCGCGGCCGAGCCGCTGCTCGCGCAGGCCGGCATCGCGCCGGCGCTGCTCGCGCAGCCGCGCGCCCGCGTGTCCGCGCAGCAATACGGCGCACTGTGGAACGCGATCGCACGCACGCTCGACGACGAGTTTTTCGGGCAGGATCGCCACCCGATGCGCAGCGGCAGCTTCATCGCGATGAGCCAGGCCGCGCTGTCCGCGCGCGACGGGCTGCACGCGATGGCGCGCGCCGTGAACTTCATGCACTGCGTGCTCGACGACCTGCATGCGGAACTCGACGCGAATCCGCAGCGCGTGCGGCTGCGTTTCGTGCACCGCAACAACGGCGCGACGCCCGCGATGTTCACGTACGCGACCTATTTCATCATCGTGTACGGGCTCACCTGCTGGCTGATCGGCCGGCGCATTCCGCTGCTGCATGCGAGCTTCCGCTGCGACACGCCGCCCGCCGACCACGAATACCCGTCGATGTTCTGCGACGACATGCGGTTCAACGAGCCCGATTCGTATGTCGATTTCGATCCCGAATTCGCGACGCTGCCGGTCGTGCAGAACGCGAAGACGCTGAAAACGTTTCTGCGCAACGCGCCGGCCAGCTTCATCGTCAAGTACCGCAACCCGAACGCGCTCGCGCAGCGCGTGCGCGCGGTGCTGCGCGGGATGCCGCCGGCCGCGTGGCCCGGCGCGGGCGGGATGGCCGCGCGGCTGCACGTGGCCGAGGCCACGCTGCGCCGCAAGCTGCACCAGGAAGGCCACGCGTACCAGTCGATCAAGGACACGCTGCGGCGCGATCTCGCGTTCGAGGCGCTGGCCGACCCGGCCCGCACGATTGCCGACGTCGCGGCCGCGACCGGGTTCGCGGAGCCGAGCGCGTTCTACCGCGCGTTCCGTAAATGGAGCGGGCGCAGCCCGGCCGACTATCGCGACGAAGTGCTCGCGCGCGGCGGCGGCGCAAGCTGACGCCGGCCGGTGCGGCCGCACCTTCGCGCTTTCGGCCGAAACCGCCTAATCTTCAAGCATCGGGCCCACGCCCTTTTCGCGAGCCGGACGGCACGCGGCCGTGCGCCGCCCGGACGCCCCGATGCGTTTTCACCGTCATGAGCCGCCGCCGGCGCCTGCCGCGCCGGCCGGCCGCTCCCGTCACCCGCTGTCCGCGCGGGTCGCGCGCGCCGCGCTGTTCGCGGCGCTGCTCGTCGTATGCGCCGCGGTCGCCGCGCCGCCATCGGCCGACGCGCCCGCCGCGCATCCGGTCGTCGTGATTCCCGTCAACGGCGCGATCGGCCCGGCCAGCGCCGATTTCATCGTGCGTTCGCTCGACCGCGCGGCCCGCGAGCGCGCGCCGCTCGCGATCCTCCAGCTCGACACGCCCGGCGGCCTCGATACGTCGATGCGGCAGATCATCAAGGCCATCCTCGGCTCGCCAGTGCCGGTCGCCGCGTTCGTCGCGCCGGGCGGTGCGCGGGCGGCGAGCGCGGGCACCTACATCGTCTATGCGAGCCACTTCGCGGCGATGGCGCCGGGCACCAACCTCGGCGCGGCGTCGCCCGTGCAGATCGGCATCGGCGGCGCCGCGCCGCCGGGTGCGAATCCCGCCGCGCCGCGACCGACCGGTGCATCGGGCGCGTCCGGTGTGTCGGACGCGGCTGCCGTGCTGCCGACCGATACGCAATCGACCGAGATCCGCAAGGCGATCCAGGACGCTTCCGCATACATCCGCGGCCTCGCGCAATTGCGCGGACGCAATGCCGAATGGGCCGAGCGCGCGGTGCGCGAGGCCGTGAGCCTGTCGGCGAACGAAGCGCGCGCGCAGCACGTCGTCGACCTGATCGCGCAGGACCCGGCCGACCTCGCGCGCCAGCTCGAGGGCCGCACGGTGACGACGACCGCCGGCACGCTGCATCTCGCGACCGCGCACGCGCCGCTCGTCGTGCTCGCGCCCGACTGGCGCAGCCGCTTCCTGGCGATCATCGCCGATCCGAACGTCGCGCTGATCCTGCTGACGATCGGCATCTACGGGCTCTTCTTCGAATTCGCGAACCCGGGCTTCGTGCTGCCGGGCGTCGCCGGCACGATCTGCCTGCTGGTCGGCCTGTTCGCGATGCAGTTGCTGCCGGTCAGCTATGCGGGCCTCGGCCTCGTATTGCTCGGGCTCGGCTGCCTCGTCGCCGAGGCGTTCCTGCCGACCTTCGGCGTGCTCGGGTTCGGTGGAATCGTCGCGTTCACGATCGGCGCGCTGATGCTGATCGATACCGACGTGCCCGGCTACGGGATTCCGTGGCCCGTGATCGCGAGCCTCGCGCTCGGCGGCGCGCTGCTCGTCGCGGGCGTGTCGAGCGTCGCGCTGCGCGCGCGGCGCCGCCCGGTCGTGACCGGCGCCGAGGCGATGCTCGGCAGCATCGGCGAAGTGCTCGACGACGGCCTGCAGCCGGACCAGCCGCAGGGCGCGGCCGGCACGCCACCGTCGGCCGCCGGCTGGGCGCGCGTGCACGGCGAGCGCTGGCGCGTGGCGAGCAGCACGCCGCTGGCAGCCGGCTGCCGCGTGCGCGTGACCGGCCGCCACGGGCTGACGCTGACGGTCGCGCCGCTCTACGACGTGCCCGGCCCCGCCCATCCCCAGGGAGAACCTTCATGATCGGTTACACGTTCGGCTTCAGCAGCGTCCTGGTCGTCTTCGTCGTGGTGCTCGTCGCGTCGTCGATCCGCATCTTTCGCGAGTACGAGCGCGGTGTCGTGTTCATGCTCGGCCGGTTCTGGAAGGTGAAGGGGCCGGGGCTCGTGCTGATCATCCCGATCGTCCAGCAGGTCGTGCGGATCGACCTGCGCACCGTCGTGTTCGACGTGCCGGCGCAGGACGTGATCACGCGCGACAACGTGTCGGTGAAGGTCAATGCGGTCGTGTATTTCCGCGTCGTCGATCCCGAAAAGGCCGTGATCCAGGTCGCGCGCTTCTTCGAGGCGACGAGCCAGCTCGCGCAGACGACGCTGCGCGCGGTGCTCGGCAAGCACGAACTCGACGCGCTGCTCGCCGAGCGCGAACAACTGAACGCCGACATCCAGAAGACGCTCGACGCGCAGACCGATGCGTGGGGGATCAAGGTGTCGACGGTGGAGATCAAGCACGTCGACCTGAACGAGACGATGATCCGCGCGATCGCGCGGCAGGCCGAAGCCGAGCGCGAGCGGCGCGCGAAGGTGATTCATGCGGAAGGCGAATTGCAGGCGTCGGAGAAGCTGCTGCAGGCCGCGCAGCGGCTCGCGCTGCAGCCGCAGGCGATGCAGCTGCGCTATCTGCAGACGCTGACGACGATCGCGGCGGACAAGAATTCGACGATCGTGTTTCCGCTGCCGGTCGATCTGCTGGGCGCGTTGCTGGATCGGTTGGGGACGAAGCGCGAGCCTTGAGACGCGCGTGGGCCGGCCCGCACGGCGCCGCGGGCCGATACCGATAAGCGCGGGCGCGTGGGCTGCGCCGCCGCGCCCGCGTCAGGCCAGCAGCTTGCGTTCGGCCTTGCCGTACTTGATCGACTTCTCGTCCGGGATCATCAGCCCCGTGTGCTCGTCGCGGCCCTGCAGCAGGAAGCGCGCGTCCGGGTTGCCGATCTGTTCGGCCGCGAGCTTGCTGTCCGCGCCGATCTCGCCCTTCTTCATCCGGTTGACGATCACGCCGGCCGCGGTGTCCTTGAAATCGCGCAGCATCCACGCGTCGCCGTCGCTGTCGCCGAACACCAGCAGCGGGCCGTAGCCCTTCTTCGACGCGAGCACGTTGCGAATGCCCACCGTCTTGCCCGGCCCCCAGTTGAAATGCCAGCCGGCCGGATAGGTGCTCGTGTACTTGCCGTCCTGCATGTCGAGACGCAGGCCGATCACGTTCTCGGGCGGCACGCCGTAGCCGTAGTTCGGATTGCCGGCGAATACGCGCACGACGTCGTCGAGCGACGCGGTGCTCACGTACACGTCGATGCCGTTCGCACGCAGCGTATGCATCACCGCGCGGATTTCCTCGTGAATGCGGATGCCGTGGAAATGCGTATCGGCCACCACGCCTGCCTTGCCCGGCAGCGCTTTCGGGCTTTCGTAGCGGACCTTGCGCAGCGCGTCGCCGATCCCGTGGTTGTTCGACGCTTCCGCCATCGCCTGCAATTCAGCGGTCGTCATGTTCTTGTAGAAGTAGATGATCCACTTGTAGCCGACTTCGAGCGGGTGCGTGTCGCAGATCGCGTCGTACATGAAGTACAGCTTCGCGCGGAAATCCTTGAACGGATCGGTCTCGCGAATCTCGTCGAGGCTCTTGTCGCCGCCGAGGCCCTTGTAATTCGCATGGAGCCAGCGGTAGTCGGACTCCACGTCGGCGGCGAGGTCCTCCATCGTCACCGGCTTGCCGTCGACGGTCGTGTAGTCCTTCATGAACGCGCCCTTCGGCACGTCCTTCCACATCACGGCGACGAACTCGTCCGGCGTCAGCTTGTACTGCAGATGGTTGATCTGGTACATCAGCAGCGCTTCTTCGCAGTCGTTCATGATGCACGTGTTGTCCCAGTCGAACACCGCATACGGGCGGCGCTTCGCGTCGTAGCGCGCGCTCTTGACGCCATGCCGGTCGAGCACCGCCTGCAGGCGCGCGGCGTTGAACGGCGACCAGCGGCCCGGGTCCAGCGCATCCGGCGCGGTGGCGCTCTTCGCGCCGGCGATGCCGGCCTTGAGCATCAGCGGCGTCGCGGCGGTCGCCGCGGCAAGGGTGTTCATGAACCGGCGGCGTTGCATGGTCTCTCTCCGTGGAAATGTCGAATCGGCTCGGTCGCTGCCCCGCGCGACGCGCGGCACACCGGCCTCGCGAAGCCGAAAAGGCTTCGAATCGGGGCGGATGATGTGACGAAATTATTTCGGCAATTTGACAGCGTCGTGCCGCGACGCGACGGGGGGTTGATCCGGCGCGACATGCCGGGCGGGCGCCGGAGCCTCGCGTGGGGCTCCCGGCCGGCGCTCCCCCGCCTAGGACGCGTGAGCACGCCCCAACCCTCCGGCCCCGACCGCCGCAAACCTAGAGCTTCCCCTCCATTTCGACCGTTCATTAGGAGAAGCCCTCATCCCCAAGGGCTGGCGTATGAGACCAAACCGGCTATGATTGTTACATCAAACAATGGCACATTAAGTGCTGACTGAATAATCCGCTCGGGATCATCGGCGGAGGCGTTCCGGATCAGCGCCCCAGCCTCGCACTGGACCCGCGTCGCGCCGAGACGCAAACGCGGGCCGACACATGGAGACGCATCATGACCGCCCACCATCCGCTGCCGGAAGTCCACCTCGACGAACTGCCGCAATTCCGCGCGGTTCAGCAGCTTGCCTACCGCTGCGTCGAGACCGTCGGCGCGATGCTCTATCCGGGCATCACCGAAAAGGAAGCCGCGCGCCTGCTGACCGAATGGCTGCAGGATCACGGCGTGCACGACTGGCTGCACAAGCCGTTCGCATGGTTCGGCGACCGCACCGCGTTCGACGGCTTCTCCGGCCTCAAGCACATGGGCGGCTTCAATCTCGCGTTCTTCCCGAGCAACCGCCAGCTCGAAACCGACATGCCGGTAATCCTCGACGTCGCGCCGGTGCTCGACGGCATCGTCGCCGACGTCGGCTACGCGCACTGTCTCGGCCGCAACCCGATTCTCGAGCAGTTGCAGGACGACCTGATGGACCATCGCGACCTGATCGTGCGGCTCGTGAAGGCGCGCCGGCCAATGGCGGAAGTCGCACAGGAAGTCGACGCGCTGTGCCGCCGCCAGGGCGTCGAGCCGCGTCACAAGGCGTATCCGTTCAAGGTGCTCGCGCATCGCGTCGCGAAGATCCACAAGCTGTCGAAGCCGCGCTTCGTCGCGCGCTTCGGGCTGAATGCGACGCGCAACCTGCTGCTCGACCAGGGCCGCGCGGCGAAACGGCAGGGCTGGTCGCCGCTGTGGTCGATCGACCGCCGCTCCGAGCATGCGCCGGTGCCGGGCCTGTGGGCCGTCGAGCCGCATCTCGGCTTCGCCGGCGTCGGCGCGAAATTCGAGGAACTGCTCGTGATCACCGACGACGACGCGTACTGGCTCGACGACGACCTGCCGCACGTGCGCCGCTGGCAGTGCCGCCAGGCTGAACGCGCGCAGGCCGCGGCGAACGTTCCGGCCGCCGCCTGACGCGCCCGCACCTCTCCCTCGACTCCCTGAACGACGGACTCACGATGCAGCCTCTTTCCGACGAAGCGCCGCTGGCCCTGTTCGAATCGGTTCACGGCGAAACGGCGGTCGCCTCCGGCGACCTGACGCTCGCGGTCCGGACCTGGGGCGACCCGGCCCGCTCGCCGGTCGTGCTCGTGCACGGCTATCCCGACGACAGCAGCGTCTGGCAGCACGTCGCGCCGCTGCTCGCGCGCCGACACTACGTGATCGCGTACGACGTGCGCGGCGCGGGCCTGTCCGGCGTGCCGACGCGCACGGCCGACTACCATCTCGCGAAGCTGACCGACGATTTCGTCGCGGTGATCGATGCGCTCTGCCCCGGCCGGGCCGTGCACCTGGTCGCACACGACTGGGGGTCGATCCAGGGCTGGGAATTCGTCACCGATCCGCGCCTGGCCGGCCGTATCGCGTCGTATACGTCGTGCTCGGGGCCGTGCCTCGACCACGTCGGCTTCTGGCTGCGCGAACGCGTGCTGCACCCGACGCCCGCATCGCTCGCCAGGCTCGGCGGCCAGCTCGTGCGCTCGTGGTACGTGTATCTGTTCCACCTGCCGTTTCTTCCCGAACTCGGCTGGCGGCTGTGGCTGGGCCGCGCGTGGCCGGGCCTGCTGCGCCGGCTCGAGAAAACGCCTGTCGCGCCGCGCCCGACCCAGGCCGACGACGGCGCGCGCGGCGTGCGCCTGTATCGCGCGAACTTCATCCGCTGCCTGTTCGCGCCGCGCGAACGCTATGCGCACGCACCGGTGCAGACGATCGTGCCGCTCGGCGACAAATACGTGAGCCCCGCGCTGTCCGAAAACCTGTCGCGCTGGGTGCCGCAGTACTACCGCCGCGAAGTCGCGGCCGGCCACTGGCTGCCGCTCGCCGATCCCGCGCGCTTCGCGGATCTCGCCGGGCAATTGATCGACGCGGTCGAATCCGGCAACGAACCGCCCGCGCTCGCGAACGCGCGCCGCCGCGCCACCAGCGGGCGCTTCGGCGGCGAGGTCGCGGTCGTCACCGGCGCGGGCAGCGGGATCGGCCGCTGCGCGGCGCTGGCCTTCGCCCGCGAAGGCGCGACGGTCGTCGCATGCGACATCGATTTCGCGAGCGCCGAACGCACCGCGCTGCTCATCGGGCTGACCGGCGCGCACGCGCATGCGAAGCGCGTCGACGTCGGGTCCGCCGACGAAATGGAAACGCTCGCGGCATGGGTCGGCAGCGAACTCGGCGGCGCGGACGTCGTGATCAACAACGCGGGCATCGGCATGGCCGGCGGCATCCTCGACACGAGCACGCGGCACTGGGAGCGCATCCTGCACGTGAATCTGTGGGGCGTGATCCACGGCTCGCGGTTGTTCGCGCAGCAGATGGCCGCGCGCGGCACCGGCGGGCACATCGTCAATACCGCATCGGCCGCCGCGTTCGGGCCGTCGCGCGACCTGCCCGCGTATGCGACGACGAAGGCCGCGGTGCTGATGCTCAGCGAATGCATGCGCGCGGAGCTCGCGGACAAAGGCATCGGCGTGACGGCCGTGTGCCCCGGTTTCGCGGAGACGGGAATCATGGCGTCGACGCACTACGCGGGCGCCGACGCGCAGGACGAAGCGCGGCTGCGCAAGCGCGCGACCAGGCTGTACCAGATGCGCGGCCTGAAACCCGAAACTGTCGCGCAGGCGATGGTCGACGGCGTGCTGCGCAACCGCCCCGTCGTCGCGGTCGGCGGCGAAGCGCACGCGCTGCGCTTCGTCGGCCGCTTCATGCCGTGGCTGGGCCGGATGATCGCGCGCATCAGCATGGCATCGCATTGACGGCGCACGACGCCGCACAAGGACAGGGAGACAACATGACCGATACCGCCGACTATCACAAGATCAAGGCCCGGCACGTGAAGTTCGACTTCAGCGACACGCCGGTCACCTGGGTGCCGAACGATCCGGGCAGCACGCACATCATCAACACGCTGAACCTGCTGTTCCCGGAAGGCGAGCTGTGGTTCTGCCGCGTGTACAACAAGGCGCTGCCGCTGATCGCCGATGCACGCCTGCGCGACGAAGCCGAAGGCTTCCTGCGGCAGGAAGCCGTGCATTCGCGCTCGCACGGCGGCGTACTGAAGCACTACTACGACCGCCACGGCATCGACACGAAGCCGTTCACGCAGAAGCTCAACCGGCTGTTCACGCGCGTGCTCGGCGAAGCCCCGCTCGGGCTGAAGATCGGCCATACGCGCTTCTGGCTGCGGCAACAACTCGCGGTGATCGCGTCGCTCGAGCATTTCTTCGGCTATCTCGGCAACTGGGTGCTGAACGCGCACGGGCTCGACGAAGGCCGTGCGGACCCGACGATGGTCGACCTGCTGCGCTGGCACGGCGCCGAGGAAGTCGAGCACCGCACCGTCGCGTTCGACATCTACCGGCACCTGGGCGGCACCTATCCGGAGCGCTGCGTGCACATGGCGTTCGTGATCCTGCTGCTGCTCTACTACATCACGACCGGGGCGAAATTCATGTACCGGCGCGACCCGGACGCCGGCCGCTACCCGGGCTTCGTGCTCGCGTGGTGGCAGGGTTCGCGGCGCGGGCACCTGCCGTCGTTCTGGAAGGTGATCGGCGCGGCGCTGCGCTATTTCAAGCCGGGCTATACGCCGCACCGCGAAGGCTCGACCGAGCAGGCGCTCGCGTACCTCGCGCGCTCGCCGGCCGCGCAGGCGGCCGCGCACGGCGGCAACTGGGGCACGACGAAAGGCGCATAAGCGGGCTTCCGGCCGGTTCGGGGGGCGGCGCCCGCCGAAATGCGTACAATCGCGGCTTCAATTTCCCGGAGGTGCCGCGATGGCCATGAAGAAAACCGATCTCGAAAAGAACAAGGCGCTCAAGCTGACGCATGCGATGAAACAGTCGAGCTCCGCGCGTTTCGGCAAGGGCGCCGACGAAGCGGCCAAGCTGGACCGTCGCGCGCAGCGCAAGCTCGACCAGGAACAGGGCCTCGTGCCGTTCGCGTGCAAGCTCAACGCCGAGCTGGTCGAACAACTGAAGGCCCGCGCGGCCACGCACCCGGAAGGGATGACGGGCCTGCTGTCCGAGCTGCTCGTGAACGGCCTCGCGCAACGCGACGCGTAACCCCGCCCGCATCGAAAACTGTCATTGACGCCGCCGCTGCGCGGCGACGCGCTCGCTCGCGTGCCGGTGTTCGCGCTCATCGCCATCGCGCTCCATCGCCGGGCACATGCACGAATCGGCGCGTCATCGGTGGCGCTGGTGCGTGATCGCGCCGATCAGTACCGCCGCCCCTCGCACAAGGCCTCGCCGGAAACGGCCGAGGCTTTTTTTCGAGCTTGCGCGCCAGCGGGAACAAGGGACCGAAAGCACTCGCGTATTGAGATTCTTTTCAGGAAGTTGGTCGCATCGATGCCGCGTGGACACAATACGAATCCCGAACGCCTTGTGTCACCCCAAAAGGCGTTCCCACCCATCGAAACCGGAGATTATCTGATGAACGCATCCCGAGTGATACTTGCTCTCGCCGCAGCATTCGCCGTCAGCGGCAACGCCGTGGCCTGCGACGATCCTGACCACGACGCGCCCGCTGCCCAGCAACAGACCAGCGACCAGGCGAGCACGGAGGAAGCAGCCAGCCGCTGAGCGCCGCGCGCGTTGCCCGAGCAAGCCGGCACGATGCCCGGTCGCCCGGGCATCGCCGACTCGTTCACGGCATGCACTGAACCGGGCTCGCACTCGTTTGTCATCTGGTGTGCGGACCTTCCACATTATTCGCATACCGTATCAATATAACCAAACGAACACTGCTCCAGTTGACCGTGCTTGCGAGCCTGCTCGCAAGCCTCCCCTCCATCCTGAACGCGGCGCCCGCACCGGCAAGTCACGGCGCGCCTGCGGCGTCTTCCGGCGCGATCGCGCTGCCCTCCGGCACCCGCATTGCGGAGCGCGACACCGGCCGAGTTCTCGCGTCGATGGCGCGCGACCACGCGATCAAGACGGTTCGCGGCAACGGCAAGCGCACGCTCTATGTCTTCTCCGATCCGGATTGTTCCCATTGCAAAAGACTGGAGCGCACGCTTGAACGGATCGACAACGTCACCATTCACACCTTCCTCTATCCGCTCGAGGGACTCCATCCGCAGGCCGCCGTGCATGCGCGTGGCGTCTGGTGCGCGAATGACCGGAATGCGGCGTGGAAAGCGTGGATGATCGACAACGCGCAACCTGCCGCCGGCACGTGTGCCGCACCGCTCGCGCAGATCCGCTCGCTCGGCCTTGCGTTGGGCCTGCGCGGCACGCCGACGCTGTTCAACGCGAACGGCCGCATGATGTCCGGTGCGGTTTCCGCACCCGCCATCGAAACGTTGCTGAACGACTGAACCTGCTCGAAGAAATGCGCGCATCAGGTGCTGGCGGCGAGACGCGGGCCCGTGCTCCGAGGAGTGGAATCGAGGTCGGGGCGTTGCGCCGCCTGCGAGATCACCCACGAGTCGATGCCTTGCTTTTGCACCTCCTCGGGAAATGACACCCGTGTGCGCCAGTAATCCGCCTGTAATTTCGCATCGATGACGGGCCTGCTGTCCGAGCTGCTCGTGAACGGCCTTGCACAACGCGACGCGTAACCGCCACGTATCTCGAAATTGACGTTGACAGCGCCGCGCTGCCACGACACACTTGTTCGCATGCCTATGCTCAAGCCCAACGCCGTCGCGATTCATTGCTCGATGAACATTCGAAAGAATGATTCACGGGAGGCGCTTGTGCGTTAGCAATCGAGCAGTACCGCATGTCACACAAGGCCTCGCCGGAAACGGATGAGGCCTTTTTGTTCTGGTGCGCGTCATCCGTCCGGCTCACTGAATGGAGAAGACGATGGACCAGGCAAGCCAGCTGTTTGATCGTCCCGATCGGCGCCGCACCGGCACGATCGCACTACCGACTGTCGTGATCCGTTTCGCGATCGCGCCGCGCACGACGATGACCTGGCGCGCGCCGCAGGATGCGGAGCTCCGCGCGCATGGCGCGGCGCTGTGGGTCACGCGCCCGCCGAGCGTCGACGACGACTGGGTGCGGCCCGGCGACATGCTGCGCATCGCGCGCGGCGAGCGCATCTGGATCGGCACCGACGCCGACCGATCGGCCGAAGCGACGATCACGACCGCGTACGTGCGCCGCGGCGAGCGCTTCAGGCGCGCGCTCGCGCAAGTGCAACGTTTGCTCGTCGGGATAGGGAGAAGCAGCGGATGAGCGACGTGCCGTCAAGCACGCGAGACGCGGAACGGCCGCGACCGGAAACGGACGCACCCGCGGCGCAGCACGCCGCAGGTGCGCATCGAATGCCGCGGCACACCAGTGCGTGCCGCGAGCGATCGCACGCCGTGCGCAACGACCGGATGCAGTGTGCGCATCAGGTGCTGGCGGCGAGGCGCGGGCCCGTGCTCCGTGGAGTGGAATCGAGGTCGGGACGTTGCGCTGCCTGCGAGGTCACCCACGGATCGATGCCCTGCTTCTGCACCTCTTCGAGGAATGACACTCGTGTACGCCAGTAATCCGCTTGTAATTTCGCATCGATGACGCGCTGTTCGGCTGCGAACAGTTCCATGCGCGCCGTCACGAGCATCGACGCAGCGGTTTTTTCCGGCGTGGGGGCGTGTCGCATCGCCCAACGGCTGATCCAGTTCAACATGCTGACCTCCGTGATTTACGGACGAACCCGCATCGGGCAATCGCAATCTGCCGCGCCTGACCGGCCGTGCCTGACCGGCCGTGCCTGCCCAAACGCGCAACGGCCTTGACCGCCATTCACCGCCTGGCCTGCACGGACTGCGACTCCCCCGCGTCGGCAATTACCGGCCGGCGTGTGCATGCGCGGTGTATCTATCCTAGAAAGACTTGCCGGTTTATGCGATGGGGTCTTGCAATCTTTTACACAGAAACCACAGTCGCGCCCGCATCGCGAAATGACAGTTGCGGACGGGACGGCTTCGGCGCAGGATAGCCCGATATCTGCAGCCGCCTGGGCTGACGAATGGCACGCCGCGGCCGGGCATTCGTACGGCCGCGCGCACGTGCGGGCGCGCGGTTTCAGTCGCAAACCGTCGCACACTCGCCATGCGCGACGCGGCCGCCGTGCCGTTGCGCACGCATCGGCCGGTTTTCCGCATTCCTCCCGCTTCCGCTTCCTTCGTTTCGCCCGTTTCCGCCATTTCTGCCGGTCCGCGCCGCGCGAACCGGTAAAATGCGCGCCTTCGTCGCGCGGCCGGGCTGCCAGACCGTTCGCGCGCAGGCAACCGATCGTGCCCTCCAACTATATCGTCCGAGCTATCCGCGCTATTACAATCCGCCGATAGCCGCGCAATAGTGGCTGGTTACATTAAGCCCGCCGCGCGCTGCCTGTAGAACAATTCGGCACAACAATCAACACGATCCGACCGGAGAAACGCCTTCATGGAATCCATCAAGCGGTATTTCGGCTTCGCTGAAGCCGGCACCGACTTCCGCACCGAAATACTCGCGGGCGTCACCACGTTCCTGACGATGGCCTACATCATCTTCGTCAACCCCGCGATCCTCGGCGATGCCGGCATGCCGAAGGAATCCGTGTTCGTCGCGACCTGCCTCGTCGCGGCGCTGGCGTCGATCATCATGGGGCTGTACGCGAACTACCCGATCGCATGCGCGCCCGGCATGGGCCTGAACGCGTATTTCGCGTACACGGTCGTCAAGGGGATGGGCTTCACGTGGCAGGCCGCGCTCGGCGCGGTGTTCATCTCCGGCTGCCTGTTCCTGCTCGTCACGCTGTTCCGCGTGCGCGAGGCGATCGTCAACGGCATTCCGAAATCGCTGCGGATCTCGATCACCGCCGGTATCGGCCTGTTCCTCGGCATCATCTCGCTGAAGACGTCGGGCGTGATCGTCGGCAACCCGGCCACGCTCGTCACGCTCGGCGATCTGCACAAGCCCACGACGATCCTCGCGATCGTCGGCTTCTTCACGATCGTCACGCTCGACCACCTGCGCGTGCGCGGCGCGATCCTGATCGGCATCATCGGCGTCACGGTGCTGTCGTTCTTCTTCGGCGACAACCAGTTCCACGGCGTGTTCTCCGCGCCGCCGTCGATCGATGCAACGCTGTTCAAGCTCGACATCGGCGCCGCACTGTCGACCGGCATCATCAACGTGATCCTCGTGTTCTTCCTCGTCGAGCTGTTCGATGCGACGGGTACGCTGATGGGTGTCGCGAACCGCGCGGGCCTGCTCGTCGAGGGCAAGATGAACCGCCTGAACAAGGCGCTGCTCGCCGACAGCACGGCAATCGTCGCGGGCTCGGTGCTCGGCACGTCGTCGACCACCGCGTACATCGAGAGCGCGTCGGGCGTGCAGGCCGGCGGCCGCACGGGCGTGACGGCGATCACCGTCGCGGTGCTGTTCCTCGCGTGCCTGTTCATCGCCCCGCTCGCCGGCGTCGTGCCGGCCTACGCAACGGCGCCGGCGCTGCTGTACGTGTCGTGCCTGATGCTGCGCGAGATGGTCGAAGTACCGTGGGACGATGCCACGGAAGCCGTGCCGGCGGCGCTGACCGCGCTGCTGATGCCGTTCACGTACTCGATCGCGAACGGCGTCGCGTTCGGCTTCATCGCATACGGCGGCCTCAAGCTGCTGACGGGCCAGGCGCGCACGGTCAAGCCGATCGTGTGGATCATCGCGGCCGTGTTCCTGTTCCGCTTCTTCTATCTCGGCAGCGAGTAAGTGCGGAGCGCGGCGCGCACCGACGCGACGCACGATGCAAACGCCACCTTCGGGTGGCGTTTTCGTTTTCGCACGATGCTTTCGCGAGCTGCACGAATCGACGCGCATGCCCCTGCCGACGCTCGGGCAATCCTGCCCGCCGGCCCACATACGAAAATGCCGCCCGGCCCCACCGAACGGCATTGCGTGAAAGGCGGCGTCTTCGCGTGCGCCGCGCCCGGGCGCGCCGCGAGACGGGCGTCGTGCCGTCAGCGCCAGTTCGCCTCGTAGAAACGCACGTAGCCGCTGCGCAGCGTCACGCATTGCGCGCGCGTTTCCGACAGCAGGCGCCGTGCGGCCGCCTCGATACGCTCGCGGTGCTGGTCGAATGCGCCGACCATGTCCTCGAAGCGCGGCGATGCCGCGCCGAAGTGGTCTTCCAGCGCCTCGGCGGTGATCTGGCATTGGACCCGCTCGCCATTGACCAGCGCCGTGAACCCCAGCATCAGGTCACGCCCCGAATACTCCGGCTTCTCGTTCGTGAAATGGATCTGCATGGGAGCCGCCTCGACCGGTAGAAAACGAATGACCGCGTCCGTCGTCCGCTACCGGCCGGACGAAATGTACGCGGGCTCGCCGGCGGAGGCCCCGACCGCGGAGTGTGGCGCGGTCGCTGCATGCCGGTTGAATTCCACTTTAGACGGTTTCGCGCGGGACACAAAAATTTCGGTGTGCGTCGTTCCGACGCGCATTTCGTCTGATCTGCGCGGCATCCGGCACCGTTTCGGAAAACGGCGTCAGTGCGGATCGGTCGGCCAGATGTTGAGCGCGATCGCGGCGGTCGTGACGCCCACCGCAATCGCGGCCGCCCCGTATCTCACCGCATCGGTCAGATCGAACAGCAATCCGTGGATCGCCACGGCAATGCCGCCCAGCATGATGAAGGTGGCGATGGCCGCCAGCACGACTCTCAGTTCCGTCCGAACCATGATGCGTCTCCCGAACGGATGCATGTCGCGTCGCATGCATGTTGCAGTGCGGAACACGGCGCGTGCGTGCTCCATTTCCATCATTGCAGGCGGGCGCTTGAAAGCAAGGGGATTTTATCGGCAGTCGCGCATCGCACGTGGCGCTTGTATGATGATGCGTACCCGGACGAACGGCTGTCGCGCCCCATGGTGCGCCGCGAGCGGAGACGCACTCCGCCGCCGCTTCCGATCCGGTCGGCCCCGGCGGCTCCGGGGAACAGGAGACACATCATGCCGCAACCCTTCGTGCTGCCCGCCACCGCGGGGCGTACCGACCTGCTCGCGCAGGCGCATGCGCGTTCGACCGCGGTCGGCCTGCGCGCGCACGAGCGTCCCGATTTCGCGCCGCTGTCGCGCGTCGCGCTGCGCGAACTGCTCGACACGAACCACACGCTGTTCTCGCACGCCCGCCCGGTGATGGAGGATCTCCATGCGCAGATCGCCGAGACCCAAAGCCTCGTGCTGCTGACCGACGCCGACGGCGTGATCCTGCACAGCATCGGCGATGCCGACTTCATCGAGAAAGCCAACCGCGTCGCGCTGTGCAACGGCGTGTCGTGGGCCGAAGGCGCACGCGGCACCAACGCGATCGGCACCGCGCTCGCGTCGGGCCAGGCCGTCGTCGTGCACGGTGCCGAACACTTCCTGCGCGCGAACCACATCCTCACCTGCGCGTGCGCGCCGATCGTCGATCCGTTCGGCCGCACGCTCGGCACGCTGGACGTGAGCGGCGACCCGCGCGGCTCCAGCCCGCATACGCTCGCGCTCGTGCGGATGTCCGCGCAGCTGATCGAGAACCACCTGTTCGCGAACCAGTGCGGCGAAGCGCTGCGGCTGCGCTTTCACGCCCACGAGGATTGCGTCGATTCGCTGTTCGCCGGGCTCGTCGCGTTCGGCCCCGACGGCGGGCTGATCGCCGCGAACCGCAGCGCCCAATTCCAGCTCGGCGCGTCGTTCGACGCGCTGCAGCATCAGGCCAGCGACGCGTTGTTCGGCATGCGCTTCGCCCAGCTCGCGCAGCAGGCCGCGCGCGCGCCGGGCGCCACGTTCCGTCTCACGCTGTCGACCGGCGTGCGCGTGCTCGCCCGCTGCGAATTCCCTGAAGCGCAGAAAACGACCGTCGCCGTCACCCCGCCGGCACCGGCCGCACGCGTGCGGGCGCCGGACCCCGATGCGATCACGTTCGCGACGCTCGACACCGGCGACGCGCGCATGGCCGCCGTGCTCGAACGCGTCGCGAAGATCCGCGGGCGCGACCTGCCGCTGCTGATCCTCGGCCAGACCGGCACCGGCAAGGAATGGCTCGCCCGCGCGCTGCACCAGGCGTCGCCGCGCGCGGACGGCCCGTTCGTCGCGGTCAACTGCGCGGCGCTGCCCGATTCGCTGATCGAGGCCGAACTGTTCGGCTATGAGGACGGCGCGTTCACCGGCGCGCGCAAGCGCGGCAGCCCCGGCAAGATCGCGCAGGCCGACGGCGGCACGCTGTTTCTCGACGAAATCGGCGACATGCCGCTCGCGCAGCAGGTTCGGCTGATGCGCGTGCTGCAGGAACGCGCGGTGATGCCGCTCGGCGGCGCACGCGCGGTGCCGGTCGACGTGCGCGTGGTATGCGCGACCCACCGCGACCTGCGCGCGATGATCGCGGACGGCACGTTCCGCGAGGATCTGTTCTACCGGATCAACGGGCTTGCGGTCACGCTGCCGGCGCTCGCCGCACGCACCGACCTGCCGGCGCTCGTCGAGCGGATCCTCGCGCGGCTCGCGCGCAGCGAGCCGATGCCGCGCCGCCTCGCGGCCGACGTGCTCGACGCGTTCGCGCGCCACCGCTGGCCCGGCAACCTGCGGCAGATGACCAACGTGCTGCGCACGGCCGGCATGCTCGCCGAAGACGAAGCCGAGATCACGCTCGCGCATTTGCCCGACGATTTCTGGCTCGACTGCGATGATGCGGCCACTACGTCGGCGGCAGCCATACCGGTCGCATCGATCCCATCGGCCGGCAAACGCGAAGGCACGACGTTGCACAGCCACCAGGCCGCGATGATCGATGCGGTGCTCGCGCGGCATGGCGGCAACGTATCGGCGGCCGCGCGCGAGCTCGGCCTCGCCCGCAACACCGTGTACCGGTATCTGCGGCGGCACTGACGCACGCGGCTGGCGGCTGGCGGCTGGCGGCTGGCGGCTGGCGGCCGTCGGCCGCCGGCGGCTTCGGGTATGCTTGGCGCGTTGCCGCCGAACCGCCGCCCGCTTCACTCATGACCGATCCAGAACATCCGCCCGTCGTGCGCATCGAGCCGCTCGGCGCAAGCTTCGACGCACCCGATACGCTGACCGTGCTCGAAGCCGCCGCGTTCGCACGCGTGTCGCTGCCGCGCTCGTGCCGCAACGGCACGTGCCGAAGCTGCCTTTGCCGGATCGTCAGCGGCAGCGTACGCTACACGATCGAATGGCCGGGGCTCTCCCGCGACGAAAAGGCCGACGGCTATACGCTGCCGTGCGTGGCCGTCGCGACGTCGGACCTCGTGCTCGACGTGCCCGACGCAGCCATGCTCGACTAGACGCGGCGCGCGGCCGCGCGCGTCGTTCTGCAACGCTCGATCCTGCATGGAGAACATGATGGTCCAGCAAACCGATCGCATCGAAAAACAGACGCTGCTCGCCGCGTCGCCCGACCGCGTGTGGGCAGCCGTCAGCAACTCCGGCGAATTCGGCCAGTGGTTCGGCGTGTCGTTCGACGGCCCGTTCGAGGCCGGCCAGTCGCTGTTCGGTCGCATCACGCCGACCCGCGTCGACGACGACGTCGCCAAGGCGCAGGAGCCCTATGCGGGCACCGTGTTCGAAATCGTCGTCGACCGTATCGAACCCAAGCAACTGTTCTCGTTTCGCTGGCATCCGTTCGCGATCGATCCGAATGTCGATTACGCGTCGGAACCGATGACGCTCGTCACGTTCACGCTCGCGGCACAGGCCGGCGGCACGCTGCTCACGGTCACCGAAACAGGTTTCGACCAGTTGATCGAAGCGCGTCGCGCGACGGCGCGCGACATGAACGACCAGGGCTGGGCCGCGCAGATGACACTGATCGCGAAGTATCTGGCGCTGCACGCATAGCGCGCCGCGATGCCGCAGGTGGGTGCCGACCGGCGAACCGACGTGCGTGGCATAATCGCCCGCATCGTCAGTCCACCCGCCGCCGTGCATCGCATGCTGAGTCGTCGCCTCCGGAAGATCGGCAGTCTGATCGGGATGTTCGCCATCCTGATGACGGCGCTCGCGCCGACAATCTCGCAGGCGCTGACCACGCAGGGGCGCATCGACGCGCTGCTGGCCGGCTACTGTTCGGCCGCGCCGGCCGCCGGCGACCGCTCCGCCGATGCGTCGACGAAAAGCCTGCAGGCCCATCTGCAGGCATGCGGCTACTGCAGCCTGCTTGCCCATACGCCCGCGCTACCCGCTCCCGAACTGACGTTCGCGGCCCGCGTGCACGCGATCGAGCATCGCGCGGCAACCCGCTTCGAAAGCCTGCGCCGCGCGCTGCCGCTCACGGCCGCGCAACCGCGCGCGCCGCCGTTCACGTCCTGATCCGTCGCCATTGCGCGTGATGCCGTCGTGCATCGCGTCGCCCGCGCACGCCGCCCGCGTGCCCGACGTGTCACGTTTCGAAGGACGATCATGTCTCACCCTGCTGCGCGCGGCGTCGTGCCGGGTGCGCGGTTGGCCGCCACCGGTTCGGATTGCCGTGCCTGCATTCGCCCGCATGCGAATGCGCGCCCTCGCACGTCCGCGCTAAGCGCCGCCGACATCGATGCCGCTCGCGCAGCCGTCCGTCGAATCCGTCTTTTTCCATCCGATTCGTTACTCGCACACCCAGCCATGAAAACCGCTACTTTCGTTCGCGGCGCACTCGCCGCACTCGGCTTCGTCGCCCTCCACGCCGCGCATGCGCACGCGCTCCCGAAAATGCAGGACCCGGCGCCCAACGCCACGCTGTCGAGCGCGCCGCACGCGGTCACGATCGATTTCGGCGAAGCGCTCGAGCCCGCGTTCAGCTCGATCGCCGTGACCGACAGCCAAGGGCAATCGGTCGTCGACGGGAAGTCGGCCGTCGACGCCGGCAACCGGAAGCGGATGCACGTCGCACTGGCGAGCCTGAAGCCCGGCGCCTATACCGTCGCGTGGATCGCGGTGGCCAGCGACGGCCATCGCACGCACGGCCGCTATGCATTCACGCTGAAGTAACGCACGTCACGCCGGGAATGCGCATCGGCGCCCCGTGCCGACCGCATTCGCATCGATGCCGTCGGCATCGCACCCGATAAGGAGAACAAATGATGAAACGCCCTCTTCCGACTGCCCTGCTCATCGCGCTGGCGCTGCACGCGTCCGCCACCTTCGCCGCGCCGGCCATCCAGGCCGATGCGTGCTGGATCCGCACGATGCCGGCGACGGTGCCGTCGTCCGGCTACTTCACGCTGAAGAACGGCGGCGACGCGCCCGCGACGCTGACCGGTATCGACACGCCCGCCTACGGGATGGCGATGGTGCATGAAACGCAGACGAGCGGCAGCACCGCGAAGATGGTGCACGTCGACTCGGTCGTCGTGCCGGCGCACGGCACGCTGACGTTCAAGCCGAAGAGCTATCACGTGATGCTGGAGGAACCGCGCCAGGCCGTCGCGCCCGGCACGAAGGTGCCGCTCCGGCTGCATTTCGCGGACGGCTCGACCGTGTCCGTGACCTGCGACGCGAAGGCGCCGACCTACGCCGGTCAGTAACGCCGCCGACCTCACGACCGAAGGAGAGGCACATGAAAAACCGCCTGCCGCTGGCCGACCTGATCGTCCGCTACCGGACCCCGCTGAACGTCGCGGTACTGATCGCCTGCGGATTATGGGCCGCGTGGATCGCGTGGATGACGCGGCCTGCCGCCATCGATACGCCGCCGTCGATTCCCGCGTACTGCATGCGCGACGCGCGCTGACGCGCCGCTACCGCACGGTTCCGGCGGTAGCGGTCCGCGCCATTATTGGCGTGCGATCATCGCTTCATCCCGACCGCCGGAACCGCCTTTCGGAGCGCCGCATGTCCATTCAGACCTGGATGCTGTTTGCCGCAGCCTATCTCGCCACGACGCTGTCGCCGGGCCCCAACGTGCTGCTCGTGATTCGCAACACGGTGCGCTACGGCGCGCACGGCACCGCCGCGACGATCGCCGGCAACCTCGTCGCGCAGGGCGTGGTCGTGCTGCTGGTCGCGCTCGGCGTCGGCGCGGTGCTGGCGGCGATGCCGCCGCTGTTCGTCGCGATGAAGGTGATCGGCGCAGCGTACCTGATGGTTCTGGGGGTCCGGCAGTTGCGCGGCGACCGCCAGGCCGGCGTCGCATCGAGCGGCGCGGCGGAACTCGCCGTGCCCGATCGCCGGAAGCTGTTCCGCGAAGCGCTGTTCGTGTCGGGCAGCAATCCGAAGACGATGATCTTCCTGTCCGCGTTCATGCCGCAGTTCGTCGTGCACGATCGCCCGCTCGCGCTGCAGTTCGTCGTGATGTACGCGACGATCGCGTGCACGGTCGTGGTCGTTCACAGCGTCTATTCGGCCGGCGTGCGCCGCCTGCATCGCGGCGTCGGCATGAGCCGCGCGGTGCGCGCGCTCAAGCGTGCGAGCGGGTTGCTGTTCGTCGGGCTCGGCATCAAGCTGCTGACCGCGCGGCAGGCGTAAGCCGCCCCCATCAGCCCATGCGAGCGGCCAGCGCGGCCGTGATCTCGTCGAACGACGGCCGCGCGTCGACGTCCTCGTTCATGCACGCCGCCGCCAGCGCATCGAGCGCGCCGGCGTGCGGTTCGCAGCGCTCGAGCAATTCGCCGAGCAGATAGCCGAACGCGCGCACTTCGAGCCGCTCGAACCTCGCACCGCGCGTGCGCTCGTTCACGTCGTACAGCGACGCCGCCCCGAAATCGCCGAGCAACGCGCCGCCTGCGCCGTCGTGCAGGATGTTGTGCGCATACAGGTCGCCATGCATGATGCCGCGCGCATGCAGATGGGCGGCGACCGACGCGATGCCGTGCGCGATCCGCAACGCGTGCGCCGGATCGAATTTGGTATCGGCGACATAGACGTCGCGCGTGCAGGACGCGAAGCTCGGTGGCCCGGCGAGGTTCGTCAGCGCGGGATCGACCTGCTCCATCACGAGGCCGTGCGTGCCGTCCGGATGCCCGCGCACCTTGCCGATCACCGGGATCAGGTGCGGGTGACGGCCGGCATGCAGGCATGCGGCCATTTCGCAATCGGGCAGGCCGTCGCTCGTCACCGCGCCCTTGAACAGCTTGAGCGCGACCGTCCGCGGCGGATGGCCGTCCGCCCGCCATTGCGCGCGATAAATGACACCCGACGCGCCCTCGCCCAGTTTCCGTTCACATGACAGCGCGGCCCAGTCGATCTCCGCGACGTCCGGCCCGGCGGACGCCGCGGCCTCCGGCGCCGCGCCGAACGGGTTGCCGGCCACGGCGAGCCACGCGAGACGCGGCAGGCGCAGCAGCCAGTCGGGCAACGCGGGCAGCCGGTTCGCCGACAGGCGCACCAGCTCCAGCGCGCGGCATGCGGCCATTTCCGCGGGCAGCGCCCGCAGCCGATTGCCGGCCAGCATGAGCTTCTGCAACCGCGCGCAGTCGCCGATGTCGGCCGGCAGTTCGTCGATCGCATTGTCGGTCAGGATCAGCCAGCGCAGCGCACGCGGCAGCGCGCCGCGCGGCACCGTGCGGATCCGGTTCGCCTTGAAGCCGATCATGTCGAGTCGTTCGCACGCGCCGAGCACGTCGGGGAACGCGGTGAAGCGGTTGCCCGACGCGAACAGGATGCGCAGGCGATGCAGCCGCGGCAGATCGTCGGGCAACGCGGACAGCGCATTGCCGGTCAGGTCGAGCACTTCGAGCGTGTCGGCCAGATCGAAGATCTCGCGCGGAAATTCGGTCAGTCCGCACGCGAGCTTCAGTTGCCGCGCGCCCGACAGTTGGCCGGCCTGCAGTTGTTCGAGGGTGTGGGTCACGGGGAGAAAACGGGAGGCGGTTGCGGGGACCCGTCGGGTCGATCGGACGAATTCTACCGGGATCGACGAGGTGCCCGTACACGACCTTGTCATCCCCCCTTCACAAATGCGAAATGTGACGTTAGAATTGCGCCCCTTGCAGTGCCGACGTGGTGAAATTGGTAGACACGCTATCTTGAGGGGGTAGTGGCGAAAGCTGTGCGAGTTCGAGTCTCGCCGTCGGCACCAGATGCGCTTTCCTCGCATTCCCGCATTTCAGAAACCCGCGACAGCAGATGGCTTCGCGGGTTTTTTGTTGCCCGCTACGCGAGCAGCAGAAAATTCCGCACCACCGCGGACGGCTCGTCGCAGCGCGACGCAATGGCCAGCCTCGCGCGAAACCGGTTGCCCGCGAACGGCCGGTATACGACCCCGGGAACCTGCACCTGCGTAATTGCCTTCGGCACGACCGACACGCCGAGGCCCGCCGCCACCAGCGTCACCGCGGACGCGATCTGCGGCGCCGGTTGCGCCATGCGCGGCTCGAACCCGGCGGCCTTGCACGCGGCGACGATATCGTCGAACAGCGCGCCGCCGGCCGCGCGCGGCACCTGCACGAACGACTCGTCGGCCAGCTCCGCCAGCTCGATGCGCCGGCGCTGCGCCAGCCGATGCGCGACGGGCAGCGCGACGAACATCGGCTCCTCGTCCCAGTCGGCTACCCGCAGCGTCGCGGCCACGCGGCGCTCGGGCCGCACGATCGCGACGTCGAGGCGCCCGGCCTCCAGCGCCTCCAGCAGCACACCCGACGTCGCTTCCTGCAACGTCAGTTCCGCATCCGGAAACGCCTCGCGAAAGCGGCGAATCAGATCCGACACCTTCGGATTGAACGCGGCCGTCCCGGTGAAGCCAACCCGCAAATGGCCGGTTTCCCCGCGCGCGGCGCGTCTCGCCGCCCGTGCCGCGCGCTCGGCATCGTCGAGCACGCGTCGCGCCTCTTCCGCGAAAACCTCGCCCGCCAGCGTCAGCTCGGCGCCGCGCGCGGTCCGCTTGAACAGCTCCACGCCGAGCTCGTTCTCCAGCGCCTTGATCTGCTGGCTCAATGGCGGCTGGCCGATGCCGAGCGTTTCGGCGGCCTTCGTGAAATTCGATGCGGCCGCGACGGCCAGAAAGTAGCGGAGATGCCGGAGTTCCATGCGTGACGTGACCTCGCGGGGTGAGTCGGGTTGGCGCGTGAGCCAGTGTTAAAACATATTGCTGCGGTTCATTTCATATATTGGACATATACATGACCGTGCGCAAGAATTCGTGTATTCCGTCGCACATCGAGTGCCCTCATGTCCTCCGCTTCGATTTCCCGCTCCATGCCCGGTACACAACCGTCCGCGCCCGATGCGCTGCCGGCCGGCGTGTCCCCGCGCTCGGCCGCGTACAAGCGCATCGCGTTCGCGCTGTTCCTCGCCGGCTTTTCTACCTTCTCGCTGCTGTACTGCGTGCAGCCGCTGCTTCCCGCGTTCGCCCGCGAATTCAACGTCGGCGCGGCGTCGAGTTCGCTGTCGCTATCGCTGTCGACGGGCATGCTCGCGGTGTCGATCCTGTGCGCCGGCGCGCTGTCCGAACGGGTCGGGCGGCGCGGGCTGATGTTCGTGTCGATGACGCTGGCCGCGCTGTTCAATCTGCTCGCCGCGCTGTCGCCGAACTGGCACCTGCTGCTCGTCTGCCGTGCGCTCGAAGGCTTCGCGCTGGGCGGCGTGCCGGCGGTGGCGATGGCCTATCTCGCGGAAGAAATCGCCGCGGACGGGCTCGGCTTCTCGATGGGGCTCTATGTCGGCGGCACCGCGTTCGGCGGCATGATCGGACGGATCGGGATGAGCGCGCTCGAGGAGCACTTCTCGTGGCGCACGGCGATGCTGTCGATCGGCGTCGTCGATCTGCTCGCGGCGCTCGCGTTCGTGATGCTGCTGCCGGCGTCGCGACGCTTCGTGAAGCGCACCGACCTGACGCTGCGTCACCACCTGCGGCTGTGGCACGCGCAATTGCGTCACGCACGCCTGCCGTTCGTGTTCGCGATCGGCTTCCTCGTGATGGGCGCGTTCGTGACGATCTACAACTACGCCGGGTTCCGGCTCATGGCGGCGCCGTTCAACCTGAGCCCGACCGCCTGCGGGCTGATCTTCGGGGCCTATCTGTTCGGGATGGTGTCGTCGTCGAGCGCCGGCGCGCTCGCCGATCGTCTCGGGCGGGCGCCGGTCCTCGTCAGCGGCATCGTCGTGTTCGCGGCGGGCCTCGCGCTGACGCTGTCGCACTCGCTCGTCGCGATCGTCGTCGGCATCGTGCTCGTGACGATCGGCTTCTTCGTCGCGCACTCGGTCGCGAGCGGCTGGGTCGGCGCGCTCGCGGGCGCCGCGAAAGGGCATGCGGCGTCGCTGTATCTGCTCGCCTACTATGTCGGGTCGAGCGTGCTCGGCTCGGTCGGCGGCACATTCTGGCAACGCGGCGCGTGGACGAGCGTCGCCGCGTATGTCGCGGTGCTGCTCGCCGTCGCATTGCTGGCCGCGCGGCGGTTGAGCCGTGCTTGAGGCGACGGCCGACGACGATCGCGCTCGGCGCTGTTCGCGGGCTGCGGCATCGTCGCCGAGTCCGAGCCGGGCAACGAATATCAGGAAACCGAACTGAAGCTATCGGGCATGCAGGCGGCAATCCGCGTGCGCGATGCGGCCGCGCAGACGCGTGGCCGCACGCAGATGTCGGCCTCGTCGATGGTCGACTGATCCGCGTCGACCGTCAAAGCAATGGCAGCGTTTGCCGGATATGGTCGGCGAATGCGGCGGTCAGGTGCGACGGTCGCTTCCGGTCGAACCGCAGCGTAATGCCCACCGCCGGCAACGGCGGCAAATGCGGATCGCCGTTGACGATCGCGACGTCGGCCGGCACGGCCGTCTGTGTCATCACCGCGAACGCCTGCCCCGAACGCACCAGCGCGATCAGCCCGGCGAGGCTGCTGCTCGCATACGCGACGCGATAGTCGCGGCCGGCGCGGTTCAACGCGTCGCACGCGGCAACGTGATCGAGCGTATCGCGATCGGACAGCGCCAGCGGCAGCGGATCGAAATGCGCGGGATCGAGCCCCGGATAGCCGATCCAGACCAGTTGCTCGCGGCGAATGATGTCGCCGGTCGCACCGTCGTCCGGCACGGAAATCATCGCCAGATCGACCGCGCGCTTCTCCAGCTGTTCGACGAGCCGCGGCGTCGGCCCGCAGACCACTTCGACGATCGCCTGCGGATGCTGGCTCGAAAACTGCCGCAGCAGCGACGGCAGCCACACTTGCGCGTAATCGTCCGGGCAGCCGAACCGGATCGTCCCCGACAGCCCCGTGCCGCACAGATCGGCCATCGCCTCGTCGTGCAGCCGCAGGATGCGCTGCGCATGCACGAGCAGCCGCTCGCCCGGATGCGTGAGCACGACGCCGCGGCCGGTGCGCTGGAACAGCGGCTGGTCGACCGCCTCCTCGAGCCGCTTCATCTGCTGGCTGAGCGCGGATTGCGTGCGGCCGACGCGCGCGGCCGCGCGGCTCAACGCGCGCACCTCGGCGATCACGACGAACGAGCGCAGCAGGTCGATTTCGAGCGAAAGCGCCAAGGTATTAGCCCCTTTTCTAGCTTGCATTAGAACTATTCGTTTCCATCAAACCAGACGCGCGCCTAGACTGCAAGCGATCCCTGCCCTTTTGCCCGGAGACGCCCATGTCCCTGAACGACGACGCAACCTTCTGGCGCAACGCCAGGCAGCATCTGGTCCGCTACGGCGGCACGTTCGAGCCGATGATCGTCGAGCGCGCGAAAGGCAGCTTCGTGTACGACGCCGACGGCCGCGCGATCCTCGATTTCACGTCGGGCCAGATGAGCGCGGTACTCGGCCACAGCCATCCGGAGATCGTGTCCGTGATCGGCGAATACGCGGGCAAGCTCGATCACCTGTTCAGCGGGATGCTGTCGCGGCCGGTCGTCGATCTCGCGACGCGCCTCGCCGATATCACGCCCGCCGGACTCGACCGCGCACTGCTGCTCAGCACCGGCGCGGAATCGAACGAGGCGGCGATCCGGATGGCGAAGCTCGTCACCGGCAAGTACGAGATCGTCGGCTTCGCGCAGTCGTGGCACGGGATGACGGGCGCCGCCGCGTCGGCCACGTACAGCGCCGGCCGCAAGGGCGTCGGACCGGCGTCGGTCGGCTCGTTCGCGATTCCGGCGCCGTTCGCGTACCGGCCGCGCTTCGAGCGCAACGGCGCGTACGACCCGCTCGCCGAACTCGACTACGCGTTCGACCTGATCGACCGTCAGTCGAGCGGCAACCTCGCCGCGTTCATCGCGGAGCCGATTCTCAGTTCGGGCGGGATCATCGAGCTGCCGGAAGGCTATATGGCCGCGCTCAAGCGCAAGTGCGACGCACGCGGGATGCTGCTGATCCTCGACGAAGCGCAAACGGGCGTCGGCCGCACCGGCACGATGTTCGCGTGCCAGCGCGACGGCGTGACACCCGACATCCTGACGCTGTCGAAGACGCTCGGCGCCGGGCTGCCGCTCGCGGCGATGGTCACGTCCGCGGCCATCGAGGAACGCGCGCACGAGCTCGGCTACCTGTTCTACACGACGCACGTGTCCGACCCGCTGCCGGCCGCCGTCGGCCTGCGCGTGCTCGACGTCGTGCAGCGCGACGGTCTCGTCGCGCGCGCGAACACGATGGGCGAGCGGCTGCGGCGCGGGCTGCTCGACCTGATGGAGCGCTTCGACTGCATCGGCGACGTGCGCGGGCGCGGGCTGCTGCTCGGCGTCGAGATCGTCAAGGATCGCCGCACGAAGGAGCCGGCGGACGGCCTCGGCGCGAAGATCACGCGCGAGTGCATGAAGCTCGGGCTCAGCATGAACATCGTGCAGTTGCCCGGCATGGGCGGCGTGTTCCGGATCGCACCGCCGCTGACCGTCAGCGAAGACGAGATCGACCTCGGCCTGTCGCTGCTGGAGCAGGCGATCACGCGCGCGCTTTAACGTTCTTCACCGCCTCACTCGGTCCGTCGCACCGGCTCAACCTGCCGGCGCGACGGGTTCCGATCGTTCAACCCGCTTCCGCCGCCCACGCTTGTGCGTCGGCGCCAGCCGGAATGCGCATCGGGCTCGACGGATCGGTCGCCGCGCGCCACACGGCTTCGGCGACGTCCTGCGCATGGGTGATCGGCCCCGACGCATCGAGCATTCGCGCGACGGCCTTGCCGACGAAGTCCGCATACGCTTCGTGCTCGAAGCCGTGCATGTTGCCCCGTGCGTTGTCCGCGAAACGCGTATCGGGCGCGCGGCCCGGCAGCACGAGATGCGTGCGCACGCCGAATGGCTCGAGTTCGACCGCCATCGATTCGGTATAGGCGTTGACCGCCGCCTTGCTCGCCCGGTACGCGCTGACCAGCGGCAGCGCCTTCAGCGTCACGCTCGACGTGACGTTCACGACCACGCCGGCGCCGCGCGCGCGAAACTGCGGCAGCACGGCCTGCGTCACCGCGATCGTGCCGATCGTGTTGGTGTCGAACAGCGCGCGCACCGTGTCAAGCGGCGTGAGTTCGGCCGGCGCGGCCGCGCCGAAGCCCGCGTTGTTGACGAGCACGTCGATCGGGCCGGCAGCGTCGACCGCGGCGCGAATGCTGTCCGCGTTCGTCACGTCGAGCGGCAGCACGCGCAGGCGCTCCGCCGGCGGCAGCACGTCGTCGCTCGGCGTGCGCATCGTCGCGACGACCTGCCAGTCGCGCGCGAGAAAATAGCGGGCGATTTCGAGGCCGAAGCCGGAAGAACAGCCGGTAATCAATACGGTTTTCATGCGAACTCCTCGGGTGTGTTGAGCATGTGTTCGTACGATAGAGGGCCGGCGCCGTATTCGCTACAATCGACAATCCGCTTTTCTTTTGCGAGAGTCCGGCGATGATCGACCCGCTGACCGAAGTCGTGACGCTGCTGCAACCGGGCGCGCGGTACGCGAAGTACGTGCGCGGCGCGAGCCCGTGGGCGATCAACCGCACGGTCGCCGGCGAGCCGTTCTATTGCGCGGTCCTCGACGGCGGCTGCCGGATCGCGATCGACGGGCACGCGCCGATCGAGTTGCTGGCCGGCGATTTCATGCTGATTCCGGCCGCCTACGGCGTCGCGATGTCGAGCCTCGAACCGCCGCCGCCGGGTGTCGAGACCGCGCCGCCCGTCATGATCGAGCCCGGCGAATACCGGATCGGCGACCCCGCGAACCCGGTCGACACGCGGATGATGGCCGGCAACTGCAGCTTCGGTTCGCCCGATGCGGCACTGCTGGTGTCGCTGCTGCCGCGCTTCGTGCACGTACGCGGCGAGCCGCGGCTGACTACCCTCGTGCAACTGGTGCGCGACGAATCGCGCGCGCAACGGCCGGCCCGCGAGATCGTGCTGGCGCGTCTGCTGGAAGTGCTGCTGATCGAGGCGATGCGGTTCACGACCGGCACGCACGCGTCGCCCGGGCTCGTGCGCGGGCTCGCCGACAGTCGCCTCGCCGCCGCGCTCCGGCGGATGCACGAATGCCCCGCGCACCCGTGGACGATCGTCGAACTCGCGAAGGAAGCCGCGCTGTCGCGCTCCACGTTCTTCGAACGCTTCAGCCGCGCGGTCGGCGTCGCGCCGATGGAATACCTGCTGACGTGGCGCATGGCGCTCGCGAAGGATCTGCTCCGCCGCAACGAAGGCCGCATCGCCGAAATCGCGGCGCGCGTCGGCTACAGCTCGGCAAGCACCTTCAGCGTCGCGTTCGCGCGGCACGTCGGCCGGCCGCCCGCGCAATATGCGCGCGACGAACAGGCGACGGTGAGCGAATCATGAACCGCACCCGCCCTCTCTGTTCCGCCACCTGCAACCCCGTTGCGTCACGCCGCGACGACGGTCGAGGCCCCCGATGACGACAGACGCCAAGGCCGCCGGCACGACCGACCACTGGCTCGTCGCGCGTCGCGACGCGGAGACCGGCATCGAAAGCCTGCACGCGCATTTCAACGGCCATGCGTACGATGCGCACGATCACGACGACATGCTCGTCGGCTTCACCGAACAGGGCGTGCAGCGCTTCCAGTGCCATCGTTCGCTGCATACGAGCGTGCCGGGCCGCGCGATCCTGATCGAGCCGGGCGCGATGCACGACGGCCACGCGCCCGAAGCCGGCGGCTTCACGTACGGGATGCTGTACCTGCCGCAAGCGTGGGTCGAGCGCGCCGCGCGCCGGCTCGACCTGCCGGGCCTGGGCAGCGTCGAAGCCACGTTCGGCCATACGCTCGTCGACGATCGCGGCCTCGTCGACGCGATCCGGAATGCGTTCTTCGCGCTCCACGACAACGAAGGCCGGCTCGCGCGCGACCAGACGCTCGACCGCCTGCTGATGCGGCTCGGCAGCCAGCTAGGCCGCCCGCCCGCGCTGGAAAGCGGCGTCGTGCCGCCCGCGATCGTCCGCGTGCGCGACCTGCTGCACGAACACATGGACGACAACATCGGCCTCGACGAACTCGCGAGCGTCGCCGGCGTCGACCGGTTCCGGCTCACGCGGATGTTCCAGCGCGCGTTCGGCACGTCGCCGCACGCGTACCTCGTGCGCTTGCGGCTGCGCGCCGCGCGCAGGCTGCTGGCCGCCGGCCGCACGCCCGCGCAGGCGGCCGCCGACGTCGGTTTCGCGGACCAGAGCCACCTCGGCCGCTGGTTCCGCCGCGCGTACCGGATCACGCCGGCCGCATACCGGCAACTCTGCACAAACGTTCCAGACTGATCGCGCACGACGTCCGATCATGAGCGCTCCAACCAGGAGCAAGCATGTTCGATACCAAAGTAGCGCTGATCGTGCGCGACGATCTCGCCGCGTGGCAGAAACTCAACGTGGTCGCGTTTCTCGCGACGGGTGTCGCGGCCGGTGCGCCGGACGCACTCGGCGAGCCTTACGAGGATGCCGCGGGGCGCCGCTATGGCCGGATGCTCGGCCAGCCGATGATGGTGTTCGCGGCGGACCTGAACGGGTTGCAGGCCGCGCACCGGCAGGCGCTGTCGCGCGAACTGACGATCGTGCCCTACGTGCGCGCGATGTTCTCGACCGGGCACGATACGGCCAACCGCGAAGCGTTTCGCGCCGAGGATGCGGACAATCCCGATCTGGTCGGCCTGGCGTTGCACGGGCCGAAGAAGGCCGTCGACAAGGCGGTGAAAGGGCTGGCGTTGCATGCGTAAGCGGGTCGGGCAACCCCGCCGCTTTCGTTCGATCCGCGTTTGGGCCCATGTAGCCGAATTTGCAGCGAACGAAGCCAATCCGGCCACATGTTCCCTGCAAGACGACGGCTGCGCCGCCGGCCCGTTGCAGGCCGGCGGCGTCCCGTCGATCAACCGCCGAGATACGCCTGCTTGATCCGGTCGTTCGCGAGCAGGTTCGCGCCCGTGTCGGCCAGCACCACGCGCCCCGTTTCGAGCACGTAGCCGCGATCGGCCACGCCGAGCGCCTTGTTCGCGTTCTGTTCGACGAGGAACACCGTGACGCCTTCGTCGCGGATCGTCCGGATGATGTCGAAGATCTGCGCGATCACGAGCGGCGCGAGGCCGAGCGTGGGTTCGTCGAGCAGCAGCAACCGCGGCTTGCTCATCAGCGCACGGCCGATCGCCAGCATCTGCTGCTCGCCGCCCGACATCGTGCCGGCGCGCTGCGCCGCGCGTTCCTTCAGGCGCGGAAACAGCTTGAACACGTGCTCGATGCCGTCGTCGATCTCGTGACGGCTCGCGAAGAAGCCGCCCATCTTCAGGTTCTCGAGCACCGTGAGGCTCGGAAACACGCGCCGCCCTTCCGGCGAGATCGCCATCCCCTGCCGCATGATCTGGTGCGTCGACATCGCGGTGATGTCGTTGCCCTCGAACAGCACGCGGCCCGACGACGCGCGCGGCGTGCCGCATACCGTCATCATCAGCGTCGTCTTGCCGGCGCCGTTGCTGCCGATCAGCGTGACGATCTCGCCCTTGTTCACCTCGATCGACACGCCCGCGAGCGCCTCGACCGCGCCGTAGTGCGTATGGACCTGTTCCAGCTTCAGCATCACTCTTCCCCCAGATACGCCTTGATCACGCGCGGGTCGTTGCGGACCGCCTCCGGTGTGCCGATCACGATCGGCCGGCCGTGCTCCATCACGAGGATGCGGTCGGACACGCCCATCACGAGGCTCATGTCGTGTTCGATCAGCAGCACCGATACGCCGAACTCGCGGCGAAGCGTGTCGATCAGGTGCTGCAGCTCGATCTTTTCCTGCGGGTTGAGGCCGGCCGCCGGCTCGTCGAGCATCAGCAGGCGCGGCTCGGTGATCATGCAGCGCGCGATCTCCAGACGCCGCTGATGCCCGTACGACAGCGTGCCGGCCGGCCGGTTGGCGACCGCCGTCAGCCCCATCCGGTCGAGCCACACGGCCGCGCGTTCGAGCGCTTCCTTCTCGGCATGACGATACGCAGGCGTCGCGAACAGGCCGTGCAGCAACCCGGCCTTCACCTTGCGATGCTGCGCGACGAGCAGGTTCTCGACGACGGTCAGCGACTTGAACAGGCGGATGTTCTGGAACGTGCGCACCAGGCCCTTCAACGCGATCTGATGGCTCGGCAGGCCCGCGATCGCGTGACCGTCGAGCACGACGTCGCCGCCGGTCGGCTTGTAGAAGCCGCCGACGCAGTTGAACACAGTGGTCTTGCCCGCGCCGTTCGGCCCGATGATCGCGAACACCTCGTCGCGGCGCACGTCGAAATCGATGCCGTCCACCGCGAGCAACCCGCCGAAGCGCATCTGCAGCCCGGCGACCTTCAACAGTTCCGTATTCGCGCTCATTGCGGCAGCTCCACGTGGGGACGGCTCGCGGGCAAGAGGCCCTGCGGACGCCACATCATCATCAACACCATCACGAGACCGAAGATCAGCATCCGGTATTCGGCGAACCCGCGCGCGACTTCCGGCAGCACGGTCAGCAGGATCGCCGCGAGAATCACGCCGAGCTGCGAGCCCATCCCGCCGAGCACGACGATCGCGAGGATCAGCGCCGATTCGATGAAGGTGAACGATTCGGGATTCACGAGGCCCTGACGCGCCGCGAAGAACGCGCCGCCGATCCCCGCGAACGCCGCGCCGAGCGTGAACGCCGACAGCTTGATCCGCGTCGGGTTCAGTCCCAGCGACCGGCATGCGATCTCGTCGTCGCGCAGCGCTTCCCACGCGCGGCCCATCGGCATGCGGATCAGGCGGCTCGTCACGAACAGCGTGAAGCCGACCAGCACCAGCGCGATCAGGTACAGGAAGATCACCATGTGCTCGCCGCTGTATTCCAGCCCGATCAGTTCATGGAAGGTCTTCGCGCCTTCGACGCTCGCCGAGCGCGCCATCTCGAAGCCGAACACCGTCGGCTTCGGAATGCTCGAGATGCCGTCCGGACCGCCGGTGAGGCTCGTCAGGTTGTTCGCGAGCAGGCGGATGATTTCGCCGAAGCCGAGCGTGACGATCGCCAGATAGTCGCCGCGCAGGCGCAGCACCGGGAAGCCGAGCAGGAAGCCGAACGTCGCCGCGGCGATCGCCGCGATCGGCAGGCACGCCCAGAACGACAATCCGAAATACTGGTTCAGCATCGCGTACGTATAGCCACCGACCGCATAGAAGCCGACATAGCCGAGATCCAGCAGCCCCGCGAACCCGACCACGATGTTCAGCCCGAGGCCGAGGATCACGTAGATCAGCGCGAGCGTCGCGACGTCCACCGCGCCGCGCGAGCCGAAGAACGGCCACACGAGGCCAACGGCGAGCAGCACCCAGATGATCGCGCGCTGCTGCCGCGCGCCCATCGCGGGCATCGCCGGCAGCTTCACCGCCGATTTCGCGCGCACGAGCCACGGCTTGAACAACTGGAACAGGAACACGGCCGCGACCGCGATCCATACCGGGCGCCAGTGCGGCGTCAGCACCACCTGGTAACCATCGAGCTTCAGTTGCAGCCCGAGCACCGGAATCGTGAGGATCGCCGTCAGGATCGCGGCGGCCACCGCATTTTTCAACGCCTGGCCGATCGATGCGTCGGCGGCCGGGCGGCGAACGGAAATGACTTGACTCATCTGCGTCTCCCTCAAACCTTTTCGATGTCCGACTTGCCGAGCAGGCCGGTCGGGCGGAAGAGCAGGATCAGCACGAGCAGGCCGAACGCAACCACGTCCTTGTACTCGGCCGGCATGTAGCCTGCGGCGAAGGTTTCGGCCAGACCCAGCAGCACGCCGCCGAGCATCGCGCCCGGGATGCTGCCGATCCCGCCGAGCACCGCGGCGGTGAACGCCTTGATGCCCGCGACGAAGCCGATATACGGATTCAGCTTGCCGATCGTCAGCCCGATCAGCACGCCGCCGACGGCCGCCAGCATCGCGCCGAGCACGAACGTGAACGAGATCACGCGGTTCGTGTCGATACCGAGCAGGTTCGCCATCTTCATGTCCTCGGCGCACGCGCGGCACGCCCGGCCCATCCGGGAATGCGAGATGAACAGCGTGAGCGCGATCATCAGCACCAGCGTCACGCAGACGATCAACAGGCGCGCATACGGAATCGTCACGTCGAAGTCGCCGCCAAGATGGATCTCGAACGCGCCGGAGATCAGCACGGGCACGGACACGTCGCGCGCGCCCTGGCCGATCTGCACGTAGTTCTGCAGGAAGATCGACATGCCGATCGCGGAGATCAGCGGCACGAGGCGCGGGCCGCCGCGCAGCGGACGATACGCGACGCGCTCGACCGCGAAGCCGTACAGGCCGGTGACGATCACCGACACGATCAGCGCGGCGCCGAGCACGAGCGGCAGCGGATAGCCGGCGGAGATGCCGATCGCCGTGAGGGTCACGAGGCCCACGTACGCGCCGATCATGTAGATCTCGCCGTGGGCGAAGTTGATCATGCCGATGATGCCGTAGACCATCGAATAGCCGATGGCGATCAACGCATAGATCGCACCCAGCGTCAGGCCGTTGACCAGCTGCTGGGCGAATTGAGGAAAGAAGTCAGTCATGTGCGGGAAGCTCCCGTTGGCATTGCGTCGCGTGCCGCCGCCGGATCACGGCGGTCGGCCGCGCGCAACGCACGGTGTCGTCTCGGGCCGCCCTTTGGCGCGCACGGGTCAGAGGCGCGACCAATACGCACCCGCCCCGTCCGGGTTTCGGACAGGGCGGGTGCGCGGGCGGGTACTCCGTATTACTTGGCGGCGGTCTTCGTCGCGTCCTTGTGCCACGTGTAGACGACGAACTTGAACGCCTTCAGGTCGCCCTGTGCGTCATACGCGACCTTGCCGATCGGCGTGTCGAACGTCGTCTTGTGCATGTACGCGGCGACCTTCGTCGGGTCGGTCGTCTTCGCGCCCGCGATCGAGTCGGCGATGATCTTCACCGCTGCGTACGCCGGCATCTGGAACGGGCCGTTCGCGTCGCGCTTCTTGTCCGCGAACGCCTTCACGAGCGCCGCGTTGGCCGGATCGGCCGAGAAGTCGGCCGGCAGCGTCACGAGCATGCCTTCCGAAGCCGGGCCGGCGATGGCCGTCACGTCCTTGTTGCCCACGCCTTCAGGCCCCATGAACGTCGCCTTCACGCCCTGCTCGCGCGCCTGGCGCATCAGCAGGCCCATTTCCGGGTGGTAGCCGCCGAAATAGACGAAATCGACGCCTTGCGACTTCAGCTTCGTGATGATCGCCGAGTAGTCCGAATCGCCGGCGTTGACGCCTTCGAACAGCACGACCGGGATCTTCGCGGCTTCGAGGTCCTTCTTCACCGACGACGCGATGCCCTGGCCGTACGACTGCTTGTCGTGCAGGACCGCGACCTTCTTCGGCTTCACGTTGTTGATGATGTAGTGCGCGGCGGCCGGGCCTTGCTGGTCGTCGCGGCCGATCGTGCGGAAGATGAAGTGGCGCTTCTTGCCTTCCGTCAGTTGCGGCGCGGTGGCCGACGGCGTGACCATCACGATGCCTTCGTTCTCGTAGATGTCCGACGCCGGAATCGTCGAACCCGAGCACACGTGGCCGATCACGTACTTGATCTTCTGGCTGACGATCTTGTTGGCGACGGCGACGGCTTGCTTCGGTTCGCACGCGTCGTCCATCAGCACGACTTCGAACTTGTTGCCGCCCGCACCGCCGGCTGCATTGATCTGTTCGATCGCGGTCAGCGCGCCGGCCTTCACCATGTCGCCGTATTGGGCGACCGAGCCGCTCATCGGACCGGCGATGGCGATCTTCACGGTTTCCGCTTGCGCGGCGGCGGCGCCGGCGGCGAACAGCACGGCGGCGACGGAAATGGACGTAAGACGGGACAGCGTCATCTGGGAGCTCCTCGATGTTGTTTAGTCATACGGGCAAAGGCGGCATGACTTGCGCAATCGAACAGCACCCGGGGCGAGGACAGGGGACACGCCCGAGACACATAGAAGACGGAACTCCAGCGGAATGTTGCGTAGCGGGGCCCGGCTCTTGCAGTCCCCGAAGGGGACGTCTGGTTCGGAAAGACATCGTGATGCGTCTTGCATTGCGCAAGCGTTTCGCCTGCCCCGCTTGCCAAATCGCTGGTTCGGAGGGATGGTCCGACAGCCATTGGCAAGGCAGCCGAAATTATATGGGCGTTTTTCAATCGTCTGTCAAAAATGCCTGTCGATTGAGGGAAAACACGTAGGTTTTTGAGATGGGCGGGTGGCGATGGGGGTGCAACTTCCGGGAGGCTGGGGCGGTTGTTTTGGGTGCAATCGGGTTGCTATTCGGTAGGGGATCGGGGTTGGTTCCTTGCTGGGCTTGGGTTTTGCGATGGGCGGTTCTCGGTTTCGTATTTTTCGGGCTATCGAGGGCTCGGTCGCTGGAAATCAATCGTCTGATGATCGCGGGGGCGAGCACCAAGATGGGGCGGTCGGTGAGGCGGTAAATCTTTCTGTTTACCAACAGAACCAACAAATCAGAAAGGTTTTTGATATTTTCGTGAAATAATGCGGGCTCGCTTCTGCAATCCAGCCAGCCTCCCCTGCCAGTCGCGCCCGCCGCGCCACGCAGTCCTCAGGGCCGCTTCGACGCCCCCTCGTCGCCCACCCGCCAGCCAGTGATCTGCCGTTTGTTCAATGCACATCACCTGCTTCTGATCGCCCATGAATTGCCCTATCCGCCTGTCTTCCGCCGCCGCGATCGCATGCGCGCTTTCTGTTTCTGCCTCCCATGCTTCGGGACGCGATGCGCTGACCGATCGGTCGGCCGGTGCCAATGTGTTTCGCTCAGAGCGGCATGCGGCCACTCGGGATAATGGACATGCGGCGCGGATGAGTCGCCGACGCGTGCAATTCGCTGCGCCTGGCGAACGGAGCCCGTTCGATACGCCGGATACGCGGCCGGTGCGGGTGACAAGCGATGCGCTCGTGGCATCGCCGCCTTCTTTTAAACACGAACCCGATTTCGTCTCGGCTCCGAACCGTGTCGCGCTTGGCGCGGGCGGGAGCGATAGTTTTGGGCGCGCAGTGCCCGGGTATGAGCAGCGCGAGCAGAACTGGAACGAATACCTGCGCGCGAACGGTTCCCGGCCGGCTGGAAGTGGCGGCTCGTATGCGCCGCAACGGCCGTACGATGCGCCGCGCGGTCCGCACGGGGCGCCGAATCCGTTCGATCCTTCGGTGCCGCAACCAGAGACGCGGACGTTCTACGACAACGGATCGGGGACGAAATGCACGGCTACCGGTGGTGCGGGGACGTCGCGGTCGTCTTGCGATATCGCTTGGTGATGTGCGGTTTTGGGCGGCTGCCGCTTGCGGCTGCTCTACCCTGTCCGGCGCGCTGCGCGACGTCGCGCAGCGCGGCCGCATCCCGCGGCGTTGCGCTTACAGCTGCGTGATGATCAGCCTCCCCGGCTCAATCTCGATCCGCGCCTTGCGGCCCGGAACAAAATACGCATCGTTGATCAGCCACATTCCACCAATCTTCATGTACGGATAAAACGTCTCCGGCCTCGGATCCATGGTCTTCGGGGTACCCCACATTTCCTGGATCGTGACGAAACGTTCCGTCTTCGGTGGTCGTGCTTTATGATTCGGCTTAGCCATGGGCAACTCCTGTTCAGTTGGCTGTGGTTAGCGGGTCGTGAGTGTTGGTAGCACTTGCGGCCCGCGCTCGTTTACCGCGGCGTTTTTATGGTTCGGATTCCTCCTTTGTTGGTGAATCAATGGGAGCGATGCTTCGATAGAGGATCAGTGCGTGTGGCACTTCCGTTCGCGTGCGCTGCGGGCACACGATCACCATCGGTTGAACATCACCCATTAAACCATCATTGGTGTGCATTTGAGCGCACGTTAGCCATCGGGTATAGGTACGCGACTTGGTCAGCTTTCTGGTTATTGCGCGTGTTGACACCAACGGTAGGCAATTCGACGCCGGCCAGATTGCCTCGAAATACGATTGATCGGAACGTGACAATTTGAAACGATTCGACCGCGATTGTGCGTCGCGCATAGCCGCCGCGTGCGTGCGACAAGCCCGAACCCCTCTATCGCGAGACCAACGGAGCCATTGCCGTCATCTTTAAGATGGCATGCGTATTAGGAATTCGCGCAGACGCTTAATCAGCTCCGGGTTGCCAGCACAATCAATGGGGCGAAGATTGTCGAGTGCCGGAACATTCGAATTTATCCACTTTCTGGCAGAATTTGGGCCAGCGACCCAGTAAATTGCATAAGCAAGATCAAGTTGATAATTTAGATCTCTGGCAAGATCATGAACCTCTGGAAAATCCCTATATTTCCCAAATAGATCAGAGAAATTTTCCCAAACATCGCCACCAGAACAATACTGTTCGAGCCGGATCAACTTAGACCCCATCAAAAATTAGACCAGCATCGTCCGGGATACATGCCAGCGAAACAAGAAAACCATCATTGCCATTATATTTCCCTGCTTGTGAGTAGCAAAAAGACAATCACATAGCTCACCGAGCTCGAGCCGTTTTATCCACTATGCTGACGTCGAGATTCTTGCCAGCGGCAAGCTTACTTCGACCTCTCCGCTTTGAACTACACCACTAAGTCTACTTCTGAAAATCAAACGTCCCGACGAAGCGCATGCGGGAGGCAAGACGGGCATTTTCTGCGTCCTCGTACTCGAAGTTATAAAGTAGGATCAGACCATTATCATCAACACTGCGCATAGCTTCGAGCTCGGGAATCAGAACGTCCGCAAAACTATCGATCCAAGAAAATCCTACAAGATTATTTCGGAGGCTTAGATCCGGTTGCAGCATGCCCGCCTCACGGAAGTCATCGTCAATCCAATCAATTCCGGTATCGTCTCGAAACTGATTGGAAGAGTCACCGTTCTCGTCGTAGGCGTTCTCGATGTAGTCTGTAAGATCATCGTCGTCAGTGAACTTCCCGACCCAGACTGATACTTTATTAGCTTTTTCCATTCTCCCGTACTCCGTCGGCGGCCGAAGACCCACGGGCGGGTCGTCGACGCCATTAATGAGCTGATAATTTCCCCAGCTCCGCAAACGCCGCAAGTTAGTCTTTAATTTTAAAAATCAACAAAGTCTTCGCCCCAGATGCCGCCACATTCGAATCAGCCAACGAAACGCACAAATCTTCGAATATATCTGTCGCGATAACATAAGCATCTGGTTCCGCCGCGGCCATTCGATCCGAATCAGGCCAGAATATTACAATTCGTTCGTTATCCACCTCATCCAAACCAGACCAAAGTGAGTCAGCCAATGCGTCCCAGCTTCGATTACTCTGCAACGACGGATCTAGTGGGCAGTTGTCACGAATCGCATCGAAAAACTGATTTTTAGATGCTATTTTTTCGAGTAAAACAATAACCAACCAACCCCTGCGACGGCATTCTTCCGCAATGCCCCTCGCTTCGATCGCGTCGATCACGTAAATTCCAAGTTTATCGGGCATCACGAATCACTCAAAACTTCTCAACAAAGTTACACCAACACTAGCCCCTAGGGTTTTCCCAAACCTTAACCTTCTCCACCGCCCTCTCAATGTCGTCCATATCACCATCACCCAGCGAGGAGTCGAACTTTCCGATATCATTTTCCTCAATTTCGCAATCTTTTTGGTTACTTTATTTTCATCAATAAATTTCGTTGTTTCCGCACGGCATTCTAAATTCCTATCATCGAATTCCCTACCAGGTTCGTGATAATATGCCCCAATATTTCTTAAAGAAATTAGCAAATACTCAAGGTCACAAAGAATCGAGAGGGCTTCACTTTCTGAAAATTCAATTTTTTCGTTGCTTTCCAACATAGCAGCCTCCGCTGAACGATCTCTGGATTTTTGAGGGAGATAACTGCCACTGAGCTTCCGGATCCGCCGGCCGAATGCGTCGTACTCGAAATGCGTTGGTACGACCTCGACCGAACTACGATTTGACTACGGGAAATCAACACGCCAACCGTTTTTATGATTGCCCCTTGAATTTATGATTCAGGGAGAACCAAGATTGAATAACCACTCGTGATATTTCATCTTGTCACGATCTGTCAAGGTACCTGCAACGAGTTCACGAGAAAAATCCTTCTGCACGTTCATTTCATGATCGACTGGATTCGCAACATGTCCTCCAATCAACTCAAAACTCTCCAAGTAGTCGATTCGGTTTATCAGAATCTCGGCACATGCAACCAACCGTTCCACATTGTGTTCAGCACACCATTTCGCCAAAAAAGACAACCCTGCTAGCAAATCAGTCGCACCCTGGACAGCAGCATCGTCATCCATTTCGACTGCGTCAGGGTCCCAGTCAACTTGCTCTAGATCGGCTAGCGGATTGGAGCTTTCGTTTCCGTTCCACACTTGATCCAAGGAGTCATCCACGCGTTGCCGAATCTGCACATTTGTAGCCTCCGCGTGCTTTGCGAGGAACTCAAAAACCGACTCATCATGTGCAAGACCAACACAGCACCAAACGCCAAAGCGAGCAAGGCGATCCTGGCGCCCGACAGCAACGAGAGACGACCTGAGATCTTGTTTATGCGCCTCAACATTCGGCGTTTCGGATAGAACTCTACTCATTAGCAAATACCTCTTTGCAGCGTGGAAAATATCTACGACGCATCCTCCGACATGTGATAGCCAGCAACACCTCGCGCGCAGCCGATTAAGTTACGTTCCAGGCCGCAGCTCAATCAAAGTCTGGATATATTTCACGCAGATCATCGCAAAGACCATTACCCAACTGACTTCGAATTAAAGCATAGCCGCATCATTTTCCGGTCGCACCCGCCTCAAGCAAATACCTCCTCCACCCTTCCAAGTATGATCGAAAGGTTTTTATACCAATTATTCTCAACGACTCTTCAGTATATTCATTGAATATCTCCACCCCCCCCTTCTCAATGATCACTGTATGAGCATTCCCCGTACCCTCCCATTTTTCAACCTCTCCATTTTCAACAGACAAACAAGCATTTATGTATTCATCGGCTGCATAAACGCTCCCCTGAACATCGCCAGACAAAAAATCACCTACGATTTTCTGCCCCTCAGCCATCTCCGCATGTAAAAATCCACGCTCATCAACATAAATTTTCATTCGCACCCCTATCAATATATCGGATATGCAGTATTAATATCCCCACCACCATTCAACCAACCTTCAATCTTCACACCACTTCTTGAAACACCTTCCCATTTTCCGTTGGGGGTGACCACTCCGTTATCAAACGCACTTCTAATCTCAGACATGACTTGTTGACGATTCCACGATTTCGGGAAGAACGACGATTCTGGCCCCTTCGCCACCCATGTACCCGTACTCGGATCGAATATCTCAACCTTACCTCTATAAACCCCTTGGGCATTTGCTGGCGAGGTGACCCCAACCACTCGAGCTTTTCCAACATGACCGATGCTGCCTTCGTGGTGGAAGCCAACAGCACGTCCACGGCTGTTTATTTCCCCGTGGAAAACATGTTCAGAATTTATTTTCGGACTGGTCCTGCACAATCCCCACGGATCGATCCATGTGTTCGGATTGGGTGCGTACTGGTAGAGGTTCACTCCTCCGATTAATCCGATCGGGTCCGGGCTGATGAAACACCCGATATCCGGATCGTAGAACCGGAACGTGTTGTAGTGCAGCCCCGTCTCACGGTCCAGATACTGCCCTTGAAAGCGCAAGTTCTGCGGTCGCGGTGCGTGAGCCGGCACGGGCGCAGCCGCTTGAACGTTTCCCCACACCGCTGCCGGCCGATCCGGCACCGGCGCAACCCACTCCTCCTGCACCGCATTGCCCCACACCTTGTAGCGGGCCTGCCAAACCAGCTCGCCACCCGCGTCAGTCAGTTCCTCCGGCAATCCCGATACATCGTTGTGGAAGTAATAAACCGCATCCCGCACATCCGCATCATTGGCCGCCGCCTTCCCCTGATCGATCCGGGCAAGCGGCACATAACTATTGGACTCGTACAAGTACGTCAGCGCTTCCTCGCCCTGACGGTCGTGATACGTCTCCTGCACCAACCGCATGCCGTCCCACAGGAAATCCGTACTCGCATAACTGCCATTGAGCTTCCGGATCCGGCGGCCGAACGCGTCGTATTCGAAATGCGTCGTCGCAACCCCGAGCCGGTCCTTCGTCACCACGGTCTTGAGCTGGTTCCAGTCGTCGTATTCAAGCGTGAGCTCTTTAGCCGGCCCATGCCCGCTCACCTTACGAACGAGCCGCCCATACGTGTCGTACTCGAAGCGCTTGTCCTCGAACATCTTGAGCCGGTTGTGCTCGACATACCCGCCCGGGTGATCGCTCGACACCAGGTTCGCCGCCGCATCCCAGCGAAACACTTCCGACGGCAACCCCGGCCCCGCCGCCTGTTCGATGCGCCCCGTCGGGTCATACCGATAGCTCGTCGTGCCATAACGCTGATCGCGCTTCTGGATCACGTCGCCTGCGGCATCGTATTGCCACTGCTTCGCAAGCAACTCCCCGCCCGCCGTCCCTCGCTGCACAATTTGCCGCGCACGGCGCCCCACCGCGTCATATCCGAAGTGACTCGTCAGCTTGCCCTGCGTCCGTAGCACCTCGCGATGCAGATCGTCCCGTTCGATGTCAGCAACCGCCGCACCATCGAAACGAATCTGGTGCACATGCCCCGAGCCGTAATGCAGCCAATCGATCGTGCGCTCGCCGGAAATCGTCGTGCTGACGCGATTGCCAAGCTCGTCGTAGGTGTGTGCGAGCCAGCCGGTCGGCGTGTATTCCTCGACGACCTCACCACGCTTGTCGTACTTCAGGCCAACCCGATTCTTCAGCGATGGCCCACGAGCGGCGAGCGTGTACAACTCGGCCGATGTGATCCGGCCTGCCTCGTCATACAGGTATTCGCAACGCTCTTGCGCGGTTTGCTTCGCAGTCAACCGCCCGATCGCATCGCGCTCGTATCGCGTCTCGATCTGCCCATCACGTACCATCGTTCCTTGACCGCACACGTCGTACTCATACGTACGCTTGTGACCATCGAGACCGACCTGTACGGAAACGAGATCGCGACGGTCATACTGAAAGCGATACGTCTCACGGTTCTCGTTGGTCAAGCTCGCCAACCGGAACGCTTCGTCATAACCGAATCGCACGACACGATCAGCCGCATCCGTGCGTGCCAGCAACAACCCACGCGGATTGACTTCGTAACGCGTGCTGCGCTGATTCGCATCAATGACCTCGACGAGACGTCCCGCCGCGTCGTACCGAAACGTCTGACGCGCACCATCCGCCGTCCCGATTCCCGTGACCCGCCCCATCGCGTCCGTTTCGTACACGGTGGCATGGCCGGCGGCATCCGTCACCCGCGCGAGCGCACCGCGTGCGTCATACGCAAACCGCGTGACCTTGCCGGAACAATCGGTATACGCGATCAACTGCGCCCGGCCATTCCATTCGAGGAACTTGTACCCGCCACGCGCATCGCGAATCGTATGCACAAGGCCGCGATCGTCGCGGTAATACTCGGTCGCGAAGCCCGCCGGATCGCGCGTCATCGTCAGGTTGCCGCGCGCGTCGTAACGATAGGTCCATCGCGCGTTGGTCGGATCGATTTCCGCAACAGGCAGATCGTAGTGCCCGTTCCACTCGGTGCGCTCGACCTGGTCAAGCGCGTCGATGCGCTGCGTCTGCCGCCCGCGCTCGTCATATTCGAAGCGAGTGACATGGCCGGCCGGATCGGTCGTACTGACCAGTTGCCGCATCGCGTTCCATTCGAGCCGCCACACGTTGCCTTCGGCATCCGTATGGCTCGTCGGCTGCTGATCCTCGTTCCACTTCCATTGCGTCACCCGCCCGATCTGATCGGTGATCGTCACCGAACGCTGCACAAGGTCTGCGTCGAACGTGTACGCTTCGCCGTCGTCGGTCCAGTGGCGCACGACACGCGCGTCGCGGCCAACGCCGTTCCACGCGTAAAAGCACTGTAGTCCGCCGGGCAGCGTATGCCGTGTCATCAGGCCATGTTCGTAACCGAAATGCCGCCCGGTATGGCCGCTGCGATCGGTGACCGATGCGAGTTCGCCGGCGCGCGTATAGCCGTAGCGAACCAGGATCTCGGGCAACTCACCATCGACGCCACGTACCAGTTCGATCGATGCGACGCGTCGCGGATGCTCCGGATCGTAATGCAGCGTCAGCAAACGGCCGGCGCTATCGTGAAGCCGAACCGGCCGCACCCGTTCGCCGACACTCGCACGCTCGACCTCGATCCAGTTGCCATTTCGGTCCTCGAGCCGCCGAAGATCCAGTGTTTCAGCATCCGACGCCGGCGCCCCGGCCGGGCCGAAATCGCGATACAAACCATCGACCGTTTCGACCACATAGTGCCCGCCGGCGGTACAAATCAGGTAAATGCCTTCAGGCACGCTGAAATGACTCTCACCCGGCGGCACCGCCGGAAACTCGATGTCGCGCCCCTGTTCGTCCCAGTACGTGATCGACGTGACGACGCCGTTCTCCCGCGCCAACCGCAACTCGACACTGATCGGCACGCTCCAGCCGACCCCAAACAGGCCATCGGCGCGATCGTCGTGGCTGCTGTAAAAACGCCGCCAGACGATCGGCAGCGGCCCAGGCAACACGAAGTCGGTGTCGTCGCTGCCGTCTAGAACCTTGCCGCCGGTGATCACGTTGACGGGATGGCCGGCCGACGGCTGCATCTTGCTGCCGAGCCATGTGCCGAATATGCCGGCCGCGAAGTTCATCGCGAGACACGGCAGCTTGCCCTTGACGAAATCGCCCCAGTTCCCCTTGCCTCGACCACATAACGCAAGCGCGATACCGATCGCCGCGCCGAGTCCGGCGACCCACGGCCGTGCCGCACTGATGTCGCGCACGGTCTTCGTGCCGCCGCCGAAGAAAACGTCCGGCGAGCCCTTCGAGATCGCGCCGTCACAGGTGGTCTTGTCGTCGACCCGTGCCGCAGGCAGGTCGTTGATGAACACCACGTCGGACCCTTGCGCAACGAATTGCGGACCAGGATGATCGCTGCAAAGAACCGGATCCATGTCCGCGCCGTCGGCCGCGCGCGCGGCCGGCTTCCCGTTGACGAACACATCGGGCGAACCGTTCTGGATCGTGCCTTTCTCCTCGGGCGGAGAAATGGCATTGCCGAGCCCCTTCGCGGCCTCGTCGATCTTGTCGTTGAGGCCGGAGCCCTGCATGTAGGCGGCCACGCCGACGCCGATCGCCAGCACGATCGGCGTCGCCAGCCCGCCGGTGCCAATTTCGAGCGCACCCAATGCACCGAACACGAGGCCTTCCGCTATCGTGGTCAGAGCCCATCCGATCCCCAAGCCACCCAGCAGCGACCCGCCCATGCCGAGCAGGTCGCCCGCGAGCGTCGTGTGGGTAAAGGGATCGTCCTTGCGAGCGGCCGGCTGACTCATGGGCGGCCGGCATCCGAAACCAGCGTGGGCGCAACCGGGCGCGGCTGGAAGCTCTCCAGCATGCGCGCGGCCAGCGCACGTTGTTCGTCGTTAAGCGGCGCGGCATTGGTCAACGTCATCACGATGACCTGCCCGCCGGCATCGAGCCGAAACGCCGTCTGCATCTGATGAAAGATGCGGCCGTCCTGTTCATGCGTCGATTCCGTTTGCACGCCGGGACATTCCGCCCGCCCAACCGTCACCGGCCGTCGCGACTGCACGTTCAAATTCTGCGCGGTGCGCGACGCCTGCGCCCATTCACGCTCGACGAACGCATCGATCGACTCCTGCTCGCGCAACCGGCCGCGGGACACGACAAGACTCAGCCCGCCCGGGCCGACGGGAAGAATCAGCATGTTGACGGTGCGGTCAAGCGCCGCGTCCGGCAATTCGAAGGTGCCTTCATGGATTGCGTAGTGCATGGCTGGTGTCGTTCGAGTTATTTGTTGAGATCGATGCGCTTGCCGTTGACCGTCACGCCGTCGTCGGTCATCAGGATTACGGAGCCGTTGTGCTCCAGCCGAATACCTTCCGGCGCGAGCGAGATCGAGCTGTTTTGCACCTTCAGCAGGATGCCGCGCTCGGCCACGTACACCTGCGTACCGCCGCCGCCATCCTTGGCCGGCGTCGTGACCTCGACGGTCGTCGCCGTGGTGCTGCGCTTCTCGGCGATCGTCTCGGTCAGGTTACCCTGCGGAATCTGCTTTTCTTCGCTGCCCGTCGCCACGAGGACGGTGCGCATCGGCCCGAACACCTTGTGCGTCTCGTTGTTCTCGACGACGGTGTTCATATCCTTCTGCGCGTGCATGAAGAATTCCTGCATGCCGTTCGTGTCGGTCATGCGAATTTCGTTCGACCCCTGCCCCTTATGCGTCTGGCTCTTGATCCCCATCGTCTGCCCGGCCGCGCCGTGATACGGGTTGCCCTGCTCGCCGTTGAACACGCGGCCGACGATCACCGGGTTATCCGGATCGCCCTGATTGAACGCCACCAGCACTTCCTGCTTGATCCGCGGAATCGCGGCCGCGCCCCAGCCGTCGCCCGCCCACGGTTGCGACACGCGCACCCACATCGAATCGGAGCCGTCCTTCTTGCCGCGCCGGTCCCACGGGAAATGCACTTTCACCGCGCTGCCGTTCGTATAGATTTCCTCGCCCTTCGGCCCGACGACGATCGCCGACTGCGTGCCGTGAATCACCGGCTTCGGCGTCGCGCGCGGCGCACGGTACGGAACCTTCTTCGGCAGCAGCGCGAAGCTGTTGCGGTACGGCAGCTTCGCGCTGTGCTGCGTGTAGTCGTTCACGGCCTCGTGACGCACGTGCAGGATCACGTATTCCTGGTTGTTTTCGAGGACGGGATGATTCGCGACGGCCACGGCGCCGGCCGTGGTCATGCGCCACGCGTAGCCGCCGCCGGTATAGCGATGGGCTTGCGCCTCCTCGGCCTCCATCGCGAAACGGGCATAGCGGTTGCCGTCATCGCCGTGGTCGTACAGCGACTGGTGCTCGAACCGCTCGGTCGCATCGAGCCGCGCATGCTTGAGATTCTGCGGCCCGACCTCCACCAGCATCAGCGGCGACGACGGATTCTGGTGATTGAAGTCGCGGAACGTGACCTTGCCGACGCCGAAGCGCCGGCCTTCGTGCAACTGGTCGATGCCGCTGTCCTCGCTCGCCTCGGTCGCGGCGAACGGCACGGTGGCGAGCCCGTCGATCGGGCGGAACAGCAGGTTCGTGTCGCCGATCACGAGAAGGTGCTTGTCCTTCTCGTAACGATGCGTCCACACGAGCCCCTCCTGCTCCATCAGCCGCGCGCAGAAGTTGTAGTAGCTCTCCTGGTACATCACGACGTACTCGAGCGGCTTCTGGCTGGTCCGGATGTCGAACACGAAATCGGAAAAACCGTGTTCCTGGAAAATCTCGGTGAGGATGTCCTGCGCGGTCTTGTTCTGGAAGATCCGGCAGTCGGTCGAGCGCGTGAGGAACCAGAACCACGGCACGGCCGTCAGGTGATATTGCGTGACGTTCCCGGGGTTGCCGGCGCGGTCGAACGACGCGACGTAGCCGTCGAAATAGCGGTCGTTGTCGCCGGTGCCCGACGCCACCACGCGTTCGAGCGTCGACAGGCGCGCCTGCTGGTCGAAGCGGATTTTGACCTGCTGGCCGATCAGGTCCTCGGGCCTCAGGTCGTGGCGATGCGACAGCAGGTCGAGATGGATTTCCGGCAAGCGGTTCACGTGCTCGTCGACGACGGCCGCGCTGACCAGCAGCACATCCGGGCCGAGCGGCGTATCGAGCGTGACGTAACGGTTGAGCTGCGTCAGGCGCGCGGGGTTCGCGGCGCCGTTGATCGCTTCGGCGATGGCGCCGGGCGTCTTCTCCATCAGCGAGAAGCCGGTCTGCGCGAGTTGCAGCGCGCGCTGGACGGTGTCGACGTGCCCCGCGAGGCCGGCAAGCGGCCCGAGGCTGCCGGCCACACTCGACGCCACCGGGCCGGCGAGGCCCCCGAGCGCGCTCAACGAGCCGAGCGCACTGCCGCCCAATCCACTGGGAATACCCCCGTTCGGAGCGAAACTCATTCTTGTTCCTTGCGTGTGATCTCAGGTTCCATCGGCCGGCTCGCCGGTCCGCGGCTTCGATAATGTAGGGTAAAACCCGAGCGCTTGAAAGACGTCCGCAAACGTTTTCGTTCGAGCCCTGAAAAGCGAGAAACTAAACCAGCGGCTGGGTACCCGGACGCGGCGTCCCACGCCGAAGCAGCACGCCGGTAGCGGCCGAAAACAGCACGACCTGCACGAAGCTCGTGACCGGCACGTATGGTGCGAAAAACCGGTCCATCACCTGCGCGAATCCGCTCAGGCTGAACGCGGCGAAACGCTGCTCGTCGACGACCAGCCGCACCTCCAGCCCGTGCACGAACGCCGACGCCGGCTTGCCGGGCAGCCAGCACCGCACGCGCGCCGTCGACAGCGACACGAGCGCATCGAAGCGCCGGCCGGCGTCGACGGAGTCCTCCGCCCAGCGTGCGCAAAGCCGCCTGAGCTGGGTCAGGCCGCCCTTGTCCAGCCGGATCGCCTGCGGCACGAGGAGCGACAGCAGATCCCACAGCTCCCCGTAACGGAAAGCGGGCGGCTGGCTCCGTGTCGGCCGGTTCAGCAGCGAAATCGTTCCCACCGGGTCGCCGCTGGGCAACGCCAGCTCGCGCCCCCGCATCCCGGACAGATCGCCCTGCGTGCAGGACAGCCGTATCTCCAGCTTGCGATGACCGGGATCGGCAGGTCGTCCGTCCTGGTCGACCAGTTCCAGTTCGACGCCGCGGCGCGACTCGGCAGTGTCTGCCGGGACTGGCGGCGGAGTCGCCTCCGTCTCCTTGGACCGGGAATCGACAGGCTCCTTAGGCGCCCGCCGTGCCTCGTCGCGCAACGTCATCCAGAACAATCCGGGACGCATGCCCGCGCCATGTTGCAGCGACCGGAACGGCGCCAGCATCGACGCGCCCGAGTCGGAAACATGGCGAACGGTGTCGATCGACCAGATAGCCGTGCGCGACGCGCCGGCCTGCGCAAGCGCCTTCACCGCGTAATGGGCGCAACCGGCGCGCGTCTCGATCGGCTGGGCGTCGTCCGGAAACAGGTTGATGACCGGCGCACAAAACAGCCGGACGTGGTCGGCGGTGGCGGCGGCCAGGCGTTGCGCGCGATGCGAATCCGGATGCACGCCCGCGATCGCGAGGTGGAGCGCGACGCGACGGTTGACGCTGGCGATTCGCTTGATCGCCCGCATGTCCAGGTCGACAAAGTCGAAACGCTCTGGCACCGCGCAATACGTCATCAGCAAGTGGAGCGGCCAGAGCGCATCGTCGGGCCGCACGTCCAGCAACGCATCGGCGGGATCGAAGCCGACAGCCGTGAACGTCGCGTCCGGCAGACGCTTCCAGCGCGTTGCATCGCCTGCTTCGACGAAGCTTCGGCCGGCAAGAAGCAACACGGCATCGGCGAGCGCCGCGACGATTTCCCGCGCACCGGTGAAATGCATGCGCAATGTGTCCGGCACGATGGCGAACGTCGCCTTCGGCGTCGTGAGTTCGAACGTGAAGGTCAGCAAACCGGTCGTTTCCGGGGGCAACGCGACGTCGCGCGGCGCGATCGACGAGGTCGTGTAGCGCACCGACGATACCGTCAGCGGCACGATCTCGACATCGTCCGCGATGCGGAATACTTCCTTGCCGACCGGTGCGATCAGCCGCTCGCCGCGACGAACGACGCGCGGCGCAGTCAGTTCGCTGCTGCCGTCGCCATGGAATTGCGCAATCGCGCACGATGGAAACGGGCGCAGAAAAGCGCCGTCGAGCGTATCGAGAAAACTGCCCGTGAACGCAGGCACGTCATCTTCGAGACGAATGTCGTGACACGCCGCCATCAACGCGAACGACTGCAACAGGCGTTCGACGTGCGGATCGTCCGAATGCTCGCCGGTGATCGCCAGCCGAGCGGCTATTTTGGGAAAGCGCTGAGCAAACGTCTGCATCGAATGGCGCAGCAGCGTCATCTCGCGTTCGAAGTGCGGCAGCAGATCCTTGGGTTCGATGGCCATACTCGTTCCGTCCGTCGCTGCATTCGCCTACGACGATGCAGCATTCATGAAAGCGGAACGATCTTATTCGGATAGGTCGCTTTTTATTTCCAATGAATTGAACGGCCACCATGTTGGCGGCGGCGAATTCGGTCGATGGCCATCCTGCCTTCGGCGAATATCAGGGCTCGCCGCGTGTGAATGGCCGCTCGCAAATTTTCTCGCCAATGGTGGCGAACCGTTAAAACAGACAGCACAGCGTGCTCGTCGACGCGGCGGCCACGCGCCATGCATCGCGTCACCGCGGCGAAACCACGATCGCCGCTCGCCGATTCTGCGCCCGCCCGCCCGGCGTCTTGTTATCCCCTACCGGATCGCGCTTCCCTTTCCCGACGATCGCGATCCGCTTCGCATCGAGTCCCGCGTCGACCAACTCGACAGCCACGACTTCAGCCCGCCGCCTCGACAGCTCGACGTCGTACTTCTCCGTCCCCTCGTTATCCGAATACCCGTACACCCGCACCCCGTTGATCCCCGCCGACTGCAACGTCCGCCCGATCCGCTCGACGATCCGCCGGACATCCGGCTTGAGGTTGTACCGGTCGAAATCGAACAGGATCGGCCCGGCCGCCCCGAACTCGAACCCCTGCCCAGTCTCCTGGAACCCGGCCGACTTCAGCGCCGTGACCTGCGTCTGCGTCAGCCCGCGATGAAGCGGCGGCGTCTGGCAGCCCCCCAGCAGCATGCCCAGCAGCAGCGCACTCCCGACGCACGTCCGCCTCATGCTCACAGGAAACGAGTGGTTCATTTCGCATCCCCTTCCATCGCGCCCGCTCCGCAAGCGCTTCTTTTAACCGCCGCCGCGGCCTCGTCCGCGGCGCGAGTCGATCGACATCACACCGGCCCTGCCACGCTCTGCGCCAACTGCCACGATCCCGGCCGCGCGCGCTTGGCGCGGTACATCGCGATATCCGCCGCGCGCAGCAGGCCGCTCGCGTCCGACGCGTGATCGGGATACAGCGCAACGCCGGCACTCATCATGGTGGCCACCACGCGGCCGTCGGACAGCTCGATCGACGGCGCCATGCCGGACAAAATCTCGTCGGCGATCCGGCACACGCTGCCCGCTTCGGGCACCGCCGCCAGCATCACCGCAAATTCGTCGCCGCCCAAGCGCGCGACGAGATCGGTCTCGCGCACCCGCGTGCGCAACCGCGATGCGATGCCGATCAGCACCGCGTCCCCGGCGTCGTGACCGAGACAATCGTTGATCTCCTTGAAGCGGTCGCAGTCGAGATAGAGCACCGCGACCCGATGACCCGTCAACGTGGCATCGCACAGCGCAAGCGCCAGGCGCGATTCGAACTGCATGCGGTTGGGCAACCCGGTGAGCGCATCGTGCGTCGCCTTGTGCTCGAGCGACGCGTTCTCGTCGCGCAGCGTGTTCTGCCAGTCTTCGAATTCGTCGAGCAACGCGTTGAAGTCGTCGCCGAGCTGATTCAGTTCGGCGATCGCCGTCGGCTCGACGCGCCGCGCGAACGCCCGCTCGCGCCGCACCGCGTGCGCGACGCCCGCCAGCGCGCGCAGCGGCGAAACGATGTTGCGCAGCAGGCGCTTCGAGCTCACATACGCGCCGAACACGCTGACGGCGAGGCAGCCGAGAATGCCGCCGACGCCGCCGAGCAGGAAGCCGAAGAACTGATGCCCGCGCCCGCGCACGACGACGTGGCCGACGATGATGCCGTCATGCATCACCGGCGCGGTGACCGGCCCGGGCAGCGCCACATCGGCGACGGCGCGCTCGAGCCGGGCGACCCCGTTTCCGGCCGGCAACTGCCACGTCGCGAACAGTTGTCCCTTGCTGTCGGTGACGACCACCTGCGCGACGTCCTCGTCGCCGGCGATCATCCCGATCGCCTCGTTCGCCGCGACGCGATCGCCGAACACGAGCGCCGCCTCGACCGTATAACCGAGCGAGCGCGCCAGCAGATTCAGGTTGTTGCCGGCATACGCGCGCAACGCGATCACGGCGACGACGATCAACGACACGGCGGCCATCGTCACGGCGACGAACGCGAGGCGCAGATGCGCGCGGCGCAGCACGCTTTGCAGCGTCGGGCGCGGCGGGCGCGAAGCGGGAACGGGGGGCGCGGATCGTGTCATGGCGCCACCGGCCGTCGTGCAAGGTTGAGGACGTTCGGATGCACGCGCACGCCGCTGCGCGCGACGGCATCGAGATTGATGTCGAAGGTGACGCGTTCACCTTCGACCGTGACGCAGAACATCGCGCCCGCGGTGCAGGACATATCGTGTTCGGCAATGGTCAGCACCGGGCGGCCGGACAACACGGCCCTGACCCGTGCGCGCTCGTCGTTGCCGAGGGCGCCGAGATAGACGACGTCGCACGCGACGCCGAGCGCGGGGTCGTCGAAGCGGACGCGCTGCACGTCGAGCACGGTCGAGCCGGCCTGCAGCGTGTCGGTCAGGCCGCCCGCGTAGTCGGGCCTGCCGGTCACGCACAGATGCAGACGGACGGGCGTCGTCGGCCAGCGCGTGAAGCTGATGATGCCGAGCACCACCTGACGCACGGCGGAGTCGTGTGACGAAAAGGCGGGACCCGTTGGGCTGGCCGGCGTGGTGGTGGCGGCAACTTGCACCGCATCGATCGGGTGCTCGTCCATCACGGCAGGCGCGCCGGCGACGACCGGTACGGCGCTCAGAACGCAAACGATTGCGGCAAACGCCTGGCGGACCGTGGCGACTCGGCCCCGCCGGCCGGACGCCTTTCGCGCGGCGATGGCCGCCGCGCACGCTGGCGTCGATGCGACTGCGAGACTCGCAGCCGCCGCGCACACACTTGCATCCATGATGGAAACATCTGCCGCAGTCGTTCCCGGCCCTGCCTCCTGCCTGCCATGCGCGTGCAGGCACCGTATCACGCGCACGATTCCTTCCATCTTAGGTAAAAATTCGGATGACCAAGCAGTGGGAAACACCCGCGAAAGCATCGGAAAGCAGGCGGATTCCGTGTGGCTGCCCGATGAGACGGACGGACGCGTCGACCGATGTCGATTCGATCTCGGCGTCGGCGAATTGATCGGCGGATTGATCGTCGCGCACGGGCCAGCCGCCACGTATCGACCGCGTGCCCCCTCTTGGCCCCCCACGCCGGCGCGAGTATGCTTGCGGTTCGAACGATTCCCAACCCGGGCGCGCACACCGTACCGCGGCCACGCGCCCCGCCAACCGTCACTCACCATCGATGGATTTCGACGTCATCGTTCTCGGCGCCGGCATCGTCGGCGTTTCCGCCGCGCTGCACCTGCAGGATCGCGGCCGCAAGGTTGCCCTCGTCGATCGCGGCGCGCCCGGCGAAGGCACGAGCTTCGGCAATGCCGGGCTGATCGAGCGCTCGTCGGTCGAACCGTACCCGTTCCCGCGCAGCCCGTTCACACTGATGCGCTATGCGCTGAACCGCTCGACCGACCTCTACTGGCACAGCGCGTCGCTGCCCGCGTTCGCGCCGTGGCTCGCACGGTTCTGGTGGGAATCGGCGCCGCTGCGTCACGCGGCGGCGTCGCGCGACATGCTGCCGCTGATCGAACGCTGCATCGTCGAACACGATGCGCTGATCGCGCGGGCCGGCGCCGGCGAACTGATCCGCGCGAGCGGCTGGCTCGAAGCGTTCCGCACGCCGGCCGCCTTCGAACGGGGCGTGGCCGACGCCAGCCTCACCGCGCGCCGCCACGGGCTCGGCATCACGCCGCTCGACGCGGCCGCGCTGCGCGCGCACGAACCGAGCCTCGCCCCGGGCTTCTGCGGCGCGCTACACTGGCTCGACCCCAAAAGCGTCGTCGATCCGGCCGCGCTCGTCAAAGCGTATGCGCACCTGTTCGTGCGGGGCGGCGGCACGCTGCTGACCGGCGACGCCGCGAGCCTCGACGCGCTGTCGCCCGGCTGGCAGGTCCGGACCGACGACGGCCCGGCGGCCGCGCCGGCCGTCGTGGTCGCGCTCGGCCCGTGGTCCGACACGGTGTTCGGCAAGTTCGGCTACAAGATCCCGCTGCGCGAGAAACGCGGCTATCACATGCACTACGCGCCGTCCGCGCGCGGCGTGCCGTCGGCGCCGATCGTCGATCGCGAATACGGCTACGTGATCGCGCCGATGCGGCGCGGGCTGCGGCTGACGACCGGCGTCGAGATCGCGCGCCGCGGCCTTCCGCCAACGGGTGTGCAGCTCGAACGCGCGGAACGCGTCGCGCGGCCGGTGTTCGGGTTCGGCGAGCGGCTCGACCCGCATCCGTGGCTCGGCTTCCGCCCGTGCACGCCCGACATGCGCCCGGTGATCGGCCCCGCGCCCGCGCATCGCGGGCTGTGGTTCGCGTTCGGACACAACCATCACGGGCTGACGCTCGGCCCCGTCACCGGCCGCCTGCTGGCCGAGATGATGACCGGCGAAGCGCCGTTCACCGATCCGGCGCCGTATCGCGCGGATCGCTTCTGAGCGCGCGATACCGGCGCCGGCACGAAGGCTCGGCTGGCGCCGAAACCCGTCGTCAGCGAAAGCGCAGCTGATTCCGCCCGAGCTGCGCAACGGACGCGCAGCCCATTAGCCGCATGTCCCGTTCGATCTCCGTGCGCATCAGTTGCAGCGCACGTTCGACGCCGGGCTGCCCGGCGGCGGCGAGCGGAAACAGGTAATAACGCCCCAGGCCGACCGCCTTCGCACCGAGCGCCAGCGCCTTGAGCACGTGCGAACCCCGTTGCACGCCGCCGTCCATCATCACGTCGATCCGGTCGCCCACCGCGTCGACCACCTCGGCAAGCTGGTCGAACGCGGCGCGCGAACCGTCCAGTTGCCGTCCGCCGTGATTCGACAACACGATGCCGGTGCAACCGATGTCCACCGCCCGGCGCGCGTCGTCGACCGACATCACGCCTTTCAGGCAAAACTGCCCGTTCCACTCCCGCACCATCGCGGCGACGTCGTCCCATGTCATCGACGGATCCAGCATGTCCGTGAAGTAGCGGCTGATCGACATCGCGCCGCCGCCCATGTCGACATGCCGGTCGAGTTGCGGCAAACGGAATCGCTCGTGAGTCAGGTAGTTGATCGCCCAGGCCGGCTTCAACGCGAACTCGGTCATCCCCGCGAGCGTCAGCCGGAACGGAATCGAGAAACCGGTGCGCTTGTCGCGCTCGCGATTGCCGCCGGTGATGCTGTCCACCGTCAGCATCATCACGTTCACGCCGGCTTCCCGCGAGCGGTTCATCATCTCGCGGTTGAGACCGCGGTCCTTGTGGAAATAGAACTGGTACACCTGCGGGCCCGCGCTGATCGCACGGGCCTCTTCGAGGCTCACGGTGCCGAGCGACGACACGCCGAACATCGTGTCGAATTTCGCGGCCGCGGCGGCGACGGCGCGCTCGCCGTCGTGATGAAACAGGCGTTGCAGCGCGGTCGGCGAACAGTAAACCGGCATGCCGAGCCTTTGCCCCATGACCGTCACCGACAGATCGACATCGCGCACGCCACGCAACACGTTCGGCACCAGATCGCAGCTTTCGAACGCGCTCGTGTTGCGCCGATACGTGGTTTCATCGTCGGCCGCACCGTCGATGTAATTGAAGATCGGTCCCGGTAATCGCCGTCGCGCCAGCTCGCGGAAATCGTGGAAATTGTGGCAATCGTTCACGCGCATTCGTCACACTCCATTCCGCGCACGAGCGGCATGCCGGTGGGCCGGCACGCATCGCGGCGTTCGTTCTATGGCGACGGCCGGGTCATCACCCCGTACGAGGCCGCGTCGGCACCGGGGTGGGTGCGCATCGCGGACACCGCTGCCGACCATACAGGAAATCGATTCACACGCTCAATCGAGCGCGCGGCCGAAAATGCGGATCACTTCGTCGAGATGCTCGGCCATCGCACGGCGCGCGGCGTCCGGGTCGCGCGCGCGGATCGCATCGAGGATCGCGCGATGCTCGCGCTCCGACCGGTGCGGCATGTCGTTCGGCATGTACAGCGACTGCAGCCGCTGGAACATCAGGTCGTACTTGTGCGCAAGCAGCTGCTTGATCATCAGCGCATACGCGGCGTTGTCGCTCGCCTCCGCGATGCGGATATGGAACAGCCGGTCGCCCGGGTGCGTGAGCGAGCCGCTGCGGTTATCGTCCTGATTGCGCAGAAATGCTTCGTGAATCCCTTCGATCTGCGCATCCGAGCCATGCTTCGCGGCCAGCGACGCGGCCTCCGGCTCGATCAGCCGCCTCGCCTGCAGCAGCGCGAACGGCGGGATTTCGGTGTCGAGGTCGAGCGCGATGCCGAGCTCCGGATCGATCTCGACGATCGAGAACGGCGCGACCGTCGCGTCGGGTGCCGTCACGGGTTCGGGCGCGGCGGCCGTTTCGGGATGGCGCACCTTCACGCCGTCGCCGACGCGCACGCTGACGAGCCCGTTCACTTCGAGCGCGATCAGCGCCTCGCGCACCGACGTGCGCGACACGCCGAACCGTTCGGCAAGTTCGCGCTCGGGCGGCAGATAGCTGCCCGGCGGGAAATCGCCGGACTCGATCATCGCACTGAGCTTGTCGGCGATCTGCTGGTAGAGGCGGCGGTTCTGAATCGGCTGGATGGACATACGTTGACGCTGGTAATCGGTTTCGTTCCGGACGGCCCGAGCATCGCATGGACCGTTCGCGCCTATTTTATATGCCGCGCTTCACATCGCCCGGCACCGCGTAGCAGCGCGCGGCCGTGCCGCCCCACAACGCGGCGCGTTCGGCCGCCGACAGCCGCGCTTCGGCCCAGCGTTCGACGAGCGACGCGACCTCGTCATACGACGCCGCGAGCAGGCACACGGGCCAGTCCGACCCGAACATCAGCCGCCGCGGGCCGAACGCGTCGAGCGCCGCGTCGAGACACTGCTCGATATGCCGGATGTCCTGCGCGCGCAGGCCGCGCCGCCAGTCGGCTTCGGTCACGAGCCCCGACAGCTTGCACGCGACGTGCGGCAGCGCGCCGAGTTCACGCAGCGACGCGCGCCAGCGCGCGAGCGCCGTGTCGTCGCGTGCGAACTCGGCGAGCGCGGGCTTGCCGACGTGATCGAGCACGAGCCAGTGCGCATCGTGCCGCGCGCAGAACGCACGCACGTCGGGCAACTGGCGCTCGTACACGAGCACGTCGTACACATAGCCGTTCGCCTGCAGCCATGCGACGCCGCGATTGAAGCCGGGATCCGCGACGAACGCGCCGACGTCGGCTTCGTCCTGCACCTGATGACGGAAACCGCGCAGCTTCGGGCTGCGCCACTCGGCAACGTGGTCGGCCAGCGCCGGCGCACCGAGATCCTCCCAGCCGACCACGGCCGCGATGCGTGCGTCGTCGCGCGCCAGATCGAGCAGGAACGCCGTCTCGTCGCGCCCGGCGCGCGCCTGCACCGCGATCGACGCGCCGAGCGCCTGCGCATGCATTTGCGGCCACAGTGCGTCGGGCAGGTAGTCGCGCGCGAGCACGCCCATCCCGGGGCCGATCCACGGATAGTCGGCCGCGCGATAACGCCAGAAGTGCTGATGCGAATCGATACGCACTGCGCCCATGATGCCCTCGTGTTCGATCATCGCGGCGGCGACGGTCATCGCCGCCGCCGCACGTCCGCCACGTTCAGTCGTACAACACCGCCGCGATCTTCGGATCGTCGATATTGGTCTTGTCGTACCAGTAGAACCCGGTATCGATCACCTTCGGCAGCTTCTCGCCCTTGATCGCCTTCACGGCCGCCTCAACCGTCTTGTAGCCGATGCCGATCGGGTTCTGCGTGATCGCGCCGGCCATCAGCCCGCTGCGGATCGCGTCCTTCTGCTGCTTGCCGGAATCGTAGCCGACGATCACGACCTTGCGCTTCATCTCGCGCACGCCGTTGACCACGCCGATCGCCGACCCCTCGTTGGTGCCGAACAGCCCCTTGAGCTTCGGATATGCCTGCAGGATCGACTTCGTCACTTCGGTCGACTTCAGCTGATCGCCTTCGCCGTACTGCACGGTCACGACCTGCACCTTCGGGTGCGCCGACTTCATCCGGTCGAGGAAGCCGTCGCGGCGGTCGATGCCGGTGCGGCTCGTCTGGTCGTGCGCGACCACGGCCACCTGCCCTTCGTCGCCGATCAGCGCGGCGAGCTTGTCGGCGGCGAGCGCGGCGGCCGCCTTGTTGTTGGTCGCGGCCGTCGTCACCGGAATGTCGCTGTCCACGCCCGAGTCGAACGCGATCACCGGGATCTTCTCGGCCTGCGCCTTCTTCAGCAGCGGCAGCGCGGCCTTGCTGTCGAGCGCCGCGAAGCCGAGCGCGGCCGGCTTCTTCGCGATCGCGGCCGACAGCATGTCGATCTGCTTGTCGACCATCGCCTCGGTTTCGGGCCCTTCGAACGTCACCTTCACCTTGTAGTCCTTCGCGGCCTGCGTCGCGCCCGATTTCACGGCCTGCCAGAACTGATGCTGGAAGCCCTTCGAGATCAGCGGGATGTAGGTTTCCTGCGCGTGCGCGCCGGCCGTGACGCCGACGGCGAACGTCAGCCCGACGATCGCGTTCAACACCTTGCTCCTGATCACTTCGCGTCTCCTTTTTTCGTATCGAATGAAATGCCGGCCGAAACCGGCGGTGAAGCGCATGCCTGCGTGTGTCAACGGCGGCGCCGGCGCAGGATGTCCACGTAGACGGCGAGGATGATGATCACGCCCGTCACGACCGTCTGCCATTCCTGCGCGACCGACATGATGCGCAGGCCGTTGGTCAGCACGCTCATGATGAACGCGCCGATGATGGTGCCGACGATGCTGCCCGCGCCGCCCGACAGCGACGTGCCGCCGATCACGACGGCCGCGATCGCATCGAGCTCGTAGCCCTGCCCGAGCGCCGGCTGCGCGGAGTTCAGCCGCGACGCGATCAGCAGCCCGGCGATCCCGCACACCGCGCCGCTGAACGTGTAGACCGCGATCTTCCACGCATCGACGTTCACGCCGGATAGCCTGAGCGCCTCCTCGTTGCTGCCGAGCGCGAACGTGTAGCGGCCGAAGATCGTCCGGTTCAGCACGATCGACGCGCCGATCGCCACGAGGAACAGGATCAGCACCGCGTTCGGAATCGGCAGCGCGGGAATCAGGTTGCCGATCAGCGAATCCTGCGCGATCGACGTGAAGCCCGGCGTGTCGTTGAAGTAGATCGGCCGCGTGCCCGAGATCACGAGCGACAGCCCCTTGAGCAGCATCATCATGCCGAGCGTCGCGATGAACGGCGGCACCTTCATCTTCGCGATCACGAAGCCCGACACGCAGCCGGACAGCGCACCGAAGCACAACGCGGCCAGGATGCCGAGCGGCAGCGGCATCCCCCATTTCGTCAGCACGACGCCGGCCATCACCGCGCAGAACGTCATCAGCGTGCCGACCGACAGATCGATGCCGGACGTGATGATCACGTACGTGCAGGCGACGGCCAGCACGCCGTTCACGGCAGTCGCCTGCAGGATCGACACGAGGTTGTCGACGTCGAGGAAGTTCGACGACGCGAAGCTGAAGAACGCGATCAGCAGCACGAGGCTCGCGAACGCGAGCAGCTTCTGCCGCGCGGCCGGGTTGAAAAAGCGCGCTTTCAGGCTCGATGCGGCCGCCGGCGTGTCGCCGGTGGCAAGGGGCGGAACGGGATGCGTATCGTTGGACATGATCGTTAGGCGTCTGAATCGGGACAATCAGGACAACACGGTCGACTCGCGCTGCGTCGCGAGCTGCATGATCTTTTCCTGCGTGGCGTCGGCCGCGCGCAACTCGCCGGTCACGCGGCCTTCGCACATCACGAGAATCCGGTGGCTCATGCGCAGCACCTCGGGCAATTCCGACGAGATCATCACGATCGCCTTGCCGTCGGCGGCGAGCGCATCGAGCAGCTTGTAGATCTCGCTTTTCGCGCCGATGTCGATGCCGCGCGTCGGCTCGTCGAAGAACAGGATGTCGCAGTCGCGCAGCAGCCACTTCGCGATCACGATCTTCTGCTGGTTGCCGCCCGACAAGAGCCGCGCGGGCTGCGCGACCGACGGCGTGCGGATCGCGAGCTGGCGCACGTACGACTGCGCGGCGTCGCGCATCGCGCGCGCGTCGAGGAACAGGCCGCGGCGCACGAAGCGGCGCATGCTCGACAGCGCGATGTTGTTCTGCACGTCCATCCCGACCGCGAGCCCGAAGTGCTTGCGATCCTCGGACAGGTAGCCGATCCCGTATTTCACTGCGTCGGCCGGCGTGCGGATCGTCACGGCCCGGCCGTGCACGCGGATCTCGCCCGCATCGACCGGATCCGCGCCGAACACCGCGCGCGCGACCTCGGTGCGGCCCGCGCCCATCAGCCCGGCGAAGCCGAGGATCTCGCCGCGCCGCAGCGTGAAGCCGACGTCGCGGATCGCGCGGCCGCGCGACAGCCCGCGCACTTCGAGCGCAATCTCGTTCGCGGACGTATCGGGCGGCGTGCGGGTGTCCGCATCGAGCTGGCGGCCGACCATCATCGCGATGATCGTGTCCATCGACGTGCCCGCCATCGGCACGGTCGCGACGTACTTGCCGTCGCGCATCACGGTCACGCGATCGGCGATCTGGCGCAGCTCGTCCATCTTGTGCGAGATGTAGACGATGCCGACGCCGTGCGCGCGCAGGTCGCCGATGATGCGGAACAGCTCGGCGATCTCCGCGTTGTTCAGCGCGGCGGTCGGCTCGTCCATGATCAGCACGCGCGAGTCGAACGACAGCGCCTTCGCGATCTCGACCATCTGCTGCTTCGCGACCGTCAGCCGGCCCACGAGCGTGCGCGGGTCGAGATCGAGCCGCATCCGCTGGAAGATCGCGGCAGCGTCCCGATTCAGCCGGTCTTCGTCGACGAACACGCCGAAGCGGCCGCGCGGCTCGCGACCGATGAAGATGTTCTGCGCGACGCTCAGGTGGTTCATCAGGTTCAGCTCCTGATGGATGATGCCGATGCCGAGCGCCTGCGCGGCACGCGGGTCGACGATCTCCACCGGGCGGCCGTCCATCCGGATCTCGCCCGCGTCGCGCGGGTAGACGCCCGCGAGAATCTTCATCAGCGTCGACTTGCCGGCGCCGTTCTCGCCCATCAGCGCATGCACTTCGCCCGCACGCAGGTCGAAACGGCAATCGTCGAGCGCCTGCACGCCCGGAAAGCGCTTGCCGATGCCGGTCAGCGCGATCAACGGCGGCGCGGTGTTCGGGTTCAGGTCGGGTTGCATGGAACGCGGCCCTCAGCTGATCGCACGATCGAGATGCGTATATCCGCCGTCGACGAACAGCCACTGGCCCGTCGTGTGCGATGCGCGATCCGACAGCAGGAACACGGTCGTATCGGCGATCTCGCCGGCCGTGGTGAAACGCTGGCCGAGCGGCACCTTGCCGGCGATTGCCGCGACTTTCGCTTGCGGATCGTCGAAGCCGGCGATCCAGTTCTGGTAGAGCGGCGTCATCACCTCCGCGGGAATCACCGCGTTCACGCGCACGCCGTCGTTACGCAACGCGACCGCCCATTCGCGCGTCAGCGCGAGCTGCGCACCCTTCGACGCGCAATAGCCGCTCGTGTTGCCCTGCCCGGTCACGGCCGTCTTCGACGAGATGTTGACGATCGCGCCGCGCGTCGCCTTCAGGTGCGGCACGCAGTAATGCGCCATCACGTAGTAATGGATCAGGTTGCGTTCGAGCGACGCAACGAACGCGTCGCGCCCCGCGTCGAGCCCGATGCTGTCGTTGATGCCCGCGTTGTTGACGAGGCCGTCGATGCGGCCGAAGCGCGCGACGGTCTGCGCGACCGCGTCGCGGCACTGCGCGTCGTCCTGCAGTTCGACAGTGACGCACGCGGCGCGCGGCTGTTTCTGTGCAAGTGCACGCCAGAACGCATCGTCGGGCGCGTGGCGCGCGAACACCACGGGAATCGCGCCTTCGCCGGCCAGCCGCATCGAGATCGCGGCGCCGATGCCCGACGCGCCGCCGGTCACGATCACGACCTTGTCTTGCAGGTTCAAATCCACTTCGCGTCTCCGTCGTTCATGTTGTCGCCGCGCACGGTGCGCACCACGCGCACCACGCAAATGGCGCGCCGTCGTGCGTTGCCGTGCGTCAGCCGCGGAACCGGTACTGCTCCAGCGATTCGGGCTTCATCTCGATCGAGAAACCGGGCGCCGTCGGCGGCATGTACGCCGCGCCGCGCACCACGCACGGTTCGACGAAATGCTCGTGCAGGTGATCGACGTATTCGGTCACGCGCCCTTCCTTCGTGCCGGAAATGCACACGTAGTCGATCATCGACAGGTGCTGCACGTATTCGCACAGCCCGACGCCGCCCGCATGCGGGCACACCGGCAGCCCGTACTTCGCGGCCATCAGCATCACCGCGAGAATCTCGTTCACGCCGCCGAGCCGGCACGCGTCGATCTGCACGACGTCGATCGCGCCGCGCGCGATGAACTGCTTGAACAGCACGCGGTTCTGGCACATCTCGCCGGTCGCGACCTGCACCGGCGCGATCGCCTCGCGGATCTTGCGATGCCCTTCGACGTCGTCGGGGCTCGTCGGCTCCTCGATGAACCACGGCCGCGCGAACGCGAGCGCGCGCACCCAGTCGATCGCCTCGTCGACTTCCCACACCTGGTTCGCGTCGATCATCAGCTTGCGGTCGGGGCCGATCACCTCGCGCGCGATCGTCACGCGGCGGATGTCGTCGGCGAGGTTCGCGCCGACTTTCAGCTTCACGTACTCGAAACCTGCTTCCACCGCCTCGCGGCACAGCCGGCGCAGCTTGTCGTCGCTGTAGCCGAGCCAGCCGGCCGACGTCGTGTAGCACGGATAGCCGTCACGCTCCAGCGCGGCGATCCGCGCGGCCTTGCCGGGCGCCTGCCGGCGCAGCAGGTCGAGCGCTTCGTCCGGGCTCAGGCAGTCGGTCAGGTAGCGGAAGTCGATCGCCCGCACCAGCTCCTCCGGGCTCATGTCGGCAACGAGCCGCCACAGTGGCTTGCCGACGGCCTTCGCCCACAAATCCCACACCGCGTTGACGACGGCGCCCGTCGCCAGGTGGATCGCGCCCTTGTCGGGGCCGATCCAGCGCAACTGGCTGTCCGACGTGACGTGCCGCCAGAAACGGCCCATGTCCTCGCGAATCCAGTCGAGGTCGAGGCCGACGACGAGGTGGCGCATCGCGTCGATCGCCGCGCAGCAGATTTCGTTGCCGCGCCCGATGGTGAACGTGAGCCCGTGACCTGCGAGCCCGTCGCGATCGGTTTCGAGGATGACGTAGGCCGCCGAATAATCGGGGTCCGGATTCATCGCGTCGGAACCGTCGAGCTGGCGCGAGGTCGGAAAGCGCACGTCGAGGACGCGCATCGATCGAATGATAGGCATGACGAACCGTCCGTTGAAGGGAATCAGGCCTGCACGGTGCGCTGGCGCTGCTCGCCGAGCCCGTCGATGCCGAGCGTGATCACCTGTCCGGCGCGCAGGTAGACGGGCGGTTTCTGCCCGAGGCCGACGCCCGGCGGCGTGCCGGTCGAGATCACGTCGCCCGGCTGCAGGCTCATGAAGCGGCTCAGGTAGCTGATCAGGTGGGGCACGCGGAACACCATCGTCGCGGTCGTGCCGTTCTGGTAGCGGTGGCCGTCCACTTCCAGCCACAGTCGCAGCGCGTGCGGATCGGGCACTTCGTCGGCCGTCACGAGCCACGGGCCGATCGGGCCGAACGTGTCGTTGCCCTTGCCCTTGTCCCACGTACCGCCGCGTTCGAGCTGGTATTCGCGCTCCGACACGTCGTTCACCACGCAGTAGCCGGCGACGTGCGACAGCGCATCGGCTTCGTCGATATAGCGGCCGCCCTGGCCGATCACCACGCCGAGTTCGACTTCCCAGTCGGTCTTTTCCGAGCCGCGCGGAATTTCGACGTCGTCGTTCGGGCCCGAGATCGCGCTCGTCCACTTGCCGAACACGACGGGCTCCTTCGGCACCTCCATCCCGGATTCGGCTGCGTGATCCGAATAATTGAGCCCGATGCAGATGAACTTGCCGACGCGGCCGACGCACGCGCCGAGCCGCGGCATGCCTTCGACGAGCGGCAGCGACGACGGCGGAATGTCGCGCAGCCGCGCGAGCGATGCAGGGGTCAGCGCGTCGCCGGCGATATCGTCGATCACGCCGGACAGGTCGCGAATCTGGCCGTGCGCATCGAGCAGGCCCGGCTTTTCATGGTGTTTGTCGCCAAATCTCAGCAGTTTCATAGCGTTGTCTGAATGGAATCGGAAGGTAAATAGGAAGGCGCGGTCAGTTCGACACGGTCAGTTTGACCAGCCGCCATCGATCAGGTGAATCGTGCCGGTGGTGAACGACGCTTCGTCGGACGCCAGATAGAGCGCGAGCGCGGCCACTTCGTCCGCGCTGCCGATGCGGCCGATCGGCTGGCGCGCGACGAACGCCTGGCGCACCTCGTCGGCGGACACGTGGCGCGTGCGCGCCTGGTCGGCGATCCGCTGCGCCAGCGACGGCGATTCGATCGTGCCCGGGCAGATCGCATTGCAGCGGATACCGCGCTCGACGAAATCGGCGGCCACCGACTTGGTCAGCCCGATCACGGCCGCCTTGGTCGTGCCGTACACGAAGCGGTTCGGCACGCCCTTCACGCTCGACGCGGCCGACGCCATGTTGACGATCGACGCGCCGCCGGCTTCGAGCATCGCGGGCAGCAGCGCGCGGATCAGCCGGTACATCGACGTGACGTTCAGGTTCAGCGAGAACGCCCACGCGTCTTCGTCGCACTCGAGGATCGAGCCGTGATGCACGTAGCCCGCGCAGTTGAACAGCACGTCGAACGCGCGTTCGCTCGCGGCGAGCGCGGCCACCTCGTTCGCGTCGGTCACGTCGAGCCGCCGCGTGGCCAGCCGGCCGCCCGCGCGCTCGGCATCGGCTTCGAGCCGCACCAGCGCGGCTTCGTTGATGTCGGTCGCCAGCACGTCGGCGCCCTCGCTCGCGAACCGCAGCGCGGTCGCGCGGCCGATGCCCTGCCCGGCCGCCGTCACCAGCGCGCGTTTGCCCTGCAATCTCATGAGCTTCTCTCCGAAAAAGCCGGCCGCCAGTCGGCCGATTGGCACAAAGGACTAAAGGTCCAACCAATCATAGGAACGGATCGCGCGTTTGTCACGAAATTGGGATTCAGTATTTACCCGGGGCGGGTCAATCCGTGCGGCGCACGAGAATGCGGCGCGCGACCGGCGTTGAAGTGCTGCCCCGCGATCCGTTCAAACCCAATACCGGCGTTCCAGCCGATTCTTCAGGCGCGTCCCGTACCGCGCACGGGCGAAACTGACAAAAAAGTCATGTTCGCGTCAGGGTGCCAACGGGTGCCGCACGCCATCATGGCGTTGCCGGACCGCGCTTCCGGTACATCGCCCCCCGCCCGCTCCGGATCCCGAGCGGGCACCTCCGTCCCCCGGCGATGTATCCCGTGACTGGGCGAGCAGACACGGTGTGCGGGCCGATTTTCCGCCCCGGGCTTCTTGTCCGGGGCTTTTTGTCTTTGGTTTTCCAAGAAAATAAGCGTCGATTGTTTCTAAATCGGCAAAAGGTAATTCGAGCCGGACAGGATGTTTTTTCCGGTCACAGACGCTTACATTTAGCGCACCACTCATGGAAACCCCTACGGATTCCCCCTTGGGTAGTGACACCCACTGCCATGGCCGAACCCGCACGGGCTTTAGGAAACGGCAAAATGAAGGCCTCCAAATCCCTGCCTGCGCTCGATCCCGCCGACGTCCACGTCGAAATCCTCGAACGTTCCGATACGCTGCTCGTCGTCCGCTGGGTCGAACCCGGCCGCTGTCATTACGGCGAACAACGCTGGCGCCGCCGCTTCGCGCAACGCACCGGCACCTGCGCGCTGTCGCGCCAGGTCATCCACCGCGGCGACGAAGTGTTCCGCCCGGCCGAGCGCCCGGCCCCCGCGAACGCCGCCGCCATGATCTCCGCCGCCGAGGTGCTCGCGCTGGCCGGCGGCAGGTAACACCCGCCGGTCCTGCGCCGGACTCGCGGCGCCACACCCTGAGCCCCGAATCCCTAGAAGCGCCGGTCTAATTCCTCCGCTTGTCTGCTCCGTCCGCCCGCACTATCGTTACACCACTCAATGTAACGATTAAGTGCCGCGGCCGACCGGCCGCGCCGATGGAGGCAGACATGCATGCATGGAGCGCGCGCCACGTCCCGGCACAAGGCGGCAAGGTCGCGGTCGTGACCGGCGCCAACAGCGGCCTCGGCTGGCATCTCGCGGAAACGCTGGCCGCGAAAGGCGCGACGGTCGTGATGGGCTGCCGCGACGGCGCACGCGGCGCGCAGGCCGCCAACGCGATCCGCCGGCTTCATCCTCATGCACGCGTCGAAGTCGATCCGCTCGACCTCGCCGATCTCGCATCGATTGCACGCTTCGCGGCCGACGTCGGCGAACGCCACGGCCGCGTCGACATCCTCTGCAACAACGCCGGCGTGATGTTCCTGCCGCTGCGGCACACGCGCGACGGCTTCGAGATGCAGTTCGGCACCAACCACCTCGGCCATTTCGCGCTGACCGGCCATCTGCTGCCGGCGCTGCGCGCCGCGCACCGGGCGCGCGTCGTCACGATGTCGAGCGGCTTCAACCGCGGTGGCCGGATTCGCGTGGACGACCTGCGCGCCGCGCAGCGCTACAACCGTTATCTCGCCTATTGCGACAGCAAGCTCGCGAACCTCGTGTTCGCGATCGAGTTGCAGCGCCGCTTCGCGCGCGCGGCATTCGCGGGCATCAGCGTCGCCGCGCATCCCGGCTATGCGGCGACCAACCTGCAGTTCGCGGGCCCGGCGATGGACCGCTCGCCCGCCCGCGCCGCGTTGATGCGCGCCGCGAACCGTTATCTCGCGCAACCGGCCGACCAGGGCGCGCTGCCGGCGATTCATGCGGCCACGTCGCCCGATCTGGCCGGCGGCGCGTACATCGGCCCGTCCGGCTGGTTCGAATCGCGCGGGCTGCCGGCGCCGGCGAGCGTGCCGCGCGCGGCGCGCAGCGTGGCGGCGGCGGCGCTGCTGTGGGAAGCATCGGAAGCCGCGACCGGCGTGCGCTTCCTCAGCGCCGGGGCACCCGCCGGCCGCTCGCCGGGTCGGCCGCTCGATACGGCGGCCGAAGCGCGCTGAGTCGTGCGCCGGCGATCGCAATATTCCTCATACTTATTACGCTGACCGAAAAGAAAGCCCGTTGAAAGACTGATGCGCCGCCGCACTGTTACCGGTCAGGAAACAATTTATCGTCAAAATCAGCGTTTACCCTGAACCCGCCGGTGACTAAGATTGGATCAATCGCTCAAGACATGGTGTCGGGAGCGAACCCAATAAAACACCGGAGGTCACCATGAAATCGCTCGTTTCCGCAGTCGTTGCCGCTGCCGCCCTGTCCGCTTCGTTCGGCGCATTCGCTCAAAGCACCGTGACGCGCGCTCAAGTGCGCAACGAACTGGTCCAGCTCGAACAAGCCGGCTACAAGCCGGGCGTGTCGAGCCCGTACTACCCGAACGACATCCAGAGCGCCGAAGCGCGCGTTCATGGCGCCGACACCAGCGGCTACGGCGCACAACCGGCTCCGCTCGTCCATTCGGGCGCGCCGGCAGCCGCTTCGTCGAACGCACGCGACTCGATCTTCTTCGGCCAGTAAGCCGATGCGCCCCCGGCGGGCGCCGCGCGTCGCGCGATGAAGTCACGCAGTCCGGACGAGCCCCTTCGCGGGGCTCGTCTGTTTTGTGAAACGCATACCTCCGCCGCCCGGCAGCGGGTGGCTTCGCCCGGACGCCTAGCGTCCGGGTGCTTTTTCCCCAAGAGGTCGTGCGTGAAGACGCCGTGTGTGTCGATCAGCGCGCAGCGTCGGCCGGCACCGCCCGCGACAACACGCGCCACCGCGACAGCAATTCGTCGCGATCGACGTAACAGCCCTGCAAATGCCGGCGGCCCGTCGACGGATCGAACCCGGTGCGCGCATGCAGCACGCGCCGGTTGTCGAACGCCCACATGTCGCCGGCCCGCAGCCGGCGCTGCACGCGAAAGCGCGGCTCGCGCGCCAACGCAAGGAACCGCCGGTACGCGCGATAGACGGCCGCGACCGAGCCGGCCGGCGCATCGAGCGGCCCGCGCAGGAAGTTCGCGACGCGCACTTCCGTCACGTTGCCGCGCGCATCGCGCCCGATCACCGGCGCCGAACAGCGGTAGTCGCTGTTCGCGCTCTTGTTCCAGAACTCGAACGGCGTCGATGCGAGCTGCTCGAAATCGTCCGGATGTTCGCGCCGCAGCGCGTCCGCGAGCGCGAAGCCGTCGAGGAAGATGCTGTCGCCGCCCGTCGCGTCGTTCGCGAGGCAATGCAGGAATTGCACGCCCGGCTGCAATTCGCGCGTCGGCAGGTCGGTGTGCGGCGGAAGATTCAGCGACGTATACGCATTGCTGTCCGGGCGCGGCTTCGATTCGACGTCGAACAGCACGCCGAAATTGCTTTCGCGGATCAGGCCGACGCGGCGCGCGACCTCGTCGACGCGGCCCCGCTCGGCCGGCACGCCTTCGACGAGCGTCAGCCCCGTGCGCTGCAATGCGCCGAGCCATGCGAGCAACGCGTGATCGTCCTCCATCACGTCGCGCCACGCGAACACGCCGATCGCCGTCGCATCGTCGCCGGTCCATATGTGCCGCCCGTGCGCGGCCACGCGCTCCGCGCGCGACGCGTCGTCATATGCATGCGCACGCAACCAGCCCGGCGACCACGCGCTGCGGTGTCCGTCGTTCCATTCGACATGCAGCGCGCCGTCGGTTTCGACGTGCACGGTAAGCGCGGACAGATCCGCGCGCGCATCGGCGATCTCGAAGACCTGTTCGCGCGTGATCGCATGCACGCACGCGGAACACGCGCAATTGTCGCGCAGCCAGTCGAAATGGAACGGCGATCGTCGCGCGTCGCTCCATTCGACGTCCACCTTGCCGTCGCCAATCGTCGCCGCCGCGATCGCCGCGTCGGCCGAAAATGTCCGCCAGTCCTCGATACGGTGTTGCGCTGCCGCCTGCATCGTTGCCTCCCGGAAAACGCCCGCTACGCGTGTGGTGCGAGCAAGAACCTGCCGACCATCCGGTGCATCCGTGCGGCCTGCGGGCTCGTCCCGAGCGCGCGCCAGCAGCCGTGCACCAGCCCCTCTCCCATCCAGTAGTTCGCGACGCCGCCCGCCGCGCGAACCCGTTCGACGTACACGCGCGCATCGTCGCGCAGCGGATCGTGCTCCGCGCCGATCGCGAGCACCGGCGGCAAGCCGTCGAACCGCCCGGCTTCGAGCGGCACCGACGCGCGCAGCAACGGGTTGCCGTTTCGCAGCACATTGGACAAGTCACCGCCCCAGTACAGCGCGCGATAGCGATGCACGTCGTCGAGCGTCAGCATCGGCGCGTGCGCGTCTGTTTCGCGCGCGGGCGACTGCGGTTCGAAACCGAGCATCGGATAAACGAGCGCGATGCCGTCCACGCTGCCTTCGCCCGCATCGCGCAGCGCGGTCGCCACCGCCGCCGCGAGCATCCCGCCCGCGCTGTCGCCCGCGAGCGTCAACGGATGCACGCACGGCCCGAACGACCAGCGTGCATCGCGTGCGGCACGCGTGACTGCCACGCAATCCTCGAGCGCGGCCGGCGCGCGGTGTTCGGGCGCGAGGCGATAGTCGACGGCAATCACGTCGAGGCCCGTATCGGCCGCCAGTTGCGCGGTGATCAGCGCATGGCTGCCGAGCGAGCCGACGACGAAACCGCCGCCATGAAAAAACAGCACCGTGCCGCGCGGCGTGCCGTGCGCGGACGTATAGCGCCGCAGCGCGATCGCGCGGCCGTCCGGCGCGCGCCACACGGCGTCCTGCTGCACGATGCCGGCGGGCAGCGCGGCCGGCGTCCATTCGGCCGCGAAGCGGTCGTACAGGCGGCGCTGCTCGTCGGGCGAACGCGCCGCCGCATCGGCCGGATACCACGCGTCGACGGCCGCGACGAACGCCGCGATTTCCGGTTCGAGCATCGTGTGCGCTCCGCGGTCGAAGACCGAAGGTAGAAGATCGTGAAATGAAGCGCGCCGCTAGCGGCGCGGCGGCAGCCCGATCACGCGGCCCGCATAAGCGGGCGCCGCGCACTCGCGCTGCAACGCATGCAGTTCGGCCACGCGCGCGGCCACGTCGTCGTCGAACGGCGCCGATTTCGCACCGTCGCGCGTATCGACGTGCAACAGCATCTGCTCGCTCGCCGATACCGCGTCGTCATGCCCGTCGGCGAACAGTTCGAGATACAGGTGCATGCGCTTCGCGTCGTGCGCGAGCACACGCGCATCGACGCGCACCGGCGTGCCCTCCTTGATCTCGCGCAGGTAGTTCACGTGCGCTTCGAGCGTGTAGACCGAGCGCCCTCGTTCGCGACGCGCGGCGTCGTCGAGGCCGATGCGATCCAGCAACGCATCGGTCGCGAAGCTGAAGATCAGCAAGTAGAACGCATCGCGCAGGTGGCCGTTGTAGTCGACCCATTCGGGCCGCACCACGTCGCGGTAAATCGTCAGCGGGGTATCGCCCGTCATCGCCTGTCCTTTATTCGTCGAATCGCATCCCGTGCCGCGCCTTCACCGCGGCGATCGATTTCAGCACCTCGGTGATGCACTCGTCGCGATAGCGTTCGAGCTCCTTGATGCTGCGCGTGCCCTGCTGTTCGGTCGTGCCTTCGACGACGCGGTCGATCAGTGCGTCGGTCAGCGTCGGCGCGACCAGCTTCGTCCACGGCAGTTCGAGCGCAGGGCCGAATTGCTGCATGAAGTGTCGCATGCCCGCATCGCCGCCGGCCAGCGTGTAGGTCAGGAACGTACCCATGAACGACCAGCGGATGCCCGCGCCGAAGCGGATCGCATCGTCGATCTCGCCGGTCGTCGCGACGCCTTCGTCGACCAGATGCAGCGCCTCGCGCCACAACGCTTCGAGCAGACGGTCCGCGATGAAGCCCGGCACTTCCTTGCGCACGTGCAGCGGCCGCATGCCGAGGGTGCGATAGACCTCCATCGCGCCTTCGACCGCTTCCGGCGACGTGCGCGCGCCGCCGAGCACCTCGACGAGCGGCAGCAGGTAGACGGGGTTGAACGGGTGGCCGACCACGCAGCGCTCCGGATGCGTCGCCCGCGCGTAGAAATCGGTCGGCAGCAGCCCCGACGTCGACGACGCGATGATCGCGTCGGGCTTCGCCGCGCGGCTGATCTGCTCGTGCAGCTCGAGCTTTAGCGCCTCGCGCTCGGGCGCGCTTTCCTGGATGAAATCGGCATCGGCGACGCATGCTTCGATCGTCGACACGAACCGCAGCCGCGCGGGATCGGCGCCCGGCGCGAGGCCGACGCGTTCGAGCGCGGGCCACGCGTTCGCGACGCTCGCGCGCAACTGCGCTTCGGCGCCCGGCGCCGGGTCCCACACAACCACGTCGAGACCGTGTGCGAGCGCGCGGGCAATCCATCCGCTGCCGATCACGCCGGTGCCGATCGCGGCAAACGTGTTGATGTCGGTCTTCAATGCCATGTCAACGCATCCTTCGAATCAGGGGAAATCGGTGGGTGGTCTCGCGTGCGCGCAGGCCACCCTGTCATGTCAGTCAGTCGGCGAAAAACTCACGCGAATTCGGCGAGCGCGCGACGTTCGAGCGGACGTTCGCCGCGCGCCGGCAGGCCGAGCTTGCGGCGGCCTTCGGCCGGCGTCAGCACGCGGCCGCCGAGCCGTTCGACGATCTCGCGGGCGCGCTCGACGAGCGTGCCGTTGGTCGCATGCACGCCGCGGTCGAGCCAGATGTTGTCCTCGAGACCGACCCGCACGTGGCCGCCGAGCAGCATCGCCTGCGCGACCATTGGCATTTGCATGCGGCCGATCCCGAAGCCGGCCCAGTGCGCGCCCGGCGGCAGGTTGTCGACCATCGCCTTCATCGTGCCCGTGTCGGCCGGCGCGCCCCACGGAATGCCGAGGCACAGCTGGAACAGCGGCGGATCGTCGAGCAGCCCTTCCTTCAGCAACTGCTTCGCGAACCACAGATGGCCCGTATCGAAGATCTCCAGCTCCGGCTTCACGCCGAGTTCCTGGATGCGTTTCGCGCCGGCGCGCAACTGCGCGGGCGTCGACACGTAGATGTAGTCGCCGTCGCCGAAATTCAGCGTGCCGCAGTCGAGCGTGCAGATCTCGGGCAACAGCTCCTCGACGTGCGCGAGGCGCGTGAGGCCGCCGACGAGGTCGGTGCCCTTGCCGAAGCGCATCGGGTCCTCGCCCGGGCCGATCTCGAGATCGCCGCCCATGCCGGCCGTGAGGTTGATGATCACGTCGACGTCGGCCGAGCGGATGCGGTCGACCACTTCGCGATACAGGTTCGGGTCGCGGCTGCCGCGCCCCGTCTGCGGATCGCGCACGTGGCAGTGGGCGACCGTCGCGCCGGCCTTCGCGGCTTCGATCGCGGCGGCCGCGATCTCCTTCGGCGTGACCGGAATCGCCGGATGCTTGCCGACCGTATCGCCCGCGCCGGTGACCGCGCAGGTGATGATGACTTCGTGATTCATGATGGGTGCCTCGCTTGATTCGGGTTGTGTCGCATTGCTAATGGCATAGGGGCGCGGGCCGTTACAGCCCGAGATACGCCTTCACCGCAGGCAGGCCGTCCTTGCCGTCGAACGTCTTGACGCCCGCGAGCCACGGATCGAGCACCTGCGGGTTCTTCTTCAGGTACGCCTTCGCGGCATCGGCCGGCTTGGTCTTGTTCATCACCGTCTGCATCAGCTGGTTCTCGAGCTGCGTCGAGAAGCGCAGGTTCGTCACGAGCTTGCCCGCGTTCGGGCAGCGCGCGATGAAGTCGGGCGCGGTGAGCGTGTACACGCGCGCTTCGCCGTAGTTCGGGCCGAACGCCGCGTCGCCGCCGGACAGGTAGTTCATGCTGAGCTGGATGTTCATCGGATGCGGCTCCCAGCCAAGGAACACAACCCACTTCTTCTCGCGGGCCGCGCGCTCGACCGTCACGAGCATCCCGGCCTCGCTCGATTCGACGAGCTTGAAGCCGCCCAGCCCGTACTGGTTCGTGTCGATCATTTTCTGGATCGTCGCGTTCGCGCTGCTGCCCGGCTCGATCCCGTAGATCTTGCCGTCGAGTTCCGCACGGTGTTTCGCGATGTCGTCGAAGGTCTTCAGGCCGGCCTGGTACGCGTAGCTCGGCACCGCGAGCGTCGCCTTCGCACCGGACAGGTTCGGCGGCTCGACGACGTTGATCGACTTGCTGTCGAGGAACGGCTGCAGCTGCTTCTGCTGCACGGGCCACCAGTAGCCGAGCGACACGTCGAGCTGCTTGCTCTTGAGACCGGCGAACGAGATCGGCACCGACGCGATCGTCGTGGTCGGCTTGTAGCCGAGCGCCTCGAACACGGTCGACGCGAGCGCCGTGGTCGACGTGATGTCGGTCCAGCCGATATCCGCGAAGCGCACGGTGCGGCAGGTCGCGGCCTCCGTCTCGGCCAGCGCGGCTTGCGTGAACGCGCCGGTCGCCAGCACGGCCGCGGCAAGCGCGGCGATCTTCGTCGACTTCATGGTTCGATTCCTCCCGGTTGGTCTCGCGGCAGCCGGTGCGCGGAGTGTGCGCCGGCCTGCATCGTGGGAGTAAAAGTAACGAGCCATATTCGCCGCGAGAAGACCGGCGGCGACCTGTTCTTGCCTGTTTGCGACTATGAGTGGAAACCACTATGTTTCGTCTGAGGCTTGACTGACGGGGGTTTCGGGTTTCTCCGGGGAGCGGCGGGATTGCCCGGATGCGGCGCGCACCTTTCGATTCTTCCATGGCCATGCTGACGGATTTCCGACAGGTCGCCGGAGGCCGTGGGCCGGCCCTATGCTGGCAGTCGCCGAGCGATCGCGCGCGGCCTGCCCGTTGCCGTGCCGACTCGTATCGTCCGGCCGTTGCGCGTCGCTCGAACGGATGCGGACGGACACGGCCGGCCGTCGCGATGTCCGTCTCCGGTCTTTCCGCCAAGGAACACCATGATGCTTGCCGCTTTCTTCGTCGTCGCCCTCGTCGCCCTCGTCGTGCCCATGCGCCGCCGCGTGATGCGCAGCGCCGATGCGAAACTTCGTGCGCAATTCGATGCGGAAGGCCCGCGCGGAGACGCGTCGCGCCGGTTGATGCACGATGCGGGGTACCGCGTCTGAATATCGACGTCGGGCCCGGTGGCGATGCGGCGCGTTCAGCCCGCCGTCACCACCCGCACGAACGCGTCCGCGAGCACCGTAGGCTCGATCGGCAACACCAGCGCGCACACCGATCTCGCATCCTCGTCCGAAATCGGCACGAACACGACGCCGTCGATCCCGATGCTCGCCATCCGCGCCGGCACGATCGCCACGCCGTGGCCGGCCGCGACGAGATTCAGCATCGACGTCTTCGGCGACACGATCCGCGCGGCCGACGGCACGAAGCCGCGCTTCAGGCACAGATCGATCACGACGCGCGCGAGGCCGCCCCGCTCCCGATACACGGCCGAGACGAACGGCTCGCGCCGCAACCGCGCGATCGCGACGCGCTTGCGGTGCGCGAGCGGATGATCGGCCGGCACCGCCACGCACAGGCGTTCGGCCGCCAGCTCGACGAAACGCACGCGTGCATCGCGCCGCAGCACCGGCAACCGAACGATCCCGACATCGGCCTGGCCGTTCGCGATGTCCGTCACCTGATCCTCGGACGACGCGCGGTCGAGATCGATGCGCGCGCCCGGACAATCGCGCATGAGGCGGTCGAGATCCGGCATCAGGCTGCTGACGGGCACGGTACTGGAATGCAGCAGCCGCAGCACGCCGGCCTCCCCGCGCGAGAACTGCGCGCCTTCGTCGGCGGCCGCCGTCAGCGTGGCCGGGATCGACGCCACGCGTTCGCGGTAGAGCGCGCCGGCCGGCGTGAGCCGCACGCCTCTCGGTTCGCGGTCGAACAGCAGGAACCCGAGTTCGTCCTCGAGCTGGCCGATCTGCCGGCTGAGCGCCGACTGCGCGACATGGAGCGCACCCGCGGCCGGCGTGAAGCCGCCGAGGTCCGCCACGGTCAGGAAATACTGGATTTGCCGGAGTGATGGCATGCCGAAACGAGATGGATGAGCGCCAGATTCGATATTTGTGTTATACCGGCGCGCTGCGCAGAATGAAAGCCTTCCGTGCCCGCACCACCGTGGCGGCCACGCTTTCGGCGCGTTCATCTTCGTGACTACCGTCCTCTCTTATTTGCTGGTCGCGGCGGCCGGCATCAGTGTTGCGTTGCAGCAGGTGCTCAACGCGAACCTGCGCACGCAGATCGGTTCACCGTGGTGGGCCGGGTCGGTCAGCTACGTCGTCGGCCTCGCCGCGATGCTGGCGGTCGCGCTGCTGTCGCCTCACCCGCGCGTGAGCGGCACGTTGTCCGGCGCCGGGTCGTGGTTCAGCTGGACGGGCGGATTCTTCGGCGCGGTATTCGTCGGCGTCGCGATCCTGATGGTGCCGCGATTGGGCGCGGCGACGACGCTCGCGCTGATCGTCGTCGGGCAGATGACCGGCGCGCTCGTGTTCGACCACTTCGGCGTGCTCGGCATCCCGCAGCATTCGGCGAGCGCGATCCGCATCGCCGGCGCGGCGTGCCTCATCGTCGGGGTCGTGCTGATCCGCGCGTGACGGCGGCGCGTGCGTGGCCGATATGCCGGCCGCGCACGCACGCGCCGCGACGCTCACGCGTAGTTCATCATCACCGACTTGCTCTCCGTGTACTGGTCGATCACCGCGCGGCCGAGTTCGCGGCCGAAGCCCGACTGCTTCATCCCGCCGAACGGCAACGCGTTGTCGAGCAGCGAATGGCAGTTGACCCACACGGTGCCCGCGGCAATACGCGGAATCAGCTTGTGGATCGCCGCAAGATCGTTCGACCAGATGCTTGCGCCGAGCCCGTACGGCGTGTCGTTCGCGAGCTGCACGGCCGTATCGACGTCGTCGAACGGCATCGCGACGAGCACCGGCCCGAAGATTTCCTCGCGCACCACGCGCATCGCCTGCGTCGTATCGACCAGCACCGTCGGTTCGACGAAGAAGCCGGGGCCGTCGAGCGCGCGGCCTCCCGCCGCCGCGCGCGCGCCCTCGCCGAACCCCGAGTCGATGTAACCGCACACGCGCTCGCGCTGCTTCGCCGATACGAGCGGGCCGATCTGCGTCGCCGGGTCCATCCCCGGGCCGATCTTCAGGCTCGCGGCGAGCTTCGCGACGCGCTCGATCACGCCGTCGAACACTTTCGCGTGGATGTACGCGCGCGAGCCGGCCGTGCACACCTGCCCCTGGTTGAAGAAGATCGCGTTCGCCACGCCCTGCGCGGCCTTGTCGAGATCGACGTCGGGCAGCACGATCACCGGCGACTTGCCGCCGAGTTCCAGCGACATCCGCGTCATGTTGTCGAGCGCCACGTGGCCGATCGTCTTGCCCGTCTGCGTCGACCCGGTAAACGCGATCTTGTCGATGCGCGGATCGCGCGACAACGCCGCGCCGGCCGTGTGACCGTAGCCGGTGACGATATTGACGACGCCGTCCGGGAAGCCGGCCGCCTGGATCAGCTCGCCCAGCCGCAAGGCGCTCAGCGGCGTGTCTTCGGCAGGCTTCAGCACGACGGTACAGCCCGTCGCGAGCGCCGGCGCGATTTTCCACGCAGCCATCAGCAACGGAAAATTCCACGGGATGATCGCGCCGACCACGCCGACGGGTTCCTTGCGCGTATAAGCGAAAATTTCGCTGTCCGGCAGGTACGGCATGCCGGCGTCGATCACGCTGCCTTCGATCTTCGTCGCCCAGCCGGCCATGTAGCGGAAGCACTGCGCGGCCATCGCGACGTCGAGCCCCTGCGCGACCGTCACCGGCTTGCCGTTGTCGAGCGATTCGATCTCGGCCAGCTCGCGCGCGTTCGCTTCGATCAGGTCGGCGAGCACGAGCATCAGGCGCTCGCGGTCGGTGGTCTTCGCGGTGCGCCACGGGCCAGCATCGAATGCACGGCGCGCGGCGGCGACCGCCTGCTGCACGTCGCGCTCGTCGGCTTCGGGCACGTGCGCGATCACGGCGCCGTCGGCCGGGTTCACGACATCGAGCTGGCGGCCCGACGCGGCGTCGCTCCATTCGGCGCCGATCAGCATCTTCTTCGGCTTCGCGAGAAACGCACGCGTCGCGTCGAGCAGCGCAAAGGTTTCGTTCGTCTCCATGTTCCTGTTTCCCTGATTCGTTGAGTGAGTCGGTCAGTAGCGCTCCGTGACGCCGTCGATCCCGCGCGCCTGCAACGCGCGGACGAGCCCGGTGCGCACGGTCGCGACGTCGGACAGCGCGGGGCGGCGATGCGCGGCGACTTCGGCGGCCGTATACGGCTTGAAGTCGCGCGGCAGCGCGTCGCGGTTCATCGTCGTGAGCACCCAGTTCAGCACGTCGGCCAGCTCCCGATCCGACAGCGCCGAGTTAGACGCACCGGGCACGCGCATCACGTACTCGCGCCCGGCCGGCAGATGCGTGAAATAGCCGAGCGAATTCGCGAGCGGCGGCACCTTGCCGGGAATGCCGCCGCCCGTCGCCGTGTGGCAACCCATGCAGTTGAGCACCCAGTGTTGCCGGGCAAGCGCGGCGTCGGCCGCGCCGTCGGCCTGTGCGGGTGCGGACACGACGAACGCGCAGGCCGCGGCGCCCGACAGCAGCAGCCAGCACGACAGGCGACGCGGCAGGCCGCCGAACCGCGATGACGACGACGCGCACCGCGTGCCGTGCACGGACGCGCGCACGCCGTTCACAGGCCGAGCCCCTTGATCACCACCGCGCGCTGCGCGTGCACGGCCGTGCCGTCCATCTGCTTCGCGCGCGCCGCGCGGATATCGGCCGCGGTGAACGGCTTCGCGTCGCCGTGCTGCGCGTTGAGGTCGAACACGACGTAGTTCAGCACGTGCGCGATGTCGTCGTCGCTCGCGCTGGCGAACGACGGCATCTTGAAGTTGTAGCGCTTGTCGTGCACCTCGATCTCGCCGAACATGCCGTGCAGCAGCGTCGCGATCAGCTGCGCCCGGCCGGCTTCCGCCGCCGCGTACTTGCCCGGGTACTCGGTCAGCGGCGGCGCCAGCCCGTCCTGCCCTTTTCCGCCCGCCTGATGACACACCGCGCACTGTGCGTCGAACAGGCTTTTTCCGGCCGGGTGATGCACGGCATCCTGTGCGCTGGCCGCGCCGGGTAATGCGAAGGTCCCCACGGCCGCCATGCATGCAACGACGATCCTTCCTGCCTGCTTCACTTTCATTGCTTAGCCGCCCCTAGCAGAACCGAAACCGAACAGTGGTAATTCGAATTACCGTTCGCCATGCACCAGTTGATGTCGTTGTTCAGCGACAGCTTGTACAGCGGCTTCTCGCGCTCGTTGCGGTTGCAGAAGCACTTGCCGCACGAGGTCTTGCCGCAGCAGTCGTTGTACGACACGATGTAGTCCGAACCGTCGTGCGGATTGCGGCAGGTGCCGATCCACGTGATCGGCGACGGCGTCGTGCCCGGCGGGCAACTGCTCGACGTGCCGCCGCAGCAGCTGCAAAGCCAGCCGTCGATCGCGCAGTATTTCCAGTAGTCGCAGCTCGTCGGGTCGTCGCTCGCGCCCGCCGCGGCGGCACCGGATGCACCCGGCGCCGCCGATGCCCCGGATGCCGCATCGGCCGCATACGCGGTGCGATCGACGGGCAGCAGCGGCAGCAGCGCCGACCCCACCAGCACCTTGCCGAGCTTCGCCATCGCGCTGCGCCGCGAACTATGCTGCGCGACGCCGCGCGCCGACCGCTCGAACCATGAATCAAACACGCCCATGTCGTCGTTCTCCAATGACGTTGAAAAAGGTCCGGCCGGTCATGCGTGCTGCGCGTGCGCGTCGTGCGCATCGTGGCTGTGATCGCCGTGCACGAACTGCTGCAGCGACGCGACGCCGCGCTCCTTCGCCTCGAACAGGCTCTCGAGGTGCTCGCGCGTGTTGACGAGCCCCTTCGCGCGCACGGCGCCCGTTTCGTCGAGCAGCACCGCATACGGCAGCTTGCCGATCTGGTACGCAAGGCCGAGCTCCTGCGACAGCACGTACGGGAAGCGCCCGAGGTCGTGCTTTCGCGCGAAGCGCGCATGTTCGTCGGCATCGCCGTCGCTCGCAAGCACGATGTTCACCGGCGTCGCCTCGCTGGCCTGCAGCGACGGCAGCAGCGGCAGCAGCTTCTTGCAGACCGGGCACGTCGGCGACAGGAAGAACAGCAGCGTCGCCTTGCCCGCTGCATCGATGCCGCCGACTTTCACGTGCGAGCCGCGAAGGTCGGTCAGTTCGAACGTCGGCGCGATCGTGCCGACCGCCGGCCCCTTGTCGATCATCAGCGCGCCGGCCGGCATGATGCGTTCGTACAGGATGCCGATCTGGCGCACCAGCGCGAGGCAGATCGCGCCGAGCGCGAGGACGGCCACCCACAACAGGGCGGTGGAAACGGTAAGAGCGGTTTGCATCATGAATTCCTCAGATGAGAAAGGCGCGGGACGTTGGCGAGCAGCACGTCGACGGTAAGCAGCGCGCAGACGATCAGCAGCACGGAGAAGAACAGCGTCAGGTAGTCGAACCACACGACGGCGCGCGTGCCCGGCTCGACGAACGCGGTCGCGGCCAGCGCGACGAGCAACAGCACGCGGCCGACATGGAGCCAGCCGATGCCGCGCGGCGCGTCCGCACGGGCGGCGGTGAAGCCGGAACAGCCGCAGTCGATGTCGGTGTGGCCGCGCAGCAGGTTGATCGCGAGGCCGGCCGCGAACGCCAGGAGCAACGCGATCAGGCCGGTCGCGCCGGCCGCGCGCGTGTCGGGAAACAGCAGCGCCACGGCGGCGACGACTTCCGCGAGCGGAATCGCGAACGCGACGGGCGCGGTCAGCGCATCGGACAGCAGCCGGTAGCCGGCGAGCGCGTGGCGAAACGCGGCGGGGCGGCGCATCTTCGCGAAGGCGCCGAGCAGCACGACGGCGGCCGCGCCGGCCTGCGCGCTGGTGGCGAGTACGGGATCGACGGTCATCGCGGCCTCACGGGTTGACGAGCAGCGACGACGTATTGCCGATCTGCTTCTCGACGTGCCGCAGCGTGCCGGTACGCGCGTCCATCACGACGAGATCGGAGGTCGCCGTCAGCCCGTAGAACAGCGGCTTGTCGTCCTCGCTGATCTGGATCGACACGAGCGGCTCGACCTTCAGCTGCGCGAGATCCCAGCGCGCAACGCGCTGCTTCGTCTTCAGGTCGTACACCCACACCTGCGTGCCGGGATCCTTGTGCGAGCCGTCGGCGCCCTTGTGCATCAGCACGTAGTAACGGTGCTGCTTCGCGTGCACGGCCGTCTGCTGCAGGCCGCCCGGACGCCAGCCTTCGGCGCGCTCGGCGTCCGTCAGCAGTGGCCACGGCGTGCCGAACGCCGGCTTGTCGCCGCTGAAATCGGCGCTGCGCACGGTGCCACCGTACGTGGTGAACAGATAGCCGTCGTTGTACCGCGACGCGTTCACGAACGCCGGATCCTTGTCGACGTCGATGAACGCGTCCGACATCGTGCGCTTCGTTTCCTTGCCGTTCGCGTCGAGCGTGACGGTCAGCGCCTTGCCGCTTTCGCACAGCGCGGTGAAGCGGTCGTTGCCCGACGGATACGCGAGCACGCACGCAGCCATGTCGATCTCCGACAGCACCTGCTTCGAGACGGCGTCGATCACCGTCACCGACGCGGCCGGCGTGACGTTCGCGACGTACAGCCGCTTGCCGTCGGCGCTGAACGCGGTGTTGTACGGCGACGGCACATGTTGCCCGTGCTTCGCCGGAATCACGATCTCGCCCGCGTGATCGAGCGTCGTGTTGTCGATCATCTCGACGACGTCGGTGCGCGTGCCGTGCGAGCCGCGCGAGAAATAGGTCGTCGCGACGAAGCTCGTCTTGCGGTCGGGCGAGATCGCGAAGCCGGGGGCGAAGCCGCCGTCGATCTGGCCGAGCAGCTTCTTCGCATCCGCGTCGTACACGTGGATGCGCCCGTCGGTCATCGACGGCATCGAGATGTCGACGACATAGACCTCGTGCGGATGCCACGGCGGCATCTTCTGCACGACCAGCTCTTCGGGTTTTTCCGTCGCGTTCGCGCTGCCGGCCGATGCCGCCGCCAACGCCAGCGTCGCCGCGAGCGCCGCGGTTCGTCGCCTTGTCCTCATGCCGCCTCCAGTGGGGAATTCACGTTATGTGGGGCGACTGTAGTTCGACAATAAATCCCGTCAGCACCCGGACCGGCAACGCGTACGTGCCGATTCGGGATATTGGAAATGCGCGTGAAAGCCTCGCTGTACCGCCCCTTCCGACCCTCTGAAACATGCACACGGAATAGCGCTGCCCCGTATTGCGCCGACTATTCGGTCGGTTTAATCTTGCGCGGTTCGAACGATCGCCGGAGGGGCCGTGCTCGCGTTTCATCAGAGGTTCGACGACGCAGACCGACATGCCGAGGCGCTGCGCGGCTGGAATCAGCGTTACGACCAGATCGGGTCCGGCGCGTATCGCAGCGCGGTCAAAAACGCGGTGTTCGACGGCGCGCAACTGTTCCAGGAAGCGGCGAACGTGCGCATCATCCAGCGCGGATGTTTGCCGCACGGCCATACGGTGTTCGGCATGCCGCTCACCGGCTCGGGCACCTTCGCGTTCGGCGATGCGCGCCTCGAGCGCGGCACGATCGTGATGGCGCGCGGCGGCGCGCCGTTCGAACTCCATTCACCCGACGACATGTCGCTGATCGGCGTGGTTGTCGAACCCGAATTGATGCAGCAGATCGAGGATGCGGCCGACGTGCGGCTGGACGCACGCGCGCTGCGGCGCGGCGTCGTCGAGGTGCCGGTCGCCGCGCGCGACCGTGCGAGCATGCAGCTCGCGACGCTGCTCGAACGCGTGCTGTCGGCGCCCGATGCGTTCGACGCGGCGCCCGCGCAACACGCGCTGCGCGCCGACGTCGGCAACGTGCTCGTCGATCTCCTCACGTACCGGATGCCCGAGCCGTCGAACCGGCTCACGCATGCCTGTCACGCCGACATCGTGCGCCGCGTGCACGACTACGTGATCGAGCACCCGGAAGCGCCCGTCGACATCCTGAGCCTGTGCACGCAACTGCGCGTGAGCCGGCGCACGATGCAGAACAGCTTTCAGTCGGTCGTCCAGACGAGCCCGCTCAACTACACGCGCGCGCTGCGCCTCGCGCAGGTCCGACGCCTGCTGCTCGACACGCGGCAATCGGACCTGCCGATCAGCGAAGCGGCCGCACGCTGGGGCTTCATGCATCTCGGGCATTTCGCGAACGCGTACAAGGCCCAATTCGGCGAATTGCCGTCGACGACGGCGCGCCGCACGGTGAGTGGTGCAAAAACGCGCTGAGCGCCGGCAAAAAACCGCGATAATCCCGGCTTGAACGTTCGGCGCACTGCGCGCCGGCCCGCGCGGTGCGCAGCGCCCCCCTGCTTCCACCCCACGCCCCGATGCCCGAGGATTTCCACTTCCTGCTGCTGCCCGGCTTCTCCGCGCTCGGCTTCATGTCCGCGGTCGAGCCGCTGCGCGTCGCGAACCGCTTTCGCACCGAGCTGTATCGCTGGCACGTGATCAGCGCGGACGGCGCGCCCGTCGCCGCGAGCAACGGCATTCCGGTCGCCGCCGAAGCCGCGTGCGCGGACGTCCCGCAGGTCGATACGGTGTTCGTCGTCGCCGGCTTCGATCCGCTCGTGTGCTACACGCGCACGCTCGGCGACTGGCTGCGCCGCCAGCACCGGCACGGCGCCACGCTCGGCGGCATCGATACGGGCAGCTTCGTGCTCGCGGAGGCCGGGCTGTTCGACGCGTCGCAATCGCTCACGCTGCACTGGGAAGCGCTGGCCGCGTTCCGCGAGCGCTATCCCGGCCTGAACGCGACGCAGGAGCTGTTCGAGATCGACGACCGGCGCATCACGTGCGCGGGCGGCACCGCGTCGATCGACATGATGCTCGACCTGATCGGCCGCCGGCACGGCGCCGATCTCGCGGCCGCAATCTCCGAGCAGTTCGTCGTCAGCCGCATCCGGCAGCGCTCGGACAGCCAGCGGCTCGAGATCGCCGCGCGCTACGGCGTGCACAACCGCAAGCTGATCCAGGTGATCGGCACGATGCAGCGGCACATGGAGAACCCGCTCGGCTCCGACGCGCTCGCGCAGGAGGTGTCGATCACGCGGCGCCAGCTCGAACGGCTGTTCAGCGCGACGCTGAACGACACGCCGACGCACTTCTACCTGAACCTGCGCCTCGATCGCGCACGCGAACTGCTGCAGCAGACCGACATGAGCATCACGTCGGTGTGCGTCGCGTGCGGCTTCGAATCGCCGTCGCATTTCTCGCGCACCTATCGCGCACGATTCGGAATGAGCCCGCGCAGCGACCGGCGGGCGACGCGCTGATCGTCTCGGCTTTTGATCACAATCCGGCGCGGTATTGCGCGTTCCGGCGGCGTTTCCGTCCGTTCGCTGAACAATGTCGGCAACTGGTCGACGAACCGAAGCGGTCGTCGAAAATAATCTGGAATGTCGTTGAAAATATTCTGTAACATACCAAAAAAAGTTAGATAGGCAGCCTAACGATACGCCTGCTTCATCTCGCGCGCGTCGTGCCACGCAGGCTGCCCACCGATATCACGATCGATCCGAGGGGTATGACATGACGATGCTCGATTCGCCGTCGCCGCACCTGCCTGCCGTTCGCTTCTTCTCCGCTTCGCCTGCCCGCTTCTTTTCGACCTGACATTTAGCGCTCCTTAGTCAGTCGACATTCCCACACCGCTTCGCCGCACCGGTCCCATCGAACCGGCGCGCGGGCCGTGTCGTGCCTGCTCGCCACGAGCGCGCGGGCGTGTCCAACCGTTGAGATGAGGATCACGTATGCAGACATCACGCAAAGCATTGCCGCTCGTCCTGGGTCTCGTGCTCGGTTTCGGCATCGTCGGCGGCACCCAGGCCGATACGAAAGTGCCGAATCCGCAGGCCGCGAGCCTGCGCGAAAGCCTGACGCGCGGCGTCGCGCCGCCGGCCGCGAAGGCCGACACGGCCGCCGGGCAATTCCGCGCGGACGGCGTCGCCGTCACGCTGTACAACCCGGCCTATCGCGTCAAGAAAGCTGCCGCGACGCCCGCCGCCACCGCGCGCGACTTCGTCGCGTCGCAGGCGGCGCAGCTCGGGCTCGACGCGGCCGCGCTCGCGAGCCTCGTCGTCACGTCGGAGCGCAACGACGCCGACTTCACCGTCGTGCGCCTGCAGCAGCAGGCCGCCGGGCTGCCCGTGTACGGCAGCGACATCGCGGTGACCGTCGCGAAGGACGGCCGCATCCTGTACGTCGCGAGCAACACGATCAACGGCGTGGTCGCGACGACGCGCAAGTCGCAGGCCGTCGACCAGCAGCAGGCGCTCGACCGCGCCCGCGCGTATCTCGGCGTGAGCGGCTTCACGCATCTCGACGCGCAGCTCGTCGCGTTCGTCGACAAGGCCGGCACGCACACCGCGTGGAAGGTGCGCGGCCGTCCGCAGGACGGCCCGAAAGGCGACTGGGAACTGCTGATCGACTCGGCAAGCGGCGAAGTGCTGCGCGCGGAGGACAAGGCGTTCTACGCGACCGACGGCACCGGCTTCGTGTTCCGCCCCGATCCGCTGTCGCCGACGAAAAGCAGCTACGGCAGCACCGGCTACAAGGACAGCAACGACGCCGATTCGACGCAGCTCGCGGCCGCGCGCGTGCGCGTGACGCTGAAGGATCTCGCGCAGTCGGGCACGCGCTACACGCTGACGGGCCCGTACGCGTCGTGCATCGATTTCGATGCGCCGCTCGACAAGGCCTGCCCGTCGCAGTCCACGCCCGCGTTCGAGTTCACGCGCGGCAACCTGTATTTCGAAGCCGTGAACGTGTACTACCACATCGACACGTTCCTGCGCTACGTGAACCAGACGCTCGGCATCAAGGCGCTGCCGTACCAGTACACGGGCGGCGTGCAGTACGACCCGCACGGCGAATCGGGCGACGACAACTCGTCGTATTCGTCGAGCAGCGGCCGGCTGACGTTCGGGCAAGGCGGCGTCGACGACGCGGAAGACGCGGACGTCGTGATCCACGAACTCGGCCACGGCATCCACGACTGGGTCACCAACGGCGGCCTGTCGCAACAGGAAGGCTTGTCGGAAGGCACCGGCGACTATCTCGCCGCCGCGTACAGCCGCGACTTCAACCAGTGGAGCCCGTCGGATGCGCAGTATCACTGGGTCTACAACTGGGACGGTCACAACGAGTTCTGGGGCGGCCGCGTGACCAACTGGAACGTCGGGCGCACCTACGCGCAGGCGCGCGGCGCGGAGATCCACACGGCCGGCCAGTACTGGGCGTCGTGCAACCTCGTCGCGCGCGACGCGATCGGCGCGCAGGCGATGGACAAGGCGTTCCTGAAGGGGCTGTCGATGACCAACAGCTCGACCAACCAGAAGGCCGCCGCGCAGGCCGTGCTGACGGCTGCCTCCGCGCTCGGCTACAGCAGCGCGCAGCTCACCGCGATCGGCAACGCGTACAACAAGAGCTGCACGTACGGCGTGACCGTTCCGCAGAAGTCGTAATACCGCAGCAGGCGGGAGCGCATCGCACGACCTGCGGCGCGCTCCCTTCATCGACATCGCCATCCTCACGAGATCGAACATGCCCACTCTGACACCAACCTGCCTGAGCGCCGCGCTGGGCGGCATGCTGCTGAGCGCCGCCGCGCACGCGACACCCGTCTGGATCACGCTCGGCGACACCGCGTTCCGCCAGCTTCAACGCATCGATGCGACCGCAACCGCGCAGTACAGCACGACCGTCGATGCCGGCAAGGCGGCCGACGGCGCCGCGCGCCGCGAAACCGTTCACGTCGTCGAGATCGACGATGCCCGGCTCGGCGAGCTGGCCCACGCCGTCCACCACACGCGCGGCCACGGGCCCGGCTACGTCGTGCACGATTCGTTCGACGACGCGCGGCAGGCGCTGCAGCCGTTACCGGAGACGCTCGCGAAACAGGCAGCCGCCCCCGCGTACACGGTGTCCAACGTGCCGCAGATCGGCACGTGGGTCCAGCAACTGCAAGCGAGCAACATCGTCGGCACGATCACGTCGCTGTCCGGCTTCACGAACCGCTACTACACGACGTCGCACGGCGTCGCCGCGTCCGACTGGCTCGCGCTGCAGTGGAAGCAGCTGGCGGGATCACGCGCCGACATCACCGTCGAACAGTTCGCGCACACGGGCTTTCCGCAGAAATCCGTGATCCTGACGATCCGCGGCAGCGATCCGGCCGCGGGCACGGTCGTGCTCGGCGGCCACCTCGATTCGACCGTCGGCCGCACGACGGAGAACTCGCGCTCGCCCGGCGCCGACGACGACGCGTCGGGCATCGCCAGCCTGACCGAGGCGCTGCGCGTGCTGCTCGCGAACAACTACAGGCCGAAACGGACCATCAAGTTCGTCGGGTATGCGGCCGAGGAAGCCGGCCTGCTCGGCTCGAAGGCGATCGCAAAGCAGTTCCGCACGCAGAATGCGAACGTGGTCGGCGTGCTGCAGCTCGACATGACGAACTACAAGGGCGATCCGAAGGACATCTACCTGATCACCGACTACACGAACGCCGCGCAGAACACCTATGTGAAGAACCTGGCGGCGACCTACCTGCCGGAGCTCGCGATCGGCACGTCGCAGTGCGGCTATGCGTGCTCCGATCATGCGTCGTGGAATGCGCAGGGGTACCCGGCATCGTTCCCGTTCGAAGCCGACCAGAACGACAGCCCATACATCCACACGGTGAACGACACGCTGGAGAACTCGGATCGACAGGCGAACCATGCGCTGAAGTTCGGCAAGCTCGCGCTCGCCTATGCGGTCGATCTCGGCGGCATTGCCGGCGCGACGATCGAGCGCTGAGCGTGCGTCGCCGAGCGGCTCTCGCGTTCGGCAACGACACGGGCGCCCGTCTGCTTTTGGGGGCGCCCGTTCGAATGCGTTGTCTCGGTCCGGCTAGAATCGTCGTTCGACCACTCGCCACACGCTTGCCCACCATGACCGAACCCATCCGCTCCATCGACGACCTGTCGCCCGCCCGCGTCACGACCGCCTTCGACCTGCCCGGCCATACGACCGTCCGCTCGCTCGGCGTCGCCCAAGGCATCGTCGTGCGCTCGCGCTCGATCGTCGGCTCGTTCGGCGCGTCGCTGCAGACGATCTTCGGCGGCAACATCACGCTCTATACGTCGCTGTGCGAGAAGGCGCGCGAGCAGGCGTTCGACAAGATGCTCGCCGACGCGCGCAAGCTCGGCGCGAACGCGATCGTCGCGATGCGCTACGACTCGACCGAGATCGGCGCGGGCGTGACCGAAGTCATCTGCTACGGCACGGCCGTGCGCGTGACGCAGGATGCATGACGCGTGATGCGCGTCATGCGTCGCGTTCGAGCGACTTCATGTTCGTGAGCTGCGGAAAGAGCCGCATCCATGCGAGCGCGACGGCGATCGTCGCCGCGCCGCCGACGACGATCGCGGCCGGCGCGCCCCACCACGCAGCCGTCACGCCCGATTCGAATTCGCCGAGCTGGTTCGACGTGCCGATGAACAGCGAGTTGACCGCGCTCACGCGGCCGAGCATGTCGTCCGGTGTGCGCAGTTGCACGAGCGACAGTCGTACGACGACGCTGATCACGTCCGATGCGCCGAGCGCGGCCAGCGCCACGAGCGACAACGCGAAGTGCCGCGACAATCCGAACACGATCGTCGCGATGCCGAACGCGATCACGCCGCCGAACATCGCGCGGCCCGGCCGCCCCGTCAACGGGAAACGCGTGAGCCACAGCGTGCCCGCGAGCGCGCCGACCGCCGGCGCCGCGCGCAATGCGCCGAGCCCCCACGGGCCGACCTGCAGGATGTCGCGCGCGTAGATCGGCAGCAGCGCGGTCGCGCCGCCGAACAGTACCGCGAACAGGTCGAGCGACAGCGCGCCGAGGATCGCCGGCTCGCGCCGGATGAACGCGATGCCCGAAAACACCGAGCGCAGCGTGACCGGCTCGCGCGCCGGCGGCGCGGTACGCAGCGGAATCGTGCCGCTCAGCATCGCCGCGATCGCGAAGGCCGCGACGCTCGTGCCGAACGCGACGGGCGCGCCGACACCGTAGAGCAGCCCGCCGAACGCGGGCCCGAGAATCTGCGCGGCCTGGTTCGCGGACGTCGACAGCGCGGTCGCGCGCGGCAGGTCGGTGCGCGGCACGACGGCCGGCAACAAAGACGACACCGACGGCGACTCGAACGCGCGCGCCGTGCCGACGATCGCCGCGAGCGCATACACGGCCGGCGCGGCCAGCCACCCTTGCACCCCGCCGATCAGGAACACGCCGGCGGCCAGCGCCTCGACGCTCTGGCAGATCGTCGCGATGCGCCGGCGGTCGTAGCGGTCGGCCACCTGCCCGACGACGAGCGTCAGCGCGAACATCGGCACGAACTGCGCGAGGCCGACGAGACCGAGCGCGAACGCGCTGTGCGTGAGCGCGTACACATACCAGCCGATTGCGACCGACAGGATCTGGAAAGCCAGGGAAGACATCACGCGCGTGCCCCAGAAACGCTGGAACGGTGCGTGGCGGAACAGATTGGCGGGTAACGGGGATAAAGGACGGGAATCGGGCACGGGGGTGGTCATCGGGATCTCGGCGGTTGGCGCTGCGCACCGCAACCGTTCGGGAAACGACGACACACGCGAGTGCGTGCGCGCGGCGACGGTGCGGACGCGGCCAAACCGCGATGATATGCCAACCACGAAAAACCGGCCGGCAGTCGGCCGCGCGCCCGATGAAGCCGGCGCATCGAACAAAAAAAGCGCGAACCGTGGTTCGCGCCAAAGAGAGACCTCGCTGAAGACGTCACATCATCCTGCCACGCCGCTTAGAACGAATGCCGCATCCCGATCCGCACGTCGGCCTGCGTCTGCGTCGTCGACGGCGTGAAGCTGTAGCCGATCACCGCATCGACGCCCTGCGACGCACGCAGGTAATCGCCGGAGATGTAGATGTCGGTGCGCTTCGACAGCAGGTAGTGCAGGCCGGCCGTGCCCTGGTTCCAGTGATGGCCTTCGAAGCGCGTGTGCTGGTAGCCCGCGATGAAGCTCAGCGCCGGCGTGAACTGGTACAGGCCGCCGCCTTCGTACACCTGCATGTGCGACGACTGGCCGAAGCCCTTGATCGTCGTGTACGAGTAGTTCGCGTCGAGCGTCAGCTTGCCGATCGTGTAGCTGGTGCCGATGCCGAACGTGCCCTGGCTGTCGACGTCCATCGCGGTGTTCGAGAACAGGTCGGTGCGGGCGCCGGTCGCCGGATCGACGGTAACGGTCTGCTGGCCGAGGAACGTATGCGTGCCGATCATCGCGTACGGGTCGAACGCGTAGATGCCGTTCGGGTTGTTCAGGCGCGTGTACGCGGCGCCGATCGAGAAGTCGCCCTTCGTGAAGCTCGCGCCCGCGCTCCAGGCGCTGTTGCGATGGAAGTTGCCCGCGACGTTGCCGAACGAATACATCGCGCCGAACTTGAAGCCGCTCAGGTCGTTCGACAGGAACTTCACCGAGTTCGGCAGGCGGTCGCCGTTGAAGCGGTCGAAGTCGCCCTGGTGGATCGCATAGCCGCTGCCCCACGCCGAGATGTTGTAGATCGACACGAGTTCGTTCGTGATGTCGAGCTGGTTGCCGAACGACAGCGTGCCCCAGTCGTTCTGCAGGCCGACATACGCCTGCCGGCCGAATTCCGCGCCGCCGAAGCCGAGTTGCCCGTTGCCGAGGTGGAAGCCGCTCTCGAGCGTGAACACGGCCTTCAGGCCGCCGCCCAGGTCTTCGGTGCCCTTGAGGCCGAAGCGGTTTCCGTAGGCGATGCCGTCGTCGAACTTGACCACGTGCGAGCCGCCCGTGTTGTTCACGTACGTGATGCCCGCGTCGAGAATCCCGTACAGCGTCACGCTGCTCTGCGCATGCCCGATGGCGGGAATACAGGCCGCGCATGCAAGCGCGGCGGCTACGGCGACTTTCTTTTGCTTCATTGTCGACCACCCTCCCTGAACCGTTCGATGGAAAGAACCGTGGCCTGGCGCGTGCCGCAATACGCCGGCTGATTCGAATTCGGTACGTCTGCTGGCTCCGCTATTTCGTTTTCCGCAATAACGCAGCCATTGGCGAAAAATACAAACCCATATTTCCGGTCACCCGTCTGAAGGCGACACTAAATGGTCACGATGCGACGGGTCGGGAAAACACGTAGACGGGCGGCACGGCAAAAACCGGCCGCCAGGAGGAAGGCAATCAGCGGCCGTCGAGGGCCGCGCGCACGGCCGGCAGGCCCGGTGCGCCGGTCGCCGTCGTCACGCCGTCGAGCCAGCCGGCGAGCAGCGCGGGCTCGGCCTTCAGCGCATGCTGCGCCGCGAGCGCGGGCGACGTCTTGTGGTCGAGCATGTCGGCGATCATCCGGTTCTCGACGTCGACGGAGAACGTCATCTGCCGGAACAGCCGCGCGAGGTTCGTGCACTGGCCGGCGAACCCGGCACGCGTGACCGTGTTGACCGTCGCACCGCCGTAGTTCGGTCCAAAGTACGCATCGCCGCCCGACAGATACGTCAGATGAAACTTCGTGTTCATCAGATGCGGTTCCCACGCGAGAAACACGATCCAGCGCTTGTCGCGCACCGCGCGCTCGACCTGCGTGAGCATGCCCGTCTCGCTCGATTCGACGAGCGACCAGTTCGCGGACCCCAGCGCGTGGTCGGACAGCATCCGCTTGATGTTCTGGTTCGCGGGCGCGCCGGGCTCGATCCCGTAGATCTTGCCGCCGAAGCGGTCCGCGTAGCGCGCGAGATCGGCGAACGTGTGCACGCCGGCCGCGGCCACATAGTCGGGCACCGCGAGCGTGAACTTCGCACCGCTCAGGTTCGCGTGCAGCACGTCGATCGATTTCTCGTCGACGAACGGCTTCACGAGCGGCGCCTGCGCGGGCATCCAGTTGCCGAGGAACACGTCGACCTGCCCTTTCTTCAACCCCTGGTACGTGATCGGCACCGACAGGTTCGCGACGTCCTGCCGGTAGCCGAGCGCCTTCAGCACGACGCCCGCCATCGCGTTCGTCGCGTCGATGTCGGTCCAGCCGGGCGCCGCCATCTTCACGTCGCCGCAGGTCTGCGGATCGGCGGCGGACGCAGGCTGCGTCGCCGCCACGCACGCGGCGGCGGCGAACGCCGCGCCGATCCTTCGGAATGCTGCATTGCGTTGCCGTTTCATGGTTCGCTTCCTCCGTCGTTCTTCAATGATCGCTGCGGGACGTTCAACGCCCGACGCGCGGAAAACGCGCCATCGCTTCGAGCGTATCGAGTTCGATGTGATTGCGCATGTAGCGCTGGCTCGCGTCGGTGAACGGCTGCCAGTCCCACGCGTGGATGCGGCCCTGCGTCGTCGCCGCGTAATGGAAGCGCCGGCGTCGCTGGCTCGCGCGCACCTGCCGGTCCAGCTCGGGCAGGTTCCAGCGCTGCGCGGCCTCCGCGCGGAACGCGGCGAGCACGTCGGCGGCTTCCGGCTGCCCGGCCAGGTTCGTCAGCTCGCGCGGGTCGTCCGACAGGTGGTAGAGCTGGTCGGGATCGGCCGGGCAATGCACATATTTCCAGTCGCCGCGCCGAATCATCACCACCGGCGCGAGCGCGCCTTCCGCGAGGTATTCGCCGAGCGCGACGTCGTGCGCGGGCGTGCCCTGCAGGTGCGGCACGAGGCTCGCGCCATCGACCGGGTCCGGCCAGCCGCCGGCCGGCGCCGCGCCGGCCAGATCGACGAGCGTCGGCAGCAGGTCGACGTGCGACACGGGCCCGCGCACGCGCGCGGCGCCGAAGCGGCCCGGCGCATGCACGATCAGCGGCACGCGGCAGCCGCCCTCGAAAAACGTCATCTTGTACCAGAGCCCGCGCTCGCCGAGCATGTCGCCGTGGTCGGACGTGACGATCACGATCGTGTCGTCGGCGAACCCGCATTGCTCGAGCGCGGCCAGCACGCTGCCGAACTGCGTGTCCACGTACGACGTCGCGCCGTAATATGCGCGGCGCGCGGCGCGGATCTGCGCGTCGGTCGGCGGCGTGCGGTCGTTTTCGCAGACGAAGCGCAGCCGCTGCGAATGCGGATCGCTTTCGGCCGCATCGAGCCGCACGGCCGGCATGTCGATTTCTTCGTCGCCGTACAGATCCCAGTATTCGCGCGTGATCGCATACGGGTCGTGCGGATGGGTCAACGACACGACCATGCAGAACGGCCGCGCATCGTGCCCGGCCGCGCGTTCGCGCGCGACGTCGTACAGCTTCTGCTTCGCGGCGAACGTCACTTCGTCGTCGAAGTCGAGCTGATTCGTGCGCACGCAGGGGCCCGCATCGAGCACCGAGCTCATGTTGTGATACCAGCTCGGCCGCTCCGTCGGGCTGTCCCAGTTCGGCACCCAGCCGAAATCGGCCGGATAGATGTCGGTCGTGAGTCGCTCCTCGAAGCCGTGCAACTGATCGGGCCCGCAGAAATGCATCTTGCCGGACAGCATCGTCCGGTAGCCGCCCGCGCGCAGGTAATGCGCGAACGTCAGCGTTTGCGCCGGCAATTCGGCGGCGTTATCGTAGGCGCCGATGCCCGACGGCAGCTTGCCGGTCAGCAGCGAGAAGCGCGACGGCGCGCACAGCGGGCTCGCGCAGTACGCGGCGTCGAACACCACGCCTTCGGCGGCGAGCCGGTCGAGCGTCGGCGTGCGGGCGACGCGGTTGCCGTACGCGGGCAGCGCGAACGGCGTGAGCTGGTCGGCCATCAGGATCAGGATGTTGGGTGTCGGGTTCGTCATCGGCGATCGTGGGGAAAGCGGTGTTCGAATGGAACGGCGCGCCGCTTTGGCAGCGAGACGTCCGGCATGACGGAGGCGATCCGCAGAAACCGCCGCGCGCGGGGGCCGCGCTGGCTAGAATCGCGGAATGCGTGGCGCGCTGGCGCATGAAGCGCATCTGCCGCACCGTCCGCTGCACTATCGCCCGCCCGAATTCGCGCGGGTAGGCGTCCGGCCCTTATGGGGCCATTAGAGGGACTTATGTCGAAATCCGAACCGTTACCGTCGATGCAGGCGCTGCGCGCGTTCGAATCGGCCGCCCGGCTCGCGAGCTTCACGGCCGCCGCGCGCGAGCTCGGCTCGACGCAGCCGGCCGTGAGCCAGCAGGTGTTCCAGCTCGAAGCCGAACTCGGCGTGCCGCTGTTCGAACGCAGCCCGCGCGGCGTCACGCTGACGGCCGACGGCCAGTGCCTGTACGAAGCCGTGCGGCTGAGCCTCGACACGCTGCGCGGCGCGACCGCGACGCTGCGTGCGCGCCGCGAGCACGGCGCGCTCACGATCGTCACCGATTTCGGTTTCGCGACCTACTGGCTGATGCCGCGCCTGGCCGGGCTGAAGCACGTGATGCCGGACGTCGACGTGCGCGTCGTCACGTCACAGGATTACGACGCGCAGCGCGACCATGGCGACATCGCGATCCTGTTCGGCGACGGCCACTGGCCGTCGTGCACGGCCGCGCGGCTGTTTCCGGAATCCGTCACGCCGGTCTGCTCGCCCGCGTTCCGCGACGCGCACCCGGACGTCGCGCGGGCCGACCATTTGCTTGCGCTGCCGCTGCTGCACGTGCAGCCGACGCGCCCCGAGCGCTGGCTGTCGTGGTCGGGCTGGTTCGACGCGCACGGGCTCGAACCGCCGGCCGCCGCGCGCGGCGTGACCTTCAACAGCTATGCGCTCGTGATCCATGCGGCACTGCTCGGCGAAGGCGTCGCGCTCGGCTGGGCGCCGCTCGTCGACGAACTCGTCGCGTCCGGCCAGCTCGTGAAGCTGGTCGACGCGCCCGTCGTCACGTCGCGCGGCTACTTCCTGGTGCGCCCGCCGCAGCGGCCCGAGCCGGACGCGACCCACGTGTTCCGGCGCTGGCTGCTCGACGCGTGCGCGGCGGCCTGACGCGGCGCGCCCGCCCCGTTTCCGTCCCCCTTCCCCGCTCCCGGGCCCGCGCCCGCTGGCGCGCCGATACCAGCCACACGGCGCGTTGGTTCTATCCGCCCCGGAATCGTCCTGATTTACTTGAGCCTCCCGCTACCCGCGCGGCGCGGCGCTGTCGTGCGCCGTCGCGCGGCCGTGCGCCCCACGCCATCCGAGGAGTCTCATGACCGCCGAGCACCGCCCCGATCAATTCGTCCTGACACTGTCGTGCCCGAGCGCGGCCGGTCAGGTCGCCGCCGTCGTCGGCTTTCTCGATCGCCATCGCTGCTACGTCGATGCGCTGAACGTGTTCGACGACGATCTCAGCAACCGCTTCTTCGTGCGCTGCGTCTTTCATCCGACGGATGAGACGTTGCAGATCGACGCGCTGCGTCAGGAATTCGGGCCGATCGCGGCCGGACTCGGCGGCCGCGACGGCGACATCCAGTGGGCGATCCACGACGTCAATGCGCGGCCGAAGGTGCTGATCATGGTGTCGAAGCTCGAGCACTGCCTCGCGGATCTGCTGTTCCGCTGGCGGATGGGCGAGCTGAAGATGGACATCGTCGGCATCGTGTCGAACCACCCCGACTTCGAGCCGCTCGCCGTGCAGCACGGGCTGCCGTTCCGGCACTTCCCGATCACGGCCGACACCAAGGCGCAGCAGGAAGCGCAATGGCTCGACTTCTTCGAATCGAGCGGCGCCGAGCTCGTGATCCTCGCACGCTACATGCAGGTGCTGTCGCAGGAGACGAGCGCGAAGCTCGCGAACCGCGCGATCAACATCCATCACTCGTTCCTGCCCGGCTTCAAGGGCGCGAAGCCGTATCACCAGGCCCATGCGCGCGGCGTGAAGCTGATCGGCGCGACCGCGCACTTCGTCACCGACGATCTCGACGAAGGCCCGATCATCGAGCAGGTCGTCGAGCGCGTCGATCATGCGCTGCGACCGGAGCAACTGCTCGCGGTGGGGCGCGACGTCGAAAGCCTCACGCTCGCGCGCGCGGTGAAGGCGTTCATCGAGCGGCGGGTGTTTTTGAATGGCGACCGGACGGTGGTATTTCCGTAAGCGGATCGCAGCTGCGCTCGAACGCGGCGTCAACGAACAAGGCCCGACCGGCGTGTAACCGGTCGGGCCTTTTTTGTCGTCGCGCTGCGCCGGCGCTTCGCGCGATGGCCCCGTGTGCGGTTTCCGAAGCCATCGCGTGCCCCGACACGCACGCATTACCGCGTCACTTCACCCACGCGAAGTAATACGACAACCCGATCGTCAACCCCGCACCGATCAGCGCCGCATACGGCATCAGGCTCAGCCACAGCGCGCGCTTCGGCACTTCCAGCTCCATGTCGCGCTGCATCTGCGCGGGGAAGCGGCCGCGATCCTGCCAGTAGTGGCGATAGAGGAACACCGGCACGATCAGCAGCATCGCGATCAGCCCGTTGCGCAGCGTGCCTTCGCCTTGCAGGTTCGCACCCGCGCCGACGTAGACGAGGTTCGCGTACCCGCAAATCGCGCCGCCGACGAGCAGCCAGGTCGGACAACGGAACGGCCGATCCCAGTTGCCGCGATCCATCCGGTGGATCCAGCCGGACTGAAGATTCAGGAATACGAACAGCATGTAGCAGACGTTCGAAATCGACAGCACCGTCATGTAGTCCGACATCATCAGCAACACGAGGTTGAAGCCGAGGTCGGTCCACATCGCGCGCGTGGGCGAGCCGTGCTCGTTCACGTGCGACAGGTACTTCGGCAGCCAGCCGTCGACCGATGCCTGGTACAGCGTGCGCGACGAGCCCATCATCGACGTCATCACGATCAGCAGGATCGACAGCATCAGCATCACGACGACCGCATTCGCGACCCACGCGCCGCCGCCGACGATCTTCGCCATCGCGGCCGCGACGCCGGTGCCGTCGCCGATCGCCGGATCGAGCATCGCCTGCGTGCCGAGCGCGCCCTGGAACGCGAGCGGGACGAGCGTCATCACGACCAGACACAGCGCACCCGACCAGAAGATCGCCTTGGCCGTATCGCGCCGCGGATCGCGGAATTCACGCGTGTAGCAGACGGCCGTCTCGAAACCGTACGACGCCCAGCCGGCCATGAACATCGCGCCGAGCGCCATCGTCACGCCCTGCCCGTTCCACGAGCCGAACGTCGCGGCCGTGAGGTTGCCCTGCGCGTCGTGACCGAGCGGCAAGAGCGGCAGCAGGTTCGACATCGGCACGTCGCCGGTGACGAACGGCACGATGCCGACGATCAAGAGCGGCGTGAGCGACGCAATGCCGAGAATGCGCTGCGTACGTGCAGCCTTTGACGCACCGCTGTGCTGAAGCTTGAACGTGATGAGAAGCAGAATCGTCGCGATGATGAACGTCGCGTTGATTCGCAGGGAGAGACCGGGCTTGATGAAACCGAGATCCGCCACCTTGAGCTGCCAGTGCAGCACCGCCGCATTGGCGGGAAAGAGACTCGTGAGCGCATAGCTCGCCGCGAGGCCGCAGCCGAGCGCAAGCATCGGCGACCACGCGAGCCAGTTGCACCACACGGAAACCGGGGCAATCAGCTTGCTGTAACGGACCCAGCCAATCGCGCCGTACACCGACGCGCCGCCCGATTTATGGGGAAATAGCCCCGATATTTCCGCATAAGTCGCGCTTTGAATCAGCCCCATCGTGATCGCGGCGATCCAGATCGCCCACGCGGGCTGGCCGATCGTCGCGCATACGCCGCCGATCGTGAACAGCACGCCTGCCGGCACGCCGCTCGTCACCCAAAAAGCGTCTTTCCAGGTCAGGCCACGATGCAGCGTGTGGCCCGTCGAATCATGTGAGATCGTTGCCTCAACATCACTGGTGCGATTCGCACGCAGTCCTGCTTGACTCATCCAATTCCTCCTCTCGATCAGAGTTGGCGCTTCAGCGCTTACTCTGGTCCGATGCAAAGCAGATGATTCCGCACAAGGGCCGTAGTGTAACAATTTACGGGCTTTTTTGCAGAATCAGCAAAATAAAACCGGGATATGGCCGCATTGCATCCTGATTATTTCGGATTCCTGCGTGCCATTCCCGGCGTGTTTTTATGATGACTCGTACGACGTATGTCGCGATGCTTACTGCGCGCCTTCCGTCCACGCATTCACGCGGTCGGCATGCGCTGCAATCCACGCATCCGCAGCGGCTTCCGGCTTCGAGCCGTTCTGGATCGCCAGCATCACGCTGTCGATTTCACCGGGCTTCCACTGGAATTTCTTCAGGAACGCGACGACCGGCTTCGCCTTGGTTTCGAGCCCCGGATTCACGACGCTGTCGACATGCTCGGCGCCGCCGAACACCTTCTTCGGATCCTCGAGGAAGCGCAGCTTCCACTTCGCGAACATCCAGTGCGGCGCCCAGCCGGTCACGATCACCGGCTTGTTCGCGCCGACCGAACGCGACAACTCGGCCGTCATCGCGCTGCCCGAGCTCGGCATCAGCGTGTAGCTCAGCCCGTAGTTCTTGATCGCTTCGTCGGTCTTGCGCATCACGCCCGCACCGGCATCGATGCCGACGATGCGGCCGCCGAAGCTGGCCTTCTCCGCATTCAGGTCGTCGATGCTCTTCGCCTTCACGTAATCCGGGACGATCAGGCCGATCTTCGCGTCGGGGAAGTTCGCGCCGACGTCGACGACCTTGCTCTTGTATTCGCTCCAGTACGAGCCGTGCGTGACCGGCAGCCACGCGGACAGCGTCGCATCGAGATCGCCGCGCGCGACGCCCTGCCACATGATCCCGGCAGCGACCGGCACGAGCTTCACCTCGTAGCCGAGCTTCTTCTCGATCACGCGGGCCGCGACGTTCGACGTCGCGACGCTGTCGTCCCAGCCTTCGACGTAGCCGATTTTCAGCGTCGGCTTCGTATCGGCGAGCGCCGATGCGCTCAATGCCACCATCGCCGACAGGGTGCCGGTCCAAAACAGTTTTCCGAACAATTTCATGGTCGATCTCCTTGGTCTGCGCACCGTGCGCGTTGTCTCTCTAGGTTCTTCAACCACAAATCCGCGGTATCGTTGTTTTCCGACAGATGCTTGTCCGGACGCGACGCGCCCGGACAGCCGATGACGCGTTTCGACTACTTGTCGATCACGAGATCCGACAGCGGCTTGCTGCAGCACAGCAGCACCATTCCCTGATCGATTTCGCGCTGGCGGATACCGCCGTTGTGTTTCATCTCGACCTGCCCCGACACGAGCTTCACCTTGCAGGTGCCGCACATGCCCTGCGTGCACGATGCGGGCAGCCGCACGCCCGACTGGCGCGCCGCGTCGAGCACGTGCTGCTCCGAGCCGCACGAAATCTCGCGGTTGCTCTTCGCGAAGCTGACCGTGTACTGCTTCGTCGCGGCGTCGCCGCCTTCCGCCGGCGGCACGAGTTCGGCGAGCACTTCATCGCTCGCGGTCTGCGCGAGCGTTTCGAACGAGAAGCTTTCCTCGTGATACTGCTTGCGATCGAAACCGGCTTCGTCGAGCAGGTCGCGCACGGCCTTCATGTACGGCGCGGGGCCGCACGTGAAGATCTCGCGTTCCATGAAATCCGGCGCAATCAGCTTCAGCAGCGGCAGCGTCAGGAAGCCCGTGACGCCCGGCCAGTTGGTGCGTGCGCCGACGCGCTCGACGACGAACGACGTGCGGAAATTCGTGTGGTTCGACGCGATCAGGTCGAGCTCGCGCGCGAAGATGATGTCGTCCGGCGTGCGTGCGCTGTGCACGAACAGGATATCGCGGTCTTCCGCGAGATCATGGTGCGCGCGGCTCATCGACATCAGCGGCGTGATGCCCGAGCCGGCCGACAGGAACAGGTACTTGCGTGCCGGATGCCGCGCGCACGTGAATTCGCCGGCCGGGCCGAGCACGCGCACCGATGCGCCCGGCTGCAGGTTGTCGTGCAGCCAGTTCGACACCTTGCCGCCCGGCACGCGCTTCACCGTGATCGAGATCGTGTGCGGCCGCGCCGGCGACGACGAAATCGTGTAGCAGCGGTTGATCGTCTCGCCGTCGATGTCGAGCTCGAGCGTGATGAACTGCCCGGGCTCGAACGAGAACGTGCGGCCCTGCGGTGAACGGAAGAAGAAGCTCTTCACGTCGTGGGTTTCCTGCCGCACGTGGCAGCACACCAGCGTTTCCTCGACGTCGCTCGTCCAGCGCTCGGGCAGCGCGTTCCAGAAGGCCGGGTGCGTCACCCGGCTGTCCGCCGGCTCGAAATTGGCCGCATCTCGCATCATGTCTTGCTCCGCTTATACGCTGCTGGGTGCTACGCGCCGGTTTTTTCGGCGAGCCGGCCGATGTACCAGGCCGAGAATTTTTCGACGAGACCTTCCGTGTACGGCGAATACGGGCCCGGCTCGTACGCGCTGCTGGTCGCGCCGCGCTGCGAGAATTCGACGAGCGCGCGATCCTGGTCGTTGGTCGCGTTCCACACGGCCGTCAGGTTCTTCACGTCGTAGTCGATGCCTTCCTTCGCGTCCTTGTGCACGAGCCACTTCGTACGCACGAGCGTCTTGCCGGCCGACAGCGGAATCACCGAGAACGTCACGATGTGATCGCTCATGAAGTGGTGCCACGAGTTCGGCTGGGTCCAGAACGACAGCCCGCCGAGGTCGGCCTTGTCGAAGCCGCCGAGCAGCTTCTTCGACGCGATCTTCGCATCGAGCGTCTGCGATTCGCCGTGACGGTCGAGCGGCAGGCGCTGCGTGCGGAAACCCGTCACGTCGAGCAGCTTTTCGATTTCGGCGGACGGCAGGCCCATCTCGGCCCACTCCTTGCCGCGCCGCACGCACGTTTCAGCGAATGCGTCCATGCCTTCGGCGTTCGCGTCGGAGCGCTGGTAGCCGAAGCCGTATTCGTACAGCGAGATCGTCAGCTCCGGATGGTTCGCGACGCAGTGATAGCACTCGCGGTTGTTCTCCATCGTGAGCTTCCAGTTGCCTTCCTCGATGATGTCGATCTGCGCGGCGATCTTCGTGCTCGGCAGATCGTGCGGCAGCAGGTACGGCTCCATCTCCGCGCGCATCTGCGCGAAATCGACCGGCGGCTCGTCGGCGAGGCAGATGAAGATCAGGCCCGCGAGGTTCTCGACGTGCACCGACTTCAGGCTGTGCTTGCAACGGTCGAACTTCTCGCCCATGTGCTCGGCGAACATCAGTTGGCCCGTCAGGTTGTACGTCCAGCTGTGGTACGGGCACACGATGTTGCCGACCGAGCCCTTGTCTTCGTTGCACAGGCGCGCGCCGCGGTGACGGCACACGTTGTGGAACGCGCGGATCGCCATGTCGTCGTCACGCACGATCAGGATCGAATCGCTGCCCAGCTCCACGGTCACGTAATCGCCCGGCTCGGGAATGTCCGGTTCGATCGCCACCTGGATCCAGTGCTGGCGGAAAATCGCCTCCATGTCGAGCGCGAAGATGTCCTCGCTCGTGTAGAACGGCGCTTCGAGGCTGTGGCCTTCCTTGCGGCGTTCGATCAGTGCACGAATGTCTGCCGATACTTTCATCGTTTGCTCCGGATTCCTTGCATCCCTGGGTTGCTTGCCGACAGGCATCAAAATCAGTAGTCGATGAGCTGATGCTCGCGCAAATACGCGAGGATCACTTGTGCTTTTTCGACCGAACTCCCTTCATTTACGACGTTGCCGCCACGGCTTTCGGTCGTCGTCGCGGACAGCATCCGGGCATGCCCGGAGCGCTTCTCGGCGGCGACCAGTTTTACGGGTTTACGCTCGATCGGGCCGACCGTCCACGCGGCCGCATCGGCGTCCGCGCCGCTCGCCGCGAGCGCCGGACGGATCGCGCCCGCGCGCAGCCGCGCATACGCATAGCGCGGCTCGACACCGGCGAGCGGGTGGACGGCGACGACGGCCGGCAGCGCCGCGTCGACCCGCCGTCGCAGCCCTTTCGGCAAAAATTGCCGGACCGCCGCGCGGCCGCCTTCGACCGTCACGTCGACGGCCGAGCCGACGAGCGGATAGCCGAGCGCCGCGGCGACGCGGTACGGCAGCATCCCGGTGTCGTACGCGCCCTCGGCGCGCGTGCCGGTCAGCACGAGGTCGTAGCCTTCGACACGCGCGGCGAGCGCGTGCACGGCATCGTCGCCGTCGCGGCAGGCCAGCACCTCGACCTCCCGCGCGCCGAGCGCGAGATACTCGGCCAGCGCCGCGTTCGCGGGGTCGCCCGCGTGGATCACGTCGAGCGTCGCGCGATGCTTCTCGGCGAGCTGGCGGCCGGTTTCGAGCGCGGCCGCATCGTTGCGGCTGTAGCGCGCGATGCCGCTGACCGGATGCCGGCCGACGGACACGAGCACCGCGATGCGTTGCAAGGGGCGGGGGGCATTCATGCGGCGACTCCTTCGGGTTCACGGGTGCCGACCGCGGCCGGCGATTCGCCGCGCGCGGCCCGCGCGGCCTGGACCTGTTCGATCAGCGCGGCGATCGTCGCCTGCGCGTCGCCGACCACCGTCAGGTTCGCGCGCTTCGCGATCGGCGCGCTGCCGTCGAGGTTCACCGCGATCACGTGGCGGCAGTCCTTGATCCCCTGCAAATGCTGCACCGCGCCCGAGATGCCGAACGCGATGTACACGCTCGCCTCGACCGTCTTGCCGGTCGCGCCGACCTGCTTGTCGCGCGTGAAGTGGCCGTTGTCGACCGCGACGCGGCTCGCGCCGATCGCCGCGCCGAATACGCCGGCCAGCCGCTCGAACGCGCCGATGTCGGACACGCCGTTGCCGGCCGACACGATGAAATCGGCTTCCTCGAGCGCGACCTGGGCCGCGTCGATTTCGTCGAGACCGAGATCGCGGTACGGCTGCGCGGCGTCATGCGCCGGGCGGATGAAATCGGACGCCACGCGCTCGCCCGCGCCGACGAACGGCAGCTTCGCGTCCACCGCGTTCTGCGCGAGCAGGATCACGTCGGGCAGCGCGCGGGTCGCGAACGCCCGCCCGGCCTGCGCATACGTCCCCACGTGCTTCGCGTCGATTTCGACGACGTGCGTCGCGACGCTCGCGCCGGCGGCCGCCGCGTAACGCCGGCCGAGATCGCCGTCGCCCGTCGCGTTGTCGGGCACGAACACGTGTTTCGGGGCAAGCGCGGCAACACACGCCTGCAATGCTTGCAGCTCGCTTTCGGGATCGAACGCACGGCGATCGAAGCCGGTCAGCTCGAGCAGCTTGTCGACGCCGAGTTCGGCCACGTCGTCCTTCAATTCGCCGAACGCGAGCAGCGCGACTTCCGTCTGCGCATCGGCGAGCACCGCGGCGGCGGCAATCGCCTGACGCGAATGGTCGTCGAGCGCGCCGCGTTCGCTGTGAGCGACCACCAGCATCACGTGCTTCGGGTCCTGCAGCGCACGGCGCGGCTTCGCGGTCGCAACGCCATGGCCGTGGGCGGACCACTGCGCGGCGTTCGCATCGGCGCTGCCTTCCTCGCCGAGCGTGATGCGCTTCAGGCCGGCGGCCGTGATGATGAACGGCCGGCGCGGATCGATTCGTTTGATCGTATTCATCGATTCACTCCAGCGAGGCGGCGACGAGTTCGGCGACGTCGAGCACGTCGGGGCGCGGGCCCACGACGCCTTCGAGCATGGCCGTGCAGTTCGGGCACGCAACCGCGACCACGTCCGCGCCGATCGTGCGCGCGTCGGCAATGCGGATGTCCGGGATGCGCTGCTTGCCGGGGATGTCGGTCAGCGGCGCACCGCCGCCACCGCCGCAGCAGCGGCCGCGCATGCCGTTGCGCTCCATCTCGACGACCTGGATGCCGATCGTCTTCAACAGCTTGCGCGGCGCTTCGATCTCGCCGTTGTAGCGGCCGAGGTAGCACGGATCGTGATAGGTCGTGCGCTTCTCCTGCAGCGCCTCGACCGCCTTCGGCGCGATCTTGCCGCTGTCGGCCAGTTCGGCCAGATAGGTCGTGTGATGCTTGACCGTCACGCGCAGCCCGAGCGCGCGGTATTCGTTGCGCAGGCTGTGCATCACGTGCGGGTCGGCCGTCACGATCTGCTTGTACGACAGCGTGCCGAGCGTGCCGATCAGACGCTTCGCCATCTGCTGGAACGTCGCTTCGTCGCCGAGCCGGCGGGCAACGTCGCCTGTGTCGGTTTCCGTCGGGCCGAGCACCGCGTAGTCGACGCCCGCCTTGTTCAGCACCTTCACGAACGCGCGCAGCGTGCGCTGGTAGCGCATGTCGAACGCGCCTTCGCCCGCGACGAACAGCACGTCGACCGGCTTGGCCGGATGCGCGACCGGCGCGCTGAGGTCGACCGACCAGTCGTAGCGCGCGGCCGTGTCGTAGCCGCCCATCGTGCCGGTCTCGCGCAGGTTCGCGAGCACTTCCTGGCCCTTGCCCGGCACCGTGCCGTGCACGAGCGTGCGGTTGCGGCGCATGTCGACGATCGCGTCGACGTGTTCGATCAGCATCGGGCATTCCTGCACGCACGCGCGGCAGGTCGTGCACGACCACAGCGTCTGCTCCTCGATCAGGCCCGACACGATCGGGCCGTTCGGCTCGCCGCGATGCTGGCCGACCGGGATGCCCGGCGACGGGCTGCCCGCGTACGCCGCATCGGTGCCGCCGGCCATCCCGACGACGAGATCCTGGATCAGCTTCTTCGGGTTCAGCGGCTGGCCCGACGCGAACGCGGGGCACGCGGCTTCGCACTTGCCGCACTGCACGCACGCGTCGAAGCTCAGCAGCTGGTTCCAGCGGAATTCGACCGGCTTCGCGACGCCGTACTCCTGATGCTCGATGTCCGGCAGCTTCAGCGCGGTCGGCGGCGTGGCCGTGCCGTTGCCGGTGAACGATTCGCGCGTGGCCGCGAAACGCTCCTGGCGCGGGTGGAACGCGAGGTGCAGCAGGCCGGCGATCGCATGCTTCATCGGGCCGCCCTTCGCGGCGCCGACCGTCATCGTGAACGCACCGACGCCGATCAGCAGCGCGCAGAGCACCGCGAACGCACCCGACATCGCGCCGGTCGGCACCAGCATGAACAGCACGAGGCCGAGCGCGAACGAACCGAGCAGCCAGGGCAGCGTATTCCACGGGCCGCGCGACAGGCGCGCCGGCACGTCCTTCGCCGCGCGTCGGCGCCACACGAACACCGCGCCGACCAGCATCGCGAGCGCCGCGAGGAAGATCAGCTTGTCGAGCCACGGCGAGTAGATCGCGAGGCCGTAGTTGACGAACACCAGCGCGAGCGCGCCGATCGCGCCGCCGGCGGTCGCGACGTGGGTTTTCGCGATGTACGGATCGCGGGCGACCACGTGGTGCAGGTCGACGAAATAACGCTTCGGAATCGCGAACAGGTTCGCGACGCCGAACGAGCCGGGCGCCGTCGCGCGGCCCAGACGCCAGTAGGACGAGCGCTTCGCGACCGCGAACGCGAGCCCCGCCACCGACAGCCACAGCAGGGCGGTAATGAGGAAGGACGGGTTCATCTTTTAGAAATCCTTCACGAGACGCAGCGAGTCGTAGATCGCGCCGTGGACGTTGTGCATCGAGATGCAGTCGCCGACACGGAACAGCAGGAAACGGCCGTTGCCGAGTTCTTCCGACAGGCACGGCTGCGGCTCGGCCGCGAACAGCGTGTGCGGATCGATCTGGCCGCGGTTCACCGATTCCGGCTTGAGCTTCCAGTACAGCTCGTCGTTCGGCGACGAGCCGTTCTCGATCACCACCTGGTCGACCGCGCGCTCTTCCAGTTCTTCCGTGTACTCGTTGCGCAGCACGGCGATCATCTTGCCGTTCTCTTCATAGACGCGATCGAGCATCGTGTTCGGCGTCGGGATCACGCCGAATGCGTACAGGCGTCGATAGAAGATCGGGAACGTGGTGCCGCCGCAGTCGTCGGCGACCTTCACGTCCGGCGTGACGACCTCGACCTTCGAGCCGCGGCTCGCCATGAAATCGGCCACGCCGGCGCCCGCATGCGTGCTCACGCCGTCGAACAGCAGCACGTTCTGCTTTGGCTCGACCTTGCCGGTCAGGATGTCCCACGAGCTGACGGCGAGGCCTTCGGCCACACCCCACGCCGGCACCTGCCACGTGAAGCTCGAACCGCCGGTGGCGAGCACGACGATGTCCGGCTTCTCGGCCATGATCATCTTCTCGTCGGCGGCCACGCCGAGACGCCGGTCGACGCCCAGGCGCTTCGTTTCCATGTCGAACCAGCGGATGATCCCCGACATCTGCTCGCGCTGCGGCGCCTTCGCGGCAATCATCACCTGGCCGCCGACTTCCGCGTTCTTCTCGAACAGCACGACGTCGTGGCCGCGCAGCTTCGCGACACGCGCCGCCTCGAGGCCCGCGGGGCCGGCGCCGACCACCACGACCTTGCGCTTCGGGCCGCGCGACTTCTCGATGATGTGCGGCATCGTCGCTTCGCGCGACGTCGCCGCGTTCTGGATGCACAGCACGTCGAGGCCGTTGTACTGGCGGTCGATGCAGTAGTTCGCGCCGACGCACTGCTTGATTTCGTCCTCGCGGCCGTCGCGGATCTTGATCACCATGTGCGGATCGGCGATCTGCGCGCGCGTCATGCCGACCAGGTCGATCATGCCGTTCGCGAGCAGGCGCTCGGCCTGGCCCGCATCGCGGATGCTCTGCGCATGCATCACCGGAATCTTCACGACCGACTTGATGCCGGCTGCGAGGTGCACGAACGGCTCCGGCGGCAACGCCATCGGCGGCATGCAGTTGGCGATCGTGTTGTGCGTATCGCCCCCCGAGCCGACCACGCTCAGGTAGTCGATCAGGCCCGTCTCCGACATCGCCTGCGCGATTTCCTTCAACGCTTCGTGATCGAGGCCGTCCTCGTGGAATTCGTCGCCGCACATGCGCAGGCCGACGCAGAAATCCTTGCCGACCGCCTCGCGCACGGCCGTCAGCACTTCGATGCCGAAGCGCAGGCGGTTTTCGAGGCTGCCGCCCCATTCGTCGGTGCGGTGGTTCGAACGCTTGCTCCAGAACTGGTCGATCAGGTGCTGGTGCGCGGCGGAGATTTCGATGCCGTCCATGCCGGCCGCCTTCACGCGCTTCGCGGCCGCCGCGAAATCGCCGATGATGCGGCGGATTTCCTCGATCTCGATGATCTTCGCGTTGCCGCGGTGCACGGGTTCGCGCACGCCGGACGGCGACATCAGGTGCGGCCAGTGCTCGCCGTGGAACGACGAGCGGCGGCCCATGTGCGTCGCCTGGATCATGATCTTCGCGCCGTGCTTGTGCATCGTGTCGGCCAGGCGCGTGAGCGGATCGATGATCTTGTCGGTCGACAGGTTCACCGATTTCCACCAGCCTTGCGGGCTGTCGATCGATACCGGGCTCGACCCGCCGCAGATGGCCAGGCCGACGCCCCCCTTCGCCTTTTCTTCGTAGTAGCGGATATAGCGGTCGCCCGGCAGGCCGCCCGGCTCGGCATACACCTCCGCGTGCGCGGTGCTGACGATCCGGTTGCGCAGCGTCAGCTGGTTCAGCTGCATGGGTTTGAACAGGTGGGGATAACGCATCGCTGGCGACCTCTGGCGTTCGAATGTCTCGTGTTGCGGGTGTTGTTCTGCTTCAGTGAATCAATGCGTCAGTGCATCAGTGCGCGATCGGCGACACTTCGAAGATGCAGTGATCGTGATGCTCGGCCGCACATTGCACTTCCTTCGAGTATGCGCGCGGCGCGCCCTTGCCTTCCGGCGTCGTGTCGTTGACCCAGTCCATCGCGCCCGCGAACCAGCCCGCGAACATGTAGCAGAGCTTGCCTTCCTTGCCCGGCTGCTGGAGCACGAACGACGAGTGGCGCAGTTCGATCTTCGCGCGGGCGCTCGCCGGGTCGGCCTCGATGATCGAGAACAGGCCCCAGCCGCGTTGCGACAGGCGCTTCAGGTAGTGCTCGAACACGGCCATGCCGGTCAGGCCGTGCAGCTTGGCTTCCTTGTCGCACCAGTGGTAGGCGGATTTGTAGCCGGCCTTGTAGAGGATCTCGGCATACGCATCGACGCCGAGCGCTTCCTCGACGGCGACGTGGTTGTTCGTGAAGAAATGGCGCGGCACGTACAGCATCGGCAGCGCGTCGGTGGTCCAGACGCCGGTATCGGGATCGACGTTGATCGGCAGTTGCGGTTGCATCGTGGTGACTCCGTGAGGAAAGTGGCCGCGCGGCTCAGTGCGCAGGCGCGACATCGTCCGCGTGCCCGCGCGGCTTGCGCTGGCACGTCCCGATTTTTTTATGTTGAAACGACGAGTGCGGTTCGGCTCGGCGGGCGCTTACGCGCCCCACACGTCCTTGAACACGCGCACCCAGTTCTCGCCCATGATCTTGCGGATCCGCGACTCCTTCCAGCCGTGGCGTTCCATCGCGGCGGTCAGGTTCGGGAATTCGCCGATCGTGCGGATGCCGTCCGGGTTGATCACCTTGCCGAAGTTCGTCAGTTGGCGATAGCGGCCCTTGTCGTGCGTCAGCATGTCGAAGAATTCCTTCGCGAAATCCTGCGTGAAGTCCGTGCCGATGCCGACCGCGTCTTCGCCGATCAGGTTCACGACGTAGTCGATCGCCTCGATGTAGTCGTCGATGTTCGCCTCGATGCCGCGCTTCAGGAACGGCGCGAACATCGTCACGCCGACGAAGCCGCCCGCATCGGCGATCTCCTTCAACTGCGCGTCGCTCTTGTTGCGCGGATGTTCCTTCAGGCCCGACGGCAGGCAGTGCGAATAGCACACCGGCTTCTTCGAGAACGCGATCGCTTCCGACGACGTGTTGCCGCCCACGTGCGACAGGTCGACCATGATGCCGACGCGGTTCATCTCGGTGATCACTTCGCGGCCGAAGTCCGACAGGCCGCCGTCGCGTTCGTAGCAGCCGGTGCCGACCAGGTTCTGCGTGTTGTAGCAAAGCTGCACGACGCGCACGCCCATGTCGGCGAACGCCTCGATGTAGCCGAGGTTGTCCTCGAACGCATGCGCGTTCTGGAAGCCGAGGATGATCCCGGTCTTGCCTTCCTGCTTCGCGCGGAAGATGTCGTCCGTCGTGCGCACGAGCGTCAGCAGCTCGCCGTTGTCGCGGATCTTCTTCTTCATCACGCCGATGTTGTCGACGGTCTTGGTGAAGTTTTCCCACACCGACACCGTGCAGTTCGCGGCCGTGATGCCGCCCTTGCGCATGTCCTCGAACACCGGCTTCTCGAACTTCGAGATGTTCAGTCCGTCGATGATGATGCTGTCCTGATGCAGCGTGCTCATATCTGCTCTCGCTCGTGTGACTGTTCTTGTGGGGACGATCAGTAGATCGGGAAGCGCTCGCAGAGCGCGAAGATCTCGCGGCGCACGCGCTGTTCGGTCGCGTGGTCGCCTTCCGGGTTCGCGCGCAGCGCGTCGAACACTTCGAGGATCAGGCGGCCGACTTCACGGAACTCCGCGACGCCGAAGCCGCGCGTCGTGCCGGCCGGCGTGCCGAGGCGAATGCCCGACGTGACGGTCGGCTTCTCGGTGTCGAACGGAATGCCGTTCTTGTTGCAGGTGATGCCCGCGCGTTCCAGCGCCTGCTCGACCGGCGCGCCCTTCAGGCCCTTCGGGCGCAGGTCGACCAGCAGCAGGTGGTTGTCGGTGCCGCCCGTGACGAGATCGACGCCGCCGGCCTTCAGCACTTCGCCGAGCGCCTGCGCGTTCGCGAGCACGCTGTCGATGTAGGTCTTGAAGTCCGCATGCAGTACTTCGCCGAACGCGACGGCCTTGCCGGCGATCACGTGCATCAGCGGGCCGCCCTGCAGGCCGGGGAACACGGCCGAGTTGATCTTCTTTGCAATGTCCTCGTCGTTGGTCAGCACGAAGCCGCCGCGCGGGCCGCGCAGCGTCTTGTGCGTGGTCGACGTGACGACGTGCGCGTGCTCGACCGGGTTCGCGTGGCGACCCGCGGCGATCACGCCGGCGATGTGCGCCATGTCGACCATCAGCTTCGCGCCGACACTGTCGGCGATCGCGCGAAAGCGTGCGAAGTCGAGCGCGCGCGGGTACGCCGAGAAGCCGGCGATGATGAGATTCGGCTTGTGCTCGTGGGCGAGCGCCTCGACCTGGTCGTAGTCGATGCGCAGCGTGTCGCGGTTCACGCCGTACTGGACCGCGTTGAACCACTTGCCCGACAGCGCCGGCTTCGCGCCGTGCGTCAGGTGGCCGCCCGCGTCGAGCGACATGCCGAGCACCGTGTCGCCCGGCTTGGCGAGCGCGAGCATCACCGAGCCGTTCGCCTGCGCGCCCGAGTGCGGCTGCACGTTCGCATAGCCGGCGTTGAAGATCTGCTTCACGCGTTCTATCGCGAGCGCCTCGACTTCATCGGCGAATTCGCAGCCGCCGTAGTAGCGCTTGCCGGGATAGCCTTCCGCGTATTTGTTGGTCAGTACCGAGCCCTGCGCCTCGAGCACGGCGCGCGACACGATGTTTTCCGACGCGATCAGCTCGACTTGCGACTGCTGACGCTCGAGTTCCTTCAGGATGGCGCTGCGCACCGGCGCGTCGCGCTCGGCAAGGGGCTGCGAGAAGAAAGGCTGAGTGTTCGACATAGTGCGTCCGTGACGAAGAATAAAGGGCTGCAACCGAAGCTCAAGGCCCGCCATCACTGGGTTTCCCGCTCGTCCAGTGCAAGGCTGCCGACGGCTCTATTCTTGTCGTTCGGATTTTCGGCGGATTGATGAATTTAGACGCGTTCTTTGCCTTTTCCGCCATGCGCGTCCGTTTTGTACAAGTGACCGGTCGTGCTTTTCGGGACGAGCGCCCGAAACGGTATCGATGGTTCACCTATGGACACGCACACCGGCAGTGCGTTTGCCGCACGTTCGCGTGCGGCTTCTCCCGGATACGGTGCAGTGCAGCAACGGCCCGATGCCCAGACAACGCTTGGAGCTAGGGTTTAGCCGTATGGCACGCTTGTTGCACTCGCTCACACAATACCGCAGCCCGATTCGTGCCCCGGGCCAAAAGCTATTAGAGATTCAAGGAACGCTCCCCATGTCGCCCGACCGCACAGCGTCGCTGTCCCACTTCGCGTTCATGCCGTTACCGAACTTCACGATGATCGCGTTCACCAATGCGATCGAGGTGCTTCGGATGGCGAACTACCTGAGCGGCCAGCCGCTCTACCGCTGGTCGGTGATCAGCCCGGACGGCGGTCCGGTCACGGCGAGCAACGGCCTCACGGTCGACACGGGGCCGGCGGAATGCGTGGGGCAACCCGACATCGTATTCGTGTGCGGCGGCGTCGACGTGCAGCGCGCGACGACGTCCGCCCACCTGTCGACGCTGCGTCGCTTCGCACGCATGGGGCTCCCGCTCGGCAGCCTGTGCACGGGCACCTATGCACTCGCGAAGTCGGGGCTGCTCGCGGGCTACGCGTGCGCGATCCACTGGGAGAACATGTCGGCGCTGAAGGAAGAGTTTCCGGACACGCGCTTCCTGAAAGAACTGTTCGTGATCGACCGAGACCGCATCACGTGCACGGGCGGCGTCGCGCCGCTCGACATGATGCTGAACCTGATCGCCGCGCGCGTCGGCACCGCGCGCGTCACGCAGATCGCCGAGCAGTTCATCGTCGAACATGTGCGCGACACGAGCGCGCAGCAACGCATGCCGCTCGTCGCCCGCCTCGGCTCGGCGAACAAGTCGCTGTTCGAAGTGATCTCGCTGATGGAGAACAACATCGAGGAGCCGCTGTCGCGCGAGGAGCTCGCGCGGCTCGCGAACATGTCGCAGCGGCAGTTGCAGCGTCTTTTCCGCGAGCATCTCGGGATGACGCCGACGCATTACTACCTGACGCTGCGGCTGCGCCGTGCGCGCGAGCTGCTGCTGCAGACCGACATGTCGATCATGCATATCACGATGGCGTGCGGCTTCCAGTCGGCATGCCACTTCAGCAAGAGCTATCGCGACGCGTTCGGCGTCGCGCCGACGCGCGAGCGACGCAAGCAGGTGGCGCCGCTCGCGCAGGGTGCGGCGAGTGCTGGGCCGGCGTTTCCGGCGCATGTGCTGCATGCGTGAGGCGGGCGCTGTGCGGCAGGAAACATGCCGAGCGACTGCGAAGGCATGATCGAAAACGCCAGGCGCACGTTTGATCCTTTCGGCGCGATGCTTTCGCGCCGCTTCAACTGACGGCATTACCGTTGTAATCGCCGACTTTCCTCTTCCCGGTGCGCTCCTGCCACAAGAAGGCGTTCGCCGGAAATCGGCGGAGGGCGCACTGAACACGCCGCCCGTCCGCGCTTGGGAATTCCCGCTAGCGGATATTCCGATTCCATCGCGCAATCGCGCCCGCTGTCGTCCGGCGCGACGATAAGCGCGATCACGCGTTCGAAGTTGGCGGGAAGCTTTCGCGAGTCGCTTATTCAAAGCACAGCACGCTTCGGAATCGAGTAATTGACGCCTACTCAATATTGCCGATTGTCACGGCGACTCTTTTCAGTCGGAATCCAAACTAAAATCATACTCGTCCGATAGACACGGCGACAATTCCCGGCGAACGTTCATAGCTCGTTCATGCATGAAGTATCCGAGCCTATGACAGAAGAAGAACAAGCCGATTGCCCATATTTTCTTCACTCGTCGATCCAGCTTTACGCGATGGTTCAGCACCTGAACACCACGCGGCCCTATGCGCCCGGCACGATCGATTCAGCATATAGCGGCAACATGCAAATGATCTGCACGAGTGATCCGTTCATTTGCACCTACCTTTCACCCGTTGATGCAGTCATAGGTTCGCGGACGCTTGCGCGCGGCGATGACCACTTCTGGCCCATCGATTTCCGGCAGGTCGACACCCGTCATTTCATGGAACAGCATGGCCGACTGTTGATCGCCGTGAACTATGCGTATGCGGCGACCGGAGGCCGTCTGGTGGTTTCCGATGCAGGCTATCCGTTGATGACCTACACGTTTGCATCCTTCGACGTGCCGGTCGAGCATCGCGACCACTTCACCATCCGCTTCCCCGACAGCGTGGTCGATCGGATTGAAACCGCCTATTCACGAGCCGGACTATCCGAGTTCATCAAGACGCTCGACATGATGGATACATGGACCGCCGAGCAAATCGCCGATGCAGAGGCCGAAGCATTGGCACCTATGCCACCGACCGTCGTCATTGAAGGCGCGGAGATCGATCAATACGCGATTTACGATCTCGATTCGGTCGACTGGATCTTTACCAACTTCGATTGAGGAAACGACCATGAGTCGACGAGCAGCAAGAAATGGGGATCCGACGACAACGGGCGGTGTCGTCATCGCGGTGACGTCCACGATGTTCAATCACGGCAAACAGGTAGCCTTGGATGGCGACAAGGCGACATGCGGAAATTGCGAAGGGGCGTTCCCGATAGTGGGCGGCGCACAGCGCATGATTCACCACGGGCGATGTGTTGCGCTGGAGGGTGACGCCGTATTGTGCCCATGCGGTCGAAACCGACTGATCGCGGGGAGCGACAGCACGATTTTCTATAGCGACAGCGGTAGCGGAAATGCAGCGAACCGGTTCGCTGCGGGTTCGGCAGTGGCGCCCACGCGGCACATGGCGGCACCCGGTATCCACGACGACCAATTCGTGATCCGCGACGTGCGGACAAAGCAGCGATTAAGCAACGTGCGCTATTGGATCAAGGATCGAGCCGGAAACGTACTTGCAACGGGCGTGAGCGATCGGCATGGTTGTACCGCACGCGTGCAAACCGAAGACGCGCAAATTTTGAAGCTGGTCATCGAGGACTGAGAAGATGGGAAACCAAACTACCGTTGCCGAGACAACGACAAACACCATTGAGGGCTCACAGCGATTCGCAGACGTCGACTTGCGTCCGATCTGCGAAAACATGACGAACTCGGAATTTCGCAAGATGTTTGCGGTAGCACAGGGGCGCGCAGTCGATCGATTGACGATTCGCATCGCCGACTTGAAAAAGTGGTCAAAGCAAGACAAAGATCGCGTGTTCAAGTGGTTCGGTCGAGACGACGACAAAACTCGAATGCATTTGCTCACGGGTTTAACGAAGGTACTTGGCGTAGTTCGGGCATTCAATGAAAACAACGTCGTTCGGAGCGGTAGCGCCGGCGATCTAGCGACGGGTTGCACTCCTCATCCGCGCGGAACGATTAACGAGGCCGCTCACGTGTGTGCGCCTGACACAACGACGCATACGATCGCGATTGGCGAGCGATTCTGCACGATGCGCCCGTGGACCGCGAATGCCGATTCGCACGTATCAACTATCATTCACGAAGCGACTCATTTCCACGACACTATGTCGTCAACCGATGACCAATACACGATTACCCCGTTGCTCCCTGGGTGGGGACGATCACATCCCAAGTTATCAATCAACAACGCCGACAGCATCGCGGGGTACGTCGTTGACATTGACTAAATTCCTAACAGCGCTCGCGCTCGCGTTGAGCTGCACACAATCGGTATTGGCATGTGAAGGTCCGTCGAACTTGCCGGGTTGGGATTTTGATGTTCGATTCAGCAAGGATTCGAGCGACCTATCCATCGCCGAACTGGCGAAACTGTCAGTATGGTCGACCGACATGCGCAACCGCTTTTCGATTATCGATGCGGTGTCGATTGTCGGACTGGCGGAATCGACGGAGCAAGATCCGAAGGCTCTAGCTCAACGACGTGCCGCGAACGTCAAGGCCGCGTTGGATCAATTTTCGATTTATGGCGAACGAAATTCCATCATCGCGCGGATCTATAAGTTGCCGTTTCCCGCGAGCGAGTTCGACGATACGGGGCGTCGCGTCGAGATCACGTTCGGCCCGGGATGCCCTGACCACTGCTGCCCGAACCTGAACCCGATACCCAAGACGCACTGACACGACACGGTGAATTTACCGGCCCGCACAATGCGGGCCGTCTTTCCCCTGCCCTTCACGGCTTTCGGCTACCGCTTACGATCCCCACACCTGCATTTCATCGAGCGAATACCCCCACTGCGTCGCCCGCTTCGTGCCAACCATCCGTACGTAACGGCCCTGCCCGTTCAGGTTCGGCAACGTCACGTGCCCATACGACACGCCATTGCTCGTCGAATAGATCGTCGTCCAGTTCGCGTTGTCGTTCGACGTCTGGATCTGGTAGACGAGTGCGCCCGCATCCCAATACAGATCGATGCTGCTGATGGTCTTCGTCGCGCCGAGATCGACGGAGATCCATTGCGGATCGACGCCAGTGCCTTCCGGCGAATCCCAGCGCGTGCTCGTCGTGTTGCCGTCGAATGCCTTGTCCGGCGTGAGCGAGGCGTTGTAGCTTGCCGATGCCGCGGCCGGCCGCCCCTGCGACAGCAGCGTGCGTGCCGCGGCCGCGCCGCCGTAGTAGTTCGCGCCGAGCTTCGCCTTCGTCGCATCGGCATTCACGCCGAACTGCGACAGGCTCCACCGCTGGCCGGTCGTCACGTCGCCGACGTAGAGCTGATAACCACCGGCCGTCGTCGACGAGAAGAACAGGTAGTTCGTACCACTGACGGGCGCCGGGTCCGAGTTGTTGCTCATGCAGTCGTTGAGCGCCAGCGCGCTCGGCGTCGAGGCCGGGTCCGCCGTCTTCGCATAGATCTGGTCGGCCCCGCCGCTGTCCTTCCAGCGCGCGTAGTACACCATGCCGTCCGCGCGCACGGTCGGGTAGTACGTCTGCAGCCCGGCCGGACGATCGAACACGGCGGTCGCGCCGGTCGCGATCGTGCGCTTCATCAGCCCCATGTTCGAGCCGGTGCCGGTCGCGTAGTACACGGCGCTCGCGTCCGGCGCGAGGAACGGCATCGAGTATTCGGCGCCGGCCGGCGCGTTCGTCAGGCTCACGACCGACGTGAACACCGGGCCCGCGCTCGTGTACGACAGCGTCGCCTGCTTGACGTCGCCGTTCTGCTTGAACACGAGCGTCTTGCCGTCCGTGCTGAACTTCGGGTCTTCGTTGCGCGTGGCGCCCGTGCTGTTCGTCATGTTGACGGGCGGCGTGCCGGCGCCGAGCTGCAGCATGAACACGTTCCATGCGCCGTTGCGGATGCCCATGAACGCGAGCCACTTGCCGTCGGGGCTGAACACGCCGTTCATCGGATCGGTGATGCCCCACGCGCTCTTGCTGAGTTGCGTCAGCGTACGGGCCGAGAAATCGTAGAGGAACAACTGGCTCGTGCCGTCGCCGTACTTGACGTAGCTGTGATAGACGAGTTTGCCGGTCAGCGCGGCGGGGAACGTCGCGTTCGGCTGGGCGGCGGGATTGTTGACGCAGGCTGCGGCGGCCACGCCGCTGAACAGATTGAGGGCAATGCCGGCCGCGAGGCCCGCGACGAGGGTCTTCAATGTCACGCTGGATACTTCCGGGTAAGGTAAGGACGCCGCAGAAAATGACTCGCGCGACACGCGCGGGCGTCACGGATTCGCGGTCGGGCAGCGTAAATTCCGTATCGGTCGGACAGCGGGAACAAAGCTTGCGAGAGGATGCCCGTTTGTCAGACGAAAGAACAGGATCAGAGCGCCGATAAAACATACGGATCAGCGATGTGGGGCGCGCTTGCACGTGACGGCTGCCGTACTACTCTTTGTCATCGAGGTCGATGGCCGGGAGAACGCGCATGAAGCGCTATGCGGTGCTGGCACAGACGATCGCCGACGCGATCCGGCGCGGCGATCTGGCGCCCGGCGCGCGCATCCCCACCGTGCGGGCCGCATGCCGCGCGCATCGCGTGAGTCCTTCCACGGTGTTTCGTGCGTACTACGCGCTCGAAAGCGAGGGCCTGATCGTCGCGCGGGCGCGCTCCGGCTATTTCGTTGCGAACGTCGCGGACAAGCACGTGCGGTTCGCGCGCGATCCGCCGCGCAAGCCGGGCGCCGCGCAAAACGACGCCGCGCAACCCGGCGACGACGATGCGCTGTTCCGTCTGCTCGACTCGCTCAAATGCGACGACATCGTGCCGCTCGGCTCGGCATTCGCGAGCTATTCGCTGTTCCCGATGAGCAGCCTGTGGCGCCAGGTCGCGTCGGCCGCGCGCCACATGGACCGCACGAAACTGCTCGAAGGCTTGCCGCCCGGCAACGAAGCGCTGCGCCGTCAGATCGCGTTGCGCTACCTGAACGCGGGCGCGTCGCTGCCGCTCGAGGAAATCGTCATCACGACGGGCGCGACCGAAGCGCTGACGCTCAGCCTGCAGGCGCTGACGCGCCCGGGCGACATCGTCGCGATCGAACGGCCGGCCTTCCACGCGGTGCTGCAGGCCGTTCAGAGCCTGCATCTGAAAGCGGTCGAGATTCCGGTCGACCCGCGCACGGGCCTCGACCTCGACGCGCTCGCCGAGGCGCTCGACACGCATCCGGTGCGCGCGTGCTGGTTCATGACGTCGTTCCACAACCCGACCGGCGCGACGCTGACCGACGAGCGCAAGCGCGCGCTGATCGACCTGCTCGCGTCCCGCGGCGTGCCGCTGATCGAGGACGACGTGTATGGCGAATTGCAGTTCGGCACGGCGCCCACGCGCCCCGCGAAACTGTATGACGACAGCGGGCTCGTCCTGCATTGCGGGTCGTTCTCGAAATGTCTCGCGCCCGGATTCCGGATCGGCTGGGTCGCGGCAGGCCGCTTCGTCCGGCAGATCCGCAAGGCCAAAGGCGCGAGCGCGCCGGCCGCCGACGTACCCGCGCAGATGGCGATTTCGAGCTACCTGCGCGACGGCGCATACGACCGCTTCCTGCGCAAGCTGCGCCGCAATCTCGCCGCGCACCAGGCGCAGATGCTGTCGGCCGTACGCGCGTACTTTCCGGCTGACACCGAAGTGTTCGCGCCACGCGGCGGATATTTTCTATGGATTGAACTGCCGCCGCACATGGATGCGATGCACCTGTTCGACGATGCGATGGAGAACGGCGTGAGCATTGCACCCGGACCGATCTTCTCCACGACCGGCGGCTTCCGCCGCTATTTGCGACTCAATTACGGTCGGCCGTGGACACCGGCGGTCGAGCGCGCGCTGGAGACGCTCGGCACGCTCGCGGCCCGACAGCGGCACGGCAGCTAGGACGAAACGTACGGAGCGGAATGCGCGACATGCGCCTTGCGTTTCGTGCGCGAACGACCAAGAATGAAGCAGCAGGCAGACGTGGACGAACGGGTTCCACCCGTCCGATGTTATGGAGAATCCCATGAGCACCGCATGCGAACGACCGCCGATCTCTAGCCCGACGATCGCGCCCGTCGGTCGCTGACATGCGTGTCCTGCCTAGCCGCAGCGTCCGCGCGCGCGATGCCTGGCGTGCCGTGCTGAATGCGCGCGCCGAATCGCGGCACGCGACGTGCTGCCGCTGCCGCGAATGCGGCTTCGTGGCGTTCCGCGCGCTCGAGCACTGCCCCGTCTGCGGTCAATGGAACGGGCCGTTCGAACCGATCCGACACACGTCGGCCGATGCGCACGCCGCCCATGCGCCGCGATCGTTTCACACGTGGTCGTCACGCATCGCCCGCGCGATGCGCAACGCGGCTTTCCAGCGGCCGCGCGCGTCGAGCGCGCCGATCCTGAGCATCCTTACGCTCGTGCTGCTGGTCGGCGGCTACGTGGCGGTCGACCAGACCTGCAAGGCCGATCCCGTTTGTCGCGGATCCGGTGCGCCGGCCGCCGTCGCGACCGAAACCATGCTGCCCGCGTCGAACGATCCGTTGCTGCCGGTCGTGCCGGCACCCGTCTACCCGTTTCATTCGCCCGATGAAACGCAAGTGGCGGCCAGTCTGCCACCAGGCGCCCCACTCGTAGCCCAACCTGCTCGCAAGATGGCCATTGCACAAGCCGCGCCATCGTTGCGCCCGCCTGACCGGACGCGCGCCGGCGCGGTCCGCATGGCCGACTGGAAAGGCAGCCGCGACACCGCCCATCGCACGCGTGCGATCCGCCGCGTCAGCGTGCACACCGGGCGCACACGTCGCGCCGCGGCCAGCAACGCCGAACTCGCGAAGCTCTATCGCGGCCACTGAGCGTGACCCGGGCTCGGGCTCAGCGGTCGTCGCGTTGCACTGCCGTCACCGTCGCTCCCGCAACGAAAAAACGGGCGGCCCGTTTCCGGAACCGCCCGCTTCGCGTGGTGCGCGTCGAACGCTAGCGCATCACGCCGCCAGCAACCCGTGCGGGTCGATGACGAATTTGCGCGGCGCGCCGCCGTCGAACTTCTTGTAGCCTTCCGGCGCCTGGTCGAGCGAGATCACTTCGACGTTGACGATCTTCGCGATCGGCAGCCGGTCGAACAGGATCGCCTGCATCAGGTTGCGGTTGTACTTCAGCACCGGCGTCTGGCCCGTGAAGAACGAATGCGACTTCGCCCAGCCGAGGCCGAAGCGGATGCTCAGGCTGCCGTGCTGCGCGGCCTTGTCCTTCGCGCCCGGATCGTCCGTCACGTACAGGCCCGGGATGCCGATCGCGCCGGCCGGGCGCGTGATTTCCATCAGCGAGTTCAGTACCGTCGCGGGCGCTTCCTCCGAATGGCCCGACGAGCCGTGGCCGTGCGCCTCGAAGCCGACGCAGTCGACCGCGCAATCGATCTCGGGCACGCCGAGAATCTGCTCGATCTGCTCGCCGAGCGACGCGTCCTTCGACAGGTCGACCGTCTCGAAGCCCATCGCCCGCGCATGCGCGAGGCGTTCCGCGTTCATGTCGCCGACGATCGTCACGGCCGCGCCGAGCAGGCGCGCCGAGGCGGCCGCCGCCATCCCGACCGGGCCCGCGCCCGCGATGTAGACCGTCGAGCCGGGCTTCACGCCCGCGCTCACCGCACCGTGATAACCGGTCGGCAGAATGTCGGACAGGCAGGTCAGGTCGCGGATCTTCGCCATCGCCTGGTCGCGATCCGGGAATTTCAGCAGGTTGAAATCGGCATACGGCACGAGCACGTACTCGGCCTGGCCGCCGATCCAGCCGCCCATGTCGACATAGCCGTACGCGCCGCCCGCACGCGACGGATTCACGTTCAGGCACACGCCCGTATGCGTGTCCTTGCACATCGCGCAGCGGCCGCACGCAACGTTGAACGGCACCGACACGAGATCGCCGAGCTTCAGCGTCTCGACGTCGCGGCCCACTTCGACCACTTCGCCGGTGATCTCGTGACCGAGCACGAGGCCGACCGGCGCGGTCGTCCGGCCGCGCACCATGTGCTGGTCGGAGCCGCAGATGTTCGTGCTGACCACTTTCAGGATTACGCCGTGGCCGATCGCGCGGCCGCTCGGGTCGACCATCTTCGGATAATCGATTTTCTGGACTTCGACCTGGCCCGGCCCAAGATAGACGACACCTCGATTGCTGCTCATCGTATTGTCTCCATGTCTCGTTGGATGGCGCCGCGGCGCGCCGGCGCCATGCGGCGCACGCGCAACGTGCTGTTCGAGAGTAGTCCGGGAGGCAGGGGCGCCGATGTCTCAAACGCGACATGCGTTTGATCGGCGCCGACATCGATGGCGGAAATACGAAAGTCGGGCGGGAATCTACCGGGCGCGAGACACACAGGGGCCGGACCGGCCGTTGCTGCCGGCCGCGCCCCGACCGGCAGCCGCTATCCGCCCTGATTCTCGCGGATGATCGCGGCGGCGGCCGCTTCCGCGTCGCCCGCGACGCCGTCGTGCACGCGCGTGCTGACGGCCGGCGTCGGCGGCTCGCTGTCGAGCGCGTGGCCGTTGCGGTCGTGCGTGTCGACCGTCGCGCGCATCGACAGCCCGACGCGCAGCGGATGCGCGGCGAGATCGCGCGGATCGAGCGCGATCACGACCGGCACGCGCTGCACGACCTTGATCCAGTTGCCGGCCGCGTTCTGCGACGGCAGCATCGAGAACGCGCTGCCCGTGCCGGCCGAGAAGCCCTGCACGCGGCCGCGATAGGCGATGCGCGAGCCGTAGAGATCCGACACGACCTCGACCGGCTGCCCGACGCGCATGTGGCGGATCTGCCCTTCCTTGAAATTCGCGTCGACCCACAGCCGGTTGAGCTGCACGATCGACATCAGCGGCACGCCGGGCCCGACCTGCTGGCCGACCTGCACCGAGCGCTGCCCGATCGTGCCGTCGACGGGCGCGACGATCGTCGTGCGCTTCAGGTTTCGGTACGCGAGCTTGAACTGCGCGGCCGCCTGCATGACGGCCGGGCTTTCGTCGACGGGCAGCTTGCTGCCGAGCGCGCGCGCCGCATCGAGCTGTGCCTGCGCGGCCGCGAGGTTCGCCTGCGCGCCGGCCACCGCCGCGCGCGCCCGCGCCAGTTCTTCCGGCGCGACGATCTCGACCGATGCGCCCGAACGCGCGGCGAGCGCGCGCTGCGCGAGCGACAGGTCGGCTCGCCGCGCATTCACGGCCTCGACGTACATCGTGTTCGAAATCCTCGCGTTCGCGACCTGGCGCACGGCCTGCGCGAGCTGCGCCTTCGCCTGCGCGAACGCGACGGACGCCTCGGTGTCGTCGAGCTTCACGAGCGTCTGCCCCGCGCGCACGGCCTGCGTGTCGGCAACCACCACGTCGGTCACCGCGCCCGGGATCTGCGCGGCGACCTGAACGATGCTGCCCGCGAGGTATGCGTCGTCGGTGTCTTCGTAGTACCGGTCGCTCAACAGCCAGTACGCGATCCACGCAATCGCAGCCAGCAGCACGATCGCGAAGAACACGGTGAAGCGCTTGCGGCGCGTCGCGCGGCGCGCGTCGAGGGCCGGATCGTTCAGCGCGGCCGGCGGCGCGGCGGAATGAAGGTTGTCGTGGTGCATCAGTCGCTTTGCGTAACGATCAGACGATCGTGCTGGAAGACGGGAATCGCGGGCGTCGACGCCGAGCCCGGCATCGGGCTCGCCGAGGCCGTGCGCGCGAGAACGGGCGTGCTGCGCGGCATCGTGTCGGGGCGGGAGGCACCGACCGTGGACGGGCGCGCGGGGTCGTCGCGTCGGACGGATTCGGGCGCGGACGCGGCCCGCGTCGTGGCAGCGGCCGGCGACATTGCCGTGCGCCCCGCTTGCGAGTCGTTCGACGGGCCCGCCACCGCAGCCCGGTTCGCGGCCATGGCAACGGCCGCCCCGCGCCGGGCCGCCCCGCTACGCGCCCGCTGCACGGCCGACGCCTGCGCCTGCGCGACCGTTGCGCCCGCATCGAACCCGCCGCCCAGCGCGCCGATCAACCCGACGCGCAATGTCCGCTGCTTGCCGAGCAGCGCGATCATCTGCGCGCGCTCGTCGATCAGCGTGAGATCCGCGACATCGACGTCCTTCTGCATCAGCACGCCGCGTCGATGCCGATCGGTCGCGATCTGCACGATCTTCTGCGCGGCCGCGACCGCATCCTGCTGCTGCGCGACGAGCGTCTGCGACGTCTGCAGCGACGTGACGAGCTGCGCGACCTGCCCGAGCGCGTCGTCGACGGTCTTGTTGTACAGCCCGATCGCGACGTCGGCCTGCGCGACGTCCGCGCCGAGCTTCGCCTTCAGCCGGCCGCGGTCGAAGATCGGCAGCGAGATCGCGGGGCCGACGGAGCCCGCGAGCGAATCGCGCGAGAACAGCGACGCGGGCGTCAACGCGAACACGCCGCCGAGCGCGACGAGGTTCACGTCCGGATAGAACTGCGCACGCGTCGAGTCGGCATTCGCGAACGCGGCCTCGACCCGCAGCCGCGCGGCGACGATATCGGGCCGGCGGCCCAGCAGGTCGGCCGGCAGCCGGGCGGGCACCGCGCCGCCCGCGAACGCGCCGACGCGCGGCCGCTGCAGCGCGAGCCCGCGCTCCGGGCCACGGCCCGACAGCACGCCGAGTTGCAGTTGCGCGAGCTTGATCTGCTCGTCGTTCAACGCGATCTGCTCGAGCAGTCGACTGCGCTTGATCGACGCGTCGCTCGCATCGTACGCGTTGTCGAGGCCGCGCGCGGTACGCTCGCGCAGCACCGCCGTCACGCGCTGGCTGATCTTCAGCTTCTGCTGCAACAGGTCGCGCACCGCGTACGCCTGGTCGAGCTGGCAATACACGGTGACGATCGCGACGGCGAGCGTGAGCCGTACCTGTTCGGCCTCGACGCCGGCCGCGTCGCGCAGCGACATCAGGCTCTTCGTCGCCGCGCGGTTCTTGCCCCACAGGTCGAGCTGGTAGTTCAGCCCGACGAAGATCGACGACGGCGATACGTTCGGATCGCCGAAGATCTGCACCGGCACGCGATAGCCGCCGGCCGTGACGTCGGCGATGTCACCGGGTTTCGGCATCCGCGCCCGGCTGATCGTCGCGCCGGCCGTGCCGGTCAAACCGGTCAGCGAATCGAACTGCTGAAGCTGCGCCTGCGCGATCCGCAGCCGCGCCTGTGCGACCTGCAGATCGGGGCTGTGCTGCGACGCCTCCGCGACCAGGTCGTCGAGCTGCGGGTCCTGCAGCTGCTTCACCCAGTCGGGCGCCGGCCACGCGCCGTTCGCGCCGGGGCCGGCCGTCCGTGCGAGCGCATCGTCGGCCGGCGCGCGCAGCGACAGCGACGGCAGGAAGCCCGACGGCACGCATCCGCCCAACGCGAACAGCATGGCCGCCGCCGCGACCATCGAGCCGCCCTTCGCGCCACGCGCCGAACCTGCCGCTTTCGTCGAACGCCGCATCGTCACCCCTGCCGAACGCGCTGCGCCCGCGCAGCCAGACGCGGCCGCGTGCGCTCGAGCGGGCCGAGCCGGCCGAACAGGCCGTCCGCGACGCCGAACAGGATGCCGGCCAGCTTCGCGCGCTTGTCGCGCTCGACCAGCGCGATCTGCACGACCTGCCACAGGGTCAGCAGGTTCGGCACGAGCGCCACCGGAAAACGCAGCCCGTACTGCATCCCGAGCTGCACCGCATTGCGCGCGCTGTAGTAGCGCCGTTGCCACGAGTGATTCATCGACGTCATTTCAAAAGGGCCGATCGCGTGCCGCTGCTTTGCGCCGATCCGATGCGTCAGCACCAGCGACGGCACGACATAGAGCGGCACGTTGCGCGACAGCGCGCGGAAGCTGTATTCGGTATCGACGTGATCGATGAACAGCGTTTCGTCGAAACGGCCGAGCACGTCGAACGCGTCGCGCGACACGACGCAGCCCGACGAAATCAGGAACGCGCAGCGCTGCATCGGCGTGCCCGGGTCGATGTGCAGGCGGCGCACGCCGATGCCGTTCGTCGCGAGTTCGGGCAGGAAGCTGCGTGCGTTCTCGTCGAAGATGCGCGGGCCGGCCAGGAACGCACGCCCGGCAAGCCCCGCGCAGACGTCGCGCATCGTCGGAAAATAGGCAGCCGGCACCGACGAATCCTGGTCGAACAGCGCGACCGCGTCGATGCGGTCGCGAAACAGCGCCGCGAGCCCCGCGTTGTACGCGCCCGCGATGCCGCCGCGATTGCCGTGATGCAGCAGCGCGATGCCTTCGCGTGTGCACAGTTCACGGGCCCGCGCATCGGGCTGCGGCGTGTTGTCGACGACGAGCAGCACGTCGCACGCGTGCCGCCATCCGCGCAACGCGTCGAGCTGCGCGTCGCTCGGGTGATACAGGATCACGAGTGCGCCGAGTGTCGTCATGGTCTGCTCCTCAATGTCCGAACGATGCGGCCGCGCCGCGTTTCGGCCGCGTCAGCCACATCATCGCGGCGAGTGCGACACACGTCATGCTCGCCATCCAGAACATGTCGTTGGTCGCCATCATGTAGGCCTGCTGCATCACGACGTGATGCAGCGTCGTCAGCTCGCGCACGCCGTCCACGCCCATCGCGTTCAGCGCATGCACGAAGCGTTGCGTGTTCGCCGACGCGTGCGTGACCGATTGCGACACGACGTCGTAGTGATAGGTCGCGCGGTTGTCCCACAGCGTCACGCTCATCGCGGTGCCGAACGCGGCCGACAGCGTGCGCAGGAAATTCGACAGACTCGACGCGGCGGCGAGCCGGTCGTCCGGAATGCGCGACAGCGTCGCGGCGGTCAGCGGAATGAAGAAGCACGGCAGCCCGATCCCCTGGATCAGCCCGGGTGCGGCGATCTGCGCGAACGTCATCTTCAGCGTGAAATGGGCGTCCCAGGCGAGCACGGCCGCGAACACGAGGAAGCCGAACGTCGCGAGCACGCGCGCGTCGAAGCGGTGCGCATGCAGCCCGACGAGGATCGAGAACACGAGCGCGAGCACGCCGAGCGACGCGGTCGCGAGCCCCGCATGAAACGCGTTGTAGCCCATCACGGCCTGCATCCACAGCGGGAACACCACGCCGACCACGGAGAAGCTCATCATCCCGAGCGAGATGATCAGCACGCAGAACGAGAACGTGCGGTCGCGAAACAGGCTCAGATCGACCACCGGATGCGCTTCGCCTGCTTCCCAGATCAGCAGCGACACGATCGCGAGCGCCGCGACCACCGCGAGCGTGACGATCAGCGGCGAATCGAACCAGCCGCGGTCGTGGCCGAGATCGAGCATCGCCTGCAGCGAGCCGACGCCGATCACGAGCAGCACGATGCCCGGCACGTCGATCGGACCGGCCGCGCCGCGCTGCGCGTCGGGGCGCAGCATCGCGGTGCACACCGCGAACGAGAACAGCCCGATCGGCAAATTGATCAGGAAGATCCACGGCCACGAGAAGTTGTCGACGATCCACCCGCCGACCACCGGCCCGAAGATCGGCGCGAGCAGCACCGTCATCGCCCACAGCGCGAGCGCGATCGTGCGTTGGGTTGGAGGAAAGGTGCGCAGCAGGATCGTCTGCGACAGCGGCACCATCGGCCCCGAGCACAACCCCTGCAGCGCGCGGCAGATCACGAGCACGTGCAAGTCGCGCGCGAGCCCGCACAGCAGCGACGTCAGCGTAAACAGCAGCACCGCGCCGACGAACAGCCGCAACTCGCCGACGCGGCGCGCAAGCCAGCCGGTGAGCGGCACCGCGATCGCGGCCGCGACCGAATACGAGCTGATCACCCACGTGCCCTGGCTGTTCGACACGCCGAGACTGCCGGAGATCGCCGGCACCGCGACGTTGGTCACGGTCGAGTCGAGCACTTCGATGAAGGTCGCGAGCGACAGCGCGAACGTCAGCAGCGCGAGCCGGATGCCGCGCACCGGCTGCGCGGCGGGCACCGGCGCCGACACGTCGAGCGCGGACGGCGCGACGGGCCCGTCGTGCAGCGGCGATGCGGTGCTCATGTGCCGGCCACCGCGACATCGGCCCGCGCGGCCACCCGCCCGCGCTTCGGCACGAAGCGTTCGATGAAATCGGCGGCCGCGCCGCAGCCGTCCGGCGCGGCCGCGAGCAGCGCACGCGTACGCGCCGCATGCACCGCGAACGCGGGTTCGTCGAGCACGCGCGCGAGCGCCGCGCCGAGCCGCGCGCCGTCGAGCGGCCCGTCGACCCGCACGCCGCAACCGTTCGCGACGACGCGTTGCGCGTTGTCGAACTGATCGTGCGCGAACGGCGTGACGACCTGCACGATCCCGGCTTCGCACGCGAGCGCCGCCGTGCCGATCCCGCCGTGATGCACGAGCGCGCGGCAACGCGGCAGCAGCGTGCGCATCGGCACGAAGCGGCGCACGAGCAGCCGGTCGCCATCCTGCGCCGCATCGTGCGGCGTCAGCAGGATGCCGCGCGCGCCGGTCGCGCGCAGCGTGTCCGCCACCGCACGCGCATACGCCGCGTGATCGACGAGGGTCGAACCGGCCGTGAACACGACCGGGGCTTCGCCTGCCGCGAGAAACGCATCGAGTGCCCCATCATCGTCGGAGGTCGAAATATCGTTGAACAGCGGAAAACCGCTTTGCAGATGGTTCGACGGCCAGTCCGGCTGCGGCGGCGCGAACCACTGGGGAAACAGGCACAGCACGCCGTCGGTCGAATGCAGCCAGCGGCCGAGCACGCGCCGCGCGGGCGCGAGCCCGAGTTCGCGGCGCACCGCGTCGAGCGCCGGGCCGCACACGCGGTCGAGCACCTGCCGCTCGATCAGCGTCATCAGCGCCGACTTCACCGGCAACGGCCAGCGCGCCGGAATCGTCAGGCGCGGATGAGTCGGCGGCGCATGCGCGGACAGCAGCGTCGACGGCGATACCTGCACCGACACGTACGGCGTGCCGTGCAATTCCTGCATGAAGCGCGCGGAGAACGCCCATAGCGTGCCGACCAGCACCGTGTCGGCATCGGTCAGCGCGCGCAGCGCGTCGTAATGCGGGCGCAGCGTCGGCGCGATCACCTGCCACAGCGTGCGGAACGACGTACGCGGATCCCACAGCGCGGGGTTCGCCATCGCCGCGTCGTAGTCGGCCGCGGTGCCGACCGGCACGAACGCGAACCCGCAGCGGCGCACGGCCGCCTCGAACGGCGCGTGCGTGCAGAACACGACGTCGTGACCGCGCGCGGCGAGCGTGCGCGCGACGCCGAGCAACGGATGCACGTCGCCCGCCGAACCGATCGCGGTCACGATCATCTTCGCCATCGCGCGCCTCGCGGGGGTCAGTAGAAGCCGGGGATCAGCGCCGCGACCTCGCGGCGGTACTGCGCATAGGCCGGCCCGAAATACCCGGTCAGCCAGCTCTCCTCGACGCGCACCTTGTACGCGAGCGACGCGAACACGAGCAGCACGCCGAGCGCGCCGCGCCATTCGCCGCCGATCAGCGCGGCGCCGACCAGCGCGATCAGGCAGCCGGTGTAGATCGGGTGACGTACGAACGCATACGGCCCCGTGCGCACGAGTTCGTGGTCTTCCTTCAGCGTGACCGACACGCTCCAGTTCGTGCCGAGATGCAGCCGCGCCCATACCGAGAACAGCAGGCCGGCCACCAGCACCGCGAGCCCGCACTGCGCCTGCAGGCCGAAGCGCTGCCAGTCGGGCGCGAGCGCCTGCCACGACGGATCGGGCAGGATGATCAGCGCGCCGCCGACGATCAGCGGAATCGACTGGAGCGTGCGCGAGCGCGATGCCTCCTTGCGTACGGTCGTCTTGACGCGCTGCGACGTGGCGATCCAGTAAGCGAGCCACGCGGCCCACGGAACGACGATGGCGATGGTCTGAACGATATTCACGGCTGGCCTGCCTCGTTGGGATGGGAATTCGGATGCGCGGGACGTGCCCGCTGCTCGACGGACGGCGTCACGACGACAGCGCGTGCATCGGCGCGGGCACGCATGCGTGCGCGGCGGCACGTGCGATGCCGGCCGCGGCGGGCGCTTCGCCGCAGAAGAAATCGAGCAGCGCGGTACGGGTGGCTTCGCGCTGCGCGCGGCCTTCGATGTCGAGGAAATGGCCTGCGTCGGGCACCGTCGCGAACCGTGCGCGCGCCACATGCGCGCCAAGCTGCCGCACGTCGGCCGGCGTCGTGTATTCGTCGCGCTCGCCGTTCAGGAACAGCAGTTCGCAGCCGATGTTCGAGAACTCGCTGAAGTAGCGCTCGGGCTGCAGCGACAGGATCTGGTCGACGTGGAACGCGACCTGGTCCTGCTCGTCGCGCGGCAGGCGCGTGAGATAGCGGTAGTTGTACAGCTTCATGATGCGCGGCAGATAGCGGCCGACCGTGTCGTTCAGCAGCTGCGCGGCCTTCAGGTTCTCGCCGGCCGCGATGTGGTCGCGGGCCCGCGTCACGTAGTCGATCATCGCGTCGTTCAGGAACGGCGAGAACGAACAGATCGCCGCGCGCCGCACGCTCGGGCAGCCGCGCGCGAGCGCGAACAGCGACGCGACGCCGCCCCACGACACCGACACGAGGAACGCCGGCGCGAAGTGTTCGACCAGGTACTGGAGGATCGCGGCTTCGTCGTCCTTGGTCAGGATCGAGCAGCCGGGGTTGTGCTGGCGCGACTGCCCCGCATACGGCAGGTCGAAGCAGATCGTGTTGATCCGCTCGCCGAGATACTGGACGGTCTGGCCGAACGACGCGGTCGTCGCGAGCGCGCCGTTGACGAGCATCGCCGTGTCGAAGGCCGGATCGAACACGTTCCGTTCGACATAAACCTTCAGACCATTCGGCAGCGGGACCACGTGTTTTTCGGTCGGCATCGTCGTTCTCCGGTGAATGCGGCGTCTCGACGTCGCGGCATGCTGCAGCTGCGCAATGGCTGACGTCGGGCCCGTGCGCGATCGATGGACGCGCCGATTGCCGACGCACCGCGGCAATTGCCGGCGGCGCCATTCATTCCTCGTGGTGCGGCGCCATACTAATACGGTCGATATTGCACACTCAAGTCATTCCAAAAATCCCTCTACTCGGCCCGGAAATCCGCCAGATTCAAATTTATTTGTCGATTTCTATGGTATGCAGAATCTCAAAAAAGACGATGGCAATCGTTTGCGAGCAATCCTCCTCAGCGTTAAAAAAACCATACTTATTCATTAATATCAATGAGTTATGAAGTTTAAATCGGCGGATTAAAACGGTTTCCGCAAAACCACCCACCTTCACCATCCGATTTTACGATTTCATATCGTGAATTATTTTTCAGATTTCGACATTCTTTCCATTTGTAATGAAATCGAGCATGGAAACGGTCCTCCGAATTGCATCATGTTTTCACGAATCGTTTTAAACAGATTCAAACTTAATTAACCTTCTTTCAACTCGTTTTTCCGCACCTGCACATGGCTCCGGCGGCGACGATCCTTCCCGTTTGGAACGCCGCCCGCCGTTCGGCCCCGATTTTTTGTTGATTGAACGATCAATAAAAAACCGCTAAGCTGTCGACTTCCATGGACGGCCCGCCCGGGCGAAGGGAGTCGCGATGCCGAAAGTCGGAATGCGGGAAATACGCCGCGCGCAGTTGATCGACGCCACGCTGCGCTCGATCGACGAAGCGGGCCTGCCCGGCACGACGCTCGCGTCGGTCGCGCAACGCGCGAACATCTCGACGGGCATCGTCAGCCATTACTTCGGCGACAAGGACGGCCTGCTCGAAGCGACGATGCGGCACGTACTGCGCGACCTGTGGTCGGCCACCACGCGCCGCCGCGTCGCCGCACGAAAAGACCCGCGTTCGCGGTTGCGCGCGGTCGTCGCCGCGAACTTCGACGTCACGCAGGTGAGCGCGCCCGTGATGAAGACGTGGCTCGCGTTCTGGTCGCAGAGCATGCACGACCCGATGCTCAAGCGCCTGCAGCACGTGAACACGCGGCGCCTGCATTCGAACCTGTGCGCCGAATTCGCGAAGGCGTTGCCGCTCGCGAAGGCGCGCGAAGCCGCCAGCGGCCTCGCCGCGCTGATCGACGGCCTGTGGCTGCGCGGCGCACTCGCCGGCGGCCCGATCGACACCCGAGCTGCTTTGAAGCTCGCCCACGATTACATCGACCTGCTGCTCGCGTCCGACTGACGCGCGACGCAGTCGCCCTCAAGGAGATCCTCATGTCCGTATACGGTTTGCAGCGCCTCTACATCGGCGGCGGTTACGTCGATGCCACCAGCGGCAAGACTTTCGACACCTTCGATCCGGCCACCGGCGAACTGCTTGCGCAGGTGCAGCAGGCGAGCGCGGCCGACGTCGACCGCGCCGTTGCGTCCGCGCAGGAAGGCCAGCGCGAATGGGCCGCGATGACCGCGATGCAGCGCTCGCGCATCCTGCGCCGCGCGGTCGACCTGCTGCGCGAGCGCAACGACGAACTCGCAGCGATCGAAACGCGCGACACCGGCAAGCCGATCGGCGAGACGCTCGCGGTCGACATCGTCACCGGCGCGGACGTGATCGAGTACTACGCGGGCCTCGCGACTGCGATCGAAGGGCTGCAGGTGCCGCTGCGTGCCGAGTCGTTCGTCTACACGCGCCGCGAGCCGCTCGGCGTGTGCGCGGGCATCGGCGCGTGGAACTACCCGATCCAGATCGCGTGCTGGAAGACCGCGCCCGCGCTCGCGGCCGGCAACGCGATGGTGTTCAAGCCGAGCGAAGTCACGCCGCTGACCGCGCTCAAGCTCGCGGAAATCTATACGGAAGCCGGCGTGCCGGCCGGCGTGTTCAACGTCGTGCAGGGCGACGGCTCGGTCGGCGCGCTGCTCACCGGCCATCCGGACATCGCGAAGGTGTCGTTCACCGGCGGCGTCGAAACCGGCAAGAAGGTGATGTCGCTCGCCGGCGCATCGTCGCTGAAGGAAGTGACGATGGAACTCGGCGGCAAGTCGCCGCTGATCGTGTTCGACGATGCGGATCTCGATCGCGCGGCCGACATCGCGGTCACCGCCAACTTCTTCAGCTCGGGCCAGGTCTGCACGAACGGCACGCGCGTGTTCGTGCACCGCTCGATCAAGGACATGTTCACGCAGAAGGTGCTCGAACGCGTGAAGCGCATCCGCGTCGGCAAGCCGACCGATGCCGACACCAACTTCGGTCCGCTCGTCTCCGCCGCGCAACTCGACAAGGTGCTCGGCTTCATCGAGAGCGGCAAGGCCGAAGGCGCGAAGCTGCTCGCGGGCGGCACGCGCCTGACCGACGGCCACTTCGCGAACGGCCAGTACGTCGCGCCGACCGTGTTCGGCGACTGCCGCGACGACATGAAGATCGTGCGCGAGGAAATCTTCGGGCCGGTGATGAGCATCCTCGATTTCGAATCGGAGGACGAAGTGATCGCGCGTGCGAACGACACGCACTACGGGCTCGCGGCCGGCGTCGTGACCGAGAACCTGTCGCGCGCGCACCGCACGATCCATCGCCTCGAAGCCGGCATCTGCTGGATCAACACGTGGGGCGAATCGCCGGCCGAAATGCCGGTTGGCGGATACAAGCAATCCGGTGTCGGGCGCGAGAACGGCATCACGACGCTCGAGCACTACACTCGAATCAAGTCGGTGCAGGTCGAGCTCGGCCGCTACAACCCGGTGTTCTAAGACAAGGAGATCCGTCATGACGACACGCGAATACGATTACATCATCTGCGGCGCGGGTTCCGCGGGCAACGTGCTCGCAACGCGCCTGACGGAAGATCCGGACGTCACGGTGCTGCTGCTCGAAGCGGGCGGTCCCGACTACCGCTTCGACTTCCGCACGCAGATGCCGGCCGCCCTCGCCTATCCGCTGCAGGGCCGCCGCTACAACTGGGCGTACGAAACCGATCCCGAGCCGCACATGGACAACCGCCGGATGGAGTGCGGGCGCGGCAAGGGGCTCGGCGGCTCGTCGCTGATCAACGGGATGTGCTACATCCGCGGCAACGCGCTCGACTACGACAACTGGTCGACGCACAAGGGCCTCGAGAACTGGACGTATCTCGACTGCCTGCCGTACTTCAAGAAAGCCGAGACGCGCGACGTCGGCCCGAACGACTATCACGGCGGCAGCGGCCCCGTGTCGGTCACGACCAGCAAGCCGGGCGCGAACCCGCTGTTCGAGGCGATGGTCGACGCGGGCGTGCAGGCCGGCTATCCGCGCACCGACGACCTGAACGGCTATCAGCAGGAAGGCTTCGGCCCGATGGATCGCACCGTCACGCCGAAGGGCCGCCGTGCGAGCACCGCGCGCGGCTATCTGGATCAGGCGAAGGTGCGGCCGAACCTCGAGATCGTCACGCACGCGCTCGCCGATCGCATCCTGTTCGACGGCAAGCGCGCGTCGGGCGTCACGTACCTGCGCGGCAGCGAGCGCGCGACCGCGCATGCGCGCCGCGAAGTGCTCGTGTGCAGCGGCGCGATCGCGTCGCCGCAACTGCTGCAGCGCTCGGGCGTCGGCCCCGGCGCATGGCTGAAGGCACTCGACATTCCGGTCGTGCTAGACCTGCCCGGCGTCGGCCAGAACCTGCAGGACCACCTGGAGATGTACATCCAGTACGAGTGCAAGGAGCCGGTGTCGCTGTACCCGGCGCTCAAGTGGTGGAACCAGCCGAAGATCGGCCTCGAATGGATGCTGAACGGCACGGGCCTCGGCGCGAGCAACCACTTCGAAGCGGGCGGCTTCATCCGCACGCGCGACGACGACCTCTGGCCGAACATCCAGTATCACTTCCTGCCGGTGGCGATCAACTACAACGGCTCGAACGCGATCGAGATGCACGGCTTCCAGGCGCATGTCGGCTCGATGCGCTCGCCGAGCCGCGGCCGCGTGAAGCTGCGCTCGCGCGACCCGAACGACCATCCGAGCATCCTGTTCAACTACATGGCCGAAGCGCTCGACTGGCGCGAGTTCCGCGATGCGATCCGCGCGACGCGCGAGATCATGCGGCAGCCGGCGCTCGACCGCTATCGCGGCCGCGAGCTGAATCCGGGCGCCGATTGCAAGAGCGACAAGGAACTCGACGCGTTCGTGCGCGCCCGCGCGGAAACCGCGTTCCATCCGTCGTGCTCGTGCAAGATGGGTTACGACGACATGGCGGTGGTCGACGAGGAAGGCCGCGTGCACGGGCTCGACGGGCTGCGTGTCGTCGATGCGTCGATCATGCCGATCATCACGACCGGCAACCTGAACGCGCCGACGATCATGATCGCCGAGAAGATCGCCGACAAGATCCGCGGCCGCACGCCGCTCGCGCGTGTCGACGTGCCGTACTTCGTCGCGAACGGCGCACCGGCGCGCAACGTCGCGAAGGCCGTGCGGCAGCCCGAGACGGTCTGACGAAGGCGGCCGCCCGCACCGGGCGCCGCGATACCACTCCTGCGGCTCGCGGCGTTCTCGCCGCGAGCCGCGTTTCATTGGGCCGGCTCGTTTGCGCTGCGCGGCCGGGCGGCCGACACGCTCCGCGTCCGCATCCGCTTGGCGCGGACGATCGGGTTCCAGCGCGACGTCAGGCTCATCGCGTCACGCAGGCGCTCGAACGCGGCATCCTCCGTCGGCCCGAAGCGGCTGACCGCCGGCCACGCGAGCACGTGGTCGACACACGTCTGCCAGATGTCGCCATGAAACCTGCGGCCGATTTCCCGCACCGTATCCGGTGCGGCGATCGCGATGCCCGCCAACAGGTAATAGGCCCAGAAGCTGCCCGCACCGACGAGCCGATCGAGCCGACACACGGCGAGCGCGGCAAGCAGCCCGTCCGTCGATGCGAGATCGGCGCGATGCGCGCGGATCGCGCGCGCGACGAGATTGTGCTGACCGCCGTACGCCTGAACGGAAACGCCGTGGCCAGCCGCAAGCTCCGCGGAGAACGTCGCGAGCGCAGCCATCTCGTCGATACGCGCGGCGTCGTCGCGCGGGCCACAGGCGCGCAGCACGATCGCGTCGATCACGGCGCCGGGACGGGCCGGCGTTTCCGTGTCCGTTGTCGCGACCGCCGTCGGATTTTCTCTCAGGTTCTTCGCAGGCGGCGTCTCGCGCGGCCCGTCGTGTTCGTTCGCGATGCATGCGCCCGCGTCGTCGCCGCTGCGTTCGACGCCGCCGGCAATCCGTTCGAGCGCGGCCCAGCCGAGTTCGGGATCATCGAATGCGCACGCATCGATCACGCCGTGCGCGGTGTCGAATACGGCACGCGAGCCCGGACAGCAACGTTCGGCTTGCGCGAGTTGCTGCGCGGAAGGCACGTGCGAGCATGCGCCGGGCGAATCGGCCGGATCGCACGCGCAACCGCTGCCGTCCGTCGCGATCCACGGGACCAGCCGGTGAAGCACGGCCCTCGCTTCGCGGGACAGGCTCGCGCCAGCGCCCACATGTATCGCGTGCGACGGGACGACAACCGGGTCGCCGGCGCAAGCCGCCCCGTCGAGATGTTCGATCAGGTACTGCAGCCACGCGGCCGTGCGCAGCCGGTCGGGCGTCGCGCCGCGGGCGTCGCCATACTTTGCTGGATCGGTAAGCATGGGTCGTCCGGGATGGTTCTGGCTAATTGACCTGGTTTTGTTTCAATCGAATCGGGCGGCGCAGTACGCGACGCCGCCCTGCCACGCCGCCCGTGCCGGATCGCGACACGGGCGGTCAACCGGCCGCCGCGCCGATACGCGCGACGGCTCGACCCCGTCGAAGCATCGAAGCCGCGAAAACCCGCCGCGCTTGCCGCACGGCCCTCGCGCGCGGCGGGTTCCGCTTCGATCGCGCGACGCTTACTGCACGTGGAACTTCGGCGACGTCAGCACCGTGCCGCCCACCGTGCAGTCCGGCGTCAGCGTCGCGTTGTTGAACGTCAGCGACGAGTTCGCATCGCTCCACGCCGTCACGACCTTGCTTGGCCCGCACGCGCCGAGCAGCGTAACGTTCACCTTCACGTTGTTGATTGACAGCTGCGTCGTGCTGTCGGCCTGCCCGGTCCACGGCGACGTGCTGCTCGCGCTGCCGCTGATCAGCGAGCACGTCGCGCCGCCCGTGAACGTCGTCGACGTGATGTTGACGATGCCGGTCGACGTGATCGTGCCGTTGAAGGTCGCGGTACAGGCCGCCGTGATCGACCCCTTGCTCAGGTTCGTGAGACCCGATGCGGAGAACGGCTCGCCGTTCGGGTTCATCGGCTGACCGTCCGCGCGCGAAACGGTGACCGCGAAAGCAGGCGCGGCCGAAACCGCGGTGAAAGCCACTGCAGCAACAAGCGATACGATTTTGCGAATGCTCATTTGAACTGCCCCCTCTCTTCACAAATGGCGGCACGCCGCCAGGAACGCGATCTTCCGGCCGGAACCCTCCGGCCAGCCGGTCGCAGGAAGCCGCCGGCACGCGTCATGCGCGCCGGTCGGCTCAGAACTTGTAGGAAATCCCGACGAACGTGATCAACGGGTCGGCCTTCAGTCGCGTGCGCGTGGTCGCGAGCGTCGAACCGTCGGCCGCCTTGATCACCAGCGACGAGTAGGTCTTCAGCGGCATGTACGTCAGCGTCGCCGTGAGCCCCCAGTGCTTGTCGATCGCATAGCTCGCGCCGACGTTGTAGACCGGCGTGAACGACGACGACGCCTTGCCCTCGACCGACGTCGCGCCCGGCTTGCCGGCGCCCGCCGCGAGCACGCTGCCGAGGTTCTCGTTGATGTCCTTCGCGAAGTTGCCGTTCAGTTCGATGTTGCTGAACCAGCTGTAGGCCACGCCGATCCCGACGAACGGACGGAACTTCGCCGTCGGCGAATTGAAGTAGTACTGCAGAATGACCGTCGGGCTCCACTGCCGCGCGTTCTTCACGGCCGGCTGGTTCGCCGACTTGTCCATGTCGACGTTGCCGAGCGCGCCGGCCGGGCCGGGCGGCCTGATCACGCCGTGTCCGGTCAGCGTGAATTCCGGCGGCACGCCGAGCACCGACGTCACCGCGATGTGATCGGTGAAGAAGTGCGTGAGCGTGAGGCCGACCGTGTCGGCGTTGTTGACCGTCAGGCTCGTGCCCGGCGACGTGAACGAACCGGGCAGGCGCAGCGGCCCGTTGATCGGCATGCTTGCAAGATTCGTCGTCAGCCCGTTGGTCGAATCCTGCGGCATGATGTGCAGCCAGCCCAGCGTCGCGACGTTGTCGCCCGCCTGCTGGGCCGATGCGAGCGTCGACACGCCTGCGACGACACCCGCGACAATCAGCTTCTTCATGAAGTCTCCCCCTCATTCTGTCGGGCGCCGCGCATTCGCGCGCGGCGCCGCCGTGTCTCCATCCACACGCGGTCACTGCACGAACGCGCCGACCGTGAAGTACGGATTGCTCGTATCGGCCATGTCGAGGAACCCGAACACGCCGCCGGTGAACACGAACTTGCCGGTCGCCGGCCCCGACGCCGCGTCCGCGTGCACGGTCGTCACGACGCCCGGCACTGTCTGCGTGTAGTCGAGGTTCAGCGCGCGCGTGAGCGCGGCCTGCGACGCATTGAACGGATCGAGCAGCGTGGCCTGCGCGCCGACGAGCGCGGTCGCGCGGTAGTTGAACGCGCTGTCGACGCCCGTGTACTCGCCGTTCTGCGAGCCCTGGGAGACCGCCGTCTGCGGGCTCAGGAACGAGATGCCCGATTCGTCGTCCGCGCTCGGCGCCCCTTGCGTGAGGTCCGCATTCGCGGCGCCGGTGCGGATGAAGATCGGCACGAGCTGGTTGCGCAGCTTGCCGACGATCAGGATCCCCTTGCCGGCCTTCGCCGGATCGAGCGCCGCGAGCGTCGGCGGAATCTGCGGCTGGTAGTTGAGCGACTGGAATGCCGGCGCATCCGGGCGCAGCGTGAACGGCTGGTTCACGGTCGCGCTCGACGCCAGCGGCTGCCCGCCGTTCTTCTTGCCGAAGTTGTCGGTTTCCGTATAGCTGCCGTCCGCGTTGATCGTCACCTTCTGGTCGAGCGCCACCGGCTGGAAGTTCTGCGAAGGCACCTGGTGATAGCCGAGCTGGTTGTACGTGCCGGCGATCTTCGTCAGGTCGGTTTCGAGCGACGAGAAGCTGATGAACGGGTAGTACGGGAACGTCGTCTTCGGGATCTTGCCGACGCCGATCACGCCGTCGAACTGGATCGTCGCGCCGGGGATCGCGCCGCCCAGCACGCCTTCGCCGAGAAACAGCCGCGCGGGCCGGCTCGGGTCGAGGCTCGCGTTCTGCATCCGGAACGTGCACTGGTTCAGCTTCACCGTGGGCAGCCCCGTTTCGTCGGCCAGCGTGCCGTCGACCACGTTCGCGGGCGCGGTGTCGCGCGTCGGCTGCACGGTGCCCGCGGTGGTCGGCACCGGCGACGCGAGGTAGGTCATCCGGTACGTCATCTTCGTCGTGTCGAGCTGCACCTTCACGAGCTCGCCCGACCCGGAGCCTCCGACGAACACCGTGTTGTAGTCGATCGTCTGCGGGCACAGCCGGACCACCGGCGCGGGCGGCGGGTCGCCGTCGCCGCCGCATGCGGCCAGCACGGGTGCGACCGATGCCGCGGCCATCCAATGCTTAAAATTCATAGGAATCCTCTTGAAATTCGATTCACCGGCGGCAGCGCATGCGCCGCCGGTGTGACGTGTTCGATGCCGGGTTACTGGACGAACGCGCCGACCGTGAAGAACGGGTTGACCTGGCTGTTGTTGACGACCATCGCGTAGACATTCCCGGCCGTCACGATCCACCCCGTATCGCCCTTCTTGAAGATCGCCACGTTGCCGGCCGCGCCCTTCGCGTTGAAGTCGCTGTTGGCCGTGACCTTGACCTTGCCGGGCGATGCCTGCGTGTAGTCGAGCCCGAACTGCGCGGTCGGCGACGACGTTTGCGGATCGATGAACGCCGCGGTATTGCCCTGGAACAGCGTCGACGTGTAGTTCGCCGCGATGGTCGACACGGCGGTGCCGTCGCTGCAGTTGCCGGCAGACGGCGTGAAGTAATTGAAAGTCGTGTTGAACGTGCCGGGCAGGTCCGGATGCGGAACGAACGGATTGAAGCTCGGGCCCTGGCCTGCCGCGCTGCCCGACGGCCCGTTGTTGGTCACCACGCCGCATGCGGATGCGCTCGTCGCCCCGATGAACCCGCCCTTCAGCACGTTGGGCGCGACGGCTTTGGCGGGCGCGAGCATCGAGATGCCGACCTCCGCATCGGCCACCGAGCCCAGCGGATTGCCCGGTGCGGCAAACGCATACCCAACGCGGATCACGACCGGCACCAGCGCACCGTTCAGCTTGCCGACGATCATCACGCCGTGCGCCTGGCTCGGTACGAGGATCACGAGCGGCTGTCCCTGGCCTGCCGACGGATAGGCCTGCCCCGATTGCGCATGGCTGACGAATACGTTGTCAGGCGTACCGTCCGCATTCTTGCGCAAGGTCCACGGCGAACCGGTCGTCTGACACGAGTAGTCGCTGCCTTGCGTGATCGTGCAGGAGCCGTCCGCATTGAGCGTCTGGTTCCAGTTCACGACGTCCGGCTGCCAGCCTTGCGGCGTGGTGGTCTGATAGGTGGTGCCGGTCGGCGACAGATGAATGCCGACTTCGTTGTACACGCCGGCCACCTTCGTGAAGTCCGTTTCGGTATCGGTAAAGCCGATGAACGGATAGAAGTCGAACGTGCGCGACGGCACCGAGCCGAGGAAGAAGCCCGGCGCGAGTTCGATGCCCTGGAACGCGATCGTCGCGCCCGGAATGCCGCCGCCGACCACGCCGTTGCCGACGAACAGCATCGGCGGATCGGCGCGATTGATCGTCACCGAATATGCGCCGTCGCTCGTCGCGCCGCTGTCGAGCACGAACGCGCAACGATTCTGCTCGGCCGTCGGGAGGTTGGTCGGATGATGGAACGCGCCGCTGATCGTCAGGCCCGCGCGCGTGTCGTTGATCTGCCCTGCCGAGGTCGGCACCGACGAGTCGATGAATTGCATCTGGTAAGTCAGCTTCGTCGTGTCGAACTTCACCTTCACGTATTCGCCGCTGCCGGCGCCGCCCGTATACGTCGTCGTGTAATCGAGCGCGTCCGGACACAGCTTCGTCACGACGGGCGGCGTCGTTTCGGCGCCGCTCGGCCCGCATGCGCTGCCCGAGCACTGCGGCACGGTGATCGGCCCCGGATCGTCGCCGCCGCCGCAACCGGCGACGAACGGCAGCACCAGCACCGCGCACGACAGGATCGCCTTCCGCCATTCAGGAATGCAAATCATCAACCCCTCCTTTTCAGGTACGACAAGTCTCGTCCGGCCGGGCTGCATGGCCTGCCGGTTGGTATCGCGCCGCCGCACGAATGCGCGGCGCATGACGCTGCACGCGGGACCGCCGCGAACCGGTCGGGCATAGGCGGCACACGCGGCGGCGGCGGACAAACGCGCTCCCGCGGCGCCGTCATGCGGCACGGCGCCGTCGGAACGATCGAAACGGAAAGTGGCTTGCCGCTACGGCTCGCCGCTACGGCCTGCCGCTACACGGCGAGGTGACGGCGCAGGCATGCGACCTGCGTCGCGCCTGCATTCAGCGAAAAATCGGGAAGCGGCAGTCCCGCCGGCCCGGCGGATAGGCGTCTCATGATGTTGGTCTCCATACGTACGCTTGATTCGTTTTCGTGATGCGTCGTGTGTCGAGACTATGATCGGACCATTCCCGCAAGTAAATGGATGCAGAGTTCCAAACGACGGACGCCGCGCGATCCTAGCGTTTATACGGTATTTAACAGATTTTCAAACGGCCTTCATTTTATTTGCTCAGACAAATAAACGCCGCGTGGAACACGCGTTTGAACGGCCCTGCGAATCCGTGCCGGGCCAAGCCGGCCGGCCTTCCGCGGCCAGCATGCATGCTGCGGCGCACCCTCACACGTCGATGATCGCGAGCGTGCCGTGACTGCCGGGCAGCACCGCGTGGCGCGTGCCGGCGCGCGCGAGATACATCTGCCCGGCGCCGACCACGACCGTTTCCGCTTCGACCTCGAGCATCAACGTGCCGTCGAGCACCAGCAGCCCCTCGTTGTAGTCGTGCACTTCCGCTTCGTAAGGCTGGGCATCCATGCGCAGCACCTTGATCCGGGCCGGACCCACTTCGCCGACGATCGTGGATTGCCATGCGCAGGCCTGCGCGTTTGCCACGGATTTCAAATCGATCAAAGACATGCGCGCCGCTCCGTATCGCCGGGAAAGGAACGCATTATCGCGAGCGCCACGCGTGTCGTCCCGGTACGGCGCGAGGGCCGGCGGGCGGCACAGTCGGCCAGCCGGCCGGGTGGCCACGCGAGCGCGGGCCGATTGACGGAAAACGACCGGAATTGTTCGCGCCACTCAAATAAAACACCGAATCATTGAGCAATATCACCGCAATCCAGCCAAATTCGGCACCGGCACGACCCGGCCTTTCCATCAGAATGCATTTCGATCTGCCGATTGCTAATATGGCGGTCCCGCGATCCCGCACTACCCTGCCGTTCGACATGACGCCCGTTCGCCATGCCGTCCCCGGTCCCGGCCGCTTCGCAGCGGCGGCGGCGCCGGGCACGCGCGGCGCCCGCCGTCGCGCCGGCCGGCCGTGCCATCCGTGAGCATGCAACCGATCCTTTCCGTCTCCGACCTCTCCAAGACTTACGCGTCCGGCTTCCAGGCGCTGAAGCACGTGACCCTCGACATCCGCCCCGGCGAGATCTTCGCGCTGCTCGGGCCGAACGGCGCCGGCAAGACGACGCTGATCGGCTCGATCTGCGGCATCGTCACGCCGACCGAAGGCCGCGTGACGGTCGGCGGCCACGACATCCGCGATCAATACCGCGCGGCCCGCGAAATGATCGGCCTCGTGCCGCAGGAGCTGACCACCGACGCGTTCGAATCCGTCTGGGCCACCGTATCGTTCAGCCGCGGCCTGTTCGGCAAGGCGCCCGATCCCGCGTACATCGAGAAGACGCTGAAGGCGCTGTCGCTGTGGGACAAGCGCGACAACAAGCTGATGACGCTGTCGGGTGGCATGAAGCGCCGCGTGATGATCGCGAAGGCGCTGTCGCACGAGCCGCGCATCCTGTTCCTCGACGAACCGACGGCCGGCGTCGACGTCGAGCTGCGCCGCGACATGTGGAAGCTCGTCGATTCGCTGCGCGAAAGCGGCGTGACGATCCTGCTGACCACGCACTACATCGAGGAAGCGGAGGAAATGGCCGACCGGATCGGCATCATCCTCGGCGGCGAGCTCGTGCTCGTCGAGGAAAAGCGCGAACTGATGCGCAAGCTCGGCAAGAAACAGCTCACCGTGCAGCTCGAGCAGCCGCTCGCGGACGTGCCGCCCGCGCTCGCGCCGTTCGGGCTCGAACGCGCGGAAGACGGCGCCGCGCTCGTCTATACGTACGACTCGCAGCGCGACGACGCGAGCATCGCGAAGCTGATCAACGCGCTCGGCTCGGCCGGCATCGGCTTTCGCGACCTGCACACGACGCAGAGTTCGCTCGAGGACATTTTCGTCAGCCTGATCGACAACCGCCGCAACGGCGTGCAAGGAGCCTGACGTATGAACTGGCATGGAATCCGCGCGATCTACCGCGCAGAAATGGCTCGCACGCGCCGCACGCTGATGCAGAGCATCATCGCGCCGGTGATCTCGACGTCGCTGTATTTCGTCGTGTTCGGCTCCGCGATCGGCTCACGCATCAGCGACGTGAACGGCATCGGCTACGGGTCGTTCATCGTGCCGGGCCTCGTGATGCTGTCGCTGCTGTCGCAGAGCATCTCGAATGCGTCGTTCGGCATCTACTTCCCGCGCTTCACCGGCACGATCTACGAGATCCTGTCCGCGCCCGTGTCGTATTGGGAGATCGTGATCGCGTACGTCGGCGCGGCCGCGTCGAAGTCGATCCTGCTCGGCGTGATCATCCTCGCCACGGCCGGCCTGTTCGTGCCGCTGCACATTCTGCATCCGGTCTGGATGGTGCTGTTCCTGGTGCTGACGGCTGTCACGTTCAGCCTGTTCGGCTTCGTGATCGGCATCTGGGCCGACAGCTTCGAGAAGCTGCAGCTCGTGCCGCTGCTGATCATCACGCCGCTCACGTTCCTCGGCGGCAGCTTCTACTCGGTCGACATGCTGCCGCCCGCATGGCGCGTCGTCACACTGTTCAATCCGATCGTCTACCTGATCAGCGGCTTTCGCTGGTCGTTCTACGGGATCGCCGACGTGCACGTGTGGATCAGCCTCGCCGCGACCGCGCTGTTCCTCGTGATCCTGCTCGCGATCGTCGCGTGGATGTTCCGCACCGGCTACAAACTGAAGAATTGACGCCGGCGAGCGTCGCGCGCGCCGCCCGACGATGACGCATTTGGGCAAGCAGGCGGCGCTTTTCCTCCGATGCGGCAGTTTGTGGTCGCGTCTACTGAATACGAAGCATCGGGGCCGTCGAGCATGCGCTGCGCGGCCCCTTTTTCATTTCAGAGGACGCCATGCCCACCGCCACCGCTCCCGCCTCCGCCGCCGCCCGGCTCGAACGCCTGCCGTTCTCCGGCTATCACAAGCGCATCTTCTTCATCATCGCGATCGCGTTCTTCTTCGACTCGGTCGATCTCGGCACGATGACGTTCGTGCTCGGCTCGATCCGCAAGGAGTTCGGGCTGTCGACGGCCGCCGCCGGCCTCGTCGCGAGCGCGAGCTTCTTCGGGATGGTGCTCGGCGCGGCCGTGGCCGGCCTGCTCGCCGACCGCTTCGGCCGCCGGCCCGTGTTCCAGTGGAGCATGGTGCTGTGGGGCGCCGCGTCGTACCTGTGCTCGACCGCGCAGAGCGTCGACGCGCTGATCGTCTACCGCGTGCTGCTCGGCATCGGGATGGGGATGGAGTTTCCGGTCGCGCAGACGCTGCTGTCCGAATTCGTGCCGACCGAGAAGCGCGGCCGCCTGATCGCGCTGATGGACGGCTTCTGGCCGCTCGGCTTCATCACGGCCGGCATCGTCGCGTATTTCGTGCTGCCGCAATTCGGCTGGCGCACCGTGTTCGCGCTGCTCGCGATTCCGGCCGTGTTCGTGCTGGTCGTGCGCCGCATCGTGCCGGAATCGCCGCGCTGGCTCGAACATGCGGGCCGGCACGCGCAAGCCGACACGGTGATGCAGACGATCGAGGCGAAGGTGATGCGCTCGGCCGGCGTCACGACGCTGCCGCCGCCGTCGCGGCTCGCCGAGCCGGCCGCCGCGCGCGGCCACGGCGCGCTGCGCGAGATCTGGAGCGGCGTGTACCGCCGCCGCACGGTGATGGTGTGGCTGCTGTGGTTCTTCGCGCTGCTCGGCTTCTACGGCCTCACGTCGTGGCTCGGCGCGCTGCTGCAGCAGGCCGGCTTCGAAGTCACGAAATCGGTGTTCTACACGGTGCTGATCTCGCTCGGCGGCGTGCCGGGCTTCCTGTGCGCCGCGTGGCTCGTCGAGCGTTGGGGCCGCAAGCCGACCTGCATCGCGTCGCTGATCGGCGGCGGCGCGATGGCGTACGCGTACGGCCAGAGCGCGCTGTACGGCGGCAGCACGACGCTGCTGATCGTCACGGGCCTCGCGATGCAGTTCTTCCTGTTCGGGATGTGGGCGGCGCTGTACACGTACACGCCCGAGCTGTACGGCACCGGCGCCCGCGCGACGGGTTCGGGCTTCGCGTCGGCGATCGGCCGGATCGGCTCGCTGATCGGGCCTTACGTGGTCGGCGTGGTGTTGCCGGTGTTCGGCCAGGGCGGCGTGTTCACGCTTGGCGCGCTGTCGTTCATCGCGGCGGCCATCGCCGTGTGGACGCTCGGGATCGAGACGAAGGGGCTCGCGCTGGAGCAACTGGCGGCAGGCGACGACGCGGGCGGCAGCGGCCGGTATCCGGCGGCGGCGGCGGACGAGGCGTCCTGATCGCCGGGTGGGTTTTCAGGCCGTTTCGAGCCGAATCCAGGTGCTCCTCGATCTCGACCTCATCCTGCCGATGCACGGCGCGGCGATCGCGCATGACATTCCGCGCGTGCTCGCCGCGCGATCGTCCAGTGCGAGGCCGCCGCCGCGTAAGCCGCGGCGGCGGTCATCCGGCACGCGTACAGCGGCGCCCGTCAGGCGTCGGCGACGACGAACTCTTCGGCCGCCTTGCGCTGGACCGCGGCCATCACGGCCAACTCGCGCTTGCTGCGCGTGTCGCCGGACACGACGCCCGTCGCGTGCTTCGCCTTCGCGCCCAGCGGGAAAAAGACGAACGACGCGCCGGCCGGGGCCGCCGGCTCCGCGCGCAGGCGTTTGTTCAGGATTTTCAGATACTTCTTCTTCGAGACTTCCTTAGCAGCCATGGCGCCCTCCGCGTACACGTGATGCGGACCAGCATACCAGTTTTGCCGATGCGCTCCGTGACAGCGGCCGCGCGGCGCACCGACTCCATCGCGCGTGAAAATTTCTCGCCCGCGATGTCGATTCGCGTCGCCGTCGCGCGTCGTGTTGTCGTAACCGATCGTTTTGCCGTCGCACCGTCGGCAAGCGCCCTGTTCCCTTTCAAGGAGAGACGACAATGCGCGTCATGGTCATCGTCAAAGCCACCGCCGATTCCGAATCCGGTCGGCTGCCCGACACCGACATGCTGGCCGCGATGGGCCAGTTCAACGAGGCACTCGTGAAAGCCGGCATCCTGCTCGCCGCCGACGGGTTGCACCCGAGCAGCCGCGGCAAGCGCGTGCACTTTTCCGGCAAGAACCGCACGGTCGTCGACGGCCCGTTCTCCGAAACGAAGGAGCTCGTCGCCGGCTACTGGCTGTGGCAGGTGAAATCGATGGAGGAAGCCGTCGAATGGGTGAAGCGCTGCCCGAACCCGATGCCCGGCGACTCGGACATCGAGATCCGCCCGCTGTACGAACTCGAGGAATTCGGCGACGCGTTTACGCCCGAGCTTCAGGAGCAGGAAGCGCACATCCTCGCGGAAATCGGCACGCGGCAGAAGCGCTGAGCGGGGCAAGCGGGCGGCGCGGGAGCGGTCCGCGTGTACCCCAATGAGCCGGTTGACGAACCCCCGGTCAGTAACGTATCGTTTTGTCACGTTACTGACCGGGGCTTCGTCATGCATTCCCGTTTCGACCGTTTCCGCTTGACCGCGCTCGGCGCCCAGCTCGAAGCGCTGATCGAACAGCCCGAGCGCTATCTCGAGTTCGCGGCGCTGTCGCGCGTCGGCGTCGCCGCGATCGGCGCGATCCAGGACGAGATCGCGCACAAATTCCCCGAAATCGAAGCCGACACGACGGCCCGCCAATTCTGCGGCGCGATGGTCGCCGACGTCATGCGCCGCCACGGCCACGAGGTCGTGCAGGCGCGCGGGCGGCTCGGCGGTGCGCTGTTCAGCTATGGCGCGGTGTTCAGCGCATCCCCGCACCGGCTGCCGTTCGCCGACATCGTCGCCGCGCTGGCGCGCATGCCGGCCCGGCTCGCCGCTTACGCCGCGCACGTACCGGCCGCGCTGGCGACGCGCCGCCCGGCCGGCACCGGCTTCTCGCTGGTCGAACATGCGTGCCACCTGCGCGATCTCGATGCGGTGTTCGCCGCGCGCATCGACGCCGTGCGCACGGCCGAGCTTCCCGCGATCGAATCCGTCGACGGCACCGCGCTCGCCGCGCAACGCGACTATCTCGCGCAGCCGCTCGATCTCGCCGTCGCGGCATTCGGCAGTGGCCGCGCCGCGCTGTGCGCCACCGCGGCCGCGCTGGAGCCAGCGCAACTCCAACGGTGCGGGCTGCGCGACGGCATCCGCCGCATGTCGCTCGACGAACTCGTGCGCGAACTGCTCGATCACGACCGCACGCACGTGCTCGAACTCGACGAACTCCTCGCCGAACTCGAATTGCCGCCCCTGCCTGCAGCGGCGGCCGCATGATCGCGCCCGCGCCCGTCGTCTCCATTCACGGTTTCATCGGCACGTTCGACGTGCACGGCTGGCACGGCCCGCCTCTTTGCCCCGACCTGCTCGGCTACGGCGCGCATCCTATGCAAACCGTCCGCCTGACAACCCGTAGGGTTCGCCGAAATATGGTTGAAAGGCGCGATTGCTAAAGTCGTCGCAACAGGGTTTTCCCGGCCTCCCGCCCCGGACTGGAACGACACATGCAAGGATCGATGAACCTGGCACGTACTTTCTGGCTGCTACTGCTGCTCGCCGTCACGAGCCCTGCGTTCGCCTTTCATGCGCGGGTCGTCGCGATTCCAAGCGCCGCGATGAGCGAAACGCTGAAGGCCACCATCGTGCTGCCCGACGATTACGCACGCGACAACCACGGCGAGCGCTACCCCGTCGTCTATCTGCTGCACGGCTCGGGCGGCGACCATACCGACTGGACGTCGAACACGCACATCGCCGCGCTGGCCGACCGCTATCGCGTGATCCTCGTGATGCCCGACGGCGGACATGAAAGCTGGTACATCGACAGCCCGTTCGATTCGGGCAGCCGCTACGAGACCTTCGTCGGCGATGAAGTCGTGTCCTATGTCGACCTGCATTTCCGCACGATCGCCGCCCAGCACGCGCGCGCGATCACCGGGCTCAGCATGGGCGGCTTCGGCGCCCTGCGCATCGCGCTCGACCGGCCCGACACGTTCGGCGCGGTGGGCAGCATCAGCGGCGCGGTCGATCCGCGCTGCTGCACGGACGAGCCGGGGATCGCACACGTGTTCGGCGATCCCGATCGCCATCCGTCGTTCTGGAACCGAAACGTGATCGTCGAAAACGCGCGGGCATTCGTGCGCGCCCATCTCGACCTGACGATCGATTGCGGCCGCGACGACGCATTCGTCGACTCGAACCGCACGCTGCACGAACGGCTCGTCGCGCTCGGCGTGCCGCACGACTATGCGGAGCGGCCGGGCGGCCATACGTGGGACTACTGGGCGAATGCGATCCGCTACCAGATGCGGTTCTTCGCGACGTCGTTCCAGCATCGCGGCTATGCGTACCGTGCCGCGCCGCCTGCACCGGGTATGACGCGCGCGGGCTGACGCACGAAAAAGAGAAACGACGAAGCCGTCAGTTGCCGTGCGTGGTGTCCGCGCCGACGACGCGATCGAAGAATTCCTGCGCACGCGCCAGCTCGTCGAGCGCGCGATCGAGACGCGACATCGCGCGTGCGTATTCGGCCGACGAGCCGTCGTCGTCGCTTTCGCCGCGCACCGCGCGAAACGCCTGATCGACGTTGCGCGTCGCTTCGACGAAGCGTTGTGCGGCCCGGGCTTCCGGCGAACAGATGTGGGTCGACATCGACACTCCTCCGTCAGGATTGCAGTGTGAAGCACGCCGACGCCCAGTGTGCGTGGTACGCATGTCGGCGACGTGAACCACGACCCGTCGCGTGTCGACGCATCGGCCGCCGCACCGCGCGCTTCGTGCCGATTGTCGCTCCGCGCTCGTCGATCCGCTACGGCGAGATTGCAACAAATTCTTGCGCGAACGGCGTCGCGCCCGGCGTCACGCGCGCCCGATGCGCGGATGCGCGAGCCCGGCGAACGCGGCCGCCTCGCCCGGCGACAGGTCGAACAGATCGCCGGTGAGATCGCGCGGATGCTCGGCCGCCGGCCGGTTGCGCAGGCGCGCGACATGCGTGGGCGCCACGTACGCGGCCGCCGTTTCGAGCGGCGGCACGTCGAACAGATCGCGCGTGACGCCGCGCACGGCGTCGGTCGGCGAACGGCCGCGCAAGCGCGCGACCAGCTCGACGAAGCGATCGAAATCGCCCGCGCGCGTGGCCTTGTTCACTTCCGCGAGATCGCGCGCCTTCAGCACGCATGGCTGCGCGAGCCGCACGAAATACGGTGCCTCGAGCTCGACCGACAGCGCGAGCGGATAGCTCTTGCCCGTCTGCTCCTTCGCACGCCCGATGCAGTCAACCACGGCCGCGCCCTGCGCGGCGCCCAGCGGCCTGCCCGTGCTCACGCTGCGCAGATGGTCGGGAAACACGCGCAACTGCGTACCGACCGTCAGCGCGGTGGACGACGCGCACACGAGCGCGTAATGCTGCTCGCGACGCCGGCCCGACGGCAACGTCGAGCGGCTGGCGATGAACGTGTGCGGCGGCAACGGCCGCACCTGACCGCTTGCGTCGACCCACGCATTCCACAGCAGCGCGTCCTTGCGCTCGCCCGCGCGCGGACGCGACGCGACCGGCGAAAACAATGCGAGCAGCGAACCCGTGCGATGCGCGGCGACTTGCGCGCTGCTGCCGAGCGGCTGGTTGATGCCCCACAGAAAACGCCCGCCGCCGAGCCGGCGCTCCCATTCCTTGCGGAGCACGACGGTCGGCAATTCCTCGCCGGACTCGGCGCCGATCTTGGTCCAGCAGAACGTGGGTGGGAGGTGTTTCAGTGTCATCAACTTTCTCGGGGATACAGCCTCGCTGCTGACAGCAAGCCCATTCAACAGCCGTAACTGTATAGGTATAATGCATCGCATGGAAGCCCCGGACCAAGATTTTCCCGTTCAAGACCTGTTGCGCCGCTTGATGGCAGACACACGCTCGTCCAGCGAAATTGCGCGACTTTCCGGGGTCAGCCAGCCAACCGTGTCGCGCCTTCGGCTGTCGAACGGGCGCCGGCTGCGCCGCAGCGCGCCATTCAACAAGCTATGCAGTTTCTATGGCGTCGATACCGAGCCGTCGCGGCGCCGGTACAACGACCTGCTGCGCGACGCGATCGTCGACGCGTGGGACGGGTCGGACGAGCACGGGCGCGCGCTGCTGGTCGTGATTCAGGGGCTGAAGGGTTTGCAGGCGAAGGCGGACGACGGGTGATGTCGCCAACGTGCCCGGTCATTCATCGGGATTGAACGGGATCGGCGCGCGCGCCCGCATCGGCGCAGGCGCGCCGTTTTCTCCATGCGCAGCGCAGCGGCTCGCGAGCATCACATCGCGCGCCGCGGCATCGAGGCGCGGATAGCCGGTGCCAGTCATGACATGCGCGGCGACGATTCGGCCCGCGCATCGGTTTCCAGTTCGACGAGCGCGGTGCCGTGTTCGCCCCTGCCGTCGTCCTGGCGGCGCCGCGTCAGCCGTCAGCCGTCGCACGCCGCGCTGCATTGCGCGAGCGAATTCTCCTTGCTGCGAAAAACCAGCGGCTGCTCGTCACGCGGCGCGCGACGTCGCGCGAACTGCACTGCCTGTTCGATCTGACCGTGATGAGCCGACTTCGCACACACCGGATCGGCTTCCTTCGGATCGCCGGCCAGCAGGTAGGCCTGACACCGGCAGCCACCGTGATCCGCATGCCGCTCGTCGCACGTACGACACGGCTCGCGCATCCAGTCGTCGCCGCGAAACGCGTTGAACGCATCGCTGTCGTACCAGATGTCCCTCAGCGAGCGATCGCGCACGTTCGGCAGCGCAAGCCCCGGCAGCGACCGCGCGGCATGGCACGGCAGCGCGGTGCCGTCCGGCGCGACGCCGAGGAACACCGAGCCCCAGCCGTTCATGCACGCCTTCGGGCGGCGCTCGAAATAGTCGGGCACGACGAACAGGATCTTGCAGCGCTCGCCGATCAGCTTCCGATAGCGGTTGACCGTGTCCTCGGCCTCGCGCACCTGCTCGACGGTCGGCATCAACTGGTCGCGATTGAGCATCGCCCAGCCGTAGTACTGCGTGTTCGCGAGTTCCAGGTAATCCGCGCCGAGATCGAGCGCCATCTCGATGATCTGCCCCACGTGCGGCAGGTTGTAGCGATGCAGCACGCAGTTGAGCACCATCGGGTAGCCATGCGCCTTGATCAGCCGTGCGACATCGCGCTTCAGTCCGAACGTGCGCGTGCTGGTCAGGAAATCGTTCAGCTCGCGCGTCGAATCCTGCAGCGACAACTGGATGTGGTCGAGCCCGGCGGCCTTGAGCCGCTCGATGCGCGCGACGTTCAGCCCGATGCCCGACGTGATCAGGTTCGTATAGAAGCCGAGCCCGCGCGCATGCGCGACGAGCGTCTCGAGGTCGCCGCGCTGCAGCGGCTCGCCGCCCGAGAAGCCGATTTGCGCGGCGCCGAGCGCGCGCGCATCGCTGATGACCGTGCGCCACGCGTCGGTGTCGAGTTCCGCGCCGTGCGTCGCGAAGTCGACCGGGTTGTAGCAGAACGCGCAGTGCAGCGGGCAGCGGTACGTGAGTTCCGCGAGCAGCCACAGCGGCGCGGACGGATGGGGCGTGTCGGGTGTCATGTCAGTCCAGCCAGCCGCGCAGTCGCGCATGATCGAGGAAACGGTAGACGTCGGTCGCGAGATCCGATTGCATGAACAGGCGCTCGAGCTCGCCGATGATGTCGTCCAGTTCGCGCGTGCCGTCGCAGCGCGCGAGAATCTCGCCGGCGCTCGGGTTGAGCTTGACCATGCCCTCCGGATAGAGCAGCACGTACGCATCCTGGGCCGCCTCCCATTGCAGGCGGTACATGCCCCTGAGGCAGGGGCGCAGCGGCACGCCGCTGGCGGCTTCGATCGCGTTCATAGGGGGTAGGCCTTTTCGACGGCGTCGAGCATCGACCACAGGATGTCGAGCTTGAATTGCAGAATGCCGAGCGCGCGCTGCTGCGCGTCCGGTGTCGTGAAATGCTGCAGCGTGACCGCGAGCCCATGCTCGACGTCGCGCTGCGCGAGCGGCACGCGGCTGCGAAAGTAATGCAGCCCGGCCGGCTCGATCCACGGGTAATGCGACGGCCAGCCCGCGAGCCGGTCGAGATGGATCTGCGGCGCGAACATCTCGGTCAGCGACGAGCACACCGCTTCCTGCCACGGCGCGCGCCGCGCGAAGTTCACGTACGCGTCCACCGCGAAACGCACGCCGGGCAGCACGTGTTCGAGCGACCACAGCTCGTCACGCGTCAGACCGCATGCCTCGCCGAGCCGCACCCACGCCTCGATGCCGCCTTCGTTGTCGCCCTGCCCGTCGTGGTCGATCAGCCGCTGGATCCAGCGGCGCCGCGTTTCGCGGTCGGGGCAGTTCGACAGGATCGCCGCATCCTTGAGCGGGATGCAGATCTGGTAATAGAAGCGGTTCGCGACCCAGCCGCGGATCTGCGTGGGCGAACAGGCGCCGCTGTTGAGCCGCCGGTTGAACGGATGATGGATGTGATAGCGCGATTCGAGCGCACGCAGGCGCGCCTCGAATTCGGTCGCGGTCCAGGGCGTCGCGTGCAACGCCGTAGCGGGGATCGGTGCGTTCATCGTCAGACCTGGAATTGCATGCCGTCGTGCGCGACGTCGATGCCGTGCGCGCGCAGGTGCGCGTGCTCGACGGAATGCGGATCGAGAATCGGGTTCGTGTTGTTGATGTGCGTGAGCACCTTGCGCGTGCGCGCGGGCAGCGTATCGAGCCAGTCGATCATGCCGGGCCGCCCGGGTTCCGCGCACTGCGCGAGATGTCCCATGTCGGCCGCGTGCTTGCCCGACAGGCCGAGATCGATCATCTCGGTGCCGGTCCAGAACGTGCCGTCCACCAGCACGAGATCGACGCCGTCCATGGCCGCACGTACCTCGTCGGTGACCGACGCGAGCCCAGGCGCATAGAACGCGCGCCGCCCGCTCGCGACGTCTTCGATCGACAGCGCGATGTTGTCGCCGGGCGCGGCCGACGCGCGTCGCGGCGAATAAGGCGGCGGCTTGCTGTCGACGGCGAGCGCGGTGAAACGGATCCCGCTCGCGGCCGGCACCGCGAACGGCTCGCCGGGCACGATCGTGTGCGCGGCCACGCCGCAGTAATGGCCGAGCAGCGGCACGAGCGGCAAGCCGGTCGACAGGTCGTCGAGCACCGGCGCGCTCGCGTAGAGCGGCAGCGGCGTCGAACGCTCGCGCAGCATCAGCAGGCCCGTCACGTGATCGATCTGCGCGTCGCACAGCACGACGGCGGCGATGCCGCTGTCGCGAATCGCGCGCGCCGGTTGCAGGTCCGGATCCGCGCGCAACTGGGAAAGGATGTCGGGCGACGCGTTGACGAGGACCCAGTCGACGCCGTCGTCGCTGACCGCGATCGACGACTGCGTGCGCGGCAGCACATGGCCGCTTCCGCTGCGCGCACGGCGGCAGTTCGCGCAATTGCAGTTCCATTGCGGCAGCCCGCCGCCGGCTCCCGAGCCGAGTATCTTGATCTTCATGGCGTCAGCTCCCGAGGCCGCCCGCGCCGATCACGGCGAAACGGGCGGCACGCACGGCGATCAGCGGTTGGCGATGTACATCGTGATTTCGAAGCCGAAACGCAGGTCGGTGTAAGACGGTGTCGTCCACTGCATGGTGTGTCTCCTGTCTGAATTGATGAGTCGATGAGTCGATGCGTTGCTGGATGAATCGAACGACCGCGGTAATCGAGCGGTCGGTTTCTATTCAGCAAGGAGCGTGCCGAAGCCGCTTTTCGGCGGCCCGGCGGCGGTAGACGGCCATCATCCGGGCATCGCGGCGGAATCCTTACGAATAGCCGACACGATTCGCGCGAATGCGTTCCGCCACCCCGGCGGAACGCTGTCCGCGCGTGGTCGCAGGTGTTGAATCGTTGAACACCGGTGTTGCAACTTGACACACCGGCTGTGACAGGTCGCGCGCAGCGCGACGAGCGCGTCAGCTTTCGTCGGACGGCTGGCGCCCCGCGTCGGCGGCCGGCATCTTCCGGTAGATCGTGTTGCGCGAGACGCCGAGCGCGCGCGCCGCGGCGGACACGTTGCCGCCGTGACGGGCCAGCGCGGCGGCGATCGCGGACGCGGCGACGTCCTGCAGGCGCGCATCGACGGAAGGCAACGCGTCCCCGGCGCCCGGCCCGGCCGCGGTGCTCGCCGCGGCGGGCGAATCGGGCGTGGCCGGCACGGCCTGCCCGGTCTGCACGGCATCGCCGCGCCGCAGGTCATCGAAGAAGTCGTCCGGCAGATGCTCGCGCCGGATTTCGCCATCGTCGTCGACCATGGCCGCCGCCGTGCGCAGCAGGTTGCCGAGCTGGCGGAAGTTACCCGGCCACGTGCAGCGCACGAACAACTCCATGACGTCCGGCGCGACGGACAGCGGCGGCCCGCCCGGCCCCGCGAACGCCTCGCGTTGCAGCATCTTCTGCACGACGACCGCGAGATCCGTGCGGTCGCGCAACGGCGGCAGGCGCACCACGAGGCCGTTCAGCCGGTAGTAGAGATCCTCGCGGAAACGGTTCTGCGCGATCATCTCGCGCAAGTCGCGGTGCGTCGCGCAGATGATCGCGATGTCCACGGCAATCGTCTTCGTCGACCCGAGCGGGTTCACGAGGCGCTCCTGCAGCACGCGCAGCAGCCGCACCTGCAGCGGATACGGCATGTCGCCGATCTCGTCGAGGAACAGCGTGCCGCCGTTCGCCTGCAGCAGCTTGCCGATCGCCCCCTTGCGGCGCGCGCCGGTAAACGCGCCCTCCTCGTAGCCGAACAGCTCGGACTCGATCAGCGTCTCCGGAATCGACGCGCAGTTGACCGCGACGAACGGCGCGTCGCGCCGCGGCGAGTCGTTGTGGATCGCCTGCGCGAGCAGTTCCTTGCCGGTGCCGGTCTCGCCGGTGATCAGGATCGGGATGTCCTTGCCGATCACCTTGCGCACCTTCGCGATCACGCACGCGACCTGCGCATCGCCGGTGTCGAGATAGTTGAGCCGCGACAGGCCGGCCGACGTGCCGGCCGCCGGCGCGGGCGCCGCGTTCGCGCGTGCGGCCGGCGCGCCCGCGTCGTGGACGTCCGTCGGCCGGCTGCCTTCGGCGAGCGTCGCGCGGCGGAAGTGCACGCGCGCGCAGACCACCGCGCCGTTGCCGAGATTGAGCATCAGGTGCCGGTCGGTGCTCGCGCGCATGCGGTCGATCAGCTGCGCACTGGTGACGTCGAACAGCGACGACAGCGTGTGCGCGCGCAGCGCCGAGAGCGGCATGCCGAGCTGGAACTGCGCGCTGCGATTGGCCGACAGGAAGCGCCCGTCGGCGGTGAACGCGACGATCCCCTCCATCAGCGTGCCGAGGAACTCGGGGCGGCCATGAAACGACACCTGCAGCGTTTCCTGAAAGGTCGTCGTAAACAGGTGATTCTCGATCATCTGCACCGACATCTTCGCGAGCGCCATCGTGTGCTGGTGATAGCTGCGGTGGTCGCCCGTCACGTCGAGCACGCCGATCGCGTCGCCGTACGGATCGAGGATCGGCACGCTCGAACAGGTCAGAAAGCGGTTCGCGGCCAGGAAGTGCTGGTCGCCGTGGACGACCATCGGGCACAGCTCTGCCAGCGCCGTGCCGATCGCGTTGGTGCCCTGCCGGCTCTCCGCCCAGTTCGCGCCCGGGCGCAGCGCGACCTTCTCCGCGCGGCGCAGGAAATCGTCGTCGCCGATCGAATGGAGGATCAGCCCTTCCGCATCGGTCAGCACGATCATGCTCTGCGTGTTGACGATCTGCTCGTGCAGCGTCTCCATCACCGGCATCGCGTGCACGCACAGCACCCGGCTCTGCTCGCGCTTGAGCACCAGCGCCGCGTTCGACAGCACGTCGTAGTCGGGTCGTGCCGATACCTGGAGGCCGAACGTCTCCGAGCGCTCGTGGGCCTTCTGGATCGACGGCGCGGGCCAGCCAGCGGGATGCGCGGCCCGTGACCCGGCCGCCTGCTCTACGTCATCGCGCATTGTCTCCTCCGGGGGATCCTTCCGGTCAACTGCCGGACTCTTTGCCGTCATTGCAAGCAAGCATCGGGCCACGCGGGCGCCGCGCGATAAATTGAAAGGACGATGTAATGAATCATCCGGGCGCGGCCGGGCGTGTCGTGTCGCGTCGCGCGACGGGCAGGCCTTCGTGATACCGCGAATTCCCGACGCGTGACTACCCGTGCGAATCCGGATCCTCGCGGCTGGCGCGTTTCTGGCTTTATCGCAGAACCCGTCCGGCCGCTGCCCGGCCGCGTGACGGTTGCCTTCCGATTCCGCCCGAACCCTATCGACATGACGCGTCGCCCGATTCGATCCACGCCGTCGCCTGCCATGCGGGCCTTGCCCGACGCATCGACGTCACCGCCCACGCCCGTTCGCCGACACCTGCACCGGGACGCGCAATCGATCGCGTTCGCCGTGGCCGGCGCCGCGCAAGGCCATCCGGTCGTCGTACTGCACGGCGGGCCCGGCAGCGGCAGCCAGGCCGGCATCCTGCGGCTGTTCGACCTTGCCCGCGTGCGCGTCGTGCTCGTCGACCAGCGCGGCGCGGGCGCGTCGACACCGCGCGGCGGCACGCGTCACAACACCACCGCGCGGCTGATCGCGGATCTCGAAGCGGTGCGCGAACAGCTCGGCATCGCACGCTGGGGCGTCGTCGGCGGATCGTGGGGCGCCGCGCTCGCGCTTGCGTATGCGGGCACGCATCCGGAACAGGTAACGGGCGTCGTGCTGCGCGGCCTGTTCCTGACGTCGCCACGCGAAGTCCGTGGACTCTTCGTGACGTCCCGCACGCGCGCGCCGCGCGAATGGCGGCGCCTGCATGCCGCGGCCGGCGGCGGCCGGCCGGAGCGCCTGCTGTCGCGCTGCGCTGCGGGGCTGCGCCGCGGCGCGAGCACAACCCGGCAGCGCATAGTCGCGCTCGCGTGGCACGCATACGAAAACGCGATCCTCGCATCAGTACGCACACGCCGCTCGCCCGTGCGCCCGATTCGGTCCCAGAAGACCGTCGGCCGGCTGATCGACAAATACCGGATCCAGGCGCACTACCTGCAACACGATTGCTGGCTCGGCGAGCGCCGCGTACTCGCGCTCGCGCGACGGGCCGCACTGGCCCACGTGCCGCTGTTCGCCACGCACGGGATGGACGATCCCGTTTGCCCGGTCGGCAACGTCGAGCGCCTCGCGCGCGCCGTGCCCGACGCGACAATCGAACGCGTGAAGGCCGGGCATCTGGCAAGCGATCCCGCATTGGCGCGCAGCGTCGCCCGCGCCGTGAATGCGATGTTCGCGATGGTGCCGTTCCCGTGACGGCCCGCGCCCGGTCGTGTCGCGACGGGACCGCACACGCAGCCGCATCACGCTCAATCCCACGCATAGCGCATGCCGACCCACGCGCCGCGCGGCGCGCCCGGCCCGACGAACTGCTCGTTCACCGGATTGGCGCCGTCGAACGTATGGTTCGCCCCGTTGAAGAAATTCTGGCCGAGTGCGCCGAAGCTCGCGTAGCGCTTGTCGAACAGGTTCGTCACGCTCGCGAACACCTCGAACCGCTTCGTGACCCGGTAACGCATGTCGAGATCGACCAGCACGTAGCCGGCGATCCGGCCGTTCACGTCGCCGTTGTTCTCGTCGCCGCGCGCGTACACGCCGCTACGCCACACGACGTTCGCGCCGATGTCCCACGCGGACGTCGCCGCATAGTCGAGCCGCAGTTTCACCGTATGCGCGGGAATGCCGGGGATGCGGTCGCCCGGCTTGACCGTCACGTTGCCGTTCGCGTCGGCCGCCGAATTCGCGGGGCTGTGTTCGGTCCACGACGATCGGTAGGTCGCATCGACATGGCTGTACGACAGCCCGACACCGAGCGGGCCGAACCGCGTGCGGCCGGCGAGCTCGATCCCCTGCCGCCGCGTATCGCCGACGTTGCGGAAGTAGCCCTGCGCGCTGGCCGGGCTGCTGATGAACTGGATGTCGTCGGTCAGCGTCGTGCGGTAGGCCGCGGCGCTCCAGGTCGTCGCCGCGCCGATGCGGCCGCGCACGCCGGCTTCGAACGTCTTCGAGATCACCGGCTTGAGCGCCGGGTCGGCGATGAAGTCGTTCGGCAACGAACACGGCGCGGCCGGGTCCGCGCACGCGAGTTCGATCGCGGTCGGCGAACGCATGCCTTCGTTGTAGGCCGCATACGCGGTGAAGCCCGCGACCGGGTTCCAGTTGAGCCCGACCGCCGGGTTGAAGCGCGAGAACACATGGGTGCCGTCGAGTAGCGGCTGCACGCCGCTCTCGTCGCCGATCTGCGCTTTCGACCAGTCGTAGCGGCCCGACAGCGTCAGCGTCCAGTGCGGCGTCAGCGACAGCGCGTCGCTCAAGTACACGCCGACATTCGCGTTGCGCGTCTTCGCGCTGGTCTGCGGGACGAAATCGCCGATGCCGATCGCCGCGCGCGCGTCGGTGAAAGACGCGTCCTGCGATGAGGCAACGTAGCTCGAGTTCGCGACATCGGCCGAGACGCCCGCGACCAGCCGGTTCGCCATCCCGCCGAGCTTGCCGAGCAGCGTGAGCTGCACGCTGCCGCCATAGCTGTCGGTGACGATCGTCGATTGCGCGTTGCTGCCCTGCATCGTGTCGACCGTGCCGTCGTCGTCCACCGATCCGTAATCCGTATTGTTGTTGCTGCTCGTGTTGACGTTGCGCAGGTGCCGGTAGTACGCATTGCCGCTCAGCTCGACGTCTTCGCCGAAAAAGCGCTCGCCCGACAGCGTCAGGTAGCCCGCGCTGTTGCGGTTCCGGTCCGGATACGTATATGCCTGCTTCCGGTTGTCGAGGAACGAGCGCGGGATCGTCTGGGTGCCGGACAGCGTGTTGTCCGCGCCGCCTGCGGCGATCGACAGCGTCGTGTCCGCATCCGTGTAGCGCAGCTTGCCGAACGCCTGCCGCACGCGGCTCGCGTTATGGTCGGCCCAGCCACCGTCGTTCGCGACGTTTGCAGTCGCGTAATAGTCCAGATTCGAGCCGATCGTCCCGCCCTGCTCGACGCTGGCGGTCTTGCGGCCCCATGAGCCGCCCGACACCTCCGCTTCGCCGCCCGGGCTCGACCTGCCGTTCTTCGTCGTGATCGCGAGCGCACCGCCGAGCGTGTTGAGCCCGTACACCGGGTTGGAGCCCGGAATCAGCTGCACGCGGTCGATCGCCTGCGTGGGCAGGATGTCCCAGTTCACGACGTCGCCGAACGGCTCGTTCACGCGCACGCCGTCGACGAACACCGACAGCCCCTGCGGCGTGCCGAGCAGCGGCGACGCGGTGAAGCCGCGATAGTTGACGTCCGTCTGGTACGGGTTGCCCTGCGCATCCGAGATCGTCACGCTCTGCAGGTTCGCCGCGAAGAAATCGGCGAGCGTCGCGCGGTGCTGCGCGTCGAGTTCCGCCGCACGCACCGTCTGCACGTTCGCCGGCACCTCCGACAACGGCGTGCCGATCCCGAGCAGCGGCGTCGTGCCGACGACGACCACCGCGGGCAGCACGATGGCCGGCTCGGGCGGCGCGATCGCGCTGCCGTCGGCCTGCTGCTGCGCGCGCACGCTGCCGGGCGACAGGCCGAACAGCGCCAGCGCGCCGACGGTCGTGCCGATGCATCGCGCACGCCGGCCGCGCCGCATCGCGCCGGCGCGCACGGCGCCCTTTGGTCTCCTGATCATTCCGTTGTCTCCGCACTAGTTTTCCGCCGGGCCGCGCGATGCACCGCGCGGCGCCGGGTTGTCGCGAAACCCGCGTGCGAGAACCGTGCCAGCGCCGCGAGCGCAAGCGGTGCGCGCCGCGTCGCCCCTCGCTTTGCGAAACGCATGCGTTCGGCCGATGTCCCGCTGTTCTACGGACTGCGCCACCTGTCATGTTTGGCAACACTTCCCGCGCGACGGTGTACCTGAATGCAACACCTGCGCCGACGCCACGGCGCGGGTCGTCGATCGGCCCATCGCAAGCGATACGCCGGTGTGCCGCGCCACACCGGCTTCCTGCCGCGATGGCATGCGATTTGCGTGACGGGCAGTGCACTCGGCCCGGAAACCCCAACCGTGCCGGCGCGACGAATCGTTCGCGGCGGTGCGACCACAATGACCCAGGAGACAACCATGAAGAAACTCTCGGCTTCAGCGAGCCGGCTGGCGACGATCGGCATCGCGGTGGCAGCCGCCGTCGCGCTGAACCCCGGCCTCGTCGAAGCGGCCGCGGACTACCCGGCCGTGACCTACCAGCGCCTGACCGATGCACACGGCGATCCGGGCTGGCTGACCTACTACCGCACCTACGACGGCCGCTCGCATTCGCCGCTCAAGCAGATCGACACGTCGAACGCGAAGGATCTCAAGCAGGTGTGGGCGTACAAGTTCCCCGCCGACCTGAAGCAGGGCTTCGAGGCCACGCCGATCGTCAACGGCAACTACCTGTTCGTGACGACGCCGAAGGACAACGTCTACGCATTCGATGCGAAGACCGGCAAGCAGCTGTGGAAATACGAGCCGAAACTCGGCGCGGCCTCGTTCAAGACCGCGTGCTGCGACGTCGTCAACCGCGGCGTCGCGCTGTACGGCAAGAACGTCTACATCGCGATGCTGAACGGCGAAATCGCGGCGCTCGACGCGCAGACCGGCAATCTCGTGTGGAAGAAGCAGATGTTCGAGCCGGGCCTCGGCTACGCGTTCTCGCTCGCGCCGCTCGCGATCGACGGCGCGATCGTCGTCGGCACGTCCGGCGGCGAATACGGGATTCGCGGCTACATCGCCGCGCTGAATCCGGAAGACGGCTCGCAGGTCTGGAAACGCTACACGATCCCCGCCGCCGGCGAAAAGGGCGCGGAAACCTGGCCCGACGGCATGCAGAGCCACGGCGGCGGCGCCGCGTGGCTGACCGGCACGTACGACGCCGCGTCGCGCACGCTGTACTGGGGCGTCGGCAACCCCGGCCCGTGGCTCGCGGCGCTGCGCCCCGGCGACAACCTGTATTCCGACTCGCTGCTCGCGCTCGATGCGAAGAGCGGCAACCTGAAGTGGCACTACCAGTACACGAACAACGACACGTGGGACTACGACGGCGTGAACGCGGCCGTCCTCGCGGACATCAAGTACAAGGGCAAGGACTACGACGCGATCATTCACGCGGATCGCAACGGCTTCTTCCATGCGATCGACCGCACGACCGGCAAGCTGATCTACGCGACGCCGTTCGTGAAAGCGTTGTCGGTCACCGGCTACACGGAAGACGGCAAGCCGATCCAGGACGCATCGAAGTTCCCGAAGGCCGGCACGACGATCGAGACGTGCCCGAGCTTCCTCGGCGGCAAGAACTGGTGGTCGATCTCGTACGACCAGGAACGCAACATCGCGGTCGTGCCCGCGCTGCATGCGTGCATGAGCCTGACCGGCAAGTCGGTCAGCTACATGGAAGGGCTGCCGTATCTCGGCGAAGGCTTCGAGATCAAGCCCGAACCGGGCAGCGAAGGCTACGGCGAACTGACGGCCATCGACGTGAACACCGGCAAGAAGCTGTGGAGCCACTGGTCGAAGAAGCCGTGGAACGGCGGCGTCGCGACCACGGCGAGCGGCCTCGCGTTCAGCGGCTCGCTCGACGGCCACCTGTACGCGTTCGATACGGCGACCGGCAAGGTTCTGTGGGAAAGCCCGCAACTGGCGAGCGGCATCATTTCGCAGCCGTCGGTGTACGAGGTCGACGGCAAGGAATATGTCGCCGTGCTCGCCGGCTATGGCGGCGCGAACCCGATCTGGGGTGGCCCGATGGCGGACATCGCGAAGGACGTTCCGCGCGGCGGCACGCTCTACGTGTTCGCGCTGAACTGACCCGGCGCTACGGCCGAATCGCGCCCGAGTCGCGCCCGCATGCGCCCGATGCGGGCGCGACGCCCCACCCGCTTCAACCGGACACACCACCATGAATACTCGCCTCACTTCCGTTACCGTCGCCAGTCTGCTCGCCGTGGGCGTGGCGCTGACACCGGCAGCCGCGTCGGCCGGCGTGCGCGTCTGCACGCTGCCCGGTAGCCCGACCACTGCGCTCGACCGCTCCGTTGCGCGCGAAGTGTTCCGCGCCGCGGGCATCGCCGCGACCTTCAACACACGCGGCGTCGACGACAACGGCGACGACGACGGCATCTCCGCCAGCGAGCTGACGAAATCGCTCGAACGCGACTGCGACGTGATCGCCGGTTTCCCGCGTTCGGCGATCGCCGATGCGTCGGGATCGAAAATGACGTTCTCGCAGGGCTATCTGCGCTCAGGCTACGTCAGCGTGTCGCTGCCCGATGCGCCAGCGCCGTCCGGCGCCAAGGAAACGATCGCGGCCACGTACGGCAGCCCGTCGCAACTGATCGCCGCGCAGCAGGCGAACGCACGCTTCGACCTCGAGAACACGAGCGAGAAAACGATCGGCGCGCTCGCCGCGGGCCGCGCGCAGCGCGCGATCGTCTGGTATCCGAGCGTCGTCGCGTACGAGCGTGCCCATCCGAAACAGCGGTTCAAGGTGGCGGCGACGTCGTCGCCGTACTCGGACTGGCAACTGTCGTTCGCATTCGGGCCGGGCAAGGACGCGCTGCAAAAGCGCATCGACGCGACGCTGTCGCAGATGAGCGGCAACGGCCGTCTCGCGTCGCTCACGCGCGGCTGGACGCTTCCCGCCGACATCGCGCAAGCCGCCGCCACGCACGCGCCCGGCCGGTTTCTCGACGGCGCGATCGCGTCCGCGCAGCGGCCGGCAAGGAGCGGCTTCATCAAGGTGTCGACGAGCGAAGGCAGCGGCGTCCCGTCGTTCGACCAGGCGCAGGTGCAGCACGGCAAGAAGCTCTACGGCGACGCGTGCGCGAAATGCCACGGCGACCAGCTCGAGGGCAATACCGCGCCCGCGCTGAGCGGGGAATCGTTCGCGCCCGAGGGCAAGTCGCACATCACGGTCGGCGGCATCTTCCTGTACATGTCGAGCAACATGCCGGCCGATCGCCCCGGCAAGATGAGCGCACAGGAATACGAGGACCTGATGGCGTTCCTGCTCTACTCGAACGGCTACGACGCGTCGCAGAGCAAGCTGACCGCCGATATCGCCAACGCGTCGAAGGCGCCGCTCATCGCCGGGCCGCGCAAGTAACTTTCCCGCCCGCTTTCGTTTCGGTCGACCGCCGCGCCGGGCAGCCTGCCCGGCGCGCGGGCCCGGCTTTTTCTTTTCATTTCATTTCGTTCAGGACGACATCATGATCTCCCGCCATCGCAGAACCTTCATCGTGCAGGCCGCCGGCCTGTGCGCCGCGCTCGCGGCCGGCACGCGCGCCTTCGCGGCCGCCCCGCCCGTCGACGAAAACGACGCGACAGCGAAGACGCTCGGCTACCGCGCAAAGGCGACGACCGTCGACGCAGGCAAGTTCCCGAAGTATCAGGCCGGCCAGACGTGTTCGAACTGCCGCTTCTACAAGGCTGCCGCGGGCGAATCCGTCGGCACGTGCCCGATGTTCGCGGGCAAGACGGTTGCCGCCGAAGGCTGGTGCAACGTCTATGCGAAGCTCGCCTGACGCCGGGCCCGCCCGCGAGCGCGACGACGCGTCGCGTCGCGGCGCGGACGCCGAACGCGCGGTGCATCTGCATGCGCTGATCGCGCTGGGCATCGACCGCGGATACGTGACGCACGGCGAAATCGCCGATGCGTTGCCCGATGCGTTGCCGGATAACGCGGCCGAACGCGCGGATGTCGACGCAGCCGCGTCGATGCTGCGCGAGTTCGGCATCGACGTACGCGAGCATGCCGGCGAGCACACTGGGTGGACGCTCGACCGTCATTTTGCGCAGGCGTCGGAGGTGGCGTCGCCGCTCGCCGACGCATCGACGCCGCTCGCGGCCGACGACCTGCTCGCGGGCCGGACCAACGATCCGGTCCGGCTCTATCTGCGGGAAATGAGCGCGACGCCGCTGCTCGAACGCGACGAGGAGATCGCGCTCGCGCTTCGTCTGGAAAGCGGACGCGCCGCCTGCATCGACGCATTGAGCCGCGATCCGGCGGCGCTCGCGGCCGTCGCGGCGATCGCGGACGACATCCGTGCCGGCAAGGCGGCGGCGTCGGTTTACGTGACGGGGCTTACCGGTGAGATCGAATCGCCTGCAAGTACGCCGTCGATGTTGCCCGACGATCCGGCCATGGCGTCGCCGGCGCCGGACGATGCGGCCGGCCCTTCCGTCGACAGCGACGCGTGGCGCGATACGGTCGTCGAAGCGCTCGAGCGCGCCGGTGCGCTGGCGCCGGCCATGCAGCATGCATTGCACACGGACGGTTTCGCGTCGGCCGCCAGCCGGGCGCTGCTGCGCGAAGCGGCCGCGTTGACCGGCGCCATCCGCTTCACGTCACGCGCGATCGAACGCATCGGACAGGCGAACCGCGAGCGCGCGACCCGAGCGCGCACGTTCGAAAAGCGGCTCGTCGACACGCTGGCCGCTGCGGGCATACATGCCGAATCCGCGCGCCACGACCTCTTCGCGCCGTGCGACGACGTATACGCATGGCTGCACGCATGCGGCACCGCGCATCCCGACTGCGCCGGCGCCCTCGCCCGCCATGCGCCGGCGCTAATCGACGCGCGCGGCGCGCTCGCGCGCGTCGCCGCTCAGTCGCCGTTGCCGCTCGACATCGCGATCGCGCTCGACGCGCGGTGCTCGCGTATCGAGCGGGCGATGCAACCCGCGAGAACGAAGCTGTTCCAGAGCAACCTGCGGCTCGTCGTGTCGGTCGCCAAACGCTATGCCGATCGCGGCCTGCCGTTCTCCGACCTGATCCAGGAAGGCAATATCGGGCTGATGAAGGCCGTCGATCGCTACGATCACCGGCGCGGCTTCAAATTCTCGACCTATGCGACCTGGTGGATCCGGCAGGCGATCACCCATGCGCTCGCCGATCTGGGCCGCACGATACGCGTGCCCGCGCATACGGTCGATACGCTCAACAAGCTGTCGCGGCTCGCACGCATCCATCGGCAACGAACCGGCGACGTCGCCGACGCGCGCGCGCTTTCCGCGCAGATGCGGCTGCCGGTCGACAAGGTGCGCGAGCTGATGGGCATCGTGCGCGAACCGATCTCGGCCGACCTGCCGGTTTCGCCCGATCACGACCTCACGCTGTGCGACGTCACGATCGACCCCGACGCGCCGACGCCGGAAGAAGCCGCGAGCGCCGGCCAGTTGCGCACGGCGGTCGCGGCGCTGATCGATTGCCTCCCCGCGCGCGAAGCATGGATTCTTCGCCTGCGCTACGGGATCGACGTCGACAACGAGTATTCGCTGCGCGAGATCGGCCGGCAACTGAACCTGTCGGCCGAACGCGTTCGTCAGCTCGAGGTGGCGGCGCTCGAACGCATCCGGCAATTCCGGCACGCACCAGCGCTGCGCTCGCTGCTCGCCTGACGCGCCCGCGCCGGGCGAGCACGCGACGGCTCGCACACCGAACTGCTCAGGACTGCAACACGCCTGCTGCATTTGTGAACGCCGCACCGCATCGCGCTACCGTCCGCAAACCCGACGGTTTGGCTGGATCGGGCGTCACGCGCCCGGCTGTCGCGGCTTTCGCCGCAGCCGCGCACCGGTCGCGCAACTGGCACGCATGTTGCGTTTTCCCGGGCACCGTCAGGAATTACACGAACGCAGGGAGACTCGCTTGTCCAAGATCGAATCGGTTCTTCACGAAACCCGTCAGTTCGCGCCGCCCGCGGCGCTCGAGCAGACGGCGACCATTTCCGGCATGCCGGCCTATCGCGCGCTCGTCGCCGAGGCCGAGCAGGATTACGAAGGCTTCTGGGCGCGTCTCGCGCGCGAGGGCCTCACGTGGCACAAGCCGTTCACGACGGTGCTCGACGAGCGCAACGCGCCGTTCTACAAGTGGTTCGACGACGGCGAGCTGAACGCGTCGTACAACTGCCTCGACCGCCACGTCGAAGCCGGCCACGGCGAGCGCGTCGCGGTGATCTTCGAGGCCGACGACGGCGCCGTCACCCGCGTCACCTATGCGGATCTCCTCGCGCGCGTGTCGCGCTTCGCGAATGCGCTGAAGCAACGCGGCATCGGCAAGGGCGATCGGGTCGTCATCTATATTCCGATGTCGATCGAAGGCATCGTCGCGATGCAGGCCTGCGCGCGCATCGGCGCGACCCACTCGGTCGTGTTCGGCGGCTTCTCCGCGAAATCGCTGAACGAGCGGCTCGTCGACGTCGGCGCGGTCGCGCTGATCACCGCCGACGAGCAGGCGCGCGGCGGCAAGACGCTGCCGCTCAAGAGCATCGCCGACGAGGCGATCGCGATGGGCGGCTGCGAAGCGGTCAAGAGCGTGATCGTCTATCGCCGCACCGGCGGCCAGATCGACTGGCATGCGGATCGCGACCTGTGGATGCACGAGCTGACCGACGGCGAGTCCGACCGCTGCGAACCGACCTGGGTCGGCGCCGAGCATCCGCTGTTCATCCTGTACACGTCGGGCTCGACCGGCAAGCCGAAGGGCGTGCAGCACAGCACGGGCGGCTACCTGCTGTGGGCCGCGCAGACGATGAAGTGGACCTTCGACTGGAAACCCGACGACGTGTTCTGGTGCACGGCCGACATCGGCTGGGTCACGGGCCACACGTACATCACGTACGGGCCGCTCGCATGCGGCGGCACGCAGGTCGTGTTCGAGGGCGTGCCGACGTATCCGGACGCCGGCCGCTTCTGGAAGATGATCGACGATCACAAGGTCACCGTGTTCTACACCGCGCCGACCGCGATCCGTTCGCTGATCAAGGCGGCCGAGGCCGACGACAAGGTGCATCCGAAGAGTTACGACCTGTCGAGCCTGCGCATCATCGGCACGGTCGGCGAGCCGATCAATCCGGAAGCGTGGATGTGGTACCACAAGCACGTCGGCCACGAGCGCTGCCCGATCGTCGACACGTGGTGGCAGACCGAAACCGGCGGCCACATGATCACGCCGCTGCCGGGCGCGACGCCGACCGTGCCGGGTTCGTGCACGCTGCCGCTGCCGGGCATCATGGCCGCGGTGGTCGACGAGACGGGCCAGGACGTGCCGAACGGGCAAGGCGGGATTCTCGTCGTCAAGCGGCCGTGGCCCGCGATGATCCGCACGATCTGGGGCGATCCCGAGCGTTTCAAGAAGAGCTATTACCCGGAAGAGCTCGGCGGCACGCTCTATCTGGCCGGCGACGGCACGGTGCGCGACAAGGAGACCGGCTACTTCACGATCATGGGCCGGATCGACGACGTGCTGAACGTGTCGGGCCACCGGCTCGGCACGATGGAGATCGAGTCGGCGCTGGTATCGCATGAACTGGTTGCCGAAGCGGCGGTGGTCGGCCGTCCGGACGATACGACGGGCGAGGCGGTCGTGGCGTTCGTCGTGCTGAAGCGTTCGCGCCCGGAAGGCGACGAAGCGGCGGCGCTCGCGAAGACGCTGCGCGACTGGGTCGGCAAGCAGATCGGGCCGATCGCGAAGCCGAAGGACATCCGCTTCGGCGACAACCTGCCGAAGACGCGCTCGGGCAAGATCATGCGGCGCCTGCTGCGCTCGCTCGCGAAGGGCGAGGCGATCACGCAGGATACGTCCACGCTCGAGAATCCGGCCATCCTCGAGCAGTTGAACCACGCGATGTGACATCGCCCGCCACGGCGGGCCTATCGCGTCACCGCGGCGCCGGAGCACGACCGCTTGCCCGTTCATCACGCCGGGCGCGCGGCCGCGCTCGCGCCGGCGACGAGCATCGCCGTGCGTTCCCCGACGGCACGGCATGCAGGCGGATCGCAGCACTTTCGCCACTGCATTTTTAATTAGTCGTACGTATTACAACACTCACAAAACGGAGACAGACGATGAAGGGAATGACACGGACGATGTGCGCGGCGCTGCTTGGCGCGGCCGCAAGCACCAGCAGCTTCGCGCAGAGCAGCGTCACGCTGTACGGCGATCTCGACGCCGCGTTGCTCTATACGAGCCGATCGCTCGATTCGGCAACCGGCGGCAACGCCGGGCGCCAGTTCGCGCTGACCGACACGGGCATGACGCCGACCAACTTCGGCATCACGGGCACCGAGGATCTCGGCGGCGGGCTGCACGCGCGATTCAAGCTGGAAAGCGGCTTCAACATCACGGACGGCGCGTTCGGCCATTCGAACGGCAACTTCTTCGGCCGTCAGGCGTGGGTCGGGATCGACGGCGGCTTCGGCGAGACGAAGGTCGGCCTGCAGTTCTCGCCGTTCGTGCTCGCGATCCTCGGATCGGATCCGCGCAACGTCTCGCACTTCGGGGCCGCGCTGGTGCCGTACGTCGACAACGTGCTCGTCACGGGCCTCTTCAACCCGAACGCGATTTCGTACACGAGCCCGACGATCGCCGGGCTGACGGCCAGCGCGATGTTCGGCTTCGGCGGCAAGGCCGGCGACTTCCAGGCGGGACGCCAGTATTCCGGCAGCCTTACCTATACGAACGGCGGCTTCATGCTCAACGCGGCGCTCTACGACGGCAACGGCGGCACGACGCCGACGCCGGTGCCGAGCACGGTCGCGTTCGTCGGCCGCACGATCGGCGCCGCCTATACGTTCGGGCCGGTAACCGGCAAGGCGTCGTTCACGAGCTACAAGGTCGCCGGCTCGTTCAGCAACAACGTGTATAGCGCCGGCCTCGACTATCGCGTCACGCCGGCCCTCGACCTGAACACGGGCGCGTGGTACACGACCGACCGCAACGATTCGCACAACCATTCGCTGCTCGCCGCGATCGGCGCCGACTACAGCCTGTCGAAACGAACGGGCCTGTATGCACAGGTCGGCGTGGTCAACAACCACGGCGCGATGAATACGGGCCTCGGCATCACGGGCGGTGCGTTGTACGGGTTGCCGGGCACGACGGTCGGCGTCAACGCCGGCATCCATCACGTGTTCTGATATCCCCCGAGGACGGGCGGCCACCACGCGCTGCCCGTCCGGCCACGGAAACGTCGCGCAAACGTCACGCGAGCGTCGCGCAAACGCCCCGCCCGGCGCGGGCCCGGTCATCCTGCGCACCGATCTCGATGTTTACCCGACCTCAAGTCCTCGGCCGCGCGGCCGTCAAGTCAGGAACGCATGCGCAACATCCGCCGGGAACCCGGCGCGCGTGCCCTCAAGGAGACCCACCAACGTGAACTTCTTCGGAATCGGCCGCGGCCGCCGTTCGTCGCGCGCGCTCGTCGGCGACATCGCCGAACAGGCCGGCAGGCTCGGCATCGAGATCTGCGACGTATCGGGCCACGTCGAGGAAGTCGCGGCACGCGTCGCCCGGCAGGCGGAGGTCTGTCATACGCTGCGCGAATCGGCCGCCGTCACGCTGCGCGGCAACCACCGGATCGCCGAGGCCGCGCAGCAGGTGCGCGACGTCAGCGCCAATGCGTCGAACGCGGTCCGGCAGTCGCAGCAGACGATCGAGGCGTCGCTCGCCGACATTCACGGCCTCGTCGAGGGCGTCACCACGATCAGCGACCAGATGGGCGCGCTGCGCGACGCGCTCGGTCACGTGCGGGCGGTGTCCGAGGAAATCTCCGTCATCGCGAGACAGACCCACCTGCTCGCGCTGAACGCCGCGATCGAGGCCGCGCGCGCCGGCGAGTCGGGCCGCAGCTTCGCGGTCGTCGCGGCCGAGGTCAAGAACCTGTCCGCGAAAACCGGGCAGGCGACGGCCCAGATCGAGACGACGCTCGCGCGGCTCGCCGAGCAGACCGAACACCTGCTCGCGGAAGGCACCGACAACGCCGCCCGCGCGCATCGCGTGCGCGAGGGCACGCGCACGATCGGCGAGGTCGTGCACGCGACCGGGCACGCGATCACCGAGCTCGCGGGCGAAGCCGAACAGATCGCGTCGTTGACGGACGAGATCGAGGCGCAGTGCCACCGTCTCGACGAGCAGGTGGGCGAGATGGCGTCCGGCGTCGAGAATTCGGCCGACAACTTCTCGCAGGCCAAGGACCGCCTCGGCAATCTGCTCTCCGTCTCCGAGACGCTGATCGAGCTCACCGCCGCGACCGGCATCGAATCGCCGGACACGCGCCTGATCGACACCGCACGGAGCACGGCCGCCAAGATCGGCAAGCTCTTCGAGGACGCGGTCGCCCGCGGCGATATCGCACTCGACGCGCTCTTCGACGCGCACTACGAACCGATTCCGGGCACCGACCCGCAACAGTTCATGACGCGCTTCACGGCGTTCACCGATCGCGTGCTGCCGGCGATCCAGGAGCCAGTGCTCGACGTCGACCCACGCGTCGTCTATTGCGCGAGCTTCGACCGGCAGTGCTACCTGCCGACCCACAACCGCAAGTTTTCCCTGCCGCAGCGTGCGGACGCCGCGTGGAATGCGGCAAATTGCCGAAACCGCCGGATCTACACGGACCGGACGGCGCGCATGTCCGTCGCGCATGACAAGCCGTTCCTGTTGCAGACCTATCGGCGCGACATGGGCAACGGCCAGTTCGTGCTGATGAAGGACGTGTCCGCGCCGATCGTCGTCGGCGGACGGCCGTGGGGTGTGCTGCGCATCGGCTACACGGTCTGAACCGGCGCTACTGCTCCAGTCCCACGCCCAGCGGCCGCTGGTCGCTGCGCCCGTGATCGTCGACCACCCGCACCGTATAGCTGCCGGCCGTGCGCGGCTGCCAGAACAGCGCGTCGCCCGGCCCGCTGCGGCCGACATACGCGTCGTTGACGAACCAGTACAGCGCATGCGCGCTCGCATCGGCGGTCGCGTTGAACGCGATGCGCGTGTCGTCGGTGCTTTTCACGCGCATCGCATACGTACTGCCGCGCAGCGGCGACGTGATGCGCGGCGGGTCGCCTTCGACCTGCCCGGCATCGCGACAATCCGCATTCTGCGGCGGCCGCCGGCGCGGAATGCCGGCCTGCGCGAACACCTGCTGCAAGTCCGACGGCCAGAACTCGAAGACCTCCGTATGCGTGCGCTTGCCGTCGTACGGCGGGCACGCGGCCTTCCCCGTCGCGTCGTCGATCACGACGGGCCGGTGCACGGTGCTCACCCGGATCGGCGACGTGCCGGGGATGAACCACGTCCAGCCTTGCTGCGGACACCACTCGTTCGGCAGATCGCCGCTCGCGAGGCAGATGCGCACGCGCTTCAGTTTCGGCGGCACCGCGCGCGGCGGCTCGACGACGGCCCGCTCGGCATTCAGCGCATCGACGACCTGAAAGAACAGCGGCGCGGCCGCATCGACACCGACGAACGCGGTATTGGTCGAATTGTCGAAATTGCCGACCCACACGACCAGCACGTACGGGCCGAACACGCCGGCCGTCCACGCGTCGCGGAACGACCATGACGTGCCGGTCTTCCAGTACACGGGCACGCTCGACGGCTGCGCGCCGCTCGTCTCGTCGGGGCGCAGGTGCTGGCGCAGCATGTCCATCGTCATGTAGCTCGCTTCGGCGCTGAGCAGGCGCCGGCCGGGCAATGCCGGCTCGTCCGCGCGCAGCCGCAGCGGCCGGAACTCGCCGCGGTTCGCGAGCATCGCGTACAGCGCCGCGAGATCCTGCATCGTCACTTCACCGCCGCCGAGCACGAGCGCGAGCCCGTAGTGCTGCGCGCTTGCGAGCCGGCGCACGCCGGCGTCCTGCAGGAACCGGTACAGGTCGGGCGACTTGAGCTGCGACGCGACCCATACGGCCGGCACGTTGCGGCTGCGGTTCAGCGCGTCGGTCGCCGTGATCGGCCCGAGGAAATGACCGTCGAAGTTCTCCGGCGCATACGGGCCGAACGACGTCGGCACGTCGCGCAGCACGGTCTGCGGATGCAGCACGCCCTGGTCGAAGCCGAGCGCATAGATGAACGGCTTGAGCGTCGAGCCCGGCGAGCGCCGCGCGAGCGTGCCGTTCACCTGCCCGTCGATCGTCCGGTCGAAGAAGTTCGCGGAGCCGACCAGCGCCTTCACGCCCATGTCGCGCGTATCGACGAGGATGGCCGCCGCGTTGCGCACGCCGCGCGTATCGTTGCGCGCGACGTAGCGTGAAATCTGCCGTTCGAGCGTGCGTTGCAGGTCGAGATCGAGCGTCATCGCAAGCCGCGCGCCGCCATCGCCGTCGCGGTTGCCATCGTCCGCCGCGCCGCTCGACGTCGTGCGCCACGCGCTGCGCGCGGCCAGCGCCTGGTCGACCGCATGCGGCGCGTCGAACGGCAGCGCGGACAGCGGCCGCATCGCGAGCGGCAACGCGAACAACGGCTTGAGCGACGCATCGCCCGGGTGCTTCGTCAGCCAGCGCGCATAGAGCCGATTGCGCGACGCGGCCAGCGCACGGTTGATCTCGTCCTGCCCGCCGCGCACGCGTCGCGCCGGGTCCTGCGGAATCACCGCGAGCGCGAGCGCTTCGGGCAACGTCAGCGCGTCCGGCATCCGGTCGAAATAGACGACGCTCGCGGTGCCCGCGCCTTCGACGTTGCGGCCGTACGGCGCGTCGTTCAGATACGCTTCGAGAATCTGCCGCTTCGAGTAGAACAGTTCGAGCTGCACCGCGCGGGCAACCTGCTCGAGCTTTCCGGCCGGCGTGCGCGTGTTCAGCTTCCACAGCGAGCGCGCGAGCTGCATCGTCAGCGTGGAGCCGCCCTGCGGATTGCCGCCGCGCACGTACGTGATCCACGCACCGCGCGCGAGCCCGTACGGATTGAAACCCGGATGCCACCGGAACCAGCGGTCCTCGTGCAGCATCACCGCTTCGACGAGTTGCGGCGACATCCGGTCGAGCGGCACCCACAGCCGGTAGCGGTCGTCCTTCGCGAGCGTCAGGCGCAGCAGCCGGCCTTGAGCGTCCGTCACCGCGACCGACGACGGTTTCCAGTCGCGCAGCGGCGGATGCGGCCACAGCCGGCACGCGGCCAGCGCGGCGAACACGAGCAGCGCGCCGACGAGCCAGTTCTGCCAGCGATGCAGCCAGCGGCCGGCGCCGTGCAGCGCGCGCCGGAGCACGGATGCGTCAGCCACGCGCGGCCGCTCCTGGCGACGTGCGCGACCTGCAACGCGGATGAAACCGCCCCGTCATCGCACGCGCTCCACCGTCAGCGCCGTGCCGCCCGGCGCCTGCGCCTGCACGCGGCGGTCGTACATCGATTCGCCGTAAGCGGGCGGTGCAATGAAGCGGCCCGCGTTGCTCGCCTTGATCCGGTAGACGAACTCGCGCACGTCGGTCGTCGCGGTGCCGTAGATCACCACGCGATCCTCGCGGATATCGGCGAACTGCGGCTGCCACGTCGAGCCCTTCACGCCGATCGGCGAATGCCACGGTGCATCGGCCACCGGCGCCGACGCACTGCCGTCGCCGTTGCCGTCCTGCGTATCGGTCACCGGCGGCGGCGCGATCACCGGATCGAAGCCGCCCGGCAGCAGGTCGACGATCGCGACGTTGCCGACGTTCGCCGAACCGGTCGCGCGAATCTTCAGGTGTACGTCGATCTCCTGGCCGAGCGCGATCCTCGCGAGCGGCTTGCCGTCGGTATCCGTGTAGTCGCGCACGATCTCCAGCCCGTTCCTGATCGCCTTCGTCGACGTGCCGCGGTCGTAGCCCGACTGGCTCGCGACCCACCACGCCGGCAGCGCGCTGCCGTTCACGAAGTCGACGCGCGACGCGCCGGCCGCCCACGTGCCCGAGCGCACGAGGTTCGCCTGAATCGACGACACGTCCTTCGGCGCTGCGCCCGCGCGCACCTCGTTGATCGCGAGCCGGTCGAGCTGGCCCGCGTTCGACGCCGCATACGCGTCGAGCGCGAGAATCGTCATCGCCGACGACAGCGTGTTGTAGCGGTTGTCGACGAGCGGCGCGGCGAGGTTGTCCATCGCGCGCGGCGACAGCTTGCGCACGCGCTCCGGGAAGTGCTTCGCGAGCAGGTACAGCACGCTCGCATCGCGCGTCAGCGGGTCGATGTAGTAGCCGGCCGCGTCACCGCCGTCGGACGCGCGCTTGCGTTCGAGCAACGCCTGCGGGCCGGCAATCAGCGCGGCGGCCTCCTTGTCCTGCTTCAGCAACTGATACGACGCGGCGAGCCACGCGGCCGCGAGATCGTTGTTCCAGTCGTTCGGATAGGCCGCCTGCAGCCGCTTCTGCACGGCCGCGAGGCTGTTGGTCGTCACGTTGCCCTGGCGCGTCAGCAGGTACACCGCGTACGCGCGCTGCCGCAACAGGTCGAGCGAGCCGAGCGAATCGTTCGCGGCGAGCCGCTGCAAATACGCGTTGCCCGCGTCGAGCATGTCCTTCGGCACCGCGATGCCGCGCTCGCGCGCATCCAGCAGCACGTGCATCGCATACGCGGACACGAACGGATCGGCATCGGGCGTCGCGCTCCACAAGCCGAAGCCGCCCTGCGCGTTCTGCCGGCCGCGCAACACGCCGAGGAACTGCGCGATCGCGCTCGCGTTCGCCGTGTCGGCGCCGGCTTCCGGCGCATGCATCGCGCTCGTCAGCGCGCGCACCGACAGCCATTTCGCCGCGAACACGCGCGGCACGGCCGCGCTCACCATCTGCTCGCTGCAGGAATGCTCGAAGTTGACGAGATACGACGACAACCCTTCGGTCAGCACCAGCGGCGCGGTGGAAATACTCGCGTCGCGCGACGCATACGCGTCGTACATCGACCGCAGGTTCGGCACGCCCGTCTTCTTGCCCGGGTCGAGCCGCGCGATGTCGAGCTGCGTGCGGAACGCGGCGGCCGGCCGCACCGACACGTCGACACGCTGCTGCGCACCCTTCGCGCCGTAGCGCGCGCCGAACGACAGCGCGCCGGAGCCGAGCGTATCGGTCGCCTTCACGCGGAACAGCGCGACGCCTTCGTGCTGCGGCGCGAGCGCGACGTTCTGCGTCGCCGGCCCGATCACCTGCAACTGCGGGCCCGTCTTCAGCGTGACCGCGACCGGCACCGGCTGGTTGCCGACGCCCGTCAGGTTGTTCGCGACGCCGACGCTGACGTCGGCCTCGTCGCCCGGCGCGAGCGTCGTCGGCACGTTCGGCGACAGCACGAAATCGCCGCGCACCGTCGTCGCGCCTTCGAACGTGCCGACGAGATCCGGCGACACCGACACGGCCATCACGCGCAGCTTTCCGTTGAAGTAGTCGGGCACCGTGTAGCTCAGGCGCGTGTCGCCGTTCACGTCGACGATCCCCGACCAGTAGACGACCGGCTTGTCGCGCTTGCGCTTGAACGGATTCAACTGGCGGCCGATCGCGTCGTCGGCGTCGCCGCCGGGCGCGGCCATCGCCATCAGCTTCTCGAAGTCCGGCAGGATCAGGTCGAGGATCTGCGACGTGCCGACTTCGAGCATCCGCTTGCGGAAGAAGAACTTCAGCGGATCGCCGAGCTTGTAGCGCGCGACCTGCAGGATGCCCTCGTCGACCGCGAACACCACGACCTTCGCGGGCTTCGCCGAATGCACGGTGAAGTTGACGGTATCGCCCGGCTTCACGAGCGCCGGCGCATCGACGCTCACCGCGTTGCGGCGCGCATCGAGGTTCACCGAGAACGGCACGACGCCGTAGCTCAGCGGGCTCATGAAGATCTCGTCCGACGACGGATCGCGAATGTATTGGACGTTGATGTAGCCGTTGCCTTCGAAGCCGGCCGGCACCGTGATGTGCTGAATCGAGCTCGTCGTGTCCGCATGGAACCACGCATGTGCATACACCTTGTCGCGCTCGATCGTGATCAGGCCGCTGCCCGCGTAAGGCGCGCGGATCGCGATTTCCACCTGTTCGCCCGGCTTGAAGTCGTGCTTCGCGAGGCTTACCTGAAGCTCCGCGTTGCGGTCGAGCGAACGCGTGACGTTCGCGGCGCCCGTGACCGAATACTCGATCCGGTTCACCGCGGCGCCATCGGCGCGGCGGATCACGAGCGCATAGCTGCCCGGCTTGTCGGTGCGCAGCGCGTAGTCGAGCCCGGCTGCCGGAATCGACAGCGGCTTCTCGTCGACCGGCACTTCCTTCAGCCGCGAATCGTATTTGTACGCGCCGGAATCCTGCTTCGTCAGCACCGACACGTAACGCTGCTCGACGAGCTGCGCGCGCAGGTCCTTCACGTCGATCGCCTTCGCGCCCGGATCGATCGCGACGAGCCGCACCGTGCGCGGGCTGCCGCGCTTCACGTAGCCGAGATCGTCGACCGACTTGTAGCCGACGAGCCAGTCGTTGTTCGACACGAGCGTCTGCGCGTTCGCGGCGACGTTGCGGCCGCCTTCCGCTTCATACGCCTTCGCCTGGAAGTAGAGCTGATAGGTCGCGTCCGCGTACTTGTCGAGATCGAGATCGAATTCGGCATGGCCCTTGTCGTCGGTCGTGCCGTCCTGCAGCGCGGTCGTGTAGCCCTCCTTCGCGCGGCGTGCGTCGAAGAAGTGATACCCCTGCCAGCTGCGGAACGACGGCCACACGGGGCGCAGCGTCAGCGTCGCCGCGACGCGGCGTTTCTCGGCCGGCGTGCCGAACAGGTTCTGCGCATCGACGATGCCCTTCAGCCCCTTCGGCTTCACCCACCCTTCGACGACCTGCTGCGACAGCTTCGCGTCGACCTTCATCCGGTCGGGCAGGAATTCCTTCACCTGCACCGTCGTGCTGCCGATCGGCTCGGCGCCCGGCTGGCCGTCCTTCACGATGTACAGATTGACCGTCCACGTACCGGTCGGCGCCGTTTCGGCGGTCGTGTAGCCGATCTCGGTGAAACCGGTCGCGTCGACGGTCACCGGCTTGCGCTCGACGGTCATCCCGCGCGGGTCGACGATCTCCGCCTGCAGCGGCACGCCGGCCGGGCTGCGCGCCCAGTTGGCCGCACGCACGATCAGGCCGATATGGAATGGATCGCCGGGTCGGTACAGCCCGCGATCCGAGAACAGGTACGCGGACAATTGCCCCTGGCCCGTCGCGTTGCGTTCGCCGTCGACGTCGAAGCGCGAGAAGTCGAGCTGGCGGTCGCGGCCGGCCACCGGCAGGAACGACAGGTCGGTGTCCTTCTTCACGACGTAGAGCTGCGGACGCTTCTCGCGGTCGAGCCCCTTGAATGCCGGGAAATGCACGACGCCGTCGGCGCTGGTGGTCTGCGTGAACAGCGCCTGGCCGTTCACCGCGAGTACCGATACGGTTGCGCCCGCAACCGGCTTGCCCGAGCTGATCGACTGGATGAACACGTCCTGGCTGCCATCCAGCGCCTTCTTGACCAGCATCCCGAGATCGGTCACGACGATCAGCCGCGTGTCGCCGAGTGCGTTGTCGCCGTCGTCGCCGTTGCCGCTGCTGTCGCCCGAATCGGCGTTGTCGGACTGATCGTGGCTGCCGTCATCGGACGCCGCGTCGCCATCCTTCGCATCGTCGGCCTTCTTCTTCTCGGCCGCCGGATCGTACTTCGACAGGTGCAGCAGGAACACGCCGCGCTTGCCGTCCTTCAGATACTGGCCGAGGTCGACGCCTTCGTAATGGGCGCGGCCCGGGTCGCCGGCCGGGAACGCGCGAGTCTGCACGAAACGCTCGACGATGTGATCCTCGCTGAACGAATACGACAGTTCGGGCCGCGCGTACGTGCCGTTGTTGAAGCTCACGAGATGCTGGATCTGGTCGGGCAGCACGCGGCCGATCTCGACCTTCATCCCCGGCAGGTTGCGCGACACGACCGACAGCCGCTTGCTGCCGCTCATCGACAGCAGCGAGCCATCAGCCATGAAGCGCAGCAGCTTCGGATAGTCGGGCACCGTGAACGCGGTCGTCGCCGCCTCGGCGAGCAGGTAACCGCCGGCCGATTTAAGGTTGCCCTCGATTCGCACGACGATACGATCGCCCGGCGTCGCGTGATACTTGAAGCTTTGCAGCGTCGCGTAGTCGTTCTCGGTGGGCACCGCTTCGAGCGGCAGCGGCTTCGACTGCTTCAGCACCGCGTCGCTGACGTCGGCCAGGTTCCATTCGTACGGCGGATCGTCGTCCGACTGATCGACACCCGGCTTGCGCTTCGGCAACACCCACGCCTTCGCGCGCGCGGCCAGCTCCGCGCTGCGCACGCCGTCGGACGCTTCGGCGACGAGCACCTGCTCCGGCTCGTAACGCTCGTTGTCGACCAGCGTCGGCGCGATATTGCCGATCGACAGGCTGTACAGCCCCGGCACGTCGACCGACGCGTGCAGCACATCCGGCGTGCCGTTGCCGCCTCGCGCGCTCTTCACGCCCTTGTCGACGTCGAGCCGCACTGCCAGCGGATCGCGCGGAATGTCGAGCGGCTGCGAGTAGACCCACGCGCTCGTCTTCATCTTGTCGTAGTTGACCGTATAGCGCAGCGGCGACACGGTCTTGCCGTCGCGGCCGACCAGCGCGAGGCCGATGCGCTTCTCGAACTCGGCCGGATCGACCGGGTAGTTGAAGCGCAACTGCAGCAGCGCCTGCTTCTCCGCCGGATTGTCGGGGTTCTGGTAGAACTGGTTGTCGCCGAACGTCGCGGCGAACGCCGGCACGTCGAACGCGAAACGATCGTCGCGCATCGTCGCCTGCGGCGCGAACACGCGATGCACGGCGAAGCGCACCTCGACGTGCGCGCCGACCGGCCAGTCGGCCGCCGGCGTGAAGCGCAGCGTCTTGTCGTCGGCCCACTCCCACGCGCCCTTCAGCGCGGGTGTCATCTCGATGCCGTCGCCGGCCGGCTTGCCGACCTGTTCGATCGGCGCGGCCGATCGCGAGAACGCCACTTCCAGCGGATGCACGGTGATCTTCGGCTTGTCGGTGTCGTCGACCTCGTAGGTCGTGATCGCCGGCGCCTTCACGGTGAAGCCGACGGTTTCGGGCTCCGGCGGCTTCGGGCGATGCTTGAACCAGTAGCCGCCGTAACCGAGCGCGGCCGCGAGCAGCACGATGCCGCCGGCATGCCACGGGCGGCGGCGCACGGCCGCGGCGGTGACGCCCATCCATGCGGGCGCCGTCCACGACACGTCGCCGACCAGCGGCCGCAGCGCGCAGCCGAGCAGCCACCAGACGAAGCCCGCCGCGCGAATCGGCAGGAGCAGCAGGAAACGCAGCAAATCCATTTTGTTATTTCCTTGTCAAGGACATGCTGCCCAAGCGGCAACCTTCCCCGAATCGTTATGGGTCTGTGACGGCGCGGCCCGGTTGCGCCGTGATGATTTGGTATCTTCGACCGGATGCTGGGCGCCATTATCGATCAGACCCGAAACGATGGAAACAGCGGTGTGCCGGCGCGCAACGCCCGCCGGTGACCGGCCGGTCGGGCGGGCATCGGGCGGATGGCGGGCCGCCGATGTCCGGCCTCCGCACGCGGCCGCGCCGCGTTCGCTAGAATGCGCGGCTCGGCAGGATCGAATCGAAACGAAAGGAAACCGCTTGAAACTCCCGTTCGAATGGCAGATCGGGCTGCGCTACGCGCGCGGCGGCCGGCGCTCGGCCGGCGACGGCTTCGTGTCGTTCATCGCCGGCGCCGCGATGGCCGGCATCGCGCTCGGCGTGGCCGCGCTGATCGTCGTGCTGTCGGTGATGAACGGCTTTCGCACCGAGGTGCGCGACCGGATGCTGTCGGTGCTCGCGCATGTGGAAATCTTCTCGCCGTCCGGCGCGATGCCCGACTGGCGGCTCACCGCGCACGAATCGTTACAGAATGCTGCGGTGCGCGCGGTCGCGCCCTATGTCGACGCGCAGGCGCTGCTGACGAACGCGGGCAACGTGACCGGCGTCGCGCTGCGCGGCATCGATCCCGTGCTCGAGCCGCGCGTGTCCGAGATCGCGCGCAAGCTGAAGACGGGCCGCCTCGACGCGCTCGTACCGGGCGAGATGGGCATCGTGCTCGGCGCGGCGCTCGCCGACGCGCTGCACGTGAAGATCGGCGACCGCATCACGTTCTTCGCGCCCGGCAACACCGCGCGCCTGGGCGACGCGCTGCCGCGGTTCCGCCAGTTCAACGTGGTCGGCACGTTCGAGTCCGGGCACTACCAATACGACAGCGCGCTCGCGTACATCCACATCCGCGACGCGCAGCAACTGGCCAACGTGCGCGCGCCGACCGGCATCCGGCTGCGCGTCGACGATCTGCAGCGCGCGCCGGAGATCGCGCTGGCGCTGTCGCGCACGCTGTCGGGCAACCTGTATATCCGCGACTGGACGCGGCAGAACCGCACGTGGTTCGAAGCCGAGCGGCTGCAGAAGCGGATGCTGTCGCTGATCCTGATGCTGATCGTCGCGGTCGCCGCGTTCAACCTCGTGTCGTCGCTCGTGATGACGGTCACGCAGAAGCAGGGCGACATCGCGATCCTGCGCACGCTCGGCGCGCCGCCCCGCGCGATCATGAAGATCTTCGCGATCCAGGGAATGACGATCGGCCTCGCCGGCACGCTGGCGGGCGTCGCGCTCGGCTGCGCGATCGCGGTGAGCATCCCGGTGGTGCTGCCGGCGGTCGAACAGTTGCTCGGCATCCGCTTCCTGACGCCGTCCGTGTATTTCCTCAGCGCGCTGCCGTCGAAGCTGTCGGCGCTCGACGTGATCGAGATTGCGTCGGCCGCGTTCCTGATGTCGTGCGTCGCGACGCTGTACCCGAGCTGGCGCGCCGCGCGGGTGCGGCCGGCCGAGGCGCTGCGCGACGAGTAGAGGCCATTGGCGCGGCGTTACGCGGTCTCGTGGAAACCGACGCTGCTGCCGCCGTCGGGCGTGTAGCCGGCGAGCACGTCGAAGCCGACGTTGACGAGTTCCATACGCATGCCGTAGGACGTGTTGCCGGATGCGTCGACGAAAATCGCCGCACCCGACGACAACTGGCGCGCCGTGCTCAGCAGCGCGAGCGTACCGCGCGCCGTGCCGGCCGACGGCTCGATCGTCAGCGTCGTGCCATCCTGCGTGGTGAAGTGCCCGCCGGGCGGCACGGGCGGCGGGTTCTCCGCGACCGACCGGTTGAGCAGGCTCATGAAGTGAAAGCGCGCGTCAGCGCCCTGGCTCGCCGCCGCGCGATCGCTGTCCGTGAACGCGTCGCCGCGCACGGCCGCGCCTTGGGCGGCGATATCGACGGCCTGCTCGTGAAAATCGCGCGTCGCGAGCACGAGGCCGGCGTTCGAATTCAGCGTCGACTCGATCCACGCGCGATCGCTGTCCGTCATCGTCTTCGACACGACCTTGATCCGGCCGTCGTCGGTCATGAAGTCGAACGGCGCATCGGCCAAGTCCGGCCGCTTCGCGACGATGTCCTGCAGGCTCGTCGCGAGCATATCGGTCACGCCGCGCAGCTTCATCGTCAAATCGCCCACCATCGACAACTGTTTCGTCATCGCCGCCTGCAGCGCGTCCGGATCGATTGCCCGGACGCTGATCGGCGTGTCTTGCTGCGCGCCGGACGCCGTCGTGTCCGGCGTCTCGCGCCCGGCGAGCGCCGCCTGCGCCATTTGCGCGAGCGTAAGGCCGCCCGCCGCCGTAACCGGTATCGTCATTGCCCTCTTTCTCTCTCGTTTTCAGCCTGTTTTTCCCTGTTTACGGACGGATTGCCGGGAAGTTGAGCACACATGCGCACCCATATCGAAACTTTGTTTGATTCAAGCTAAAAAAGTTTGACACGAACATTTCACTGAGATAACTTTTGCGCAAGCTTCCGGAAAGCAATCCGGCCAGCGTGCCGACTCGCGTCGCGCTTTCCTGCCGTTGCAGCACCGTCGTTCGCAACACTCCCGCCTCATCGCATCGTGCCGTTCCGTTTCATCCGAAACCTGAAGGAAGCCAGGGCATGCCCGCATTTGATTCGCACTCCTGTATTCGTAGCGAACCGCCGCACTGACGATTCCCGTTCGGGGCGATGCGCTCGCCTCGACGCCGGCCGGATGCGCGCCGCCCGACGCACGCCGGCACCGGGCGAGATCCTTATCCACCTCGTCCACCGTTTTTGATGGTGCAGTTCCGCTTCATCCGACGCAGCACCCGGCCAGGCCGCAGGGGGCGTATCGCGAGCCGGCCGGTTCCAGACAATCACAAGAGACGAGGTCGATTCCATGAACATTCATCGAACCGGAGTACGGCGCGCATGGCTGCCCGCGCTCGTGGCGGCCGCGACGCTCGCCGCGTGCGGCGGCGACGACGGCGGCAGCGTGGCGGGCGTGTCAGCGCTCGCGCAGGGCCAACAGGCGGGGGCCGCCGCCGCGGCCGATCAGTCCAATACACAATCGCTCGCGTCGCGCTTTTCGCCGTCCGGCGTGCCTTACGCGAATCCGGCGAGCGGCGGCCGCTACAAGCCGGTGATCAGCAACGGCCAGGTGCAGCCGTCGCTGTCCGGCGGCACGATCGAAGAGAACGCGTGGGTCGACACGCCGGTCGATTCCGACGGCGACGGCACGCGCGACCGCATCCACGTGCGCATCGTGCGGCCGTCCGAAACGGCGAACGGCGCGCGCACGCCCGTCATCGTGCTCGCGAGCCCGTATTACGCGGGGCTCGCCGACAGCCCGAACCACGACGTCGACGTCGAACTCGACGGCACGCCGCATCCGGCCTCGACCGCCGACGCTGCGGCATCGGCATCCACGCGCATCCTCGCCGCCGCACCGCAAACCCGGATGCTGCAGCAGCTCGAGGCGGCCGCCGCCGGCCGTTCATGGATCGAGAGCTACTTCGTGCCGCGCGGCTTCACGATCGTCTATGCGGATTCGCTCGGCACCGCCGGCTCGGACGGCTGCCCGACGATCCTGACGCGCGACGAATCGGTCGCGATGGCGTCGGTGATCCGCTGGCTCGGCCGCGACGCGACCGCGAAGGACGCGAACGGCAAGACGGTCGTCGCGAACTGGTCGACCGGCCACGTCGGCATGTACGGCGTGTCGTACGACGGCACGCTGCCGAAGATGGTCGCGAGCCTGCGCACGCGCGGGCTCGACGCGATCGTGCCGATCGCGGGGCTGTCGAACATGTACGGCTACTACCGCTCGGGCGGCCTCGTGCGCGCGCCGGAAGGCTATCAGGGCGAGGATGTCGACGTGTACATCAAGGCGCTGCTGACGAACGCGCATCCGGAGCGTTGCACGCACCTGATCGACGAAGCGCTGCAGCAGGAAGACCGCAAGACCGGCGACTATTCGCCGTTCTGGGCCGCGCGCGACATTCCGACCGCGTTCGCGGTCGCGCCGGCGCTCGTCGCGCAAGGGCTGACCGACGACAACGTGCGCGTCGACCAGTCGACGTCGTGGTATCTGGCGATGCGACGTCAGGGCGTGCCGACCCAGCTGTGGCTGCATCGCCTGAAGCACACCGATCCGACCCGCGTGCCGGCGATGGCCGACGCGTGGACGGCGGAGGTGAACCGGTGGTTCACGCGCTACCTGATCGGCTATGACAACGGCGTCGAGCAGGATCCGCGCGCGGTGGTCGCGCAGGCGGACGGCACGCTGCTGAAGGAAGCCGACTGGGCCGCGCGCCACGCGACGCCGGTCACGTACTTCGCCGGTGGCGACGGCGCGAGCACCGGCACGCTGCTGCGACTGCCGAGCGGCGGCCCGCTCGCGCGCTTCACCGACGATGCGCGCATTCCCGCGCTCACGCTGGCGAACACGCCGACCGGCGAAAACCGCAGCCGCTTCGAGACCGCACCGCTGACGGCCGCGGCACGCCTGTCCGGCACCGCGACCGCGCGCGTCAGGCTGACCTTCACGGGCGTCGCGAACGTGACGGCGCTACTGGTCGACCGTGCGCCGGACGGCACGGCGACGATCGTCACGCGCGCATGGACCGACCCGCGCAACCGGCTGTCCGAGTGGGTGTCGCAACCGGTGCTGCCCGGCATGCCGTACGACCTGAAGCTGACGTTCATGCCGCGCGACTACAAGCTGGAGGCCGGCCACCGGCTGGGGCTCGTCGTGCTCTCCAGCGACTATGAGGCGACGTTGCGGCCGACGCCGGGCACCGGGCTGACGCTCGATCCGGCCGGCACGTCGGTGACGGTGCCGCTGGCGTCGCCGTCGACGGGCGCGTAATCGTGCGCCGTCTGCCGGCGTAACGGCGCCGCGTCCCCCGCCCGCATGCCCGTCGATGCGGGCGGGGGATGGCTAGATGAAAGGAGTGTCAGGCCGATCGTCACGAAATCGTGCTGAGCGACGAGCACAACCAGTTCGGCTGGATCGATCTCGATGCCGACAAGCCGGCGAATCTGCCGGATTTCTACTGGGAATTCTGCAGGCAGGCGAACTGAGTAAACGCCGCCGCCCGGCGCTCACACCGGCGTCAACACCGGCTGCCCCGCGAAGTGCCGCGCCGCGTTGTCGAGAAACTGCCGCACCGAACGATCGAGCGCCTCGGGCGACCAGCCGCCCATGTGCGGTGTCAGCACGACGCTGTCGAGATCCGTCAGCGCGCGCGGCGGCTCGGGTTCGCCTTCGTACACGTCGAGCCCCGCGCCCGCGATGCGCCGCTCGCGCAGCGCGTCCGCCAAAGCAGCGGTATCGACAACGCTGCCGCGCGACACGTTGACGAGAAAACCGCCGGGGCCGAGTGCGTCGAGCACGGTCCGATCGATCAGATGCCGCGTGCCCGCGCCGCCCGGCGTCGCGACGATCAGGAAATCGGCCCACTGCGCGAGCGCGTCGACCCGGTCGAAATAGCGATACGGCACGGGCTTCTCCGACCGGTTGTGATAACCGATCTCGATGTCGAAACCGGCCGCGCGGCGCGCGCATTTCTCGCCGATCTTGCCGAGCCCGACGATGCCGAGCTTCTTGCCCGACACGTTCGGCGGCATCGACAGCCCGTCGCGCCACACGCCCGCGCGGGTCTTCGCATCGAGCTGCACGACGTTGCGCACCGCCGCGAGCAGCAGCGCGAACGCGTGATCGGCGACGCAATCGTCGTTGGTGCCGGCGCCCGTGACTACGACAATGCCGCGCGCCTTCGCGTGCGCGACGTCGATGTGCTCGTAGCCCGCGCCGAGCGCGCTGACGAACGTGAGCTGCGGCAGCCGGTCGATCTCGGCGGCGGTCAGCCCCGTGCTGCCGTTGGTCAGCACCGCGCGAATCGTGCTGCCGTGTTCGGCGATCGCGCGTTCGCGCGCGTCGGGGGTCGGGGCATAACGCACGTCGAACGACGCGACGATCTCGCGATGCGCGTCGCCGCGCAATGCGATGAGGACCAGCAGCTCGGGCTTCATGTCGGCAAATGTCCGCAGGCGGGAGTGAATTCCAGTGTAACAAGCCCGTACGGCGGTTGCGGGTTATCCTCACATCGGCTGTGGACACGCCGCCGCACGCGGTTTGCCAAAGCCCGCTCAGTCAAGTAACTTTCGGCGTACGCCCCCTCCTGGAGATTGGCCCCGATGAAGCTCGCCCTGCCCGCCCGGATCCTGGGCCTCGCGTTCGCCGCCGCGATCGTGGCGCCCGGCGCGCACGCCGACACGCCCGTCGTGGTGTCGTCGAAGATCGACACCGAAGGCAACCTGCTCGGCAACCTCATTTCACAGGTGCTGAAGGCCCACGGCATTCCCGTCACCGAGAAGATCGCGCTCGGCACGACGCCGATCGTGCGCAAGGCGCTCACGAGCGGCGAGATCGACGTCTACCCCGAATACACGGGCAACGCCGCGTTCTTCTTCAACAAGGCCGACGATCCGGTGTGGAAGAACGCGAGCCAAGGCTACGACACCGCGAAGCAACTCGACTACGCGGCGAACCATCTCGTGTGGCTCGCACCGGCGCCCGCGAACAACACGTGGGGCATCGCGCTGCTCGCGCCCGTCGCGCAGTCGCAGCACCTGAAGACCTTCTCCGACTTCGGCAAGTGGGTGGCCAGCGGCGGCAAGGTGAAGCTCGCGGCCTCGGCCGAATTCGTGAACAGCGCGTCCGCGCTGCCGTCGTTCGAGAAAGCGTACGGCTTCAAGCTGAAGCCCGAGCAGCTCGTCGTGCTGTCCGGCGGCGACACGGCCGCGACGATCAAGGCCGCCGCGAACCAGACCGACGGCGTGAACGCGGCGATGGTCTACGGCACCGACGGCGGCATCGCGTCGAGCGGCCTCGCGGTGCTCGACGACGACAAGCACGTGCAGCCTGTCTACGCGCCGGCGCCGGTGATCCGCGAAGCCGCGCTGAAAGTGCATCCGCAGATCGCCGACTTGCTGAAGCCCGTGTTCGCGAGCCTCGACCTGAAAACGCTGCAATCGCTGAACGCCCGCATCCAGCTCAACGGCGAGCCGGCGGCCGGCGTCGCGAAAAGCTACCTGAAAGCGAAGGGTTTCGTGAAATGACGGCGCGCGCGGCAGCGTCCGCGCGGCGCGTCACGCTCGACAAGGTCGGCATCCTGATCGGCATCCTGACGATCGTCGCGGTGTTCGGGCTGTCGTTCGCGGTGCTGCGGCCGAACCGGATCGCGGCCGGCACCGGGCTGTCGGTGTTCGCCGCGTTGCCGCCGATGCAGGGCGCCGTGCTCGCCGCGCTGTGGACCGTCGGCGCGCTGTGGGTGATGACGGCGAGCCGTCCCGCGTGGCGGCTCGCGGCCGGCTGTACGGGGCTCGCGACGCTCGCGTATGCGGTCGGCGCGGCCGCGGCGCATGTCGTCGCACCCGACGACATGCTGGCCCGCGTGTCGCCCGACGCCGGCGTCTGGCTGCTGCTGTTCGCATGGGCCGTGCTGATCGCCGACGCGCTCGCGCGCCTCGCGTTCGGCCCGTGGCGGCGCCTCGCCGCGCTCGCCGTCGCGATAGCAGCGGTTTCGGTGCCGCTCGCGAGCGGCGGGTGGGACGGCCTCTCCGTGATGCGCGAATACGCGGTGCGCAGCGACGATTTCTGGCGCGAAGCGATCCGTCACGTGTCGCTCGCGGGCGGCTCGGTCGCCGCCGCGCTCGTCGCGGGCGTGCCGTTCGGCATCGCCTGCGCGCGCATCGCGACGGTGCGCACCGTCGCGATGCCCGCGCTCAATATCGTGCAGACGATCCCCAGCATCGCGATGTACGGGCTGATGATGGCGCCGCTCGGCCTGCTCGCCGCGCACGTGCCGCTCGCGGCCGCGCTCGGCATCCGCGGCATCGGGGTCGCGCCGGCCGTGCTTGCGCTGTTCCTCTACTCGCTGCTGCCGATCGCATCGAGCGTCGTGGTCGGGCTCGAACAGGTGCCGCCGCACGTGACCGAAGCCGCGCGCGCGATGGGCATGACGCGTGCGCAGCGGCTGCTGCGCGTCGATCTCGTGCTCGCGCTGCCGGTGATCCTGAGCGGCGTGCGCATCGTGCTCGTGCAGAACATCGGGCTGACCGCGGTGGCCGCGCTGATCGGCGGCGGCGGGTTCGGCACCTTCATCTTCCAGGGGATCGGGCAATCGGCCGCCGATCTCGTGCTGCTCGGCGCGATCCCGACGATCGCGCTCGCACTGGCGGCCGCGGTCGTGTTCGAAGCCGCGACGTCGCTCGCGAAGGGGCGTGCAGGATGATCGAGATCGAACGAGTCGGCAAACGCTTCGGCGACGCGGTCGCCGTCGACGACGTATCGCTGACGATGCAACGCGGCACGATCACCGCGCTCGTCGGCGCATCGGGCAGCGGCAAGTCGACGCTCTTGCGCATGATCAACCGGCTGATCGCGCCGACCAGCGGCACGATTCGCATCGACGGCGTCGATACGGCGACCGTCGCACCCGAGCAACTACGCCGCGGCATCGGCTATGCGATCCAGGGGCACGGGCTGTTTCCGCACTGGAGCGTCGCGCGCAACATCGCGACCGTGCCGCGCCTGCTCGGCTGGCCGGCGGAGCGCATCGACGCCCGCGTGAACGAACTGCTCGATCTGTTCCATCTCGCGCCGGCCGAATTCGCGGGCAAGCTCCCGCACGAACTGTCGGGCGGCCAGCAGCAGCGCGTCGGCGTTGCGCGCGCCCTTGCGGCCGAGCCTGCGATGCTGCTGATGGACGAACCATTCGGCGCGCTCGATCCGATCATCCGCAACAAGGCGCAGGACGACCTGTTCGCGCTGCAGCGCCGCCTCGGCATCACGGTCGTGATCGTCACGCACGATATCGAGGAAGCGCTGAAGCTCGGCGACACGATCGCGGTGATGGACGGCGGCCGGCTGCTGCAGGTCGCGTCGCCGGCCGAGATTCTCGGCAAGCCGGCGGCGGGTGTCGTCGAACAGCTCGTCGCGGGCGTCGATCGGCCGCTGCGCCTGCTCGCGCTCACGCCGATCGACGCCGTGGCCGAAGCCGGCCACGCCGACGGCGAACCGATCGCGGCGACGCGCACGCTGCGCGATGCGGTGTCCGAATTGTTGTGGCGCGGCGTCGATGCGCTACCCGTCGACGATACGGCCGACGGCTACCGCCACGCACACGGCCCCCGCCGCATCACGCTCGACGCGATCCGTTCACACGCGAGGCAGCCCGCATGACGACGCGCGGCAGCATGGGACCCAAGCGGTCGTCGCTTCCCGCGTACGTCGCCCGCGCGGCCGCGCTCGCGCTGCTGCTCGTGCTGCTGTTGCGCCCCGTGTGGCTGCAGGGTCTGTTCGCGCCGTTCGCGGACAACGGCGCGCCGGTGATCTACGATCGCGCGAGCCTGCTCGATCTCACGCTCGCGCATCTCGGCACGGTCGCGCTGTCGAGCCTGATCGGCACGATCGTCGCGGTCGCGGCCGGCATCGCGGTCACGCGGCCGTTCGGTGCGGATTTCCTGCCGGTCGCGCGCAGCGTCGTCGATATCGGCCAGACCTTCCCGCCGGTTGCCGTGCTCGCGCTGGCCGTGCCGGCAGTCGGCTTCGGCCTGAAACCCGTGCTGATCGCGCTCGTTTTGTACGGGCTCCTGCCGGTTTTCGAAAGCACGATCGCGGGGATCGAGGACGTGCCGCGCGACGTCGTCGACGCCGCGCGCGGGATGGGGATGAGCGGCTGGCAGCAGCTGGTGTCCGTCGAGCTGCCGCTCGCGTTCCCGGTGATCGTCAACGGCATCCGCCTCGCGGTCGTGATCAATCTCGGCACCGCGACGATCGGCTCGACGGTCGCCGCGCGCGGGCTCGGCGACGTGATCATCGCGGGCCTGCAGACGTCGAACACCGCGTTCGTGCTGCAAGGCGGCGTGATCGTCGGCTTGCTCGCGGTGCTCGTCAGCGATGCGATCGGCGCGATCGCGCGGGTGGCGAGCGCGCGGCGCGCGTAGCAGCCGTCGCAAAATTTTTCGAAGGAGAAACCATGGCTGCCCTGGACACCGGCCCGTTTTTTCATGGCACGAAAGCGGATCTGCGGACCGGCGACTTGCTGACGGCAGGCTTCAGATCGAATTATCGGGATGACGTCGTGATGAATCACATTTATTTCACGGCCCTGCCCAAAGGCGCCGGCCTGGCTGCGGACATGGCCAAAGGCGATGGCCGGCCGCGGGTCTACATCGTCGAACCCACCGGCGAATTCGAAAACGACCCGAACGTCACGGACAAGAAATTCCCGGGCAATCCGACGCGATCGTATCGAAGCACATCGCCTTTGAAGATCGTTGGCGAACTCGATAGCTGGGAACCGTACGATCCGGCGTTCATCCAGCAGCTCAGAATCCGCATCGAAACCGGCATCGGCGAGATCATCAACTAGCGCGCGTCCGGACTCCGATGCGTGTCCGCGCAACGATCGGCACGTCGATGATCGCGAACGTGACAAGCCTACACGTCGCTTTCATTCGAGCCGGCGCTCGACCACGCGCCGCGATTGGTCGATATACTATGCGCCTCCCATTTCCCCGCACTCGACCATGCGACGACGGTTCTTCTGGCTGATCGTGCTTTCGCTCGGCATTGCGCAACAGGCCGCGGCGCAGCAGGCGCCCGCTTTGCCTGCTTCCGCGCCCGATGCACTGGCATCGGCGCCGGCTGCCGCGCCCGCGCCGCTCGCGAGCACCAACGATCAGCCCAACGAAGCAAACCGCCGCATCACGTCCTACCTGACGAAGAAATTCGGCGTCGCAAGAGAAAAGGCCGCGAAGCTCGCCGATATCGTGAGCGTCACTGCGACGAAATATTCGCTGCCGCCGGCACTCGTTTACGCGATTATTTCGATCGAATCGCGCTTCCAGGAAAAGGCGCGCGGCCAGCATGGCGCGACCGGATTGATGCAGGTCGTGCCGTCCGCGCACCGCGGCATGCTGCGCGACGTGAAGGACCTGACCGAGCCGAATGCGAACGTCGAGGTCGGCTCGCGCATTCTGTCGGGCTATGTGAAAGCGGCCGGCGGCAACGTGCAGGCCGGGTTGAGGAGCTACAGCGGCGGATCCAGTGCGTATGCGGCGAAAGTGATGCAGCGGGTCGATTCGTTCCGGTTCGTGCTCGAACCCGATGACGATGCGAAAAGTGCGAATACCGCGAACGATGCGAACAACGCGAAGGCGCACATGGTGCCGGTCAGCGATCCGTCAGCGGCGCCGGCCGCGAACCGCAACGCGAAGTAAGCAATGGGCACCCCCGTTCGCACGGCCCCGGCCCGACGCCGCGCGGTCCGGCTGTTCGCCATTGTCGCGCTGTCGGGCGGCCCTGTATCGGCTTTCGCTGCCGTCGACTGCGAACAGGCAGGGCCGACGATGGAAGCCGTGCGGCGCTGCGTGCTCGATCAGCAGCAGCAGCAAGTGGACAGCGCGTACCGGTCGCTCGCTCGCAAGCTGCGCCAACGCAACCCCGACGCTGCCGCCCGACTCGCGAAATCGCAGACGAGTTGGGCCGCCTTTGCCGGCGATACTTGTGACTACGTGAAGACCGCCAATCCGCAGCAGACGATTCCGAGTGACGCCTGGCTCAACTGTTGGGTGGATTTCAGTCAGGCACGCGTGCGCATCCTGAAGAAGTGGGAAGCGCAACTGACGCAGCCGAACTGACCGCCGGCCGTGCCATATCGCCAATTGTTCCGATATTTCAGGAACAAAAACGCCAAAGGCCAGCGGTAGCCCATTCTTCTCATATTTCAGGAACTGTAAACGAGTACGGCGGCGCATTCGCGCCGCCGCCCCATGGCGTCACCGGATCACCTCCCTCGTGCCTTGATCCGGCCCCCTCTGATCAAAGCTGCCCCGCCGCCCCCGTCCACCGCAGGTAATCCCCGCGCGTCCAGTCCAGCGACACACCCACGCGCTTCGTCCCCGGCCGGATCTTCGGCTTGTACACCGACAGCGTCAGCGACTCCAGCGCCGGCCATTCGCGAAACGACAGCACCGCGATATCTGCAACGAGCGTCTCCAGCAACCGCGTATGCGGCTTGTGCGACAGAAACGACGCGACGCGCGCGCAGTAGCCGTCGTAATCGATCCACTCGCCCTGCTCGCTCGGCTCGCAGCGATACCCGAGCCGCGCGTCGATCACGATCGGCTGCGGCGCTTCATGCTCGTGCGCATGAATGCCGATTCGCGCGGGCACCTTCAGTTCGTCGACGAACACGCTCCAGCCGCGCCCGCGCAGGCGCGGCGCGTCGATCGCCACGAACGGTTCGTCGAACGGCTTCATGATGCGAGCGGCGCCGCGGCGTCGAGCATGATGCGCACGAAATAGTCGGCGAAGCTGCGGCGCAGGACGATCTCGAACGTGTCGTCGCCGGTCGGGATCAGCGTGATCGGCGACTTGAAGTAGTGCGACTGCGCGCACTGGCCCGGCTTGAACACGCGCGGATGCAGATCGAGCGGGCAGCCGCGCGCGATCACGTCGCGCACGCGTTCGCCGGTGATCTCGACGACCGTGTAGCCGCTGCCGACGTCGACGGCCGCCGCGTACAAGCCCTGCACGGCCTCGGCCAGCTTCGCCTCGAGCACGCCGGCCTGCACCGGCCCGTTCGACCGCACGAGCCATTCGTCGGGGCCGAGCCACAGCACGTCGTACTCGGCGCCGCGCGCCACCGTGTTCGGCTCCGCGGGCGGCCGGCAGCCGACCACGCGCTCGAACGCGGCGACGAATGCCGGATCGCCCAACTCGCCGCGCACGTTGACGAGATCGAGGAACGGCCGCTCGCGCAGCGTGAACTTCTTCGAAGCGCGCGCCTGGTGCGGCTTCAGCACGTCGGCCGCGCCGACGAACGGCGATTCAAGCGTCACGCCGCCCGCGCCCGCCACCTGCGTCTGGTTTCTCGTTTCATTCCACATGCTGACGCACCCCTTCGGTATCGTAGAAAACCGGGCTCGAGATCTTCGCGGTGATGCGCTTGCCGTTGGCCAGCGGAATCACGACGCTCTCGCCCATCTTGTTCAGGCCGCCCTTCACCACCGCGAGCGCGATCGAGCGCTTCAGGATCGGGCTGTAGTAGCTCGACGTCACGTGGCCGATCATCGGCGTCGGATCGGTGGCCGACACCTGCGTGTCCTTCGCGATGATCTGCGCGCCTTCCGGCAGCACGAACTGTTCGTCTTCGGTCAGCAGGCCGACGAACTGCTTGCGGCCTTCCTTCGCGGTATCCGAACGCGACAGCGAGCGCTTGCCGAGGAAGTCCTTCGACTTCGCGACGACCCCGCCCATCCCGAGGTCGAACGGCGTGATCGAGCCGTCGGTATCCTGGCCGACGATGATGTAGCCCTTCTCCGCGCGCAGCACGTGCATCGTTTCGGTGCCGTACGGCGTGATGTCGAACTCGGCGCCGGCCGCCATCAGCGCTTCCCACACCGCGCGGCCCGCATTCGCCGGCACGTTCACTTCGTAGGCCAACTCGCCCGAGAAGCTGATCCGCATCACGCGCGCCTTCGCGCCGGCGACGGTGCCGTTGCGATAGCTCATGAACGGGAACGCTTCATTGCCGAAGTCGATGTCCTGGCACACCTTCTGCACGACCTTGCGGCTCTTCGGGCCGACCACCGCGAACGTCGCCCAGTGATCGGTGACGGACGCGAGCCGCACCTTCATGTCGGGCCATTCGGTCTGCAGCCAGCGCTCGAGCCACGTCAGCACGCGCGCCGCGCCGCCGGTGGTGGTGGTCATCATGAAATGCTGGTCGGCGAGGCGCACGGTCACGCCGTCGTCGAACACCATCCCGTTTTCGTCGAGCATCAGCCCGTAGCGGCACTTGCCCACTTCGAGCTTGTTCCACGGGTTCGTGTACATCCAGTTCAGCAGCTTCACCGCGTCCGGGCCCTGGATGTCGATCTTGCCGAGCGTCGACGCGTCGAGGATGCCGACGCTGTTGCGCACCGCGAGACATTCGCGCTTCACGGCCGCATGGAGATCCTCGCCGTTCTTCGGGAAATACCACGGCCGCTTCCAGTTGCCGACGTCCTCGAACATCGCGCCGTGCTCGACGTGCCATTCGTGCACGGCCGTCTTGCGGATCGGGTCGAGGAAATCGCCCGTCTCGCGGCCCGCGAACGTACCGAACGACACGGGCGTGTAGTTCGGGCGGAACGTCGTCGTACCCGTTTCCGGAATCGTCTTGCCGAGCGCGCCCGCGAGAATCGCCATCCCGTTGATGTTGCCGAGCTTGCCCTGGTCGGTGCCGAAGCCCATCGCCGTGTAGCGCTTCACGTGCTCGACCGACTCGAAGCCTTCGCGCGCGGCGAGCAGGATGTCGGCGGCTGCGACGTCGTTCTGGAAGTCGACGAACTGCTTCGGCCCGCGCGCCGCCGCCTCGCGGCTACCGACGAGCCACAACGGCTGCAATGCGCCTTCGACGGCTTCGGCGACCTGCGGCGCGGCCGGGCGCTGCGCGGCCGTGAAGCCCGCGGCCTTCGCCGCTTCCACGCCCGCATCGACCGCGAGCCGCAGCGCACGGGCCAGCCCGAATTCGCCGGCCGCCGCACCGATGCTCGCTTCCGCCTGCACGGGCTTGCCCGGCAGGAAGCACGCCTTCTCGTCGTTCCAGCACGCCTTGCCGCCCGACTGCGCGAACAGGTGCAGCACCGGGCTGAAGCCGCCCGACATCGCGACGAGGTCGCACGGCAGCGACTGCATCTTGCCGCCGGTCTGGCCGTTCGAGTAGGACGCGACGTCGACCGACGATACGCGCCACTTGCCCGAAGCGGCCGTGACGACCGCACCGCTCATCACCGTCACGCCCTGCCGCTTGGCCGCCGCCGGCAGCGCGCCGTTCGACGATGCGCGGGAATCGACGACCGTCACCTTCGCGCCGCACGCCTTCAGGTCGAGCGCGGTCTGGTATGCACGGTCGTTGTTCGTGAACACGACCACGTTGCGGCCCGGCATCACGCCGAAGCGATGCACGTAGGTCGACACCGCGCCCGCGAGCATCACGCCCGGCAGGTCGTTGTTGCCGAATACGATCGGCCGCTCGTGCGCGCCGGTCGCGAGAATCACGCGCTTCGCACGGACCTTCCACAGCAGTTCGCGCGTGCCCTTGCGCATCGACACCGGCAGGTGATCGGTCAGGCGCTGCGTGACCGTCACGAGGTTGTGGTCCTGATAGCCGAACGCGGTGCTGCGCGACAGGATCGTCACGTCGGGCAGCTTGCGCAGCTCGGCCTCGATCTTCTCGACCCATTGCAGCGCGGGCTTCGCGTCGATCTCCGCGCGGCACGACAGCAGGCTGCCGCCGAGCTCACGCTGGTCGTCGACGAGGATCACGCGTGCGCCGGCCGTGGCGGCCGCATGCGCGGCGGCGAGGCCCGACGGGCCACCGCCGACCACGAGCACGTCGCAGTGCGCGTAGCACTTGTCGTAGCGATCGGCGTCGAGCACCTCGGGCGCCTTGCCGAGGCCGGCCGCTTCGCGGATCTTCTCTTCGTACTTCGGCCACATGTTGCGCGGCCACATGAAGGTCTTGTAGTAGAACCCGGCCGGCATGAAGCGCGAGAACTTCTGGTTGATCGCGTACTTGTCGTTCTCGAGCGTCGGCTCCGCGTTCACGCTCGTCGCGACGAGCCCCTGGTACAGCTCGATCTCGGTCGCGCGCGCGTTAGGCACGGTGTACGGGCCGGTTTCGAGCTGCACGACGGCATTCGGTTCCGCGACGTCCGCCGTCACGATTCCGCGCGGACGGTGGTACTTGAAGCTGCGCGCGACGAAGTGCACGCCGTTCGCGAGCAGCGCGGACGCGAGCGTGTCGCCCTGGAAGCCCTGATACGTGCGGCCGTTGAACGTGAACGTCAACGGAATCGCGCGATTGATGCGGCCACCGGTGCCGAGGCGGTCTTTCTGGCTCATTTGCTGGTGCCCTCTTCGTGTGCGTTGCCGGCAGCGGCGCCATTGGCAGCCCCGCCGAACTTTTCGTAGCCCTTGATATCGTAGGTCACCGTGTCGCGCGTCACCTTGAACCAGCGGCGGCAACCCTGCGTATGCAGCCATTGCTCCTTGTGCAGCCCGCGCTTGTTCTCGCGCATGAACACGTATTCGCCCCATTCGCGGTCGGTCATGGTCTCGTTCGCCACCGGGCGCACGATGTCGGCTTCACCGCCGCACGTAAACTCGGATTCGGCGCGCGGCCCGCACCACGGACATTCGATCAGCAACATGTTTCTTTCTCCTCAGTGCGGTTAGTGCGCGACGGCGGCAGCGCCGTGCTCGTCGATCAGGTGGCCCGTGTAGAAGCGGTCGAGCGCGAACGGCGCGTTCAGCGGATGCGGTTCGTCGCGGGCGATCGTGTGAGCGAACACCCAGCCCGAGCCCGGCGTCGCCTTGAAGCCGCCGGTACCCCAGCCGCAGTTGAAATACAGGCCCTTCACGTCGGTCTTGGTGATGATCGGGCACGCGTCCGGCGACACGTCGACGATGCCGCCCCACTGGCGGTTCATCCGCACGCGCGAGAACACCGGGAACATCTCGACGATCGCCTGCAGCGTACTTTCGATGATGTGGAAGCTGCCGCGCTGGCCGAAGCCCGTGTACTGGTCGATACCGGCGCCGATCACGAGGTCGCCCTTGTCGGACTGGCTGATGTATGCGTGCACCGCGTTCGACATGATCACCGAGTTGACGACCGGCTTGATCGGCTCGGACACCAGCGCCTGCAGCGGATGGCTTTCGATCGGCAGACGCACGCCGGCCATGTCGGCGAGCGTCGTCGTGTTGCCGGCCGCGACCACCGCGACCTTCTTCGCCTTGATGAACCCCTTCACCGTATCGACGCCGACCACCGCGCCGCCTTCGCGGCGAATGCCCGTGACCTGGCAGTTCTGGATGATGTCGACGCCGGCGCGATCCGCGCCGCGCGCGAAGCCCCAGGCCACCGCGTCGTGGCGTGCGACGCCCGCACGGCGCTGGATCGATGCGCCGAGCACCGGGTAGCGGCTGTTCAGGTTGATCGTCGGCTCGATTTCCTTGATCTGCGCGGGCGTCAGGAATTCGGCGTCGACGCCGTTCAGCCGGTTCGCGTTCACGCGGCGCTCGGTGTCGCGCACGTCCTGCAGCGTGTGCGCGAGGTTCATCACGCCGCGCTGGCTGAACATCACGTTGTAGTTGAGATCCTGCGACAGCCCTTCCCACAGCTTCATCGCCTTCTCGTACAGCGCGGCCGATTCGTCCCACAGATAGTTCGAGCGCACGATCGTCGTGTTGCGCGCGGTGTTGCCGCCGCCGATCCAGCCCTTCTCGAGGATCGCGACGTTCGTGATCCCGTGCTCCTTCGCGAGGTAGTACGCGGTCGCGAGGCCGTGGCCGCCGCCGCCGACGATCACGACGTCGTATTCCTTCTTCGGCTCCGGGCTCTTCCACTGCTTTTCCCAGTTCTCGTGATACGAGAGGCCGTTGCGGAACAGGCTGAATATCGAGTAGCGGCTCATGTTTGGATCCTTCGTTAGCATTCGATGACGTTCACGGCGAGGCCGCCGCGCGACGTTTCCTTGTATTTCGTCTTCATGTCGGCGCCGGTTTCGCGCATCGTCTTGATCACGGAATCGAGCGATACGTAGTGCTGGCCGTTGCCCTTGAGCGCCATGCGCGACGCGTTCAGCGCCTTGATCGCGCCCATCGCGTTGCGCTCGATGCACGGGATCTGCACGAGCCCGCCGACGGGGTCACAGGTCATCCCGAGGTTGTGCTCCATGCCGATCTCGGCCGCGTTCTCGACCTGGTCGGGCGTGCCGCCCATCACCGCGGCGAGCGCGGCGGCGGCCATCGAGCACGCGACGCCCACTTCGCCCTGGCAGCCGACTTCCGCGCCGGAGATCGACGCGGTTTCCTTGTAGATGATCCCGATCGCCGCGGCCGTCAGCAGGAATTCGACGATGCCGGCTTCGTTCGAGCCCGGCACGAACTTCACGTAGTAGTGCAGCACCGCGGGAATCACGCCGGCCGCGCCGTTGGTCGGCGCGGTGACGACACGGCCGCCGGCCGCGTTTTCCTCGTTCACGGCCATCGCATACAGGTTGACCCAGTCGAGCATCGACAGCGGGTCGCGCAGCGACTCTTCGGAACGCGAACGCAGGCGGCCGTTCAGTTCGGCCGCGCGGCGCTTCACGCGCATCGGTCCCGGCAGGTCGCCCTCGACCTTGCAGCCGCGCTCGACGCAGGCGGCCATCGTGCGCCAGATCGCGAGCAGCCCGGCGCGCACTTCGTCGGCGGGGCGCAGCGCGCTTTCGTTGCGCAGCATCAGTTCGGCGATCGACAGCCCGTGCTCGCGGCACTGGCGCATCAGGTCGTCGCCGGTGCGGAACGGATACGGCACCTCGACCGCCGCGCGCACGCCGTTCACGCGATCGCCGTCGCGGTTCACGACGAAGCCGCCGCCGACCGAGTAATACTCTTTCTCGACCAGCAGCTGGCCGTGCTCGTCGAATGCCTGGAAGCGCATCCCGTTCGGATGCACGATGCTCGTGCCGCTCATCAGCTTGCGATAAAAGCCGATGTGTTCCTTCTCGTCGAAGCGCACCGTCTGCTTGCCGAGCAGCGACAGCGATTTCTCCGCGCGGATCGCGGCCAGCCGCGGCTCGATCAGGTCCGGATCGATCGTGTCGGGCAGGTGGCCCTCGAGGCCGAGCAGCACGGCCTTGTCGGTGCCGTGGCCCTTGCCGGTCGCGCCGAGCGAGCCGTACAGCTCGACCCGCACGCGGCGCACGAAGCCGAGCAGGTTCGCGTCCTCGACGTGCGACGCGAAGCGGCACGCGGCGATCATCGGGCCGACCGTATGCGAACTGGACGGGCCGATGCCGATCTTGAACAGGTCGAACGCGCTGACGTTCATCTGGCTTCCTTTGGGTTGCATGCGTGAAATGTCGTTGGGCACCAGTACATCAAAGCGTAAAATCGGCCGATAGAACAAAAACGGCATCGGCGTGGGATACCGCCGCCAAGCGCCGTGCCGGCCGGCCCGAAAGTGCGTTTTGGCGATGGTTCGCGACGAAAAACCACAAGTCCGGCCGCGGCCGATCGGCGACGCTGGCTGCATCCGCGCCGCCTCCGGCAGCCGCAACCCGCAAACAGTGTGAAACGAGTGAGACCGCCTGCCCGGCGTGACGAGATTGGCCGCGATGACCCCCGACGTACCCGCTTCCCCCCTCGCAGAACCCGCGCCGCGGCGCATCCGCTTCGGCATCGTGCTGCTGCCGAACTTCACGCTGACGGCCTTCTCCGGCTTCGTCGACATGCTGCGGCTGTCGGCCGACGACGGCGACTACAGCAAGCCCGTGCGCTGCGCGTGGAGCGTGATCGGCGAGACGCTCGCGCCGGTGCGCGCGAGCTGCGGGATCCAGATCACGCCGTGGGAGACGTTCGACGCGGCCGAGCCGTTCGACTATGTGGTGGTGGTCGGCGGGCTGCTGCATTCGGGGCCGCAGGCCGGCCCTGAAACGCTCGAGTTCATCCGCCGCGCGGCGGCGGGCGGCGCGACGGTCGTCGGCATCTGCACCGGCGTGTTCACGCTGATGCGCGCCGGCGTGCTCGACGGCTACCGCACCTGCGTGAGCTGGTTCCATTACTGGGATTTCATCGAGCGCTTTCCGTCCGCCGATCCCGACCTGCTGATCGCAGACCGGCTGTTCGTGATCGACCGGCGCCGGATCACGTGCTCGGGCGGCCGCGCGTCGATCGACGTCGCCGCCGCGATCCTGCTGCGCCATTTCGATCACGCGACCGTGCAGAAGGCGCTGCGCATCCTGCTCGTCGGCGAGATGCAGAAAGGCAATGCGCCGCAGCCGCATCCGCCGGGGCTCGAGCCGGCGACGCACCCGAAGGTCAAGCGCGCGATTCTTCTGATGGAACAGCACGTCGGGCGTGCGCTGTCGCTCGACGAGCTCGCGAGCAAGCTCGACCTGTCGACGCGGCAGCTCGAACGGCTGTTCAAGGCCGAGACCGGCAGGAGCCCGCAGGCCTTCGCGAAGCAGGTGCGGCTGCGCACGGCCGCGTGGCTGCTGACGAGTTCGGACCGCACGGTCGCCGATATCGCGTCGAGCTGCGGATTCGCCGATGCGTCGCACCTGGGGCGCGAATTCCGCAAGCAGTTCGGCGTGCCGCCGGCGACCTATCGCGAGCGCGGCGGCGACGTGGCCGAAGTGGCCGCGATGCCCGACGCGTCGGCCGACCCCGTCGAGGACATCGCCGAGTGACGGGGCCGGGCAGCCAGCCCCTTCCCTGATCGATTGCAGAACGACGCATGTTCGCGTCGGTTTCCGTTCTTTTGGAACCGGTTCCAATCAATTTAGCCGACGTTACCTCTCTTGAACGAGGGTTATCCCGGATGCTGATGCTCGCTCAAATTTGTATGATGACCACATCACCTTACAAACATGAGCATCATGTTCGAGAAAATTCCCGCCCGTGCGATGAGCGACCACGTCGCGCAGCAACTGCTCAAGCAGATCGAAGTGGGCAGCTTCTCGGCCACCGGCAAGCTGCCGACTGAAGCCGTGCTCGCGCAGGAATTCGGCGTGAGCCGCACCGTGATCCGCGAAGCGATCTCGCGGCTGAAGAACGAAGGCGTGGTCGAGCCGCGCCAGGGCAGCGGCGTATTCGTGAACCAGCACGGCGCGATCCGGCCGCTGCGGATCGACTACGCGGAAGCCGTCGAGGCGAGCTCGCTGCCGCATCTGCTCGCGGTGCGCCGCGCGATCGAGGCGGAAGTCGCGGCCGAGGCCGCGCTGCACCACACCGCCGACGACATGGCCGACATCGACGACGCGCTGCGCAAGATCGACGCAGCCGTTGCCGAAGGGCGCGACGGCGTCGCGGAAGACGTCGCATTCCACCGCACGATCGCGGCCGTCACCGGCAACCCGTATTTCCTGAAGACGCTGCAATTCCTGAACCAATATCTCGAAGCCGGCGTGAAGGTCACGCGCAGCAACGAAGCGACGCGCGAGGATTTCTCGCGTCAGGTGCGCGAAGAGCACGCGGCGATCGCCGACGCGATCCGCGCGCGCGACCCGATGGCCGCCCGCAACGCGGCGCGCACGCACATGTACAACGCCGCCCGCCGTCTCGCGGAAGCCGGCATCTGCTGAAGCCGGCGGTCGCGGCCGTTCCTGGCAGCGCCGCCGTCACGAACCTCTCCCGAATCGATCAAGGTTGACCATGTCACGAAATGTTGGAGTCATCGGCCTCGGCGCGATGGGCCTCGGCGTCGCACGCTCGCTGCTGCGCGCCGGCCTGCGCGTCCACGCATGCGACGTGCGCGACACCGTGCTGCAGGCGTTCGCCGCCGAAGGCGGCATCGCGTGCGCGACGCCGGCCGAACTCGGCGCGCAGTGCGACGTCGTCGTCACGCTCGTCGTCAATGCCGCGCAAACGGAAACGGTGCTGTTCGGCGAACACGGTGCGGTCGCCGCGATGAAGCCGGGCGGCGTCGTGATCGCGAGCGCGACCGTCGCGCCCGAATTCGCGGTCGCGCTCGGCGCGCGCATCGAAGCGGCCGGCCTGCAGATGCTCGACGCGCCGGTATCCGGCGGCGCCGCGCGCGCGGCCTCCGGCGAGATGACGATGATGACGTCGGGCCCGGCCGCCGCCTATGCGGGCTGCGAGGACGTGCTCGCCGCGATCGCCGGCAAGGTGTACCGTCTCGGCGACGCGCACGGCATCGGCTCGAAAGTGAAGATCATCAACCAGTTGCTGGCCGGCGTGCATATCGCGGCCGCCGCCGAGGCGATGGCGCTCGGCCTGCGCGAAGGCGTCGACGCCGACGCGCTGTACGACGTGATCACGCACAGCGCGGGCAATTCGTGGATGTTCGAGAACCGCGTGCCGCACATCCTGAACGGCGACTACACGCCGCTGTCGGCCGTCGACATCTTCGTGAAGGATCTCGGCCTCGTGCTCGATACCGCGCGCCGCAGCAAATTCCCGCTGCCGCTTTCCGCCACCGCGCACCAGATGTTCATGAGCGCGTCGAGCGCCGGCCACGGCGGCGAGGACGATTCCGCCGTGATCAAGACTTTCCCCGGCATCACGCTGCCGCCCGCCCGCTGATTCGAACGACGTGCCTGCCATGACCGCTTCCGCTTCCCGTCCCCTGCTCGGCTGCATCGCCGACGATTTCACCGGCGCGACCGATCTCGCGAACATGCTCGTCAAGAGCGGCATGCGCACCGTGCAGACGATCGGCGTGCCCGCCGACGGCGCGACCGACACGATCGCCGACGCCGACGCGATCGTCGTCGCGCTGAAGTCGCGCACGATCCCCGCCGCCGACGCCGTCGCGCAATCGCTCGCCGCGTACGCATGGTTGCGCACGCAAGGATGCCGCCAGTTCTTCTTCAAGTACTGCTCGACGTTCGACTCGACCGACGCGGGCAACATCGGGCCGGTGGCCGACGCGCTGCTCGATGCGGCCGGCGGCGACTTCACGATCGCGTGCCCGGCGTTCCCCGAGAACGGCCGCACGATCTATCGCGGCCACCTGTTCGTCGGCGACGTGCTGCTGAACGAATCGGGGATGGAGCATCATCCGCTCACGCCGATGCAGGACGCGAACCTCGTACGCGTGCTGCAACGGCAGACGAAGTCGCCGGTCGGCCTGATCCGCTACGACACGATCGCGCTCGGCGCGGCCGCCGTGCGTGCGCGGATCGACCAGTTGCGCGCGGAAGGCGTGCGCTTCGCGATTGCCGACGCGCTGTCGGACCGCGACCTCTACGTCCTCGGCGAAGCATGCGCGGGCCTGCCGCTCGTCACCGGCGGCTCCGGCATCGCGCTCGGCCTGCCCGCGAATTTCCGCCGCGCGGAGCAATTGCCCGAGCGCGACAACGCGGCATCGCTGCCGCGCATCGACGGCCCGTCGGCCGTGCTCGCCGGCAGTGCATCGAAGGCCACCAACGCGCAGGTCGCCGCGTGGCGCGCGACGCGGCCGAGCTTCCGCATCGATCCGCTCGCGGCGTCGCGCGGCGAGTCCGTCGTCGAGCAAGCGCTCGCCTTTGCGCGCTCGCACCTGCCGCAGCCCGTGCTGATCTACGCAACGGCCACGCCCGACGAAGTGAAGGCCGTGCAGCAGGCGCTCGGCGTCGACGCGGCCGGCCGTCTCGTCGAAAGCACGCTCGCGGCGATCGCCCGCGGGCTGCGCGAGCTCGGCGTGCGCAAGTTCGTCGTCGCGGGCGGCGAGACGTCCGGCGCCGTCGTGCAGGCGCTCGACGTGAAGTCGCTGCAGATCGGCGCGCAGATCGATCCGGGCGTGCCGGCCACGGCCACCATCGACACGCAGCCGCTCGGCCTCGCGCTGAAATCCGGCAACTTCGGCACCACGGACTTTTTCGACAAGGCGCTGCGCGCGCTGGATGGAGCCGCACGATGAGCGACGAAGCAAAACTGCGCGAAGAGATCTGCGTGGTCGGCGCGAGCCTGTATGCGCGCGGCCATGCGGTCGGCAGCGCCGGCAACATCAGCGCGCGTCTGAACGACGGCTGGCTGATCACGCCGACCGACGCGTGCCTCGGCCGGCTCGACCCGAACGACATCGCGAAGGTCGGCGCCGACGGCCAGCCCGTATCGGGCGGCAAGCCGTCGAAGACGCTCGCGCTGCATCGCGGCATCTACGCACGCAACGCGGAGGCGCACGGCGTCGTCCACACGCATTCGACGCATCTCGTCGCGTTGACGCTCGCGGGCGTGTGGCGCGATACCGACGTGCTGCCGCCGATCACGCCGTACTACGTGATGAAGGTCGGCCACATTCCGCTGATCCGTTACCGCCGCCCCGGCGACCCGGCCGTCGCGGCCGAAGTCGCGGCGCTGGCCGACCGGGTGCGCGGCGTGCTGCTCGATCGCCTCGGCCCGGTGATGTGGGGGCCTTCGGTATCGCACGCGTCGTATGCACTCGAGGAACTCGAGGAAACCGCGCGGCTGTGGCTGATGACGAACCCGAAGCCCGAACCGCTGTCCGACGCCGCGCTCGACGAACTGCGCCAGAGCTTCGGCGCGCGCTGGTAACGCACCGCGACCCAATCATGCAGTAGTCCGTATCGATTTATCTACCCGCCGTGTGCGCGGGCCTTTCCGTCAGCACACACGACTGGCGGCGTACGCGCCGCCGGCACATAACATCATTGGAGACGACGATGACTGCTCTCGACGCGGCCGCAAGCCGCTCGCCCGCCGCGGCCGCCCAATCGGGCGAACTCGACCGCACCTACAAGAAAGTGTTCTGGCGCATCGTGCCGTTCCTGATGCTCTGCTACGTGGTCGCGTATCTCGACCGCGTGAACGTCGGCTTTGCCAAGCTGCAGATGTCGCAGGATCTCGCGTTCAGCGAAACCGTATTCGGCCTCGGCGCGGGGATTTTCTTTCTTGGCTACTTTCTGTTCGAACTGCCGAGCAACCTGCTGATGCACCGCCTCGGCGCGCGCATCTGGATCGCGCGGATCATGATCACGTGGGGGCTGCTGTCCGCGCTGTTCGCGTTCGTGCAGACGCCGACGCAGTTCTACGTGCTGCGGTTCCTGCTCGGGCTCGCGGAAGCCGGTTTCTATCCGGGCGTTATCCTGTACCTCACGTACTGGTTCCCGTCGCATCGCCGCGCGAAGATCATCGCGGTGTTCATGTCCGCGATTCCGGTGTCGGGCATCTTCGGCAACCCGCTGTCGGGCTGGATCATGGAGCGCTTCCACGGCGGCTCGGGCTTCCACGGCTGGCAATGGATGTTCATGATCGAGGCCGTGCCGGCCGTGCTTATCGGCATCGCGACGATCCTGTATCTCGACAACAGCATCCGCGGCGCGAAGTGGCTCGACGAGCGCGAGAAGCAGTTGCTCGAGGACGAAATCGCCGCGCAGCCGCAGGAACAGCAGCAGCACGGCCATTCGCTGAAGGCCGTGTTCTCGGACCCGCGCATGTGGTGGATGTCGCTGATCTACTTCGCATTCGTCACCGGCCAGTACGGGCTCACGTTCTGGATGCCGACGCTCGTCAAATCGACCGGCGTCACCGATACGCTGCAGATCGGCCTGCTGTCGGCGATTCCGTTCGTCGTCGCGATCGTCGTGATGAACCTGTTCGGCCACAGCGCGGACAAGCGCCGCGAACGCCGCTGGCACCTGATCGTGCCGGCGCTGATGGGCGCGGTCGGGTTTGCGGTCGCCGCGTCGTACTCGCACAATACGGCAGTGTCGATCGTGTTCCTGTCGCTCGCGGCAGGCGGCGTGCTGACCTGCGCGCCGCTGTTCTGGTCGCTGCCGACCGCGTTCCTCGCGGGCTCCGCGGCTGCCGCCGGGATCGCGATCATCAACTCGGTCGGCAATCTCGCCGGTTTCGCGAGCCCGTACGTGATCGGCTACCTGAAGGACGCCACGCACAGCACTGCGTCCGGCATGTACGTGCTCGCGGCGATGCTCGTGATCGGCGCGATCGCCGTGTGGCTCACGCCGCCCAAGCTCGTGAACCGCTGATCCGCCGCCGGCCGATTCATCATTCGACGCGGGGCGCGCGGCGCCCCGCCCATTCATTCACAGGACCCGCTGCCATGCCACGCTTCGCCGCCAACCTCTCGATGATGTACACCGAGCATGCGTTTCTCGACCGCTTCGGCGCTGCCGCCCGCGACGGCTTCAAGGCCGTCGAGTACCTGTTCCCGTACGACTTCGCCGCCGAGGACATCCGCGCGCGCCTCGACGCGCACGGCCTCGAACAGGCGCTGTTCAACGCGCCGCCGGGCGACTGGGCCGCGGGCGAACGCGGCATTGCATCGCTGCCGGGCCGCGAGGACGAATTTCGCCGCGGCATCGACCAGGCGCTCGACTATGCGCGCGTGATCGGCAACAAGAAGCTGCACGTGATGGCCGGCATGGTGCCGCCGGGCGCCGACCGCGCACGCCATCGCGATACGTATCTGACGAACCTGCGTCATGCGGCGCAGGCCGCCGCCGCGCACGGCGTCACGATCCTGATCGAGCCGATCAACCCGCGCGACATGCCCGGCTATTTCCTGAGCCGCCAGGACGACGCGCAGGCGATCCGCGCGGAAGTCGGCGCGCCGAACCTGAAGGTGCAGTTCGACTGCTACCACTGCCAGATCGTCGAAGGCGATCTCGCGATGAAGCTCAAGCGCGATTTCGCGGGCATCGGCCATATCCAGATCGCGGGCGTGCCCGAACGCCACGAGCCGGACGTCGGCGAACTCAACTACCCGTATCTGTTCGCGCTGATCGACGCGCTCGGCTACGACGGCTGGATCGGTTGCGAGTATCGGCCGAAGGCCGGCACGTCGGAAGGCCTCGGTTGGCTCGAGACATACCTGTAATTCCCGTATTTCCCAGAGGGTCAAGAACATGAAAGTACTGATCACCGGCGGCGCCGGCTTTCTCGGCCAGCGTCTCGCACGCAAGCTGCTCGAGCGCGGCGACCTCACCGGCCCCGACGGTCGCATCGAGAAGATCGACGAACTGGTGCTGCTCGACGTCGTCCAGGGCAGCGATTTCGGCGATGCGCGCGTGACGTCGATCGTCGGCGACATCGCCGATCGCGCGGTGCTCGAAAGCGCGATCGACACGCGGACGGGCGCAATCTTCCACCTCGCGGCGATCGTCAGCGGGCAGGCCGAAGCCGATTTCGATCTCGGCATGCGGATCAACCTCGACGCATCGCGCACGCTGCTCGAGGTGTGCCGCGCACGCGGCCACCAGCCGCGCGTCGTGTTCACGAGCTCCGTCGCGGTGTACGGCGGCGCGCTGCCCGACGTCGTGCGGGACGACACCGCACTGAATCCGCAATCGTCGTACGGCGCCGAGAAGGCGATCGCAGAACTGCTGCTGTGCGACTACGCACGACGCGGCTTCGTCGACGGCCGCGTGCTGCGGCTGCCGACCATCAGCGTGCGGCCCGGCCGCCCGAACGCGGCCGCGTCGTCGTTCGCGAGCGGCATCATCCGCGAGCCGCTGAATGGCGAGGAAAGCGTGTGCCCGGTGCCCGGCTCGACGCGGCTGTGGCTGCTGTCGCCGCGCGGCGCGATCGAAGCGCTGGTCGCCGGGTGCGAGATCGACGGCGCGACGCTCGGCACCAAGCGCGTGATCAACCTGCCGGGGCTGTCGGTGTCGGTCGACGAGATGATCGCGGCGCTGCGCGACGTCGCGGGCGACGAGGTCGTGAAGCTGATCCGCCATGTGCCCGACGAACGCGTCGAGAAGATCGTCGGGAGCTGGCCGGGCCGTTGGGATACGTCGCGCGCGGAAGCGCTCGGGCTGAAGGGCGACACGTCGTTCGCGGACGTGATCCGCAGTCATATCGCGGACGAACGGCGCTGATTGACGCCGGGTCGGGCCGCATCGACGCGGCCTGACCGATTCCCCGACGCGCAACGACGCGCGTTGCATCCCCGCCCGCCTGCATGAAAGGCGCATCGGCGCCGCGTCGACACCGCACACCCCTCTCCACGATTCGTCTCCGCACGACACGCTGCGCACGTGCCGCGTTCCGCCGCGACGCCGACGGTCTCGCGCAACACGGGTACATGCCGGCACCTAGTTGGCGACCTGCGCCGGCATGCCGGGTCCGGCCTCCCGCGTGGCCGACACCGCCAGCCGCGCGCGGTCCTGCTCCACGAGCTTCGCTTCCGCGGCCTGGATATCGGCCGGATACGCGCTGTCCTCGCCCTTCGCCGGGTCGTACCCGGCCGCTTCGACGCGGATCAGTTCGTCGCGAACCTGCGCACGCGTCAGCGGCGCGGCCGATTGCGCGAATGCCGACTGACCGACGATCGCTCCGATCATCATCAGTAGTGCGATATATGTTTTCATCATGGACTCCTTCAATGTGACGTATCGATCAACCACGGGACAGGCGTGACCTGCGGATGCAGGCGGGTGGATCAGCTTCCGAAATAGATCGTGCAGAAACTCGCGGGGCCGACGCATGCGGCGACGCTTCGACGCGGCGACATCGTCGCCGGCTTGCCCGCTTCGGACGACATGGCCGGATCGCCGCCGACCGCCGTGCTCGCCTGCCGCTGCGGCATCCGATCGGCCTGGTGCTGGAACAGCGGGCTCACGTCCGGATACGACGTATCGGTCACGAAGCGCAGCCCGTTGTTTTCCGCGTCGACGAGTTCCTGCCGGACCTGTTCGCGCGTGAGCGCCTGTGCCGACGCTTGCGTCGCGACACCTGCGAGAGAAATCGCCGCTACCGTGGCGGCCACCAGCCAGTGCGTGTTCATGTTCACTCCTTCATCAGTCAACGAAACGATGTGCTACACCCGTATGACGACGGAGAGGCGCGGTTTATTCCCGGCTTTCCATTCGCGCCGACCCAACATTCATGAAACTGTCATTCATTCGTCAGCCGGCGTAACCTGACGTAACGCAGTGCCCGTCGTGCTTCGGGCAGACTGACCACCACTTCATCCGGACCGCCCCTCGATCGACCATGTCCGCCGCTTACGACCATGCAGCCGCCCTGCTGCGCAGGCTGTACGACCGCCATATCGACAGCGGCGCGGTGCTCGACGCGGCCGCGTTCCCGGATGCCGAGCGCTTCGTGCGCGCGTGGCCCTCGATCCGTGCGGAGGCGCTCGACGTCGCACGCGACATGCCGCGCATCCCGCGCTTTCACGAAATCATGCGCGAGCAGTACGACATCTCGGCCAACGACGCGCGCGACTGGCGCATGTTCATCATGCAGGCGTACGGCCAACCGTTTGCACGCAACCTGTCGCGCTGCCCGACCGTCGCGTCGCTCGTCGCGGCGTCGCCGGACGTGCTGTCCGCGTCGCTGTCGTTCCTCGCGCCCGGCAAGCACATCCCGCCGCATCGCGGGCCGTTTCGCGGCATCCTGCGCGGGTATCTCGTGCTGTCGATGCCGACCCGCGCGGACGGCACGCCGGCCGCCGTGCTGAAGGTCGACGGGCGCGAATACCGGCTCGACGAAGGCCGCTTCCTGCTGTGGGACGACACGTTCACGCATGAGGTGTGGAACGACAGCGACGCGGTGCGGATCGTGCTGCTGCTCGATATCCGCCGGCGCGGGATGCCGCGCTGGCTCATGTGGCTGTCGAATGCGGTGATCGGCGTCGTGCGGCTCGGGATCCGGATCAGGGGGCGGTCGATTCCGGTTTAGCCGCCACGCATGGCAGCGCCATTCCGCCTTTCGGCGTCCGCCGGATCGCCTAAACTACAAGCCGTCCCTTCGTGCGGCTCCTGCCAGCTACCGCCATGGCGCACCTCTTCTTCGCCGCGTCGATCCAGCGGCACGTCGACACGCCCGAGCGCGACATCGACGCGCATACGGTCGGCGAAGCATTCGACACCATTTTCAGCGAGCAGCCGCGGCTGCGCGGCTACATCGTCGACGACCAGGGCGCGCTGCGAAAGCACCTGTCGGTATTCATCGACGGCCAGCCGATCCGCGACCGGCAATACCTGTCCGATGCGCTCGGTGCCGCCAGCCGCGTGTATGTCGTGCAGGCGCTGACCGGCGGATAAAGGGACGGATGCACGGGCGCATTCCCCGATACCAAGCGCCGTCGCACCAAGGCTGACCATCCGGAGACATCCGACATGAACGATCGACTGCTCGTCGCCACCCGCAAGGGCCTGTTCGTCTTGCAACCGGACGGTCATGACGGCTGGACGCCCGGCGAACCGCATTTCATCGGCGAGCCCGTCAGCATGGCGCTTGCCGACCCGCGCGACGGCACGCTGTATGCGGCGCTCAATCTCGGCCATTTCGGCGTGAAACTGCATCGGCTGCGCGCAGGCGCCGGCGATTGGGAGGAATGTGCAGCCCCGGTTTATCCGCCGCAGCCCGCCGACGCGTCGCCTACCCGTGCCGATCCGCACGCAGGCAGCGGCGATTCCGACGATGAAGCCGCCGCTGCCGGGTCGCCGCAGCCAACGTGGACGCTTCAGCAAATCTGGTCGCTCGAAACCGGTGGCACGGACGAACCCGGCGTGCTGTGGGCCGGCACGATTCCCGGCGGCCTGTTCCGCTCCGACGACCATGGCGATTCGTGGGCACTCAACCGCCCGCTGTGGGATCGCCCCGAACGCGCCGAATGGGGCGGCGGCGGGTACGACGAGCCGGGCATCCATTCGGTGATGGTCGATCCGCGCGACAGCCGGCACGTCATCGTCGGCATCTCGTGCGGCGGCGTCTGGCAAACCGCGGACGGCGGCGCGACGTGGCGCGTGACCGCCGAAGGCATGGAAGCCGACTACATGCCGCCCGAGCGGCGCGGCGAGCCGAACATGCAGGATCCGCACCGCGTCGTGCAATGCGCGGCCAACCCGGATGTGCTGTGGACGCAGCATCACTGCGCGATCTTCCGCTCGACCGACGGCGGCGAACACTGGCGGCGGATCGAAGCGCAGCCGTCGAGCTTCGGTTTCGCGGTGGCCGTGCATCCGCACGAACCGGATACCGCGTGGTTCGTGCCGGCCGTGAAGGACGCGTGCCGGATTCCGGTGAACGGCCGGTTCGTCGTCACGCGGACGCGCGACGGCGGCCGCAGTTTCGAGAGCCTGTCGAACGGGTTGCCGGCCGCACCAGCGTACGACCTCGTGTATCGGCACGGGCTCGCGGTGGACGATTCCGGCACGCGCCTCGCGATGGCGTCGACGACCGGCGGGTTATGGACGTCCGATGATGGCGGCGAGCACTGGCAACAGGTATCGGCGCATTTGCCGCCGGTGTATTGCGTCAGGTTCGGGTAGCGGCGCGAGCATCATCCGGCGCCATCCGAGCCACCGCCTCGCGCGTCGTTGCGATTTCCGCTTCGAGCCAGTCGAGAAACCGCCTGACCTGCGGCTCGCGCTCGCGCCCCGGCCGGCACAGTGCGACGAAGCGCGCACCGTCGAGCCGCACCGTGGGCTCGATCGGCATCAACGCGCCGCGCTCGACATGCTCGGCGGCCAGCACCGAGCTGAGCAGCGCGATACCCTGCCCGTGCAGCACGGCCTGCAGTGCGTAATGCTCGTCGTCGTAATGGCGAAACACCGCGCGTTCGAGCCATGCTTCGCGGCCCGCCGCACAACACCACGACGCCCAGTCGACCGACACCGGTAGCGGCGTATCCCACACGGTTTCGATCAGGTCGAGCGGCGCGTCGGCGCGATGCGCGTCGAACCCGGCGGCCGCATACGCGCCGAAATACTCGTCGATCAACGCAATCTCGTGCAGTGCGGGAAACCTGCGCGACGTCGCGCGAATCGCGAGATCGACGCGTGCATCGCGTTCGAGATCGACGAGCGTGTTCCCCGTTTCGACCTTGATGTGCAGGTGCGGATCGACGCGGCGAAACGCACCGAGCCGCGGAATCAGCCACATCGCCGCAAACGCGGGCGTGGTGGTCAGCACGAGCGGGCGCGCATCGGCCGCGTCCGGACGCAGCGCGTCGAGCCCGCGGCTCAGTGCCAGCAACGCATCGTGACTCGCACGAAACAGTTGCTCGCCTTCCTCCGTCAGCCGCACGCCGCCCGCGCCGCGCTCGAACAGCAGCACGCCGACGCGGCTTTCGAGCGACTTGATCTGGTGCGACACGGCGGCCGGCGTCACGGACAGTTCTTCCGCGGCGGCCTTGAACGTGCCGAGCCGCGCCGACGATTCGAACACACGCAATGCGGTCAGGGGAATTTTCGAGAACACGGGGCCTCGCGGGCCGGATGCGGCCGGGTTGAATTCGATTCAATCCGGGTGAGATTAGGTGAATTGAAGCGGCTGCGCAACGCGGCTAGCCTTCCGGAACGTCGCGGCACGTCGCCGCGGCGGTTGCCGTCGAACCGGAGGAACCCCGTGCAAGGCCTATCGCGCAGGATCACGCAGGCGGTGCTCTACGAAGCGATCGCCATTTCCTGCATCTCGCCCGCGATCGCGGCGATCTTCAAGCAGGACCTCGTCTACTCGGGCGCGCTGTCGGCGACGATGTCGGCGATCGCGATGCTGTGGAACATGCTCTTCAATGCGCTGTTCGAGCGCTGGGAAGCATCGCGCCGGCAGCCGGCGCGTACGCTCGGGCGGCGGATCCTCCACGCGACCGGATTCGAGGGCGGGCTGATCTTCATCCTCGTGCCGGTCGTGTCGTGGTGGCTCGACATCTCATGGTTCGATGCGTTCGTCGTCGATATCGCGCTGTTCGCGTTCTTCTTCTGCTACGCGTTCGTGTTCCAGTGGGCGTTCGATCGCGTGTTCGACGTGCCGGCGGCGACGAAGGGGAAATGAGCGACGCGGCTCATATTGCAAGGAAAAGACCTGGATATGCGCCGTCGCGCCACGAAATGCATTACCTATTGATACAACAGTGGTCGGAACAGCCGGGGAGCAATGTTATCTCCGCACGTTTTGCGTTCTCATTGTCCTGAATACTCATGCGTTGATAGACATAACTGTGAACAGCGTAGCGCTCCTGTTTCAGCCCGAAATGCATCAACAACCGTTGAGCGGACTCGGCTCTTCTGACAGACAGTTCATCGGGTTCGATTTCTGCAGACTCGGCTACACCACTCACGGCTACACCTTCTCGAACAGGAAACTGCGACAGCATTTTCGATACCCAGGCTTCCAGTCTCTTCGCTTGCTCCACACTCACCGCTGCAGAATTCTGCGCGAACATAAGATCGAAATTTTGTCCTGGCAAGCTCTCGACACTGTCGCAAGCATACAAAGGTCCAGTCACAAACAATAAGACTACGCCGCTAATCAAGCCAGATAACATATGCCGAAATGCTGTCTGCATTTTTAATAGCCATATCTGGGTTATTTTGGCCCCACTCGGGCAGAAAGCGTGTGATTCCATACTTTGGATCGCCGGCTCCGAACGTATCTGTGAAGTGAGTACACTCGTGGATGATTGTCGACAACTTGGAAGTCGCTGCCCGGCTTCTGTCACGAATCGTGCAAAATTCTTCGTGGATGCTGATTGTGCGCGTTGCAGTGTCTGGACCACATACGTGCGCAACAGTGCCAACATTTTTGTTGGTCGGCAAGCATCCAAGCGATCGATCCAGATCGGGGTGAGCTCTCAGAAAGTTCGCCGGACCTAGCGACCGCATAACTGCAAGGGTGGCCGTCAACCCCGTGACAAGACGGTGGCGAATCTCGTGGTCGCTCGCGCCGAACCACGTCCAGACACGCCTACGCTCTTCTGGCGACCACTCGGCCAATCTCTCAAGCCGCTCCTTCACCAAGTCGGCGCCCTCATCGCGTAGTTGCATCATCAGCTTTCTGAATTCCGCGTCGGTCATGGCCGGGCAGATTGGCGGACCGTTGAGTGTCAGGAATACCTTAAGCTTCGAACCCTGCACGGTGTTCGTCACGGCAGAATCGTGAACGCAAACGTATTCGTTACAGGGCATTGTCATCATTCTCCATGATCTCGAGCCTCAGTTTTTCGGCGCCACGTGTGGCTACACGCTGGGTGTTTCCTTCGAAATCCGTGACACCGCTGAAGACCCGCCCCGAAGTTGTGTATATGCGGTACTGAACATGTACAAGCGGCCTACCGCTTCGCTCATCACACAAGACATATTGCTCGTCGTTGGCCGCGAACGCTGATTCAGGGTGATTTCGGATCGGTTCAGTCAATGCAGCTGCTTGCTCGGTCGTGAATATCATCTTCATGCCACGCTCGGCATAAAAGACGGGCGGCGGATTGCATCCACAAACGTTGACGTCACCGCTCAACGCCCAGGGTTTGCCGTTCGGCCCGGTTCCGGGCCATCGCGGCCCTTTCGGCGCGATAAATCCGTTCTTCCCGCAAGCAGTACAGTAGGTTTTCATGCCGAGCGTAGCGATATGCACGCGCGGCGGCGGGTTGGAACAAGTGACGGTCGGCAGGCCTTCCGTGATCGTCGCACTGCCGCCTCGGTCACCTTCGGCGAGGAAGTAGCGGATCATGCGCCATCCTCCCGTTCAACGCATGCGATTGCAGGCACTACGACCGTCTGGCAGTTGACGGTCTCGTTGCCCCGCCCGCCGCGCTGGGCAGATGAGCCGACGACAGTCGATGAATACGCAAGTATTCTCTGCTTGTGCTGCATCCGAATTCTCCTTCGTGAAATTGATGCAATTGACTCCCACCAAAATGCACGATCCGGAAGCAGCTTTCAATCATACGAGTTCGAAATTCGTATAACTAACTTTTATGTACTTCTATTACTCAAATTCTGGATCGTTCGAACAGAGCACGATCCAGCACACGAATAGCCCTGAACACGAGAAAAAGGCGTGTTCGACGTGCCGGCGGCGACGAGGGGGTCGTGAGCCGGAGGCCTACGCCCCGCCGGCAATTTTCGGCAACTGCCAGCCGAACCGCACCGCCGCCATCCGCAACGCAAAGCATGCGACGCCGCCGAGCACGGCCGCGACGACCGACGGGCAACCGAGTCGCCGGCACAACACAACGACGACCGCGCCGAGCAACGCTGCGCTCGCATAGATGTCGGTGACCAGCACGACCGGTATCCGCGCGAGCAGCAGATCGCGCACGACGCCGCCGCCGCAGCCGGTCACGGCGCCCATCAGCGTTGCAATGAACGGGTGGACACGGAATTCGAGCGCCTTCACCGCGCCGGCGACCGCGAACAATGCGAGGCCGGCCGCATCGAGCGTCGTGAGCAGCGACGGCGAAAACGACGCGACCCGCGCATGAAACACGAAGGCGAACAGCCCGGCGGCGAACGCGAGCGCCGGATAACGCCAGTCGCTCACGGCGCTCGGCGGCCGCGCGCCGATCAGCAGGTCGCGAATCACGCCGCCACCGAGCGCGACGACGAGCGACAGCACCATCACCCCGAACAGGTCGAGGCCGGCGCCGATCGCCGCATTGGCGCCCTCGATCGCGAACACCCCCGTGCCCGCGAGATCGGCGGCCAGCACGACTTGCTCGATGCGCCTCATGCGAATGAATGGTCGAAGCACCGGACGGTCCGGTTGCAGCCTGCGTCGACCGAAGCGGTCGCGTGATTCGGCCACGTGCCGGCTGCGTGTTGCCGTCCGGATGCATCCAGCGGGTTGCGGGCCATGGCCGTCTCCTCGATCGGGGATCGAGCAGTCTAGCGCATCGCCCGCCCGCCGTCGGCGCGAGCACGAAGTACGTAGCAAGAAACCGGCGCAAGCAGGTCACCCCGCTTACCCCGGCTCAACATTCACGTCAGGCTTCGGGCCGCAGCCGCAAAGCCCGACGCGTCATGCTCAATGCGCGCCGAGATACGCCTTCACTGCCGGCAGGCCCGGCTTGCCGTCGATCGTCGTCACGCCGGCCAGCCACTTGTCGAGTGCGTCCGGGTTCGCCTTCAGCCACGCGGCGGCAGCCTTGTTCGGGTCCTGCTTGTTCATGATCGGCACCATCACGTGGTTCTCGATCGCCGTCGTGAACTGCAGGTTCGACACGAACTTCGCGACGTTCGGGCAGCGCTGCGCGTAGTCGGGCGGCGTCGCCGTCAGCACCTTCGCTTCGCCGTAGTTCGGGCCGAACACGTCGTCGCCGCCGGTCAGGTAGTCGATCTTCATCTGCACGTTCATCGGATGCGGCTCCCAGCCGAGGAACACGATCCACTGCTTGTCGCGGATCGCGCGATTCACCTCGACCAGCATCCCGGCCTCGCTCGACTCGACCAGCTTGAACTTGCCGAGGCCGAACTGGTTGCCGTCGATCATCTTCTTGATCAGCGCGTTGCCATCGTTGCCGGGCTCGATCCCGTAGATCTTGCCGTTGAGCTTGTCCGCGTATTTCTGGATGTCCGCGAACGACTTCAGGCCGCCCTGGTACACGTAGTCGGGCACCGCGAGCGTGTATTTCGCGCCGGTCAGGTTCGGCGTCGCGAGCACCTTGATCGTGCCGGCCTTCGTGAACGGCTGGATGATCGGGTCCATCGTCGGCGACCAGTAGCCGAGGAACACGTCGATCTGCTTGCTCTTGATCCCCGCGAACGTGATCGGCACCGACGCGATCGTCTTCGTCGGGTTGTAGCCGAGCCCCTGCAGCATCGTCGATGCGAGGCCCGTGGTCGCCGCGATGTCGGACCAGCCGACATCGGCGAAGCGCACGTTCTTGCACACGGGCGGATCGGCCGCATAGACGGCCGACATCGGTGCGGTCATCCCGATCCCGCACACCGCTGCGATCAATAGGCGCTTCATCTTGCTTCTCCTCAAAGTGATGTCGTTTGCTTGAATCCGGGATCGTTTATTGAAGCCGCGCGCCGCGATCCCGGCGACGTCGCGGACCGAATGATTGCCCCGTTCAGCGCCCCGGCAGCCGGCGCTCGTAGCTCGGCGCATGGCCGAACTGCGCGCGGTATGCCTTGCTGAAATGACACGGCGAATGAAAGCCGCAGACCGTCGTCACGCGCGCGATCGATGCGTCGGTCGTGCGCAGCAGGTCGCGTGCGCGTTTCAGGCGCAGCGTCAGGTAATAGTGGGTCGGCGATACGTTCAGGTACACCTTGAACATGCGCTGCAGATGCCGCTGCGACAGCCGCACGAGCCGCGCGAGTTCCTCGAGCGACAGCGGCTCCTCGATGTTCGCCTCCATCAGCCGCACGACCTCGATCAGCTCCGCGCGCGAGAAGCCGACGCGCGCGTCGACCGGAATCGGCTGCGTATCGGTCGAACTGCGGATGCGCTCCAGGATGAACTGCTCGGAGACCTGCGCGGCGAGCTGCTGGCCGAACCGCATGCCGACGAGGTTCAGCATCAGGTCGAGCGGCGCGGTGCCGCCCGTGCAGGTCAGCCGGTCGCGATCGACGACGAACAGCTCGTCGGCGAAGCCCACCTGCGGAAATTCGGAATGCAGCGCGGACAGGTTCTCCCAGTGCACGGTGCAGCGATAGCCGTCGAGCAGGCCGCTCGACATCAGCGCGTACGCGCCCGTGCAGATGCCGCCGAGCGGCAGCCCGCGTTCGGCGAGCGCCGCGAGCGTATCGCGCGCGCCCGCGTCGACCACGTCGCGGATGCGGATGCCGCCGCACACGATCATCACGTCGGGCAGGTTGTCGTAGTCGAGCGCCTGCGTGGGCCGCACCGCGATGCCGTTGCTGGCATGCGCGGGCGCGCCGTCGAGCGAGTAGATCGACCACTTGTAGTGATCCGCCCGCCCGACGTAGTTCGCCATCCGAAGCACTTCGACCGCGCTCGAGAACGCGATCATCGAGAAGTTCGGCAGCGTGAGGAAGCCGAAATGGGCGAGGGACGAAACCGGTGAAACGCAGGCGGCGGGCGCGACAGCGACGGCGGACGTCACATCGGTCTCCTGGCGAGGAGGTTGTAGAGGGCCAGCCCCGCGGCCGAAGCCGCGGGAGCCGTTATCCATTCAGGGTGAGCGGCAGGAGCGTGGTCCGGCCGCCGAAGATCAGGCCTGCGCGGGCGAAGCCTTCACGCGAAAGAGCTGCTTGAGGCCCGAGAACAGCGGCGCCTTCACGGTGCCCGGCGCGCGACCGAAGCTCTCGGTGATGCGGTCGAGAATGATCGCGAGCAGCACGACCGACAGGCCGCTTTCGAAGCCGAGGCCGATGTCGAGACGCTGGATACTCGCGAGCACGTCGTTGCCGAGGCCGCCGGCGCCGACCATCGACGCGATGATCACCATCGACAGCGCCATCATGATCGTCTGGTTCACGCCCTGCATGATCGACGGCAGCGCGTTCGGGAACTGCACCTTGTACAGCAGTTGCCACGGCGTGCAGCCGAACGCCTGGCCGGCTTCGACGATCTCGCGGTTCACGTGGCGGATGCCGAGGCTCGTGAGACGCACCGCGGGCGGCATCGCGAAGATCACCGTCGACAGGATCCCCGGCACGCGGCCGAGACCGAACAGCATCGCGGCCGGAATCAGGTAGACGAAGGCCGGCATCGTCTGCATCAGGTCGAGGATCGGGCGAACGATCGCGGCGACCCACTTGCTCTTCGCGGCCCAGATGCCGAGCGGGATGCCGAGCACGAGGCTGATGATCGTCGACGACAGCGTGAGGCCGAGCGTGATGACCGTCTGGTCCCAGAAGCCGGTCGCGAAGATCAGCAGCAGCGATGCGGTGGTGAACAGCGCGAAGCGCCAGCCCACCCGCCACAGCCCGACGCCGATGAAGATCGCCATCATCAGCCACATCGGGATCGCCTGCAGGCCATGCTCGACGAATGCCGCGAGCCCCTCGATCGCTTGACCGATCGCGTCGAACGTCTTCGCGTCGTGGTCGAGCAGGTAGTGAACGGACTGGTCGACCCAGGTACCGAGCGGAATCATTTCAGACATGGGAACCTCGCGAACGCGTGATGGCCTTCAGGATGAGCGCACGATCGACCGAGCCGCAGTAGCAGCCGTCGTCGTCGACGACAGGCAGTGCATTCGGGCTCGCGACCACGCGCGCGACGACATGTTCGAGCGACGCATCGCGCCGGATGCTTTCGATCGGCCGCACGGACGGCGTGTCCTGACCGAGCGCCTCGCGCGTGACGAAGCCGCGAATCTTGCGTGCGGCATCGAGTACGAACGCGTAGTCGGCGCTGCCGTTCAGCGAAGCGGCGACGTTCGCGGCATCGCACTTCGACATGGTCGGCACGGCGCCCGTCTGCATCAGGTCGCCCGCCGTCAGATAGCGGCTCGTGTCGATGCCGTCGAAGAACGCGCGCACGTAATCGTCGGCCGGGTTCGCGATGATGTCCTGCGGCGTGCCGACCTGCACGAGGCGGCCGCCTTCCATGATCGCGATGCGGTTGCCGATGCGCAGCGCTTCCTCGAGATCGTGCGACACGAACATGATCGTGCGGCGCTGCTCCTTCTGCAGTTGCAGCAGCACGTCCTGCATTTCGCGGCGCTTGAGCGGATCGAGCGCGGAGAACGCCTCGTCCATGATCATCAGCGACGGGTTCACGGCCAGCGCGCGGGCGAGGCCGACGCGCTGCTGCATGCCGCCCGACAGCTCGGACGGCAGCTTGTGCGAGAACGGCGCGAGACCCACTTGCTCGAGCACTTCCATCGCCCGGCGCTCGCGCTCCTTCTTGCCCATGCCGCCCACTTCGAGCCCGAACGCGGCATTCGACACGACGGTGCGATGCGGCATCAGCGCGAACGACTGGAACACCATGCTCATGTCCTTGCGGCGCAGCGCGGTCAGCGCCGAGCGGCGCGCCGACGCGACGTCGAGCCCGTCGATCAGCACCTTGCCGGCGCTCGGATCGACCAGCCGGTTCACGAGGCGGATCAGCGTGGACTTGCCGGAGCCGGACAGGCCCATCAGCACGAAAATTTCGCCTTCCTGCACATCGAAGGAGACGTTGTGCACGCCGACGACCTGGCCGGTGCGCTTGAGCACATCGTCCTTCGTCGCGCCGGCGGCGAGCATGTCGAGCGCCTGCTGCGGGTTACTTCCAAATACCTTGCACAGACCTTCGACCACAACCTTGGGGGCATCCATCGAAACCTTCTCCTCGTGTAGCGGGGACTCGCGCTTGTCATAGCGTGCCTACATAGTTGCCAGAAAAAACCCCGGCCTGCCGACGAATTACGACAAACGCTTGCGCAAATACGACACACCCGCCAGCCCCGCCCGGCGGGCCGCGCCGCCGATTGCGGCGGCGCAATACGCGCACGGCCAGCAATGACGGGCATCCCCCGCCGGACTTGTGCGCAGCAGCGCGGCGAATGGCGCATGAGGTTTTGCGCCAGACCGTATCGGGCACGCGTCGCTTTGCGACAAGTTGACGTCCGTTCCGGCGTCGATCTATTCAGACGAAAGCGACCACCGCATGCGTCAGTAAAAAGCATGACCGTGCAAAAAGCCGGATGGCGACACCGGACGGCGCACGCCGCGATACCGCGCCAACCCCGGAAATAGGAGCATGCGCGCTGTGATACATTCCCGCAAACACGCCGATCGCGACGTTGCCGCGGGCCTTGCGCACGAGGGCCCGGCCGCACGGCGCGCGCATGCCGGTTCGCCTGCCGGCCGTGCTGAAACTGCCTCGATCCGGTGTGATCCGCGATCGAAGGACGATAACGATAGTGAGAGGGAGCAAGGCGTTGAACTGGGCATTCGCCGTAATCGGCTTCATCGTGGGCGGCATCGCCGCGTTGATCGGGGATTTCTCTGCCGCGAGCGGCTCGCTGCTGGGGGCCGCCGGCGGGTTCTGGCTTGGACACGCGCTGCGGCAACGCAAGCTGCAGAAGCCGCGCGCCGCACCCGACGCATTCGCGATCGCCGCGACGACGTCGCCTACTCCGTTACCGCTCGCCGAGCGTGTCGCGCGCCTCGAAGCAACCGTCGACACACTCACACGCGAACTCGACGCGCTGCGCGCTCAACTGGCGGGCGCGAAGGCCGGTGGGGCGACCTCCGGCGGCATCGCGCAAACGGCTTCGGCCGACGCTGCGTCCGCGCCGCTGCCGGGACACTTCCCGACACCGCCCGCGCAACAACCTGTCGCCGTGCGCGCCGACACACCGGCATCCATTTCGACGACGACGCCCGCGACACCGCCCGCACCGGCCACCGCAGCACGCACCTCGGCTGCGTCCGCTCACGCTAACGCTCACGCCGCAGCCACCGCACAAGCCACCCCGATCCGCCCTGCCCCACCGCAACCGCCCGCGCCGCGCGAACCCGGCCTCGCCGAACGCGCGTTCGGCGCCGCGCGCGACTGGCTGCTCGGCGGCAACACGGTCGTGCGTGTCGGGATCATCGTACTGTTCTTCGGCGTCGCGTTCCTGCTCAAGTACGCGGCCGACAACGCGATGCTGCCGATCGAATTCCGCCTCGCGGGCACGGCGCTCGCCGCGGCCGCGCTGCTCGCGATCGGCTGGCGCGTGCGGCCGCGCCGCGCCGCATACGGCCTCGTGCTGCAAGGCGGCGGCGTCGGCATCCTGTACCTGACCATCTTCGCCGCGACCAAGCTTTACGCACTACTGCCCATCGGCGCCGCGTTCCCGCTGATGGTCGCGGTCTGCGCGCTGAGCGCGTTCCTCGCGGTGCGGCAGAACGCGCTGCCGCTCGCGTTCATGGGCAGTGCGGGCGGCTTTCTCGCGCCGATCCTGCTGTCGACCGGCCAGGGCAACCACGTCGCGCTGTTCAGCTATTACGCACTGCTGAACGCGGGCATCTTCGCGATCGCGTGGTTCAAGGCCTGGCGCCCGCTGAACCTGCTCGGCTTCGTGTTCACGTTCACGATCGGCTCCGCGTGGGGCGTGACCGCCTATCGCCCCGCGCTGTTCGCGAGCACCGAGCCGTTCCTGATCCTGTTCTTCCTGATGTACGTCGGCATCGCGCTGCTGTATGCGGTGAAACGCGAACTCGCGCTGCGACACTACGTGGACGGCACGCTCGTGTTCGGCACGCCGATCGTCGCGACCGCGCTGCAGGCGGCGCTCGTGAAAGGCATGCCGTTCGCGCTCGCGTGGAGTGCGGTCGCGCTGTCGGCGTTCTACGTCGCGATCGCCGCATGGCTCGCGCGGCGCCGCGACCGCCTCGGGCTGCTGTTCGAATCGATGCTCGCGCTCGCGGTCATCTTCGCGACGCTCGCGGTGCCGCTCGCGTTCTCGGGGCCGACGACCAGCGCCGCGTGGGCCATCGAAGGCGCGGCCGTCGTATGGCTCGGCGTGCGCCAGAAACGCCTGCTCGCGTTCGGCTTCGGGCTGCTGATGCAGGTCGCCGCGGCCGGCGCGTTCTTCACGAGCCTGCTGAGTCCGGCCGACGCGACCGCGCTGCCCGTGCTCAACGGCCCGACCATCGCGATGCTGCTGATCGCGCTCGCCGGCCTGTTCACCGGCTGGTGGCTGCACGGGCGCGGCGAAGCGCGCGCATGGCACGCGTGGATGCCCGAGATCGGCGTCGCGGCTGCCGCGTGGGGGCTGCTGTGGTGGGTCAGCGGCGGGCTGCACGAGATCCTCGTCCATGCGAGCCGTCACGTCGATCTGCATGCCGATCGCTTCGTCGTCGATACGACCGCGCTGTTCGCGGCCGGTACCGCGTGGCTCGCGCACGTCGCACGCCGCCGGCTCGCGTGGCCGCTCGCCGAATGGCCCGCACTCGCGCTCACGCCGGTGCTGGCGCTGCTCGCGCTGCGCGCGTTCGATGCGCACGAAGCGCCACTGTCGGGCATGGGCGCGTTCGCGTGGCCGGTGGCCGTCGGCGCGGGGCTTGGGCTGCTGTGGCGCCAGTCGCGCGGCACGACCGGCGCCGCTGCCGCGAACGGCGCGACGCCGTCCGTTGCAACGCGCATCCTCGCGCCGCTGCATACGCTGACGTTCTGGACCGTGTGCGGGCTGCTGTCGCTCGAAGGTTTCTGGCGCCTGCGCGCGTTCGTCCCGGAAGGCGCATGGAGCTGGAGCGCATGGGCGTACGGCTTCGGCACGCTGCTCCTGCTCGTGTCGGGCCCCGGCTCCCGGCTGCGCTGGCCGGTCGCGGCGTTCCCGCGCGCATACCAGGTGTGGGGTGCGGCGCCGCTCGCCGCGCTGCTGTGGCTGTGGAGCCTCGCCAGCACGGTCAGCGACGGCGACGCAGCGCCGCTCTTCTGGCTGCCGCTGCTCAATCCGCTCGACATCGCGCAAGGTCTCGTGTTCGTCGCCTTCGCCGCGTGGCTACGTCGCCTCAAGACGCTCGGCATCGCGTGGCATCCGCGCGTCGTCGACTATCTCGCGATCGCGACCGTGTTCCTGTGGTTCAACGCGCTGATGCTACGCACGCTGCATCACCGCTTCCACTTCGGCTACGACGTCGACACCGTGCTGTCGTCGTTCGGCATCCAGCAGGTGTTCATGGTCGGCTGGAGCCTGTTCGCATTCGCCGGGATGTGGCTCACGCGCCGCGACGGCATCGCCCGCCTCTGCGCGCTCGCGTCGCTGCCGCTGATCGTCGTGATGTGGGCGTGGACCTTCTACGCGAACTTCACGCAGGACGGCGGAAGCTGGGCGCGCGTGCCGCTGTTCAACCCGCTCGATCTCGTGCTCGCGGTCGTCTATGCGCTCGCCGCGTCGTGGTTCGTGCGCGCGCGCAAGCTCGGCTGGTCGTTCGGCGCGTATCGCGTCGAGCTGCTCAGTGCGGCCGGCGCGACCGGCTTCCTGTGGCTGAACGCGATCCTGCTGCGCACGCTGCATCACTGGGCCGGCGTGCCGTACGCATTCGGCGCGATGGCCGAATCGACGCTCGTGCAGGCATCGGTGTCCGTGTACTGGACGGTCTGCGCGCTCGCGATCACGATCTGGGCCACGCGCCGCGGGCTGCGCCCGCTGTGGTTCGTCGGCGCCGCGCTGCTCGCGCTGACGGTCGTCAAGCTGTTCCTGTTCGACCTGTCGCACGTCACCGGCATCGAGCGCATCGTGTCGTTCATCGGCATCGGCGTGCTGCTGCTGTTGATCGGCTATTTCTCGCCGCTGCCGCCGAAGGCCGCCGCGCAACAGGACGGCCAGCCATGAAACGACTCGCCGCCCTGCTCGGGCTGAGCCTGCTCGCGTCGTTCGCGGCGGCCGACGGCGCATCGAACGCCGGGCGCGTCACGCAGCGCTTCGCGCTCGACCTCGACGGCAGCGCCGCGTATTACCAGCTCACCGTGCCGCAGCCTGTGTATGCGGCGAGCCGGCGCGACGATCTCGGCGACGTGCGGATCTTCAACGGCGCGGGCGAGCCGGTGCCGTATTCGCTCGACGCGCCGGCCGCGCCCGCCGTGCCGCCGTCGCGCACGCCGGTGCACTGGTTCCCGCTGCCGCCCGCGCGCGCCGAGAACGGCAACGCGCCGCTCGGCGTGACGGTCGGCCCGGACGGCGCGCTGCGCGCGGCCGTCGCCCCCCCTTCGCGCACTCGGCACGGCGCAGACGTCGTCGACCTGTCGCATACCGACGGCAGCATCGATGCGCTGCTCGTGCACGTGAACGACGACAGCTACCAGGGGCGCGTGTCCGTCGAAGCCAGCGACGACCTGCGCAACTGGCGGCCGCTCGGCAGCACGCAGTTGCTGAAAGTCGGCCGCGGCAACGACCTGCTGGTGCAGGAGCGCATCGCACTCGACGGTGCGACGCCGCGCTACCTGCGGCTGGACTGGCTCGACGGCGCGCCGGCGATCGCGTCGATCGACGCCGACACGCATCCGCGCGACGCACGCGGCGCCGACACGGCGTCCGTGCCGCGCCAGTGGCGCGACGCCGTACGGATACGCGCCGGCGCTGCGCCGGGCGAGTATCTGTTCGACACCGACGGCGCGTATCCGGTCGACCGCGTGCGCATCGACCTGCCGCAGCCGAACACCGTCGCGCGCGCGACGCTGCAAAGCCGCGCCGATGCGCAGGCGCCGTGGCGCGACGTCGCGGCCGCGGTGCTGTTCCGGCTGCAGGGCAAGGGCGGCGAGCAGCGCAATCCACCGTTCGAGTTCGCGGCGAATACGGATCGCGCGTGGCGGATCGTCGTCGACATGCGCAACGGCGGGCTCGGCGGCGGCCGGCCAGCGGTCGCGATCGGCTGGCATCCGGCCGCGCTGATCTTCGTCGCGCGCGGCACGCCGCCATTTACGCTCGGCGTGGGCGATGCATCGCTCATGTCGTCGGCCGTGAGCCGCGACGCGCTGCTGGTCGGTATGGCGCCCGAAATACGGCCGGCCCGCGTCGGCGCGGCGCTACCCGTGTCGGCGGTCGCGCCGGCGGCAGCCGCCGATGCGGACGCCGGGCGTCGCTACGTGCTGTGGGGCGCGCTGATCGTTGCGGTCGGCGTGCTCGGCGCGATCGCGTGGCGCGTCGCGAAAGGCGGCGGCGACACGCGCAGCCGCGACGAGTGACGTCCACACGCATTTGCGAGCCGCTTGACGCGCCGGCCGGTTCCTTGGGCCATCGCCATGCGCGGTCGCACCGATTCATCGAGTGCCCGCGCCCGTCTTTACGTGAAGGCGATGCGACGCGTCAGCGGCGCGAATCGGAACCCGCCCGCCGCTCTCTGGCCACGAAGCGGCCGTGCTGACGCGGTCGCCACGGCGACGACCGGCAACTGGCCGCCCCGGCCGCGCGGCGCGCCGCGAAACCTCCGCCGCGACGCAGGCCCGACTCGCGCCGGCCCGTCGCGACGACGCGCGGCGCCCACGCATGCATGATCCACCGCACGGCCGCCACACGCGCCGCCAGCCGCGACGCCGGCGACACGCGCCGCGCGGCACGTGCAACGGGCCGCTTGCACAGGATCGCGCTGTCGTAGCGCTTGCCGGCAAAGCGCATCACGTCGACCACCTCGAAGCCCTGCGCGCCGTAGAACGCCAGCAGGTGCGAAGCCGGATGCGGCGTATCCAGCGCGAGCAACGCATAGCCGCGCAACGCGGCCCACTGCTCGGCGAACGACAGCAGCAACGCGCCGATCCCGCGACTCTGGCAAGTCGGGTCCACCGCCACCTGGCGCACGCTCGCGACGCCTTCGCGCCGATACAGCGAGCAGGCCGACGACGGATCGGTCGCATACAGCGTGGCCGTGCCGACGACACGCCCGCCGCATACGGCGACATAACACTCGCCCGCTTCCGCGCGACGGCGCGTGACGTCTTCGTCCTGATCGACGCACGTGCAGTTGAGCCCCATCGCACCGAGCCGCGCGAACGCACGATGCAGCATCGGCGTGAGTTGCGCATAGCTGTCGATTGCCGGATCGAAACGCCGGACGATCACCCGATCGGCGCACGCGGAAGGCGGCGCGGCAGGGGTGCGTTCGGCGATCGCGTTCCAGGGTATCGACATGGCCATGCTCCGTGGTGAAGATGCCCGAAGTCTAGGAGCGCGCCGGTCGCCGTCGCAAGAAAAAATGTCGTAAAAATCCGGGGTAACGCGGCTGGTGGACACGGCGAGTACGGTGCGTTTCGAAGCTGTGCGGACGTCATGCGCGAACGCATCGAAGCGCCGATCGTTGCTCGCGCAAGCAACGCACCAAGCGTTGAAATCGACGCCCGGCGCGCACGCGCGTTGACACGTACCGCCCCACGCTCCAGACTCGCTGCTCCGTCACCGCATCGCGAGCGCCCATGATCACCTGCTTCCTTCGCTACGTCGTCGATCCGTACAAACTCGTCGAATTCGAAACCTACGGGAAGATGTGGATTCCGCTCGTCGAGCAGTTCGGCGGCACGCATCATGGCTACTTCCTGCCGTCCGAAGGCGCGAACAACATCGCGCTCGCGATGTTCTCGTTCCCGAGCCTCGCCGACTACGCGCGCTACCGCGAACGCTCGAAGGACGATCCGGCCTGCCAGGCCGCATTCCGCTACGCGGAGGAAACACGGTGCATCGTCAGCTACGAGCGCAGCTTCTTCCGGCCGGTGTTCGAGTAACGGACGAAACAGGCCCATCGCCGCACATCGCGCCCCGTTTTCCGGCCGAGGACGAAAAAAAGCCCCGCCAGCATCCGCGCGGCGGGGCCAACCCATGTCAGTAGAGACATCATGGAGGAGACGAGCCCATCTTATCGACCGCGGCGCACCGTCCCAACCAAGCATTTCTGCTATCGATCTGCGCGGCCGCGCACACGATTGCCCCGCCGCGCGGCATATCGATAGAACGAAAAGTCGTTTTCAGAGTGGCGGCGGGGTCGTTACCATCTGGTTTTAAGCCTGTGCTTAGCCGGGCAAGCCACTCCCAGGAGCGCCCCTTGACTGCATTCGATCAACACCGCCGCCCGTTCGTCGTCGGCATCGGCGGGACCACCCGGGCCGCATCGTCCACCGAACGCGCACTGTCGTTCGCGCTGCGCGGCGCGCAAGCCGCCGGCGCGCGCACGCGCCTGTTCGACGGCCCGTTCCTGCATACGCTGCCGCACTACGCACCCGAACACAAAACGCTGACCGACGCGCAACGCGAGCTGATCGACGCCGTGCGCGAGGCCGACGCGATCATCATCGCGACGCCCGGCTATCACGGCGGCGTGTCCGGCCTCGTGAAGAACGCGCTCGACACGCTCGAGGAACTGCGCGCGGACAGCCGCCCGTATCTCGACGGCCGCGCGGTCGGCCTGATCGTCACCGCGTACGGCTGGCAGGCGGCCGGCACCGTGCTGACGTCGCTGCGCTCGATCGTCCACGCACTGCGCGGCTGGCCGACACCGTTCGGCGCAACCGTCAACACGCTGGAAACGCGCTTCGAAAGCGCCGATAGCTGCTCGGATCCGAAGGTCGTCGCGCAACTCGAGACGGTCGGCGCGCAAGCCGCCGAATTCGCGCTCGCGTTCGCGTCGCATCGTGCGGCCTCGCATGCGGCCTCGGTCGATGCGCTCGCGCCCGTGCTGAAGGTCGCCAACCAGTAAGCTCCGCATTCCGCCGCGCCCCTTCGGTCGACACGGTTCGACGCAGGTGCGCGGCGCGTCTTCCGACGCACGGCGATGTGCCGGGCGCGTCCGTCTCGCCGCTCGAACACATCGTTCCCGCGCACCGCCCCGATAACGATTCAGCCCACCGCATGATTTGCATTGGCCGAAAGATTGGTTCACGCGGCCGGCAGGTTTTCGTACGCTGAAAGTCCGAACTTTTTATGCGCACGCCATGAACCGTACGATCCGCTACAAGGGCTATGAAGTCGCTCCCGCTGCCGCCCGGTTGCCGAACGGGCTGTTCGCCGCCAACCTGACGATCGAACGCGCGAGCGGCGGGCCGTCGCCGCGCTCCGTGTCGTTCGACGCCATCGATTTCTTCTTCGAGGAAGAGCACGCCCTCGCGTACGCATCGCGCTGGGGCCGCCTCTGGGTCGACACGAACGCGTGACCCGCGCGGGCCGCGTGCACATGGCCGCCCGAAAATACGCGATGACGGAAGCTGTGCCAGAATCTTTCGATCCGTAATCGCATAACAATAGCCATGACCGACACGCTGCAGGAAGAGCATGCAGCCGCAGATCACGCGATGCGCAACTGGACCTTCGAGAGGCAGGGTCCGGTCCGGATCGGTTCCGATGCGCACAAGCAGATGTTCTGTCGGATGCTGCTCGACACACACAATCCGTACAAGCCGGCGGTAATCGACTGGCCGGCGCTCCAGCCGGCCGAACTCAGGCGGCTCACGTCGCTGCCGATCTGGGACATCGCGGTGCAAACGGAAGGCCGCGCGTCGATTCGCGTCGCGACCTACGCCGCGACGGTCGACGATCCGCTGTTGCGCCGCGCGCTCGAGATGGACGGCGGCGAGGAAGCCCGCCACAAGGTCGTACTGTCGAAGCTCGTCGAGGCGTACGGTATCCGGCTCGCGCCCGAGCCGGCCTATCCGGCGCCCGCCGATCCCGAATGGTCGTGGATGATGACGGGCTTCAGCGAATGCATCGACAGCTTTTTCGCATTCGGCCTGTTCCGCTCCGCGCAGCGCTCCGGCTATTTCCCGCCCGAGCTCGTCGAGACCTTCGAGCCCGTGATCCAGGAAGAAGGCCGCCATATCCTGTTCTTCGTGAACTGGTACGCATGGTACTGGCGCACGATGCCGTGGTGGCGCCGGCCGTGGTTCTTCGCACGCGTCGCGGCCGTGTGGGTGCAACTGATTCGTGACCGCATGAATATCGCGCGCGGCATCGATGCCGACGGCGCCGCGCGTGACGCGAATTTTCCGGCGACCGGCACCGCCGATATCGGCGATGCGCTGAACCCGCGCGAACTGATCGAGCTGTGTCTCGTGGAGAACGACCGGCGGATGGCCGGTTACGACAAGCGTCTGCTGCGTCCGATGTTCGTGCCGCGGATGGCGCGGCTCGCGCTGCGGTTTCTGAAGAAGTGAAGTCGGGCGCTTGCCGCGGATCATGCGGCAAGCGCCCGGATCGGCCCCCGCCCGTGGTTCGAGTGTGGCGCGCCCGATACATTCGCTTCCTCCCCTCTTTTTCCTCGACACATCGAGCGCCAGCGGCACGGCAGACACATTGCCGCACGCCGGATCTGACATTTCAGACACCGCCGCTCCCGCCAACGCTCGATCTTCGACGGCCTGTCGACGCCGCGCGGAACACCCGCCGCGTGCGCGCCCGCTCGACTTCCGGCACGCGCGCCGATTCCGCCTTAACACCGACGCCAACGCGATCGTCAATAGGACAAAACCGATAAATTGACGCGAATTGTTTCGTCTGCGTGTCTGTAGCACTTTTTTACAACTTCCACGGCCCGGGCAGCCCGCAACGCCCGTCCCTCGGGCTCCGGCGCCGCGCGAAATGCGCAGATCAGCACAAACCAATGCACCCGACATCAGACAAATTCAATTACCAGATAACCAGTAAATAAAAACACAAATTCAACACAAACCAAAATATTAATAAGTTAATAAAATATCAATAACATTATCCACGACCCCACCCTCAAACATTACAAACATGAAAGTATTCGATGGCGCGCAAACGTTTGCGCTCCGTTTCGTCTTACTTTTAGGTGGATCGATCGTGTTTCCTATCGCACACAACCATCATAAGCCATTGATTTATATGGATAATTTTCGCCAAGCCAACAGTAAAACGAACCCTGCCCGACCCATCCTCATATCTTTGACATTCGTTTCTCCGCAGCACGTCAAAACGTGATGCATTAACCATTCTTTAACTTTAAAAACACTTCATTTATCACTTTTTGTCAATCTACAAAATCCACCTCCAATAAAATCCGCCCATCAATTTTGAGATTCGCGCGAGCGCACGGAGCAATCCTCTAACAAAAGAGACCGGTGTGTGGCGTGCACATTTGGAGGTAGCAGGACATGAACCGCACATACCGCTCGATCTGGAACGAAGCGCTCGGCGCCTGGGTTGCAGCATCGGAAATCGATTCGGCACGGGGCAAGCCGAACAAGTCGGCCGTCGTGGTGGCAGCAGTCGCGGCTCTGGCGATCAGCCTGCCGTCGCTTGCAAGCGCGTCGACTTACATTCCCGGAACAGTGAACGGATTCGGGCAGTTCACGGTATCAAGCTGTACGTCCAGCAGCGGCAACACGGCCGCCGGGCGCACGACAATGGGCGACACCAACGCGTATCCCACCGACGGTTCGGGCACGTGGTCGACCGTGACCGGCTGTAACGCATCCGGCAACGGCAATCTCGCAGCAACGGTCTACGGCACCTACTCGCAAGTCACCGGCAAGGGCGGCACCGCGATGGGCTTCCTCAGCTCGGCCGGCCTCTGGGGCGTCGCGGCCGGCCTCGAAACCACCGCCAGCGGTGCCGGCGCGACCGCACTCGGCTTCGGCTCGACTGCGAACGCGCTGAACTCCGTCGCGATCGGCGGCGCGGGCGGCAATGGAACAACGCCGCTGTCGCAGGCGAACTCGACCATCGCTTCGGGCGCAGGCGCAATCGCCATCGGCAGCAACGCAACGAAGGGCGCCCAATCGGCCGCGGCGGACGGTATCGCGATCGGCGGGCAGTCATCCGTCGCGTCGGCCGCCACGTCGGGCATTGCAGTCGGCCGCGGCGCAACCGTCAACGGTGCGTACGGCATCGCGCAGGGCGACGGCGTCGTCTCCGGCGCAACGGGCCGGAACGTGGCGATCGGTTCGTCCGGCACTACCGCAAACAGCGCCACCGCTGCCGGCGGTGCAGTGGCGATCGGCCGAGGCCAGAGCGCAAACGGCGACGGCGCCGTTGCAATCGGCGATCCGAACAGCGCGACCGGCACGGGCGCGCTGGCAATCGGCGCGAACGACACGTCGAACGGCTCCGGCGCCATCGCGCTCGGCAACAACAACTCGGCGAACGGCACGGGCGCCGTGGCGCTCGGCAACAACAGCACGGCGATCAACAGCTCCGTCGCGATCGGCAGCTCGGCCTCGGCGACGGGCACCAACGGCGCGGTCGCCATCGGTAATGCGGCCACCGCGAACGGCACCGGCGCGATCGCGCTCGGTAACGTCGGCAGCTTTGCCGCCACCTCGATCGCGAGCGGCACGGACGCACTCGCGCTCGGTAACGGCTCGACGGCCAGCGGCAGCGCCGGCGCGGTCGCCGTCGGTGCGGCAGCCGTGGCGTCGAACTCCTACGCAACGGCCTTCGGTTCGAACTCGACTGCGTCGGGTGCCGGTTCGGTCGCGTTCGCGCAAAATGCCAATGCTTCGGCGTCGAACGCCATCGCCATCGGCGTCGGTTCGACCGCGAACGTCGCGAACTCGATCGCACTCGGCAGCAGTTCCATCACGAACAGTGCACTGACGACGACGTCCGGCGGCACCACCGCCGTCAATAGCACCACGATCGGCGGCCAGTCGTTCGGCACGTATCAGGCCGGGACGCCTACGGGCGGCATCGTCAGCGTCGGTCAGCCGAACGCGGAACGCCGCATCCAGAACGTCGCCGCGGGCCTCGTCAGCGCGACCAGCACGGATGCGATCAACGGCAGCCAGCTCTTCGCAGTGGCAAGCACGACGACGTCGAGCATCACGAGCCTGTCGTCCTCCACGTCGACGGGCCTCTCGTCGGCTAATAGCTCGATCGCTTCGCTGTCGACCTCGACTTCGACCGGCATCAATTCGCTGTCCACCGGCCTGAGCTCGGCAAACAGCTCGGTTACGTCGCTTTCGACTTCCACGTCGACGGGTCTCTCGTCGGCGAATAGCTCTATCACTTCGCTGTCGACGTCGACTTCGACTGGTATCAACTCGCTGTCCACCGGCCTCAGCTCGGCAAACAGTTCGGTTACGTCGCTGTCGTCTTCCACGTCGACGGGGCTCTCGTCGGCGAATAGTTCGATCGCTTCGCTGTCGACGTCGACTTCGACTGGTATCAACTCGCTGTCCACCGGCCTCAGCTCGACTAACAGCTCGGTCACGTCGCTTTCGTCGTCCACGTCGACGGGGCTCTCGTCGGCTAACAGCTCGATCACTTCGCTGTCGACGTCGACTTCGACTGGTATCAACTCGCTGTCCACCGGCCTCAGCTCGGCAAACAGTTCGGTTACGTCGCTGTCGTCTTCCACGTCGACGGGGCTCTCGTCGGCGAATAGTTCGATCGCTTCGCTGTCGACGTCGACTTCGACCGGCATCAACTCGCTGTCCACCGGCCTCAGCTCGGCAAACAGTTCGGTTACGTCGCTTTCGTCGTCCACGTCGACGGGGCTCTCGTCGGCTAACAGCTCGATCACTTCGCTGTCGACGTCGACCTCGACTGGCATCAACTCGCTGTCCACTGGCCTCAGCTCGGCTAACAGCTCGGTCACGTCGCTTTCGTCTTCCACGTCGACGGGTCTCTCGTCGGCCAACAGCTCGATCGCTTCGCTGTCGACGTCGACTTCGACTGGTATCAACTCGCTGTCCACCGGCCTCAGCTCGGCAAACAGCTCGGTCACGTCGCTTTCGTCCTCCACGTCGACGGGGCTCTCGTCGGCGAATAGCTCGATCACTTCGCTGTCGACGTCGACTTCGACCGGCATCAACTCGCTGTCCACGGGCCTCAGCTCGGCTAACAGCTCGGTCACTTCGCTGTCGACCTCAACCTCGACCGGCATCAACTCGCTCTCCACTGGCCTCAGCTCGGTCTCGACGAAGACAGACAACCTGGGTAACAGCACCGCGTCCGCACTTGGCGGTGGTTCGACGTACGACCCGACGACGGGCACGGTCTCGGCTCCGGCGTACACCACGTACAACGCGAACGGCACGACGTCGACGGCCAACAGCGTGGGCTCGGCGATCAACAACATCAACAGCCAGGGCATCAAGTACTTCCACGCGAACTCGACCGGCGCCGATAGCACCGCGACGGGCACCGACGCCGTCGCCATCGGCACCGGTGCTGTCGCGGGCACGAACAACTCCGTCGCGCTCGGCGCGAACTCGGTGACTGCCCCGGCCAGCCCGACGAGCAGCGCGACCGTCAACGGCGTAACGTTCGGCGGATTCGCTGGCGCCACGCCGGTCGGCACCGTCAGCGTCGGCGACTTCAACAAAGAACGGCAGATCACCAACGTCGCCGCCGGCCAAGTAACCGAGACCAGTACGGACGCGATCAACGGCAGCCAGCTTTATTCCGTCGCCCAACAAGTCGGTACCGCGACCAGCGCCATTTCGTCGCTGTCGACGTCGACTTCGACGGGTCTGTCGTCGGCCAATAGCTCGATCACCTCGCTGTCCACTTCGACTTCGACCGGCCTGTCGTCGGCTAATAGCTCGATCACCTCGCTGTCCACGTCGACCTCGACCGGCCTGTCGTCGGCTAATAGCTCGATCACCTCGCTGTCCACGTCGACCTCGACCGGCCTGTCGTCGGCCAATAGCTCGATCACGTCGCTCTCGACTTCGACCTCGACGGGCCTCTCGTCGGCGAATAGCTCGATTACGTCGCTCTCGACTTCGACTTCGACCGGCCTCTCGTCGGCTAACAGCTCCATCACATCGCTCTCGACTTCGACTTCGACGGGTCTGTCGTCCGCCAACAGCTCGATCACCTCACTGTCGACTTCGACCTCGACGGGTATCAATTCGCTGTCGACCGGCCTCAGCTCGACCAACAGCTCGGTGACGTCGCTGTCGACTTCCACGTCCACCGGCTTGTCGTCGGCGAATAGCTCGATCACCTCTTTGTCCACGTCGACCTCGACCGGCATCAGCTCGCTGTCGACGGGCCTTAGCTCGACCGATAGCTCGGTGACGTCGCTGTCGACTTCCACGTCCACCGGCTTGTCGTCGGCGAATAGCTCGATCACGTCGCTGTCCACTTCGACTTCGACCGGCATCAACTCGTTGTCGACCGGCCTCAGCTCGACCAATAGCTCGGTGACGTCGCTGTCGACCTCCACGTCGACCGGCCTGTCGTCGGCTAACAGCTCGATCACCTCTCTGTCCACGTCGACCTCGACCGGCATCAACTCGCTTTCGACGGGCCTTAGCTCGACCGATAGCTCGGTGACGTCGCTGTCGACTTCCACGTCCACCGGCTTGTCGTCGGCGAATAGCTCCATCACGTCGCTCTCGACCTCGACCTCGACGGGTATCAATTCGCTGTCGACGGGCCTCAGCTCGACCGATAGCTCGGTGACGTCGTTGTCGACCTCCACGTCGACCGGCCTGTCGTCGGCGAATAGCTCCATCACGTCGCTGTCGACTTCGACCTCGACCGGCCTGTCGTCGGCCAACAGCTCCATCACGTCGCTGTCCACGTCGACCTCGACCGGCATCAATTCGCTGTCGACGGGCCTCAGCTCGACCGATAGCTCGGTGACGTCGCTGTCGACTTCCACGTCCACCGGCCTGTCGTCGGCGAATAGCTCGATCACGTCGCTGTCCACTTCGACTTCGACAGGTCTGTCGTCCGCGAACAGCTCCATCACGTCGCTCTCGACCTCGACCTCGACGGGTATCAATTCGCTGTCGACGGGCCTCAGCTCGACCGATAGCTCGGTGACGTCGTTGTCGACCTCCACGTCGACCGGCCTGTCGTCGGCGAATAGCTCCATCACGTCGCTGTCGACTTCGACCTCGACCGGCCTGTCGTCGGCCAACAGCTCCATCACGTCGCTGTCCACGTCGACCTCGACCGGCATCAATTCGCTGTCGACGGGCCTCAGCTCGACCGATAGCTCGGTGACGTCGTTGTCGACCTCCACGTCGACCGGCCTGTCGTCCGCGAACAGCTCCATCACGTCGCTCTCGACCTCGACCTCGACGGGGCTGTCGTCGGCGAATAGCTCGATCACGTCGCTGTCGACCTCGACCTCGACGGGGCTGTCGTCGGCGAATAGCTCGATCACGTCGCTGTCGACCTCGACCTCGACGGGTATCAATTCGTTGTCGACGGGCCTCAGCTCGACCGATAGCTCGGTGACGTCGTTGTCGACCTCCACGTCGACCGGCCTGTCGTCGGCGAACAGCTCCATCACGTCGCTGTCCACCTCGACTTCGACGGGCCTCTCGTCGGCCAATAGTTCGATCACGTCGCTGTCGACTTCGACTTCGACGGGTCTGTCTTCGGCTAACAGCTCGATCGATTCCCTGTCGACTTCGACCTCGACGGGTCTGTCGTCCGCCAACAGCTCGATCACCTCGCTGTCGACCTCGACCTCGACCGGTATCAGCTCGCTGTCCACGGGCCTGAGCAGCACGAACAGCTCGGTGACGTCGCTGTCGACCTCCACGTCGACCGGCTTGTCGTCGGCTAACAGCTCCATCACGTCGCTGTCGACGTCGACTTCGACCGGCCTGTCGTCGGCCAACAGCTCGATCACCTCGCTGTCGACCTCGACCTCGACCGGCATCAACTCGCTGTCCACCGGCCTGAGCTCGACCAACAGCTCGGTGACGTCGCTGTCGACCTCCACGTCGACCGGCCTGTCGTCGGCGAATAGCTCGATCAGCTCCCTGTCGACTTCGACCTCGACCGGCCTCTCCTCGGCGACCAGCTCGATCACGTCCCTGTCGACCTCGACTTCGACCGGCATCAGCTCGCTGTCCACCGGCCTGAGCAGCACGGACAGCACGATCCTGTCGCTGTCCACGTCGACCTCGACCGGCATCGGCTCGCTGTCCACCGGCTTGAGCAGCACGAACAGCTCGGTGGCGTCGCTGTCCACGTCCACCTCGACCGCGATCAACGCCGCGAAGACGCACTACTACAGCGTCAACGACAACGGCGTGCAGCAAGCCAACTACGACAACACGGGCGCCACCGGCACCAACGCCCTCGCCGCCGGCGTGAACGCCAGCGCGGCGGGCGCCAGCAGCGTCGCGGTCGGCGACGGTTCGAACGCGCAGACGGCGGGTGCGGTCGCGATCGGCCAGAGCGCATCGGCAACGGGCGGCAAGGCGGTATCGATCGGCTCCGGCAACACGGCGTCCGGCGACGGCGCGGTCGCGATCGGCGATCCGAACGTGGCGACGGGCACCGGCGCGGTGGCGATGGGCGCCAACAACACGGCAACCGGCGACGGCGCGGTGTCCCTCGGCAACCAGAACACGGCAACCGGCGCCAGCGCGCTCGCCCTCGGCAGCGCGAACCAGGCCACCGCGGACAACACGATCGCGCTGGGCAGCCAGGCCACGGCCAGCGCCACCGGCGCCCAGGCCTACGGCTCGGCCGCCAAGGCCACGGCCGCCGACGCCCTCGCCTTCGGCACGAACGCGCAAGCGAACGTCGCGAACTCGATCGCACTCGGCGCGAACTCGGTCACGGCCGCGGCGGTCGGCACCTCGAGCGCCACGATCGGCGGCGTCACCTACCCGTTCGCGGGCGGCTCGCCGGTCGGCGTGGTGAGCGTCGGCGCACCGGGTCAGGAACGCCAGATCACGAACGTCGCCGCGGGCCGGATCTCGGCCACGAGCACGGACGCGATCAACGGCAGCCAGCTGAACGCGACGAACAACGCGCTCAACACGCTGTCGACGTCCACCGCGTCGAACGTCGCGTCGCTGTCCACCGGCATCAATTCGCTGTCGACCGGCCTGAGCACGACGAACAGCAACGTAGCGTCGCTGTCCACGTCCACGTCGACCGCGATCAACTCGCTGTCGACGGGGCTCAGTTCCACGAACAGCAACCTGACGTCGCTGTCCACGTCCACGTCGACCGGCATCGGTTCGCTGTCCACCGGCCTGAGTTCGACCAACAGCACGGTGGCCTCGCTGTCGACCGGCGTGACGAACCTCGGCGATCAAGTGAGCCAGCTGTCGACGACGATCAACAACAACACGGCGCGTACGGCGAACAACAACGGCGTCGCCGCCGACCTGAACGGCAAGGGCAACGACCTTCCGGTCGTCACGGCCGGTTCGAACTCCGTGGCGATCGGCGCGGCGTCGAACGACGGCGGTCGCTCGAACGTGGTGTCGGTCGGCAACGACCAGCAGCAGCGCCAGATCACGAACGTCGCGCCCGGTACGCAGGGCACCGACGCGGTGAACGTGAACCAGTTGACGCAAGTGCAGACGACGCTGTCGACGGCACTGTCGGGCCAGCAGGCGCAGATCAACTCGCTGGGTTCGCAACTGCAGCAGACCGACCAGATGGCGAAGCAGGGTATCGCGGCCGTCGGCGCGATGGCGTCGATCCCGCAGCTCGATCGCGACGCCAACTTCGGGATGGGCGTGGGCACGTCGACCTTCCTCGGCCAGAAGGCGATGGCGGTCAGCATGCAGGCGCGTATCACGGAGAACCTGAAGGCGTCGGTCAACGGCGGTTTCAGCGGCGGTCAGAAGGTGATCGGCGCCGGCATGCTGTATCAGTGGAAGTAACGCGTCGCGCCGCCCGGGCGTCCGGCTCGCCAGCCGGACGCCCGCGGCGCCGACGGCAGGACGAGCCCCGCTGCGCGCCGCGCGGCGGGCCTCGGTCAACCCAAGCTTTAAGGACGTCACCGTGAACAAACTCGCTTTTGCGCTCGCGCTTTCCGCAACGGTCCTCGCCGCGTGCTCGACCGCATCCGGCCCGACCTTCAGCGCCTCCGAACTGCAGCCGCGCGACGGCGTGCGCACCTTCCAGGTGGACTGCCACGGCCTGCTGTCGGGCCCGCAGACCTGCATGAAGGCTGCTCGCAAGATCTGCGGCGACGAGCCCGTGCGCGCCGTCGACTCGGCCCGCGCGCTGCGCGACAACGCCGATCCGGCCACGCTGGTGTTCCAGTGCGGCGCCGCGCCGGTCGAGGCGGCCTCGGCCGCCACACCCGCACCAGCCGCCGCCGCCGTCATCGAACGCGTGAACCTGTCGGGCGACGCGCTGTTCGCGACCGATCGCGCGACGCTCGCGCCGACCGCGCGCGAATCGCTGGACCGGCTGCTGAGCGAGCGCGCCGACCGCACGTACTCGCTGGTGACGGTCACTGGCTTCACCGACTCGGTGGGCAGCGACGACTACAACCTCGCGCTGTCGAAGCACCGCGCCGAATCGGTCGCTGCCTATCTGAAGGCGCATGGACTGAAGACCGATTCGATGACGGTCTCGGGCCGCGGCAAGGCCGATCCGGTCGCCTCGAACGCGACGCCGGAAGGCCGCGCCAGCAACCGTCGCGTCGAAATCCGGCTGCAGCACTGAGCCGCCCGCGGCCGCGCATGCGGCCGCGCGATCCGGCAGGCCGCACGCGCCGCGCCGGAATTCCGCCGGACCACCGGGCGCCGCAACGCCTGCGCCCGCTCCCGTTGGCCGTCGGCTATGTCAAAGTTCGTCACGCGCTGCCAAAACCGGCGGTTTCCATGCCACAATCGCCGCAAACAGTCGCCGGGGCAGCCCGCCCGACGCGCGCCGTGCCAGGCGTGCCCGACGACACGCCGGAATCCGGCCGCCGCCTTCGCGAATCTCGTCGACCGATTCGCGCACCGCGGCGCACCGGCGCGAATCCAACCATGACAATCCACGGCGCGCCGCTGCCGGCCAGACGCTCGACGCGATGCCGGACGCACGACGCTGCAGAGGAAACAACCGGTGACGGACATCAATGAAGCCGCCGCGGGCGGCACCCGCAAGCACCGGCCGGCGGTCGGCATCTCGCTGTTCGCGCGCGATGGCCAGGCGATCTGGGAAAACGGCATTCACCAGAACATCGCGTTCCTCGCGATGATGCTCAAGCGCTCGGATCGCGTCGGCCCCGTCTATTTCCTGAACGGCGGCGACGCCAATGCGCTGCCGGCCGGCCTCGAACTCGACGGCCTCGACATCCCGCTCGTGAAACCCGCCGACGTCACGCACGAACTCGACGTCGCGATCGAAATGGGCGCGCAGTTGCCCGTCGAATGGCTCCGGCACATGAAGGCGCTCGGCAAGAAGACCGCTGCGTTCTTCTGCGGGCACGTGTATGCGGGGCTGGGCGAAACGCCGATCTTCGGGAAACCGTCGGGGCACGTGTTCAACGGCGCGCCGTTCGACGAAGTGTGGCTGCTGCCGCAATACGACAAGACCGCCGCGCCGATGCTGCGGACGATCCTGCGCGCGCCCGTCCACCTGATGCCGCACATCTGGTCGCCGTACTTCCTCGAGCGCCGCGTGGCCGCGCTCGCCGACGAAGGCGCGACGTTCGGCTATCGGCCCGGCCAGCGGCCATGGAAGCTCGCGATGCTCGAGCCGAACATCTCGGTCGCGAAGTCCTGCCACTACCCGATGCTCGCTTGCGACGAGCTCTACCGCGCGCGGCCTGATGCGGTGCAACACATGTTCGTGGTCAACTCGATGCACATGAAAGAACATCCGACCTTCGTGCACTTCGCGAACAGCCTCGATCTCGTGCGCCAGCACAAGGCGACGTTCGAGCCGCGCATCGACCTGCCGGGCTTCATGGCGCGCCACGCGGATGCGGTCGTGTCGCACCACTGGGAAAACGGGCAGAACTATCTGTATTACGACGTGCTGTACGGCGGCTATCCGCTGATCCACAACTCGACGCTGATCGGCGACGCCGGCTATTACTACCCGGACTTCGACTCGGCCGCCGGCGGTCGCGCGCTGCTCGAAGCGTGGCTGCATCACGACGAACGTCTCGACGACTACCGTGCGAAAGCCGACCGGCTGCTGCACTCGGTCTCGATCGACAACCCCGCGAACCTCGACGCGTTCGTCTCGCGTCTGGTCGCCTGAACCGGAGCATACACATGTCGGACTCCAATGCCCGTCAAGCGCCCGGCGAGGGCAAGCGTCTCGTCGTCGGCGTGTCGCTGTTCGTGCGCGGCGCCGGCCAGTCGCTGTGGGAAAACGGCATTTTCCAGAACTGCCTGCTGCTGATCCTGCTGCTGCGCCAGTCGCCGCTCGTCGCGGATGCCGTGATGGTCAACGGCGGCGAACAGGTCGCCGATCCGCAGATGATGCTCGGCGAGTGGAACGTGCCGCTGCTGTCGATGGACGAAGCGCTCGAGCGCTGCGACGTGCTGATCGAGATGAGCGCGCAATTCGGCGCGGACTACCTGCGCGCGTTCCGCGAGCGCGGCGGCAAGGTCGTCACGATGCGCGTCGGCAACGACTACGTGATCGACATCGAGCGCGCGATGTTCGACAAGCCGTCGGGCTTCCTGTTCTCGGGCGCGCCGTACGACGCGGTGTGGACGATTCCCGAATTCGAGCGCTCGTGCCTGCACTACTACCAGACGGGCTTGCGCGCACCGGTCACGATCGTCCCGCACATCTGGCATCCGATGCTGTTCGACAAGGCGCGCGCGACGCTCGGCGCCGGTTTGTCGTTCGGCTATCGGCCCGGCAAGCCGCGCTGGCGCGTGACGATGTTCGAGCCGAACATCTGCATGGTGAAGACGAGCATCATTCCGATGCTCGTGACCGAGGAAGCGTATCGCGCGAATCCGGCATTCCTCGAATTCGTGCGCGTGTGCAACACGATCCACCTGAAGGATCACGCGACGTTCATCCACTTCGCGAAGAGCCTCGACATCGTGAACCACGGCATCACGACGTTCGAAAGCCGCTATGCGGTGTACGAGTTCATGGCTGCATACGGCGATGCGGTGGTGTCGCACACGTGGGAGAACGCACAGAATTACCTGTATTACGAGCTGCTGTACGGCGACTATCCGCTGATCCACAACTCGCCGTTCCTCGGCAAGGCCGGGTATTTCTATCCGGACTTCGACTGCCAGGCGGGCGGCCGCGCGCTATTGCAGGCGTTCGCCGAGCACGACGCGAATCTCGACGCATACCGCGAGCAGTCGAAGCACGTGCTCGACTCGGTCAGCATCTACAACCCCGAGAACGTCGCGGCCTATACGGACGCGATCGCCACGCTCTATCGCGACGCATGACCGATCCTCGTCCCACGGAGCCGAGCCGATGAAACTCAATGTCGCGATAACGATCAACGTGCAGCGCGACGCGACGCAGTCGATCTGGTACAACGGCGCGAACCAGCACTGCGTGTACCTGTACATGCTGCTGAAGCAGTCGCCGTTGATCGGCGAGGTCTGGCTCGCGCACGACGACGGCATCGCCGCGTATCCGCAGGCGCTGATGATGGACGCATTCGGCGACGCGCTGCGGCCGCTGTCGGCCGTCGTTCACCAGACCGACCTGCTGATCGAAATGAACGCGTTCGTCGATCCGTCTCACACGGACGTCGTGCGCCAGCGCGGCGGCAAGTGCGTGTCGTATCGGTTCGGCAACGACTACGTGATCGCGGTCGAGACGATCAACTTCGAGAAGAACGACTGGCGGCCAAACCCGCACCGCGTGCAGTTCGACGAGATCTGGACCAATCCGCAGCACATGCATACGTGCGCCGCGTATTTCCAGGCCGTGTACCGCGCGCCGGTGATCGAGCTGCCGCATATCTGGTCGCCGTATTTCATCGAACGCAGCCTCGACGCGGACCCTGAACTGAAGGCGCGCTTCGGCTATCGCAACCGCGGCCCGGCCAAGCGCATCGCGTTCTTCGAGCCGAACCTGAACGTCGTGAAGAGCGCGATCGTGCCGATGCTCGCCGCGAACGCGTGCTACGTCGAGCATCCGGAGCTCGTCGAGCACGTGTACATGACCAACACGTTCGACAAGAAGGAAAACGTCGCCTTCAAGCATCTCGCGCTCGGGCTCGAGATGGTGCGCGACGGCAAGGCCACCGCCGACGTGCGCGCGCCGTTCGTCGCGTGGGCCGCGCATCACACCGACATCGTCGTGTCGCACCACTGGGAAAACGGCCTGAACTACCTGCTGTACGACGCGCTGTACGGCAACTACCCGCTCGTGCACAACTCGCCGTTCCTGCGCGACGTCGGCTACTACTATCCGGACTTCGAGATCTTCGATGCGGCGCGCGCGATCGCGACCGCCGCGCAAACGCACGACGCACGGCTCGACGACTACGCGGCGGCCGCCCGCCGCTGCCTGCACCGGGTCGACACGCTCGCCGAGCACAACGTTCGCGCCTATTCCACGCAGATCCAGCACCTGTTCGCCGGCCGCCCGCTCGGCTGATTGCCTGCGCACGCGCCGGTTGCGTTACGCCAGTACCCGATCGCCGCTTTGCGCGGCGAACGCGCGGCCATGCCGCCGCCCGATGCGCGCGAGCACCGCGAAACAACGGGCGGCCGACCGGCCTGCGTCGGCCGATTGCCGGACGAGGCTGTCGGATACGCCGCGCGCGATCGCCGACTCGTCGCCGCACGCGCCGGCGATGACGCCCGCGTAGTAGTGCCGGGCCGCCAGTTCGCGGCCGCCCGCGTCGAGCGGCATCATTCGCCGAATACGGCGTGCGACGCGTGTCAGACCGTCCAGATACGGCGCGACGTCGATCGGCGCATCGGCCGATTCGGCGCCCAGTTGCCGCAGCATGTCGGCCAGCTCGGCGATCGCGACCAGCTCGCGCGCATCGATCGCCTGCGTGCCCGTTCCGCCTCCGGCTTTCGTCTCCGTCATGCCCACGCCCCTTTGCGATTCGTCCCGCCCCCGACGCGCACCGCGCGCGCCGCCCTGCCCGTTTCCGCTATCACGCGGCGGCCGGCGATCGCCATGAAAAGCGAATGCCCTGCGCCCACGTGACGCCGGCATCCACGATGATCTGCCGGTCGGTCTCGCTTTCCACGCCTTCGACGACGACGTGCCGCGCCCCTTCATGCGCAAACGCGATCAGCCGCCGGAACTGGTAGCGCCCGATCGCGTTGCGCTTGATCATCGACAGGATCGAGCGGTCGAGCTTCACGATGTCGGGATTGCCGACCACCAGATTGTTCAATGCACTGAAGCCGACACCGAAATCGTCGATCGCGATCCGGCACCCGGCCCGCCGGAAGCGGTACACGAACGACCGGCCCGCGACGGGGTTCAGCGGCCCCGTCTCCGTGATCTCGACGACCAGCCGCGCCGCCACCGACGGCTCGCGCTCGAGCCGCCTGAAAATCGCCAGCCACGCGTCGTCCACCACCGCACTCGCCGCCGCGACGTTGCAACCGTACACGGCGCCCGGATCGGCGCGCAGCGCATCGATCGTACGGCCGACCACCAGCCGGTCGAACCAGCGCATCAGGCCGAGCGCTTCGAGGCGCGGCAAGAAGACGAGCGGCGGCAGCGCATCGCGCTCGCCCCACCGCAACCGCGCCAGGCGTTCCTCGTACAGCACGCCGCCCGACAGGTCGGCGCGGCAGACGGGTTCGTGCGCGAATCCGAGCCGGCTTTCGACGAAACTGCGTACCGACGCAAGGTCGGGATGATCGTCGCGCGCGCCGAACACGAGATCGATTTCATCGCGATTCGCTTTCCGATTCGCCTCCTGGCGAGCTTCGACCGCATTCATCCGGCGCTCCGGCAAATGGCGAGCCGCCGATCGCGGCTCGACCTCAACACCCAGACGGAACGCGCCCACCTCGACGCGCTCCGCCGCCTACCCGGCCCATCCTGTATGTCGATTTTTTCCGGGGAGCGTACTGGTCGCTTCGGCACCGTCAAATTCGATATTTTTACGATATTCGATTACCTGAAATACACCACGCGCGCGCGATACCAACAGTGCGACAGGTTACACAACGCGAATTACAAGAACCTCAAATCCGAATCGCTTATATTTTTCATCCAGACCGTTTTATCCGAATCTTCTTTTCCCGGATTCGCTCGTCGCTCGAATCGGGGCACCGTCAATTGATCAGATAAATACTATGCGACGAAGTACCGCCCGCGCTCGATATGTCGGGGAGAAATGCCGCTCTCCGCACGTGCCGCCTCACTCTTGATACCTGCCGCCGCGCGCCATTCGATCACTGCGGCATGCAATTTCCGCGTTCCCAACGATATTGTTAAATTTCCAACAGGAATCAGTCTCGCTTAATCCATAATACCAATTTCAATTATATGAAGATTATAGATTGAAACATATTTAACAATCTTTCCAACTTGTTAACCTATAAACTTGTTTTTGACGGACTTCCCTCGGAGCCGTCAATTTCGTGCCTTCGAAAACCGTCGAACCCATCCGGTTCGTCGGTTTCTTTTTTTAACGGCATCATTTCGTCAGACATGAGGGCGGGACAAACCCGACGGCGGGAGGCGAGCGGAGCGCAACGACCGTGCGCCGCGGAACACCGGCCTCAGGCGGCCGGCGCGCCGATCAGGTTCGCGAGCAGCGCGTCGTACTCGGCGACGAGCGCCGGATTCGCCGACGTGTAACGGCGAAGGATCTCGCGCTGGCGTCGCGCATACGCTTGCCAGTCGTCGTCGTGCGTATGCAGCGCGCGCAGCAGCGCATCGGCGCCCTGCTGCACGTCGTTGTCCGGATAGTAGTAGCCGAGATCGGGCGCGAGACTCGCGTTGTGCACGAGCGGATAACCCTGCCAGCACACGTCGAAATAGAAATAGTTCAGCGGGTTCGACCATTGATGCGACACGACGATATCGGTCAGGTCGGCCAGGAACAGCGGCGTATCGAAGCGCCCGACGAAGCTCGCCTTGCCCGCGCGCACGATATCCAGGTAGTTCATCAGCATCACGAACTCGGGGCTGTCGTGCGCGAGGCGATCTGCGTTCGTCACGTGCGTGAAGCAGATCGCGTCGGGGTCGCGGCGATACGCCTCGTCGATGATCAGCATCGGATACACGCAGAACTTCACGACGTTGTGGTTCGGCTCCATCACCGTGAGCCGCTTGCCGGGCTCGCTGCGCGGCCGGTATTCGCCGTGCTCGGGCAGCGACTGTGCGCGTTCGGTCAGGAACATCGGATCCCACACGAACGGCACCACGCGTCCCGGACAGCGGCGCAGCGACTGCAGGAACGGCAGCGACGACGGCGCGATCTGCGGAATCGCCCACACCTCGTCGTAGCCGCGGTTGATGAACAGCGAATCCCACAGCCGGCGGCCGAACAGCATCGACTCCATCGCGTTGATGTACTCGACGCCGCAGCAATAGCTGACGAGCTTCGCGCCGCGCGCTTTCAGGTAGGCCGTCTGCTCGCCGTCGATCTGCCCGCCAAGCTCGATCACCACGTCGAGCGCGTCCTTCATGTCGGCGAACGCGCGCGTGTCGTACACGCTGCGATCCCACGGCAGCGCGTCGGTCAGCGGCACGTCGGTCGTGTTGACCAGCGTCACGCGGTAGCTGTGCGGCGACGCCATCAGCAGTTTCGCGAGGAACAGCGCGTTCTGCTTGATGCCGTTGATCCACAGGCTTTCGTCGGGGGCACGCAATCCGATCGTGATACCGATGCGCAGGCCGGTCAGGACAGGAGACGTCATCGTCGGCGGGATGGAAGATTGAACGGGGATGGCTAGGCGCAGTGTAGCGCGCGACGCGCCGCCCGCGTCAAGCGGCGGCAATCCGGCATTCTAGCGGAGCGCCGGCCGCACACTGTCAGGGATGGTCAGCGCCGCCACCGGCAGCGCCAATCCGTCCGACCGTCATGCGACACTCGTGCCGCCCGGCGGCCGGTTTTCTCGCGGCATTCGAGCGGGCAGCGTGCGACTTCGTCGCACCGCCATCGATCGGTCAACGCGACGCGCCGGGCGGATGCCACCGGCCGGCCCGTCGTCGCTTAGGTTGCCGTCGTCAGATCGCCGCGATCGTCGGCGCCACGGCCGCCGGATCGGTGATGCTCGGCTTGCCGGTTTCGACGTGACCCGCGATGCGGCGCGTCCAGCCGGCATTGCCCGCCACGGTGAACTGCAGGTCGTACCAGTGGCTGCTGCACGACAGGTCCCAGTGCGCTTCGACGCGCTGCCCGGCCGGGACCGTCAGCGTGCGCGCCGCGCCGCCGTATGCGACATCGGTTGCCGTGACCGTGAGCGGGCCTGTGCCGGCATTGGCGATCGTCACGTAGACATCGCCGTTCGCGGTGTCGTAGCACGGCGTGATTTCAGGCTTGGCAGCGCCATCCGCGGCGGCCGAACCCGCGAAGCGCCGGAAATAGCCGTTCGGCCCCCACACGCTCGCCAGGTAGTTGCCGTTCGCATCGAGCGCCCACGTATCGGTCAACTGCTTGCCCGCTTCAACCGTATAGCGGCGCGGCATCGCGGTGGGATCGCCCGTATAGACCCAGAAGTGCGCGCCTTGCGTGCCGGTATTCGCGAACGTCAGCGCATAGCCTTGCGCCTGCAGCTGGCCGGTCACGTGCAATTCGTACGGCAGCGCGCGCGCCGGCCGCGTGCCGGGTTCCTGCGCGGTCACGACCTGCTGCGCGGTGCTGGCCGGCGCGGTCTGCGACGACGCGCGCGAGCATTGCAGGTCTGCCTGCGCGACATATGCCTGCGTGCTCGGCAGGGTCGGCAGCGTCGCATCCGACTTCGAGAAGTCGAGCGCCGACGTCAGGTCGCCGCAGATCGCGCGACGCCACGGCGAGATGTTGGTCTCCATCACGCCGAAGCGCTTCTCGATGAATTGCAGCACCGACGTGTGATCGAACACCTGCGAGCACACGAAGCCGCCCTTCGACCACGGCGACACGACGAACATCGGCACGCGCGGGCCGAGGCCGTACGGCAGGTTGTCGGCCGTATAGGTGCCGGCTTGCGTCGCAGTCACGACGTTGTGCCGCTCGAGCGATACGTCCACGGTGCTCATGCCCGAGCCCGGCAGCGTCGGCGCCGACGGCGGCACGACATGGTCGAAGAAGCCGTCGTTCTCGTCGTACATGATCAGCAGGACGGTCTTGCTCCACACGTCCGGATTGGACGTCAGCGCATCGAGGATCGTCGACAGGTAGTACGCGCCGTACAGCGGCGTGAACTTCGGATGCTCGGAATACGCGGCCGGCGGCAGCAGCCACGACACCTGCGGCAGCGCATTCGCCTGCACGTCGGCCTTCAGCTGCGTGATCGGACGCGTGCTCATCCCGCGCGTCTGCAACGACGACCCGGCCGGCGCGTTCACGAAGTTGTCGAAGCACGCCAGCATGTTCGTGCCGTAGTTGCCGGTGAAATTGTCGAACCCGGTGCCCTGCTGATAGATCTGCCACGAGATACCGGCTTTTTCGAGCCGCTCCGGGTAGGTCGTCCAGTTGAAGGGCGGTAGCTGGACCTTGTCGAACGGGTTGTCGATGTAGTCGGTGTTGTCGAGCAGCGGGCCGCCGCCCGTGCCGAGCGGATCGACCATGCCCGTCATCAGGTACATGCGGTTCGGGTGCGTGTTGCCCGGGATCGAGCAGAAGTAGTTGTCGCACACCGTGAACGCATCCGCGAGCGCGTAGTGGAACGGGATGTCGTCGCGAACGTGATAGCCCATCGTCATGTTCGACTTCTGCACGGCCCACTGGTCCGCGCGACCGTTGTCGATCGCGCCGTGCGTCGTCGCCCACGTATGCGGCAGGCCGCCGATACATTGCGCGTTGACGCCCGGATTGGTCGTATCGTAGCGAAACGGTGCGATCACGCTCGACTTGTCTTCCTGGCGCGGCTGGAACCACACCGGCTTGCCGTTCGGCAGCGTGACCGGGAAGCGGTCGTTGTAGCCGCGCACGCCGCTTAGATGTCCGAGGTAGTGGTCGAACGAGCGGTTCTCCTGCATGAACACGACGATGTGCTGCACATCCTGGATCGTGCCTGTCACGGTGTTCGGCTCGATCGCCAGCGCCTTGCGGATCGATTCCGGCAGCAGTGCGGTGGCGGCGGTCGCGCCGGCGAGGCCGGCCGAGAACTTCAGAAAATCGCGTCGCGAATGGATGGCCATGCTGGTTGCTCTTGATGGGATTTCTGGTGGAAACGGCCGGTATCAGGAAGCGGGCGACGAAGCAGGCGCGGTGAAACCCGGCGGGCAGCGCATCTGCGCGGTGGCGACCACGGCGCCGCCACACGCGGCCTTCTGCTGCGCGACGGGCGCGGCGGGTGCGGTCAGGTCGTCGTTGCAGGCGCCGAGGACGGCGGTCAGCATGACCAGGCCGACGACCGCGAAAGGCCGTAGGGCCGACGTTCGCATAACGGTTCTCCGTGAGGATGATGACGTGACGCGGACGCGAAGCCGCGCCGGTCATATCGACGCCGAGATGCTATGTTCGACTTGTGACACGACGGTGTCGCGCGACAGGGGCCGACGCGCATGCAAATCACCGCGTTGATGCGGAAATGACAGGTGCGCCATCGGCTGGCCCTTTTTCGAACCGTTACATCGTCCACCGTCCGGTTTCAATCGCCGCCTCCATCATTTTGATGGTGAGCGGACGCTCCAGTATTTTGTCCCTGGCGTCGGCGCTAAATGGCGACCTGAATACCGCCATCAAGAATCGACTCATTCCCAGTTTCCGCGCAGGATAATAATAATCAATGTCGAAACCGGAAATATCGACACCAAACGTTTCCGAAAATCTCCGCATCAATCTCAACATGGCCCTGTCGGAAATTTCAAGATCGATGCAGAGATCCGTGTCCTCGGTAATCTCGAGTTCGCCCCATAGTGGCGAATCGGCCTCATCCCGCACCATCTCCATCAGACGACCGTCCATTAAAAGCGATCCTCCTGCTTGACCAAGCCATTGTACGTGACTGTCGAGCGATACATGATGACTGATATATCGATAGCGGTAATGATCCAGCCGACCACCGGCACGGCCCGACCGACAAAGGCGCCGAGCTCCCGGGTAAATTTGATCTTGAGCAGCAGGAGGCTCCTGAATGACGTTACCGTCGGCAGAATTTTGTACTTGATTTCATAGGGCAACACTTTTCTCGATACCCTGGATGCGATCGAAGTCCCCTTAACCGCTCCGCCGAATTTCCCTCGGGTCGGCACGAACCTCTGACCTAACAAAATCATTGCGATCCCGACAGCATCATCGATACCCAATTCATCACAGGCCACGTCGATGACAATCAGGCAGAAAAGTTCTGGCGGGTAAGGTCGATATGAATTCCGTATTTATATTTGTTCGCCATCTCAGTCTTTCTCTCGGCTACATTGCGCAGGACACTGGCCCGCACATCCCGGCGATTACGCTAACGCAACCATGTCGCGCACGGGCGGAAACGCGCAGCCGTTTCTCCAATCGAGCCGGACTTTCCGGGCACTCCGGAAAGCAGTCGCGATCGCGTGCGGCCTTTCTTCACAAGAGGAAGCAGGCAGCGCGTTTTGGCGAAGAAGTTGGACAGGGCCCGGTTTCGATCTTTGAACAACTGTTGCAATGGGCAAGCAAACCGGCCGGGGCAAAGTAGCGCGGGTCGAGCGCGCCGGTCACCGGCGAGAATCCGGGATTATTCAAAAATCTTGAAGATGCGACACGCAAATTATTTGTTTTTTTCTATGCGCGACGAGAGCGACGATCACTGCACAAGAATGCGATGTCGTCCTGATGAAAGGCACATCAGGTATTCGCAGCCGGATCGCGTCGGGGACGCCCGGATAATGCGGGGCACGACGGCCCGTGCGTGAGAGCCGGCAACGGCCCTCACGTGTATGCAACGCTCAGCCTTCCGCCATCATCAGCAACTGCGCACCGTCCGCGACCTGATCGCCGACGCCGTACAGCACTTCCGCGACGACACCCGCGCTCGGCGCGCCGATCGTATGCTCCATCTTCATCGCTTCCATCACGATCAGCGGCGTACCGGCTTCGACCTTCTGGCCCGGCTCGACCAGCACCGCGATCACCTTGCCGGGCATCGGCGCGGTCAGGCGGCCGCCGCCCTGCTCCGCGTCGCCCGCATGCGCAAGCAGGTTGCGCCATTCGAACGTCTCGGCCGCGCCCTGCGTGAACACGTGGAACGTGTCGCCGTCCGCATACACGCGGCCGCTGCTGCGCACGCCGCCCAGCGTCACGTCGAAATCGAGCGGCGTGGCGCCGCGCGTCCATGCGAACGGTTGCGCCGCCGCGTCGCCGATCGCGATGCGCGTGCCGGCGCCGTCGTGCTCGTACGTGACCGTCACGTCCGCTTCGCGCTCGGTCGCGTGCCATTCGAGCGTGCGGCGATAGCCGCCGTTCAGCCGCCAGTCCGGCAGCGAACACCACGGCCACGCACCTTCCTGCGCGGCGGCGCCACGCTCGCGTGCGAGCAGCGCGGCACATGCGAGTGCGAGCGTCGCACGCGGCGGCTGTTGCGGCGCGAACAGCGCCTCGTGGTTGCGCTCGATCAGACCCGTGTCGAGATCGGGGATCGCGAACGGCTCGCACGCAACGATCCGCTGCAGGAACGCGGCGTTGGTGTGCAGGCCGACCACTTCGCACGCGCGCAGCGCACGCTGCATCAGGCCCAGCGCTTCCGCGCGATCCGCGCCGTGCACGATCAGCTTCGCGATCATCGGATCGTAGAACGGTGTGATCGCATCGCCTTCGCGCACGCCGCTGTCGACGCGCACCGCTGCCCCGATGTCGAATTCGACGCCTGCCGGCAGCCGCAGATGCTTCAGCGTACCCGTCGACGGCAGGAAGCCGCGCGCGGGGTTCTCCGCGTACAGGCGCGCCTCGAGCGCATGACCGTGCACGCGCAGTTCCTCCTGCTTCAGCGGTAGCGGTTCGCCCGACGCGACGCGCAATTGCCATTCGACGAGATCGAGCCCCGTGACCATCTCGGTCACCGGATGCTCGACCTGCAGGCGCGTGTTCATCTCCATGAAGTAGAACGCTTCGCCCGTCATGATGAACTCGACGGTGCCCGCACCGACGTAGCCCACCGCGCGCGCGGCCGCGACGGCCGCCTCGCCCATCGCCTGGCGCACGTCCGCATGCAAACCCGGTGCCGGCGCTTCCTCGAGCACCTTCTGGTGACGACGCTGCACCGAGCAGTCGCGATCGAACAGGTAGACGGTATTGCCGTGCGTGTCGCCGAACACCTGCACTTCGACGTGGCGCGGGCGCATCAGGTATTTCTCGATCAGCACGCGGTCGTTGCCGAAGCTGCTCGCGGCTTCGCGCTGGCACGACGCGAGCGCCGCCGGGAAATCGTCGGAGCGTTCGACCACGCGCATCCCCTTGCCGCCACCGCCTGCGCTCGCCTTCAGCAGCACCGGGTAGCCGATCCGATCGGCTTCGCCATGCAGGTTGGCCGCGTCCTGGTCGTCGCCGTGATAGCCGGGCACGAGCGGCACGGCGGCCGCGTGCATCAGCGCCTTCGCGGCAGCCTTCGAGCCCATCGCCGCGATCGCGTCGACCGGCGGCCCGATGAACACGATGCCGGCCTCTTCGCACGCGTGCGCGAAATCTTCGTTCTCCGACAGAAAGCCGTAGCCGGGGTGAATCGCCTGCGCACCGGTCGCGCGCGCGGCGTCGATGATGCGCTCGATGCGCAGGTAGCTGTCTGCCGCGGCCGAGCCGCCGATATGCACGGCCTCGTCGCACGCGGCCACGTGTTTCGCGTTCGCATCCGCGTCGGAATAGACGGCGACGCTCGCGATCCCGAGACGTTTGCACGTCGCAGCGACGCGGCACGCGATTTCGCCGCGGTTGGCGATCAGAATCTTGTCGAACATGGCTTCGATGTCGTCCGGAAGGTTGAGGTCACGCAATCATTCACGCCACGACGGCGTGCGCTTTTCGAGGAAGGACGCGATCCCTTCGCGCGCTTCCGCACCGGCGCGGGTCTTCGCGATCCAGTCGGCGGTCTGCTCGATCAGCGTCGCGTCGAGCGCGCGCCCGGCCACGTCGGCGACGAGCCGCTTGCACGCCTTCACGGCGTCGGGGCCGTTCGCGACGAGCGTCGCAGCCAGCTTCGCGACCGTTTCGTCGAGCGCGTCGGCCGGCACCGCGTCGTGAATGAAGCCGAGCGATGCGGCGCGCGCGCTGTCGAACACTTCGGCCGTCGTGAAGTAGCGGCGCGCCGCGCGCTCGCCCATCGCACGGATGACGTACGGCGCGATCGTCGCGGGAATCAGCCCGAGCCGCGCTTCCGACAGGCAGAACTTCGCGCCGTCCGCGGCGATCGCGATGTCGGCCGCCGCGACGAGGCCCACGCCGCCCGCATACGCGTCGCCATGCACGCGCGCGATCACCGGCTTGCCGCAGCGATGAATCGCTTCGAGCATCCGCGCGAGCTTGCGCGCATCGGCGCGGTTCTCGTCGTCCGAGTAACCGGCCATCTTCTTCATCCAGTTCAGGTCCGCGCCCGCGCAGAACGCGGCGCCTTCCGCGGCGAGCACGATCGCGCGCACGCCTTCGTGCGCATCGAGCCATTCGAACGCGGTGGTCAGCTCGGCGATCGTCGTCTCGTTGAACGCATTGCGCACGTCGGGACGCGCGAGCGTGACGGTCGCCACGCGGCCGGCTTCGCTGACCTTGATCGTTTCGTATCGCATCGGTCGGTCCTCCCGGGCGTTACATGCGGAACACGCCGAAGCGCGTGTCGTCGATCGGCGCGTTCATCGACGCGGCGAGGCCGAGCCCGAGCACGTCGCGCGTCTGTGCGGGGTCGATCACGCCGTCGTCCCACAGCCGGGCGCTCGCGTAATACGGATGGCCCTGGCGCTCGTACTGGTCGCGAATCGGCTGCTTGAACGCATCTTCTTCCTCGGGCGACCACGAACCGCCCTTCGCTTCGATGCCGTCGCGGCGCACGGTCGCGAGCACCGACGCGGCCTGTTCGCCGCCCATCACCGAGATCCGGGCATTCGGCCACATCCACAGGAAACGCGGGCCGAACGCGCGGCCGCACATTCCGTAGTTGCCGGCGCCGAACGAGCCGCCGATGATCACCGTGAACTTCGGCACCTTCGCGTTCGACACGGCCGTCACCATCTTCGCGCCATGCCGTGCGATGCCTTCGTTCTCGTACTTGCGGCCGACCATGAAGCCCGTGATGTTCTGCAGGAACACGAGCGGGATCTTGCGCTGGCAGCACAGCTCGATGAAATGCGCGCCCTTCACGGCCGATTCGGAAAACAGGATGCCGTTGTTCGCGACGATCCCCACCGGATGGCCCCAGATGTGCGCGAAGCCGGTGACGAGCGTCGTGCCGAAGCGCGCCTTGAATTCGTCGAATTCGGAATCGTCGACGATGCGCGCGATCACCTCGCGCACGTCGAACGGCTTGCGCGTATCGACCGGAATCACGCCGTACAGGCTCTTCGCGTCGTAGCGCGGCGGCTTCGGCTCGCGCAGCGCGACCGGCGGCGCGATCTTCGGCGCGAGGTGGCCGACGATGTTGCGCGCGATCGACAGCGCATGCGCGTCGTTCTGCGCGAGATGGTCGGCCACGCCCGACAGGCGCGTATGCACGTCGCCGCCGCCGAGATCCTCGGCGCTCACTTCCTCGCCGGTCGCGGCCTTCACGAGCGGCGGCCCGCCGAGGAAAATCGTGCCCTGGTCCTTCACGATGATCGACTCGTCGCTCATCGCCGGCACATACGCGCCGCCGGCCGTGCACGAACCCATCACGACGGCGATCTGCGCGATCCCCGCCGCCGACATCGTCGCCTGGTTGAAGAAGATGCGGCCGAAGTGATCGCGATCGGGAAACACGTCGTCCTGGTTCGGCAGGTTCGCGCCACCCGAATCGACGAGGTACACGCACGGCAGCCGGTTTTCCGCGGCGATTTCCTGCGCGCGCACGTGCTTCTTCACGGTGATCGGGTAGTAGGTGCCGCCCTTGACCGTCGCGTCGTTGCACACGATCACGCATTCGCGGCCGGCAATGCGGCCGATGCCGGTGATGACGCCCGCGCCCGGCGCGTCGTCGTTGTACATGCCGTTCGCGGCGAGTTGCGAGAACTCGAGGAACGGCGCGCCCGGATCGAGCAGTTGCGCGATGCGATCGCGCGGCAGCAGCTTGCCGCGCGACAGGTGCTTGTCGCGCGCGGCCTGGCCGCCGCCTTGCGCGAGCTGTTCGATCTTCGCGCGCAGGTCGGCGACGACCGCCTCGAGCGCGGCGGCATTCGCGCGGAAGTCTTCCGAACGCGGGTTCAGTTTCGATTCGATGATCGGCATCGACGGGGCTCCGTTCGCGTGACGTAGGGCGTTACATCGTTTCCGCGAACAGCTCGCGGCCGATCAGCATCCGGCGGATCTCGCTCGTGCCGGCGCCGATCTCGTACAGCTTCGCATCGCGCCACAGGCGGCCGACCGGGTATTCGTTGATGTAGCCGTTGCCGCCGAGGATCTGGATCGCCTCGCCGGCCATCCACGTCGCCTTCTCGGCCGTGTAGAGGATCACGCCCGCGCAGTCCTTGCGCACCTGGCGAATGTGGTCGCTGCCCGCCGAGTCGAGATGGCGGCCGACTGCGTACAGATACGCGCGGCACGCCTGGAACGTGGTGTACATGTCGGCGACCTTGCCCTGGATCAGCTGGAATTCGCCGATCGACTGGCCGAACTGCTTGCGATCGTGGATATACGGCACCACCGCGTCGAGACACGCGGCCATGATGCCCGTCGGGCCGCCCGACAGCACCGCGCGCTCGTAGTCGAGGCCGCTCATCAGCACCTTCACGCCGCCGTTCAACTGGCCGAGGATGTTCTCTTCCGGCACCTCGACGTCCTGGAACACGAGCTCGCCCGTGTGCGAACCGCGCATGCCGAGCTTGTCGAGCTTCTGCGCGACCGAGAAGCCCTTCATCCCCTTCTCGACGATGAATGCGGTGATGCCGCGCGAATTCGCTTCGACGTCCGTCTTCGCGTAGACGACGAGCGTGTCGCAGTCGGGGCCGTTGGTGATCCACATCTTCGTGCCGTTGAGCACGTAGCGATCGCCGCGCTTGTCCGCGCGCAGCTTCATGCTGACGACGTCGGAGCCGGCGTTCGGCTCGCTCATCGCGAGCGCGCCGATGTGTTCGCCGGACACGAGCTTCGGCAGGTATTTCTGCTTTTGCGCTTCGGTGCCGTTGCGGTGGATCTGGTTCACGCACAGGTTCGAGTGCGCGCCGTACGACAGGCCGATCGACGCCGATGCGCGCGAGATCTCCTCCATCGCGACCATGTGCGCGGTGTAGCCCAGGTTCGCGCCGCCGTATTCCTCGGAGACGGTCATGCCGAGCACGCCGAGATCGCCGAACTTCTTCCACAGATCCATCGGGAACTGGTCGGTGCGGTCGACCTCCGCCGCGCGCGGCGTGATTTCCTTCGCCGCAAACGTCGCGACGGCATCGCGCAGCATCTCGATGTCTTCACCGAGCATGAATTGCACGCCGGGCAGGTTGATCATGTCTCCTCCGTCTTCCAGAAAGTGTGTCGCACTCACCGATTTCTGAGTTTCGCTCAAATCGAATGAATACGGGTATTCATTGACCAATGCAGCGGAAATTTTGCACAGTTTCGCGCCTCGCCGGGTTCGGCGTCAATAGTTTTCTGAGTGATACTCAGATATGATGCGAGCATGACAGCCGCTCCCGCCGACACCATGACCGCCACCGCCAAAGCCGACCGCGCCGACACGCCGCGCGCACCCGCCGGGCGCAAATCCCAGCAGCGCGTGCAGGACATTCTGCGCGCCGGCCGTGAAGTGTTCGCCGAAAAGGGTTACGAGCATGCGACGGCCGCCGAGATCGCGCAGCGCGTGGGCGTATCGGAGGCGACGGTGTTCAGCTATTTCCGCGGCAAGCGCGAGCTGTGCGCGCGAGTGATCGCCGACTGGTACGACGAAATCATCGCCGCGTTCGAACACGGGATGCCGCGGGACGCATCGGTGCAGCAGCAGTTCGCGTTCATCGTGCGCACGCACCTGCGGCTGATGCTCGTGAACGGGACGGGGCTGTGCGCGCTGGTGCTGTCGGAAGGCCGCGCGAAGCAGCATGCGCTGAGCGACGAACTCACCGCGCTGCAGCGCCGCTACACGGCGCCGCTGATGGACGTGCTCGCGCGCGGCCAGGCGGCCGGGCAGGTTCGCGCGGATCTGCCGCTGAGCCTGCTGCGCTCGATGGTGTTCGGCCCGATGGAGCATGTGCTGTGGGATGCGATCCTCGGGCACCGCAAGCTCGATACGGAAACGACGGCCACGCAGTTGATCGACATGCTGTGGGCCGCGATGCAGCCGCCGGCGCCGGAGCAGGCGGCGTTGGTGCGCTTCAGGAATGAAGTGGCGGAAGCGGTGCGGCGGCTGGAAGGGAAAGCGTCACGCGCGTGACGCGGATGAGCAGCGCGGCGACCGCCTCGCCGCAGCCTCTGCGCCGTCGCTCACGGCTCGGCGCCACTACGAATCCTCGCTGACGCGCAGCGGCGCGCGACTCTGCTCGTTGTTCAAATGCACGAACTTGCGCAACAGCCGCATCAATTCCTGCGAATCATCTTCGCCCATCCCGTCGAACAGCCCGGCACGCAGTTCCTGCACCGACGGAATCAGGTGGGTGAGCAACTCGACGCCCGCCGGCGTCAACAACAGACGCCGCTGACGCCGCGGCAGCACTTCGCGGACGATCAATCCTTTCGCTTCGAGCCGGACCGCGAGATCCGCGGTGGTCGACGTGTCGAGCGCCACCCGCTGCGCGAGCGTCACCTGGTCGAGCCCCGGATTCTCGTAGAGCATCCGCAGCACCGCGTACTGCACGGGCGTCACGTCCCGGCCCAGCTTCTCGTAGAACATCGCGACCGCGATCTGGTGCGCGCGCCGGATCAGGTGCCCCGGTTCGTCGTACAGGTCGATCGGGAAAGCCGGCAGGTCGGCGGGATTCGTTTTTTCCATGAATGAGTCGATGACATAGGCGGCACACGCCGGTTGCGCGCGCCGTCGGCATGGCGCTGCGTCGCGCCATTTCCCGGGAAAACCAGTATACCGCTCGCCTTGTTTCCGCCAATCTCAATGCGTACACTGAATCTCATTCAGTACACGGAATGAAGATCGAGCCGCATCCCCGGCGGCACCGTCCCCGAAGGAGACAAAGAACATGTTTCTCAAGAACGCTTGGTACGTGGCGTGCACGCCCGATGAAATCGACGGCAAGCCGCTGGGCCGCAAGATCTGCAACGAGTCGATGGTGCTCTACCGCGCGGCGGACGGCCGGGTCGCCGCGCTCGAGGATTTCTGCCCGCATCGCGGCGCGCCGCTGTCACTGGGATTCGTGCGCGACGGCGTGCTCGTGTGCGGCTATCACGGGCTCGAAATGGGGTGCAACGGCAAGGCGGCCGGCATGCCGGGCCAGCGGGTCGGCGGTTTCCCGCCGATTCGCAGCTTCCCGGCGGTCGAGCGGTACGGCTTCGTGTGGGTCTGGCCGGGCGACGCGTCCGAAGCCGATCCCGCCAAACTGCCCGCGCTGGCGTGGGCCGAGGATCCGGCCTGGGCGCACGGCGGCGGCCTGTATCACATCCGCTGCGACTACCGGCTGATGGTCGACAACCTGATGGACCTCACGCACGAGACCTACGTGCATGCGTCGAGCATCGGCCAGAAGGAAATCGACGAAGCGCCGCCGAAGACGGTGAGCCATGGCGACGAGGTCGTCACGAGCCGCTTCATGGAGAACGTGATGCCGCCGCCGTTCTGGCGGATGGCGCTGCGCGGCAACGGGCTCGCCGACGACGTGCCGGTCGACCGCTGGCAGATCTGCCGCTTCACGCCGCCGAGCCACGTGATGATCGAAGTGGGCGTCGCGCATGCGGGCCACGGCGGCTACGACGCGCCGGCGCACAAGAAGGCGTCGTCGATCGTGGTCGACTTCATCACACCGGAGACCGACACGTCGATCTGGTACTTCTGGGGGATGGCGCGCAACTTCCGGCCCGACGATCGCGCACTGACCGCCGAGATCCGCGAAGGCCAGGGCAAGATCTTCTCGGAAGATCTCGAGATGCTCGAGCGACAGCAGCGCAATCTCGAGCAGTGGCCCGAGCGCACGCTGCTCAAGCTCAACATCGACGCCGGCGGCGTGCTGTCGCGCAAGGTGATCGACCGGCTGCTCGCCGCCGAAAACGCGGCGAGCCCGCAGCGGCCCGCGATTCCAGTCGCGCAGGTCAGGGAAGCGTCATGAGCGGCGCGACATTGACGGTCCGCGTAGCCCGCAAGTGGCAGGAAGCGCGCGACATCTGCGGCTTCGAATTCGTCAGCGACGACGGCTCGCCGTTGCCGCACTTCGACGCTGGCGCGCATATCGACGTGCATCTGCCGGGCGGGCTCGTGCGCCAGTACTCGCTGTGCAACCACCCGGCGCAACGCGATCGCTATCAGATCGCGGTGCTGCGCGAGGCCGACGGCCGCGGCGGGTCGCGCGCGATTCACGACGAAGTCCGGCAAGGCGATACCGTGCGGATCGGCCTGCCGCGCAATCAATTCCCGCTCGCGCCCGACGCGCCGCACCATCTGTTGCTCGCCGGCGGGATCGGCGTCACGCCGATCCTGAGCATGGCGGAACGGCTGTGCTCGGCCGGCATCCCGTTCGACATGCATTACTGCGCGCGTTCGGCCGATCGCATGGCCTTCGTCGAGCGGATCAATGCGGCCGGGTTTCGCGATCACGTCCGCTTCCACGTCGACGACGGCGCTCCTGCGCAACGCTTCGATCTGGCTGCCGTGCTGGCCGGCGCGCCCGACGGCACGCATCTGTACGTATGCGGCCCGCGCGGCTTCATGGATGCGGTGCTGAACGCCGCGCGCGAGCGCGACTGGCCCGACGCACGGCTGCACTATGAGTTCTTCGGCGGCGCGGTCGCATCGTCCGGCGCGGATCGTGCATTCCAGGTCAGGATCGCGAGCAGCGGCAAGGTGATCGACGTGCCGGCCGAATGCACGGTGATCGCGGCGCTGGCGGCGAACGGCGTCGACGTGCTGACGTCGTGCGAGCAAGGCGTGTGCGGCACCTGCCTGACCCGCGTGCTCGAAGGCGAGCCCGATCATCGCGATGCGTATCTGACCGACGACGAAAAAGCGGCCGGCGACCAGTTCATGCCGTGCTGCTCGCGATCGCGCACCAACCTGCTGGTGCTCGATCTGTAGATCGGTAGTCGGACCGCCCGACACGCGGCGGCCGACCCCACGATAACGAAGACGATCGATGGTGCTGCAATCCGAACCCGCCCAACCATCGCACGCCGCCCCGCGCCCATCGCTCAGTCAGCTCAATCGGCGAGCCGGCAATGCGACAGCTTCAACCCCGGCAGCACCGGCGCATCGACATAGCCTTCGTTCACGCAACTGAACCGGAACGCCGCCGACGTAACGAACGGCTTGATCTCGCCGCCGGGGAATTTCGGCTTCAGCGCGTCCTGGTCGGCCACGTCGAAATGCGTGTCGAATTGCTCGCCGTCGGCCGTCAGCGCGCCGAAGTACGTGCCGCCCGGGTCGCTGCCCATCCGGATCACGGCGCCGACGAACGTGACGCGCTTGCCGTCGTATTTCGCCTTCGCGGCGGCCATGTCCTGCGTATAAGCCTCGATCATCGCGCCGTAGTGCGCGTCGATCGCAGGTTCGGCGTTCGAAGCCGCACACGCGGCCTGGTGAACGCCCGTCAGCAGCGCGCAGGCCGCAAGGGCAGCCGCCGCGAACGGCGCGGAAATCTTCTTCAAGGGTGGTCTCCCGTCTAGCGTGGTGGTTGAAATGATCGAAGCCCGGCGCAACGCCGGCGGAATGCGCTTGCGTCGCTTTAATCGTTCGAATGGCGGTACACGGCTGCGATCACTTCGTCGCCCGCGCGGTCGTGCGCGGTGCGTGGCGTCGCGCCGAGCGCGACGTGACAGGAAGATGACATGGTGCGGCCCCCGGCTCTCTCGTTGAATTTCACTGCGTCTGATTTTGGCCGCTACGGTAGCAGACGGCCGACAGGCCGGCAACCCAGGGCCAAGCGTTGCCCGGTCGCCCCATTACAATTGCAAATGGTTCTCATTACATATATCATGCGCGTCCTGTACGCAACGCCGCGGCCCGCGCCACCATCCTCAGCACGCCTCTTCCCGCCTCGATTCATGCCATCCCGTCGAACGCCCTGCCGTGTCCGGACCCCGCGTCCGTGGCACACGCGCCTGCCTGCCCTGCTCACCCTGTGCGCCGCGACCGGCGCGCATGCGGCCGGCGCCGAACCCGTTGCCCCCGCACCGGCTCCGGCGACCGCCGCCGAACACGAACTCCCGGCGATCAGCGTCAATGCATCGGCCACCGTCGATCCGACGATCGGCTATCAGCCGCGCACGACGAGCATCGCGGGCGGCGACGACCGTCCACTGAAGGAGATTCCGCAATCGGTCGCGGTGGTCAGCAGCAGCGTGATGCAGGACCAGCAGGCGCGCTCGCTCGACGACGTGCTCGGCAACATCAGCGGCGTCACGCAGACGAACACGCTCGGCGGCACGCGCGACGCGTTCATCAAGCGCGGCTTCGGGTCCAACAACGACGGCTCGGTGCTGGTCGACGGCGTGCGCACGCCGGTGCTGCACAGCTATCTCGCGACGATCGATCGCGTCGAAGTGCTGAAGGGCCCCGCTTCGCTGCTGTACGGGATGCAGGACCCGGGCGGCGTGATCAATCTCGTCACGCGCAAGCCGGAAGACACGTTCGGCGGTTCGATCTCCGCGTCGCGCACGAACCACGGCGGCAGCACCGCCCAGTTCGATCTCACGGGGCCGCTCGGCAAACCCGGCCAGATCGCGGGCGGCACGCTCGCATTCCGGCTGACCGGCGAATACGACACCAGCCGCTACTGGCGCAGCTTCGGCCGCGAACGCAATGCGCTGATCGCGCCCGCGCTGTCGTGGCACGACGCGAACACGTCGATCGACGTCAGCTACCAGTACGTTGACTACACGATGCCGTTCGACCGCGGCACCGTGCTCGTCAACGGCCAGCTCGACGATGCGCTGCGCTATCGCCGCTACGAGGAAGCGTGGTCGCAAAGCAGCGGCATCCAGGAAACGCTGCGTACGCGCATCGAGCACCGCTTCTCCGATGCATGGCGCGTACGCGCGACCTACGGCTGGGGCCGCGACCGTTACGACCAATACATCACCCGCGCCACCGCGTTCAACAGCAGGACCGGCGCGCTCACGCGCTCGTCCGATGCGAACCTCGGGCGCAACGATTCGGACCAGATCGCGACGCTCGGCCTGCTCGGCAACGTGACGCTCGCGGGCATGCAACACGCGATCTACGTCGGCGGCGAATACGAGCGGCAGCGCAGCTTCCGCGGCGACACAATCCGCGGCAAGGCGACGACGGGCTTCAATCTCTACGATCCCGCGTACGACCTGCTCGCGCCGGGCGGCGTGCCGAATCCGAAGCAGAGCGATTCGCGCTCGGTCGTGCATGCGTATTCGACGATCGTGCAGGACTCGGTGAAGATCACCGATCGCCTCACTGCGGTCGGCGGGCTGCGCTGGGAAAACTGGCAGCAGGAATCGGGGATGGGCCGGCCGTTCGTGTTCGCCGACCGCTCGCGCGGCAGCGTCTGGCTGCCGCAGTTCGGGCTCGCGTATGCGTTGACGCCGGCGCTGACCGCCTACGCGAACGTGAGCCGCTCGTTCAAGCCGAACGTCGCGTCGAACGTCGCGGCGCCGCTCGCGCCGGAATACGGCCGCGTGCTCGAGGCCGGGCTGAAGTTCAGCCTGAAGCCCGCGATCACGGGCACGCTCGCCGTCTACCAGATCGACAAGCGCAACGTCGCGGTCACGGTTGGCGACATCACGTCGACGATCGGCACCGCGCGCTCGCGCGGGATCGAGCTGGACGTCGCCGGGCAGATCACGCGCCACCTGAGCGTGATCGGCAGCTATGCGTATACGAACGCGAACGATCGCGACAGCAACACGCCGCTCGTCAACGTCGCGCGCCACACGGGCAGCTTGTTCGCGGTGTACGACACGGCCATCGCGAACCTGCCCGGGCGCTGGCGCTTCGGCGGCGGCGCGCGGCTCGTCGGCGCGCGGCCCGGCGACACCGCGAACAGCTTCTCGCTGCCCGGCTACGTGACCGTCGACGCGTTCGCGGCGTACGAAACGACGATCGGCAAGTTCCCGACCCGCTTCCAGCTCAACGTGAAGAACCTGCTCGACAAGACCTACTATCCGTCGAGCAACAGCAACCTGATCGTCGCGGTCGGCGAGCCGCGGCTCGTCACGCTGACGACGACGGTATCGTTCTGACGGCCTGACGCGCTCACGGACGCCAGCGATACACGACGATGCTCGAGCCGTTGTAGTTGTCCTTCGTGATCACGTATTCGCCGGTCGAGCGCAGGTACGCCTGCACGCCGTACATCGAGTCGACGTCGTTGCCGACGTCCATCGCCGACGCGTTCGAGTTCGTCAGCGTCGTGACGAGCGCGCCGGTGTTCAGGTCGAATACGTCGATGTTCGGCACCGTGTGCACATAGCCGACGAACAGGTAGTGGCCGGCCGCCGCGATCGATTTCGGGTTCGCGCTCGTCAGGTTGATCACCGGGTTCGGGGTGCTCGTGTTGCCGTTCTTCCAGCCGCGATAGACCTCGATGTGCCCGTTCATCGCGGTCCAGTCCCAGTTGCCCGCGAGGCCCTGCGCGAGGATCATCGTGTCGCTGTCGGCCTGGTAGAGGATGCGCGTCACGGGCGCCACGCTGCTCGGCACGGCCGTCGTCACCGGCTTGCCCCATGACGGCTTGCCGGTCGCGTCGAAGCCCGTCATCGGGTAGCGCGTGATCACGTTGGAGCCGTTCAGTCCGGCCCACACGTCGCCGTTGCCGTCGATGTCGAAGCCGGCCGTCACCTGAAGCGTCGTGTTGAACGGCTTGCCGGGCAGCGAGCCGGCCGGAATCGCGATATAGCCGCTCGCGGTGTTGAAGTAATAGAAGTTGAAGTTGCCCGGGTTCTGGCCCGACGCGACGAGAATCCGGTTGCCACCGACCGTCACGAGCTGGCCGAAGTGCTGGCCGCGCTGATAGTCGTTCATGTCGAGGCGCGGGTCCTTCGGATAGGTGAACGGGTCGATCGTGTTCGCGACGAACGTGCCGCCCGCGGTGCCCGTATACACATTGTTGCCGCTGAAGAACAACGCGCCGTCGGTCGCGGGATCGGGCGCGGCGATGCCCTCGAAGTTCAGCGCCTGCAGCTTCCATTGCAGCGTGCCGACCGGGCTGTACGAATGCAGATCGGTGCTGCCGTTGCGGCCGAGATCCCAGCCGCCGCCCCACGCGTTGTTCAGCACGTACAGGTTGCCGGCCGCATCCTTGCCGAGCGCCGCGACGCGCGTGAAGCGCTTGTCGCCGACCTGCCCCTTGATGCCCGTCGTCGTGTCGAGATAGCCGCCCTGCACGCCGAACGTACCGACCTGCACCGGCATCCCGGGCAGCCCGCCGTACACCTTGATGTTCATGTCGGGCCCTTCGTCGCCCACCATCAACCGGCCCATCGGCGCATCGAAGTACAGCGACGCCGGCCGCGCGCCGGCCGCCATCTGGAGCGTGTTCATCGCCGCACCGGTCGCGCTGAACTGCGCGACGACGCCCGCGCTCTTGCGCGCGACCCACAGGTTGCCGGCCGCATCGAGCGCCAGCGCGCCGGGGCCCGTGACGCCGATGTCGCGCTGCCACACGCCGTCGGTCGTATAGACGCGCACGCGGTTGCCGTAGAAGTCGCTCACGTACAGCAGGTTGCCGCCCGTCGCGAGGCCCGTGATCACGTCCGCATACTGGATGCCCGTCCACGTGCTGACCGGGATGCGCAGGTCGCGCTGGTTCGTGCTGCGGTTGTAGCGACCCACCGAGCCGCTGCCGAACGTGCGGTTGTAGCCGAGCGCGACGAACAGCGACGTCGAATTGCCGGTGATCGCGCCGCCGTGGAATTCGTCGTGGATGCCGATCGTGCCGAGCGGCTGGCCGTTCTGGTAGATCGCGACGCCGCCCGCGTTCTCGTCCCAGCGCGACGCCGTGTAGATCACGCCTTCGGGCGCGACCCACATCGAGCGCGCGCCGTTGCCGACGTGCGAGGCCAGCGTGCCGTACGTGTTCGCGAGCCAGTCGGTCGAGTACTGCGCCTGCGCGTGGCTTGCCGGCGCCAGCAGTGCGATGCACATTCCGAGCAACGCCGCGCGGATTTGTTTCATTGACATGAATAATGCTCCCAGACGAACAATGGTCGACACTGTAAATCGCGGCGCATGAAATATTGGTGATTCCGGCAAATGCGCATTCGCCGTCCCCCCGAATTATTCACTCCACGCCTTTTGGCGTCCGGCGCTTTTTCGTCAACGATCGAAAAATCTTCGAAACCGCGCCGCGACGGCCTGCCAGCCGCACGGTTCCGGCGCATTCCCCGGCATTTTCTTCCGGGTCATCCAATACAAATCCGTCATTTTTTCTGACATGCCGTATTGCCTTTTCATCCCGGAATTCTTTTCGATTATTACAAATCGAAATTAAAATGAAAGAGAAAAATTATTGTGCGGCGCGATCGGCTTTTCGCGATTTCGGGCACGGGAGGGAAAACAGGAAGGAAAGAGGAATGCGGAGGGGAAGGCCGCGCGCCGGCCGTACCGGCACGCGGCGGCGATGTTCAGTTCGCCGGATCGAGCGTCGGGCCGTCCCAGCCGTCGACGTATTTCGGCAGCGCATCGACGACGTCGAGCACGCGTTGCCGGTAAAACAGGTGCATCGTCGGCTGCAGGTCGCCCGGCAATGGCCCGCCGTACGCCCGCGCAGTCAGGCTGTTCGGCACGACACGCATGCCGAGCCGGTTCGTCCCGAACACGATCTCGCCGCACGCTGCGCACCACGTGCGCGCCATCGACTTCGACGGGTGCGGAAACGTCGCGTGGCCGCCGTCGATCGTCACCTGCTCCGGCGGCCATGCGGTCGCGGACAGCATCGGCGTGCCGTAGAAATCGCGGCAGGTCGCGCAATGACAGTTCGCCCGCGCGGCCGGCTCGCCGCGCAGCGTGACGGTCACGGCACCGCACAGGCAGTGCGCGGAAAGCGTTCGGGTCATGTCGTCTCCTCGAAAAGGGAGGCAACAGTATAGGAGCATGCATGCAACGGGGCTCGCCTCGGCCGCGGGCTCCGTTGCACGCGCAACGACCGTGCGTCAGAACTTCTGGCGCAGCCCGAGGCTCACGATCGCCTGCGAGCGCGAATCGGACGAGTGACCGTTCGCCTTGTCGGACACCGATGCGGTCGCGGCCACCGGTCGGCCGAGCGCGTCGAGCGTCGTGCCGGACGCATGCTGGTACGCGCCGAGCAGATACACGCTGGTGCGCTTCGACAGGTCGTAGACGGCGCCGAGCGTGACGTTGTGATACTGCGCGCGGTTGTCGATGCCGTCGACGTCGCTGCCGCGCGTATAGCTGTAGCCGGCGAACAGTTGCGTCTGCGGCTGCACGTTCCAGCGCGTGAACACGCCCGCGACGTTGAACGTCGCATGCCCGGAGAACAGCGACTGCGCGCCGCTGCGGTACTGCACGTTGCTGTAGTTCACCCCGACGACGGCCGGGCCAAAGTCGTACGTCGCGCCGGTCGCGATCACCTGCTGCGACTGCGCGCTCGCATAGCCTTCGTTGATCGACGAATTGAACAGGCCGTCGTCGGTGCTCTGCCACTTGCCCGCCGTCGGATCGGTCGCGCCCGTCTTGCTGTTGTCCGAGCGCTCGTAGCCAACGCCCACGCGCAGCGGCCCGGCCGCGTACGCGGCGCCGACGCTCCACGTGTTGCGCTGCTTCATGCTGCCCGGCTGGCCGCCGAAGCCGTACAGTGCGCCGAACGTGAAGCCCGCGTAGTTCGCGCTCGTGTACTTGATCGAACTGTCGACGCGCGCGGTCTGGTCGAGATCGTCGATGTCGCCCGGGTGCGCGCCGAAGCCGCCGATGAACGACGACGGGCCGACCGGGCTCACGAAGTCGTCGAGCGACGTGTATTGGCGGCCGAGCGTGATCGTGCCGTAGCGGTCGCTGCCGACGCCGACGAACGCCTGCCGGCCGAACTGGCGGCCGCCCTGGCCCGACGTGCCGTTGGTGATGTCGAAGCCGTTCTCGAGGACGAACAGCGCGCGCATCCCGCCGCCGAGATCCTCGGAACCCTTGATGCCCCAGCGGCTGCCGGACAGGTTGCCGGTCGTGAGCCCAACGCTCGAATGCCCGGTGTACGCGCCGGCCGAGCCGACCCGTTCGTTGCTGCGATAGGTCACGCCCGCGTCGACGATGCCGTACAGCGTGACGGAGCTTTGCGCGGCGGCGACACCGGCGAGCGAGAGCAGCAGCGGGGCTGCGATCAGTTGCTTGTTCATGGTTGGTTGTCTCCGGGCGGTGAACCCGTTGTTCTGGCTGGCTGTTTGCGAATATCACGCGCGGGCGCCGACATCCGCCGGCGGTGCGAGACCGGCGACGTCCGCGCGCGACGACGGGCGGGCATGCCCGCTGCGGCCGGTATGGTAGTTGGAACCGGTTCCTTTCCAAAGCGGAATAATGGCAACAGTTTCTTGTCAAAATTGAGATAGTCGGCGACCGGCCGGGAGCGCGGTCGCCGCGCCTGTACAGCGCGTCGCGACGCAGACGATAATCGGCTGCGCGCCTTCCATCGGGAGCTCCTTCATGCATGAAACGACCCTGCTGATCTTCGCCGCCGTCGCGTTCGTCGGCATCGCGACGCCCGGCCCGACCGTGCTGCTCGCGCTGACCAACGGCTCGCGCTACGGCGTGCGCCGCGCGGCCTACGGTTTCGCGGGCGCGATGCTGTCCGACTTCGTGCTGGTCGTCGCGGTCGCGCTCGGCCTCGGCGCGCTGCTGCTGGCGTCGGCGTTCTGGTTCTCGGTCGTGAAGTGGCTTGGCGCCGCCTACCTCGCCTATGTCGGCATCCGGCTGCTCACGTCGAAGGGGGCGCTCGACGTCGGGGCCGCGCAACCCGGTGCGGCAACCGAACGCAACGCGTCGATCTTCGCGAAAAGCTTCCTGACCGCGGTGACGAACCCGAAGGGTTATCTGTTCTTCTCCGCGTTCCTGCCGCAGTTCCTCGATCCGCTGGCGCCGCTCGCGCCGCAGTACGTCGCGCTCGCCCTCACGTTCGCGCTGCTCGACGGCGTCGTGATGTTCGGCTACGCGCTGCTCGGCGCACGCGCGGTGCGGCTGCTGAAGCGCTCGGGCGCGCTGTGGCTCGAACGCACGTGCGGCGCGATGCTGCTCGCGCTCGCCGGTTCGCTCGCGCTGTACCGGCGCCATGCCGCGTAGGCGCCCGGTTCGATGAGAGTCGCCGCGCCGCCGGGCGCCGGATTCCCCGGCCTGTCGCTCCGGCAACTCGAACGCGCGGACCTCGACGCGTGGTACGCGTACCTGTCGAACCCCGACGTTTTCCGTCACACGAGCTGGAACCTGCGCTCGCCCGACGGTCTGCTGCCGCTGTTCGACAACATCGAATCGACCGATCCCGATTCGATCCGGCGCCTCGCGATTGTCGACACCGCATCGGGCGCACTTGCCGGGACGGTCGGGTTGCATACGGTGTCCACCGTGAACCGTTCGGCGGAGATCGCGTACGACCTCGCGCCGTCGCACTGGGGGCGCGGCATCGCGAGCGCGGTGTGCGACGCCGTCACCGCGTGGGCATTCGACGAAGGCGGCTTCAACCGCATGCAGGCCGTCGTGCTAACCCGCAACGCGGGCTCCGCGCGCGTGCTGCAGAAGTGCGGCTACCGCTACGAAGGGCTGCTGCGCGCCTACAAGATGGTGCGCGGCACGCCCGGCGATTTCGCGATGTACGCGCGGCTCGCGACCGACTGACGCGCCACTGCGCCGCGCGTCACGCGCCGATGCCGCGACGCAATTAGACGCCCCGCGCCGAATTGGCGACAATCGCCGTTCCCCACATCGCCTTGCCGCCATGAAAATCGCCGCGCTGTCCGACATCCACGGCAACCTCGCCGCGCTCGACGCGGTGCTCGACGACGTCCGCCGCCGCGGCGCCGACGTGATCGTCAACCTCGGCGACATCCTGTCGGGCGCGCTCCATCCGGTCGAGACGGCCGATCGCCTGATCGCGCTCGACCTGCCGACCATCAAGGGCAATCACGAACGGCAACTGCTGACGCACGAGCGCGACGCGATGGGGCTGTCGGATCGCTGGGCGCATGACACGCTGCGCGCCGACCACCGCACGTGGATCGCCGCGCTGCCCGAACGCCTGACGCTCGACGAGGACGTGCTGATGGTGCATGGCACGCCGGCCAGCGATCTCGTCTATTTCCTCGAAACCGTCACGCCCGACGGCTGCCGCGCGGCCACGCCCGACGAAGTCGAGCAACGCGCGGGCGACACGGCGGCCTCGCTGATCCTGTGCGGCCACACGCACGTGCCGCGCACCGCGAAGCTCGACGACGGCCGGCTGATCGTCAATCCGGGCAGCGTCGGGCTGCAGGCGTACGCGGACGACCTGCCGCATCCGCACCGAATCGAGACGGGCTCGCCGCATGCGCGCTACGCGACGGTGTCGCGCACGGCGGCCGGCTGGAACGTCGAATTCCATGCGGTCGAATACGACTGGCACACGGCCGCCGCGATCGCGGCGTCGCGCGGACGCGACGACTGGGCGGTCGCGCTGCGCACCGGCCGCTGCTGACGCGCGCGTCCCGGCTCGTCATCCGCCCCTCGCGCGGCTTCGACGCCTGCAACACCAGCGCATCACCCCGCGTTCCTCAGCGTCAGCCGCGCTTCGAGCCCGCCGCCGTCCGTCCGGTTGTTCAGCGTGAGCGTGCCGCCCATCGCAAGCGCGAGTTGCCGCGCGATCGCGAGGCCGAGCCCCGTGCCGCCCGTATCGCGATTGCGCGACGTCTCCACGCGCCTGAACGGCTCGAACACCGCGTCGAGCTGATCGTCCGGAATGCCGGGCCCGCGGTCGAGCACCGCGATCACCGCGCCGCCGTCCGGCGCCGCCCGCACGTCGATCTCGGCCGTGCCCGCGAACTTCAGTGCGTTGTCGACGAGGTTGCCGACGATGCGGCGCAGCGCCTTCGGCCGCGTAACGAGCGCGAGCGGCGCATGGCTGTGCAGCGCGACGTCCTGCCCCGCATCCGTGTAGTCGTACACGATGCTGTCGAGCAGCGCATCGAGATCGATGCGGCGCGCGGCTTCCTCGGTGCCGTGCAGCGTGCGCGCATACGCGACGCCCTCCTTCACCAGATGCTCCATCTCCAGCAGGTCCTGGCGCAGCTTCGCGCCCTGCGTGTCGTCGTCCATCACGTCGACGCGCAGCCGCATCCGCGTGATCGGCGTCTGCAGATCGTGCGAGATCGACGCGAGGATCTGCATGCGTTCGGCCATGTACTGCGCGATGCGGTCCTGCATCGCGTTGAACGCCCGCGCGGCGCGCGCGACTTCCGACGGCCCGTCTTCGTTCAGCCGCTCGCCCTTCAGGTCCGGCCCGAGCGCGTCGGCGGCCTGCGCGAGCTGCTTGAGCGGCCGCGTCGCGAGCCGCACCGCGAGCCAGCAGCACGCGGCCAGCACCGCGAGCTGCACCACGAGCACGGCCGGCAGCCAGCCCGACAGCGGCACCGTCGACATCGGATGGATGTCGATCGTCAGCGGCGAGCCGTCGGTCAGCCGCAGATGCACCTGCAGATGTTCGCTGTCGCCGGGGATCGAATTCGCGGTCAGCGGATAGTCGCCGCCGATGCCGTCCGAGATCGAGCGCTCGACGCGCGCCGACAGCCGCGCTTCCGGCGGCGTGCCGGTTTGGCCGGGCCCGAGGATGAACGCATAGCTGCGCCGCGCGAGGCGCGGCAGCCACGCAGCGCGCTCGGCGGGCGGCAGATGGTCGAGCAGTGCGACCGAGCTGGCGACCTCGCGCTCGATGTAGCCCATCATCAGGTTCGTGGTCGCCTGGTCGCGCTCGGTCACGGTGAGCCAGAACGACAGCGTCTGCGCGAGCGCGAGGCCCACGCACAGGATCAGCGCGAGCCGCGCGAACAGCGAACGCGGCCAATGCCACGGCGTGCGCGCGCTCATGGCGTACCGTCGACGGCGGTGACGGTCGACGAGAACACGTAGCCCTCGTTGCGCAGCGTCTTGATGTAGCGCGGTTCGCGCGCGCCGTCGCGCAGACGCTGGCGCAACCGGCTCACGAGCAGGTCGATCGAGCGGTCGAACGGGTCGGACTGCCGCCCTTGCGTGAGATTCAGCAACTGGTCGCGCGTCAGCACGCGTTGCGGGTTGTCGAGAAACACGCGCAGCAGCCGGTATTCGGCGCCGCTCAGCGCGACCAGCGTCCCTTCGGCGTCGAGCAGGTGGCGCCCGGTCGTGTCGAGTTGCCATTCGCCGAACGCGAGCAGCGCGGCCGTTTCCGTCACCTGCATGCCGGGCGGCAGCATGCGCGCGCGGCGCAGCACCGAGCGGATCCGCGCGAGCAGCTCGCGCACCGCGAACGGCTTGGCCAGGTAGTCGTCGGCGCCCATCTCGAGGCCGATGATGCGGTCGGTTTCCTCGCCGCGTGCGGTCAGCATCAGCACCGGCACCGTGCGGAACTTGCCGGCGCGCAGGTCGCGGCACAGCGTCAGGCCGTCCTCGCCGGGCAGCATCAGGTCGAGCACGATCAGGTCGGGCGCGCCGTCGTCCAGCACGTTGCGCATCTCTCGGCCGTTCGCGGCGAGCGACACGCGCATGCCGTTCTTCTCGAGGTAGTCCGCGATCAGTTCGCGGATCGCGCGATCGTCGTCGACGATCAGCACGTGGTCGATCTTGTCCATGAGTCGGGGGCGGTATCGGGGTTCGGGCGGGCGATGTCCGCTTTTATACCGCACGGCGGGCACGCGTTTGTATCCCAATGTATCGCGCAACCGCGACGACACACAACATTGCACACGCGCGACGGGCCGGACACATCGCAGATACGTCGGCGCCGCCTAATGGGGCCTGTCGAAACACGTCGGGCCGCCGCCCTCGCGCCGCGGCCCCAAAGATCAGGAGAACGCCATGCTGCCCCGACTCAAGACCGCCGCCCTCGTCCTCGCCCTCGCCGCCACGGCCGGGCTCGCCGCGTTCGCCGGCACCCGCGACGACGCAGGCATCCAGGCGTCGCCGGCCGGCATGGCGGCGCCCGCTTTCACCGGCATCGACCGCTGGCACAACAGCCCGCCGCTGACGCTCGACCAGTTGCGCGGCAAGGTCGTGCTCGTCGATTTCTGGACGTACTCGTGCATCAACTGCATTCATACGATCCCGTACGTGAACGACTGGTATCGGAAATATCGCGACCAGGGGCTCGTCGTGGTCGGCGTGCATACGCCGGAATATCCGTTCGAACGCGACGCGAAGAACGTCGCCGATGCGATCAAGCGCTTCGACATCCGCTATCCGGTCGCGCAGGACAACCACTACGACACGTGGCGCGCGTACGGCAACCAGTACTGGCCCGCGCTGTACCTGATCGATGCGAACGGCAAGATCGTCTATACGCGGTATGGCGAGGGCGGATACGACAAGACGGAGGCGGCGATTCGGAGCGCCCTCGCGCAGGCGGGCGAAGAGGCGAAGGGTTCGACGCGCACGCAGTGACCGGTGCGGCGTGCGGGCGCGATGCTCGCCCGCACGCCGTGGCTCTCATACGCTCAAGTGCGCTTCGCGTCGGCTTCGGCCAGCATCGCTTCCCCGATCGCGCGCTTCCCGTCCGCGACCAGCGCTTCGCCGGCGCCGCGGATATCGGCCTCGGCCTTGTTCTGCCCGAGCTTGCGCTTGCCGACGAACCGCGTGATCTCGATCTGCAGCCCGACGATCGATTGCAGCATCGTGTCGATATAGTCCTTCGGCGCGTCGCCCATCTTCCACGGCACCGGCTGCGACGCCTCGTGCGTGCGCGTCAGCCGTGCGACCACGCCGCGCACGAACTTCTCGTCGTCGCGCACCGTGATGCGGCCGTACGCATGCACGACGCGGTAGTTCCACGTCGGCACCTGCCGGTGCGCGACGTGCTTGCTCGGATACCCGTTCGGCGAAATGTACGCGTCGCCGGCGCGGAAGATCACGAGCACCTCGTCGCCGTCCGCGACGTCCTGCCAGACCGGATTCGCGCGCGCGACGTGCGCATGCAGTTCGCCGAGCCCGCCGTCGTCGGGCATCAGCTCGAACGGAAGGTGGTTCGCGTCGAGCCCGCTCCTGCCGTGCGTGATCAGGCTGCCGAACGGGTGCTGCACGATCAGTTCGCGCAGCACGTCGGGATTGGGTTCGTTGAAATCGGCGGGGACGTACATGTCGGCTCCACGGTCGTGCGGGGTGGGAAATGGCGCGGGTGCTGGCCCGTCATGCGCCGATTGTGTGCCGAAACTGGTTTATGCTGTAGAGCCGGTTTGAAACAATTTCAGCAGACCAGAATCATGGCAAGAACGGCCCGGATCGTCGAAATCCCGTCGCTCGGCGCGCTCGACCGCGCGGCCGGCGACCTGAGCCGCCAGCTCGCGCAGGCGCTGCGCGACGCGGTGCGCCGCGGCGACGTCCGGCCCGGCGACGCGCTGCCGTCCACGCGGTTGCTGGCGGCATCGCTGCAGGTCGCCCGCGGTACCGTCGTCGACGCGTATGCGCAACTCATCGCCGAAGGCTTTCTCGAATCGCGCGGCGGCGCGGGCACGCGGGTCGCGAACGCACTCGCGGAACCGCCGCCCGTCGACGAACCCGCTCCCGCTGACAGCCGCCAGCACCCGGCGCGCAACGGCCTGCCCGAGCCGGCCGCCACCTTCGCGCGGATCGCCCGCGAATTCAGTCCGCTGCCGGCCATGCCGTTCGCGATCTCGGTGCCGGTCGGCCTCACCGCGCCCGACGACATCTGGCGCCGGCTCGGCAATCGCCTGCGCGCCCGCGGCGCCGGCGCGCCGTCCGGCTATGCCGACCCGCAAGGCGCGCTGCCGCTGCGCGAAGCGATCGCCGATTACGTGCGCCGGTCGCGCTCGGTGCGCTGCGATGCGAGCCAGGTCGTGATCACGAGCGGCACGCAGCAAGGGCTGCATCTCGCGAGCCAGGTGCTGCTCGGCGCACACGACCGCGCGTGGGTCGAGAATCCGGCCTATCGCGGCATCACCGCGCTGCTCGACAGCACCGGGCGGCGCGATGCGATGGTGCGCGTGCCGGTCGACGCGGACGGCCTCGACGTCGACGCCGGCATCCGCGTCGCCCCCGATGCGCGCGCCGCATTCGTCACGCCGTCGCACCAGTACCCGCTCGGCATGCCGTTGAGCATGGCGCGGCGCAATGCGCTGCTGGCATGGGCGCGCGCGCATCGCGCCTGGGTCGTCGAAGACGACTACGATAGCGAATTGCGCTACGAAGGCTACCCGTTCCCGTCGCTGCAAGGTCTCGCGCCCGACCGCGTGATCTATCTCGGCACCTTCAGCAAGATCCTGTTTCCGTCGCTGCGACTCGGCTACGTGATCGCCCCCGACGATCTCGTACCCTCGTTCTGCGGCGCGCGCGTGCTGATGGACCGCCATGCGCCCACCGCCGACCAGCACGTGCTCGCCGCGTTCATCGCCGAAGGTCATCTCGATCGCCACATCCGTCGCGTGCGCGGCGTCTATGCGGAACAGCGCGCGCTGCTGATCGACACGCTCGGCGCGCGCCTGCCGCGCGAACGCGCGTGGGTACAGCCGGGCGACCAGGGGATGCACGTCGTCCTGTGGCTCGCGCAAGGGATCGACGATCTCGACGTGGTCGCACGCGCCGCCCGGGCCGGTGTCGCGGTGCGTGCGGTGTCGCCGATGTTCGCGCCCGGCACGGCGCGCGCCGGGCTCGTGCTCGGCTTCGGCGGGTTCGACCGTGCGCAGATGGAAGCGGCCGCGCAGCGGCTCGCGGACGTCGTTTCGTCGGCGGAATAGCGGCCCCGCGCGCGGTAAAAGGTTCGCGGGGGGCAACAAACGTAATCGTCTGTAAATCCTGCAAGCAAACGGCCGTTTCGGGCACCGGCGCCCGGGTTCCGTTTGCTAGGATCGCGCGTCTTCCCTCCGCGCTCCTGCCGCCTTGAATCGCTTCGTGCCGTTTCTCCGAGATGCGTGGCTTCGTTGCCGCGCCCGTGTCGCGCCGCTCGCCGCCGCGTGCCGCACGCGCGTCCGCGCGCTGGGCGCGGGCGCGCTGCATCGCCTGCGCCATCCGACCCGGCGCGGCGTCGCGCTGACGCTCGCCGCGATCCCGGTGCTCGGCCTGCTGGTGCTGCTCGCGTTCGTTCCGTTCACGCCGAGCATCGGCGACATCCGCAAGGCGCGCATCGACCGCCCCGCGCGCGTGCTGTCGGCCGACGGCCAGCTGATCGCCGAATTCCGGCCCGTGAACCGTGAATGGGTGCCGCTCAAGCAGATCTCGCCGCATATGGTCGATGCGCTGATCGCGACCGAGGATCACCGCTTCTACGCGCATCACGGCATCGACTGGCGCCGCACGCTCGCGGCCGGACTGCATACGTTCTCGGGCGACCGCCAGGGCGGCTCGACGATCACGCAGCAGCTCGCGCGCAATCTGTATCCCGACGAAGTCGGCCGCGCGCCGACGCTCACGCGCAAGCTGAAGGAGCTGATCACCGCGTTCAAGATCGAAGCGGTGTACAGCAAGGACGAGATCCTCGAAACCTACCTGAACACCGTGCCGTTCCTGTACAACGCGTACGGCGTCGAAATGGCCGCGCGCACGTACTTCGGCAAATCGGCCGATCAGCTCGACATTACGGAAAGCGCGACGCTCGTCGGGATGCTGAAGGGCAACAGCTACTACAACCCGGTGCTGAATCCGGACCGCGCGGTCCAGCGGCGCAACATCGTGCTCGGCCGGATGGCGCAGATGGGCATGCTGTCGCCGCAGCAGCTCGCGAAACTGCAGCGCCGGCCGCTGCACGTCGACTTCGAACCGCAGACCGCGCAGCCGGGCCTCGCGCCGCATTTCGCGGTGCAACTGCGCAAGTGGCTGATCGCATGGGCCGACCGCAACAACTACGATCTGTACGCGGACGGCCTCGTCGTGCGCACGACGCTCGATGCACGGCTGCAGGACATGGCCACGCAGGCGCTGACGCGGCAGACCGAACGACTGCAGGCGATCGCCGACGGCGCATGGCGCGGGCCGTCCGGTTGCGGGCTGCGCAACGACCTGTTCGTCGGCTTCATGCGGCAGACGCCCGAGTATCGCCAGGCGCGCGACACGGGGCTCACCGATGTGCTCGCGCTGAAGCAGCTCGGCGCGAATCGCGAATTCATGCGCACGCTGTGCGAGCGCAAGACGCAGGTGCAGGCCGGCTTCGTCGCGATCGATCCGCGCAACGGTGCGATCCGCGCGTGGGTCGGCAGCCCGGATTTCGGCAGCGAGCCATTCGATCACGTGGTACAGGCGCGGCGCCAGCCGGGTTCGACGTTCAAGCCGTTCGTCTATGGCGCCGCGTTCGCGGACGGGATGCGGCCGGGCGATACCTTCGTCGACCGCCCCGTCGCGATCCCGATCGACGGCCGCGCCGTGTGGCATCCGACCGATGCGGAACCGCCGACCGGCGAGCCGATGACGCTGCGCGACGCGCTCGCGCTGTCGCGCAACCGCATCACGGCGCAGGTCATGCAGCACGAAGGCGCCGCGAAGGTCGCGCAGCTCGCCCGCGCGATGGGCGTACGCGACAGCCCGCTCGATGCGGTGCCGTCGCTCGCGCTCGGCACGAGCCCCGTCACGCTGAAAGAGATGGTGTCCGCGTACGGCACGATCGCGAACCGCGGCGTGTACGTCGCGCCGCAGATGATCACGCGCATCGAGGATCGCAACGGCCGGGTGCTCGCCGCGTTCGGCAGCGCGCCGCCGGAACGCGCGTTGCCCGCGCCTGCCGCGCAGACGCTGGTCGACGCAATGCGCGGCGTCGTCGATTACGGGACCGGCGCGGACATCCGCTCGCGCTACGGGATCCGGATCGACGTCGCGGGCAAGACCGGCACGACGCAGGACAACACGGACGGCTGGTTCATCCTGATGCATCCGCAACTGGTGGCCGGCGCATGGGTCGGCTTCGACGACGGCAGCGTGACGCTGCGCAGCGACTACTGGGGCGCGGGCGCGCACAGCGCGCTGCCGATCGTCGGGTCGTTCTACGATGCGGCGCTGCGCGCGCGGGCGATCGATCCGCACGTGCAGTTCTCGCCCGACTTCCGGCCGCGCAGCGCGCCGGCGCCGAAGCGGCGCGCACCGCCGCATTCGGGCCTGTTCGACTGGTTGAGGTTCTTTCGCTAAACGTGCCGGCGGCGCTCCGGGCTACCGCAGCGTCGTCGTCGCGTGCCCATCCGCGTACAGCCACACGGGAGCGCCGTCATCGCGCAATGCGGCGACCGGTTCATCCATGCGCCAGCGCTGCGCGATCTCGACACGGCGAACGAACCACGGCATCAACGTCGCATGCCGTGCATCGTCGTCACGATCGTCGTCGAACAGCGCATCGTCGCCGATTCGCGTGTAACGCGCCGGATGCAGCACGGTGCCGTCCGCGCGCAATACCGTCGCGCGCACGTCGTGGCCGTCGTCGTCCTGCACGCTGGCGAGCCAGCCATGATCGGCGCCCCAGAACAGGCCGGCCACGTCGTCGTAGCGCCCCTGCGCGATCGTCGCGCCCGTCTCGAGATCGCAGATCGCCAGTTGCACCGGCTCGCCCGGCAGGCCGCCGATCGCGTAACGCGTGAACAGCTCGCCCGGCACCGCTTCGTCGTCGGGCAGCCACGACAGCGCGCCCATGTTGACGAAGTCGAACGGCGTGAGCACGCGGCCCTGCCCGTCGACGATCGCGCAACGGCCGTCGTCGCGCCGCACGATATGGCGGATCGTGCCGAGCTCATCGAACATTTCCGCGTGTTCGCCGCCGGTCAGCGGTGCAACTTCCGCGTAATGCGGTTCGACGATCACCCGGCCTTTCGCATCGACGAGACCGACGTGACCGTTACGCCGCGCGACGAACGCGCCGCACTCGGACGACCATTCGAGCGACGCCCACTCGGGCTGTGCGCGCCATTGCCCGTCGCGCCCGATCAGCCCCCATCGCTCGCCTTCGGCTGCCGCCGCGACGGCGCCGTTCACGAATTCGTGCGCGTCGTCGAAACGCGGCGGAATCGTCCACGCGCCATGCGTATCGACGAAGCCCCAGCGGCCATTCAGGCTCGCCGACGCGACACCGCCGGTGAACTCGCCGAAATCGTCGAGCGTCGGTTCGAGTACCCACGCCCCGTCCGTGCGCACGAGCCCGAACCGCTCGCCCACGCGCACGCAGGCGACGTCGCCGCTGAAATCCCACACCGCGTCGAACGCCGGTTCGCGCACGATCCTGACACCGTCGCCCTCGACGTCCCCATCGGCAAGCAGCAGGCCGACCTTGCCGTCGCGCGCGGCCCACAACAACCGGTCGTCACGCGCGCCACTGGCCCACAGGTTCGTCCACTCGGGCGGCACGATCACGTCCCACGCGTCGTCGGTTTCACGCCGCACGCCCCACAGGCCGTTGCTTCCGCGAAAGCTGAACGTGTCGTGATCGAGCCAGTTGCCGTGCAGCTCACCGGCGTCGAACATCTCGGCGAACGTCACGCGGCGCGGCGGATTCTGCCGCCGGAAATAATGATGCGACACGCCGCCGAATCCGAAGCCCCACGCCCAGTCGCCCCAGTCAGCGGGCGTATCGATCTCGAGTGCATCGCGCACGCCGCGCACGTCGCGGAAGTCCATGCAGTTCGCGACCTGCCACCACAGGCGCGTGCACGCATCGCGTTCCTCGTCGATGTAGTCGTTCGGATCGCCGTCGTCGAGCCATGACAGTTCGTCGAGGTTCGCGGATAGCCGGGCCGCGCCGTGCGCGTCGCCGAGCGCATCGATCGACTCGCCGAGATGACGCACGACCGCATCGAACTGGCGCGCGAGCGCCGGATCGTCGCCCGGCAGTGGATACGCGGTGACGAACGCCGCGAGCCGGCTGAGGCGCGCAAGCGCGGCGCGTGCATCGCTCATGAGATTCGGCGTGCCGGCATCGCCGAACACGCGTTGATCGGTAATCGCGTCGCCCGCGCCGCCGTCGGCCAACAGCACGCGCCACAGCAGCGGAAAGTGATTATTGGATTCCGCGAACTCGATCGTTCGCGCGTCGTCGCCATTACCTGGCTGGAGATAAAGCCATGCTCGATTGCCCATCGGAAGGGTCGCCCTCGTTATTATTGTTGCCGTGATCGTGTCGGCGCCCATTATAGAAGCACGCGATGACGCCGGCGGTGGCCGCCTGCGCCGCGCACCATCACCGTCATCGTTCGACCATGACGGCGCGCAATACGCTATCCGATTTCGACCGCGACTATCTTCCCGATTCGAATGAATCGCCGGCCCGGCGACGTACCGGCCGGCGAGGCACTCGACCGCGTTCAGCCGGCCGCGAGCGTGGCGGCCAGCGCGTCGTATTCAGGCACCCACGCTGCACGCCACGCCGCCTTCGTCGCGTCATCGACCCACGCGCCGTCGATCCCGTTCAGCATGAACTGCTTCAACTCGGCCACGGTGAAGCCGAAATGGCTGAACATCAGCTCCCACGCTTCCGAAGGGTTCACCTTGTGCAACGTCGGATCGTCAGTGTTCGGATGGATCTTCAACCCGAGCCCCGGCATCTTGCGCATCGGATGCAGTTCGGCCCATTGCGCCGGCGGCAGCGTGCGCAGGTAATACGAATTCGTCGGCACGACGGTAAACACGATGCCGCGCTCCGCATAGCGGGCGCACAGCTCGGGGTTGTCGACGATCGTATAGCCGTGATCAATGCGGTCCACCTGCAGCAGATCGACGGCCGTCTCGACGTTGCGCCACGGCATCCCGAACTCGCCCGCATGCGCAGTCGTGCGGAAGCCGGCCGCACGCGCGCTGCGGTACGCCTTCCAGAACAACTCGGGCGGCCGGTCGTTCTCGCGATAATCGATACCGAGTCCCGCGACTTCGTCCGCGCGATGCGCGCTCATCCACTCGACGATCGCAACCGCTTCGTCGGGGTCCTGCTCGCGGTCGATGCTCGGAATCACGCGCGCGCCGATTCCGAAATCGCGCGCGGCATCGCGAATTCCCGTCACGATCGCGGCCTGCGCATCCGCATACGCGATGCCCGACACGCGCACCGTTCCCGTCGGATTCCAGAAGAATTCCGCGTGCCGCACGTTGTGGGCGGCTGCGTCTTCCAGATACTCATAGGTAATACGCCGCAGGTCGTCGGGTTGCGTCAGCAGATATTTATCGAGCGCGCGCAGCACGTGCAGCACGCCGACCGGTTTCTCGCCGCGTGCGTAGAACGCGTCGATCTCCGCGCGTTCAATCGGTGCGCCGCTGCGTTCGGCCAGCGCGACGAACGTGTCGTGCCGCACCGCGCCGAGCAGGTGGCAATGCAGCTCGACTTTCGGCAGCGCGCGGAAGAAGGCCCGATGGGCCGGCGTGATCTCGATGCCCGTGCGCGCGGCCGGGACGTTGCCTGGTGTTCCCTTCATGTCAGTCTCTTTTTTCGGTAGTGCCATTGCGTCGCGAAGCCGTCTCTCAGTGCGGCTTCACGACGGTCCAGAAGTAATAACCGAGCGGCAGCGCGAGCACGACGAGCCCCCACGACACGTCGCGCCAGCGCCCAGCCAGCAGCTTGACGAGCACGTAGCACAGCAGCCCGCCCGCGATGCCGGTGCCGAAGCTGTTCGACATCAGCGTGAGCAGCACCATCGACATCACGGGCAGCGCATCGGTGAAGTCGTCGAAATGCGTATGGCGGATCGTCGCGAACATCGACAGCCCGATCAGGATCAGCGCCGGCGCCGTCGCCTCCTTCGGAATCGCGAGCGCGACCGGCACGAACAGCAGCATCGCGGCGAACAGCACGGCCGCCGCCACCGACGACAGCCCGCTGCGGCCGCCCGACTCGACGCCCGCGGCCGATTCGATCAGCGCGGTCAGCGCGGGAATGCCGAACACCGGCCCGAGCGTCGCGGCGAGCGAGTCGACGAGAAACGGCCGGTTGATGTTCGGCAGGTTGCCGTGCTCGTCGAGCAGGTTCGCCTTCGCGCCGACCGCAAGCGCGGTGCCGAGCGTCGAGAAGAATTCCGCCGCGAAGAATGCGAACAGGTACGGCGCGGCGGCCAGGCTCAACGCGCTGCCGATATCGAGCTTGAACGCGATCGGCGCAATGCCGTGCGGCAGCGACATGAACGACGCGGGCAGGTGCGTGACGCCGAGCGGCACACCGGCCGCGGCGGCGACGAGGATCGCGATCAGGATCGCGCCGGGCACCTTGCGCGCCTGCAGCACGATCGCGACCGCGAGGCCGATCAGCGCAACCAACGCGCCCGGCCGTGAGAAGTCGCCGAGCGCGAACGCGTTGGTCTTCGCGTTCGCGACGACCATCCCCGCATTGCGCAGCCCGAGCATCGTGACGAACAGCCCGATCGACGCACCGAGCCCGAGTTTGATCTGCACCGGAATCAGCCGCACCACGACGCCGCGCGCGCCGAGTATCGTCAGCAGGAAGAACAGCACGCCCGACACGCATGCGATGCCCAGGCCCGTCTGCCAGCCGACGTGCTCGGTCGTCGCGAGCGTCACGCCGATGATCACCGAGCCGCCGATACCGGGGCCGACGAGGAACGGCAGGTTCGCGTAGAACCCCATCAGCGTGGTGAACAGCACGAACACGATGATCGTCGCGGTCGTCGCCGCGCCGCGGTCCATGCCGCCCGTCGCGAGCAGCGACGGGATCACGACGAGCAGATACGCGGCCGCGAGAAACGACGTGACGCCCGCGATCGTCTCGGTGCGCACGCTCGTGCCGCGCGCGGCGAGCGCGAAGCGGCGTTCGAGCCAGTTGGCCGGCACGCGCGCCGGCATCGTGTCAGTCGCTGACATGGTGGTTCTCCTGTGATTCCGAATATTGTCCTGTGTCGGGTCGTGCAGCGCGGTCTTATACTGCCGCGTACCGCATCCCGACCGTCATTGCCCGATGTCCGACCGCTCGTCGCTGCTTCCCGCGCTCACGCTGCGGCAGGTCCAGCACTTCGTCGTCCTTGCACACGCACGCAGCTTCACGCAGGCCGCGCAGGCGCTGTCGCTCACGCAGCCCGCGCTCACCGCGTCGATCCGCCAGATCGAGTTCCTGCTCGGCGGCCGCCTGTTCGCACGCACCGCGCACCGGCTCACGCTGACCGCCGCGGGCGAAGCCGTGCTGCCGCTCGCCGAGCGCCTGCTCAATCAGGCGCGCGGCACCTTCGACGACATGACGCGGCTCATCGGCGAACGCATCCAGACCGTGCGCATCGCGTTCATCCCGTCGGTCGCGGGCCGCCTGCTGCCCGCGCTCAACGCGCTGCGCGCCACGCACCCGACGTTGCGCTTCACGCTCACCGATTTGCCGAACAGCGCGCTCGTCGAAGCGGTGCGCGACGGCGTCGCGGATCTCGGCATCGGCGTGCGCGAACCCGACGGCGACGACGGCACGCTGCGCTATCAGCAGCTGTTCGAGGACGAGATCGTGATCGTCGTGCGGCACGACGATCCGCTCGCCCGCGCGAAGAGCGTCACGTGGGCGAAGCTCGCCGATCGCGATCTCGCGGTGTTCGTGCGCGGCAGCGTCAGCGAATCGCTGCATCGCACCGGCGGCGCCGGAAAGCTGCGCCTGAACGTCACGTACCGGATGGAATACACGGAGCCGCTCTACGCGCTCGCGCGCAACGGCCTCGCGACCGCCGTGCTGCCGAGCCTCTACACGATGCATCTGCACGATCCCGAACTCGTCGCGCTGCGCGTCGACAAGCCGCGCGTCACGCGCGCGATCTCGCTGATCTCGCTCGCCACCGACGATCGCGGCCCGCACGTGCGCGCGTGCCGCGAGTGGATCGAGCAGCGCATCTGATTCCGTTCGCCGCGCACGGCCGCCCGCACTCAGGGCAATTTCGCGATGCGCTCGACGAGCGTCGCGTAGAAGCGGTCCGCGTCGACCTCGTTGATCCATGTCGCATTCGCTGCACGGCCGCTGCGCCCGTTCCAGTCGACGATCGTCTCGCCGAGCGTCCACTGCCCGGTCGTCTCGACCACCACGTTCACCTTGCGGCCGCCGAACAGCGTCGGATCGACGAGATAGCCGACGGCCGTCGGGTCGTACATCGGCGCGTCTTCAACGCCGCGCCGCTTCTTGTTGTAGGCGAGCTCGGCCTCCATGATGTCGGCGACGATCGCGCCGCAGCGGTTGCCGAGCGCACGGAACGGCGCGACGCGCGCCGGCGTGATCGACGCCTTCACCGCGACGTCGCGCGGCAGCACGACGATCGGCACACCGCTGCCGAACACCACGTCGGCCGCGTGCGGATCGACGTAGATGTTGAACTCGGCGGCCGGCGTGATGTTGCCGCGCTCGAAAAACGCGCCGCCCATCAGCACGATGTCGCGCAACGCGGCGCGAATCTGCGGTGCTTCGACCAGCGCGGTCGCGAGGTTCGTCAACGGGCCGAGCGCACACAGCGTCACGCTGTTCGGCTCCGCGCGGCTCAGCGTATCGACGAGGTACGACACCGCGTGACCGGCGGCGAGCGGCGCGCGCGGCGCATGCAGTTCGACGCCTTCGAGCCCGGTCTTGCCGTGCACGTTCGCGGCCGTCACGAGATCGCGCACGAGTGGCCGCGGGCAGCCCGCATACACCGGCAGCGCGTTCGTGCGGCCGGCCCAGTCGCGGATGATCCGCGCATTGCGTTCGGTCAGCTCGAGCGGCACGTTGCCGGCCACGGCCGTCAGCGCGCGCACGTCGAGCCGGTCCTGCGCGCCGAGCGCGAACAGGATCGCGATGGCGTCGTCCTGCCCCGGATCGGTGTCGATGATCACCGTGCGGCGCGCGGCGTCGCCGCCGGCCGCGAATGCGCCCGTTTCGGGCAGCAACGCGGTGCCGGCCAGCGCGGCGGACAGTTTCAGGAAGGTGCGGCGGGAGGCGATCGGATGGGTCATGGTCGGGCGCTCAGAACACGTGCCGGACGCCGAGCGTCGCCATCATCTGGCGCGTGCCGGTCGAACGCGCATACGCGAAGATCTGCGCATGGTCCGCGTCGCCGGCCGCCTGCTGCGCGATCACCGTCAGCGCGACGTCGGTGCGTTTGGACAGGAAGTAATCGGCCTGCAGGTTCACCTGATGCCATTTCGGACGCTTGTCGATCACGTCGTACTTGCCGTTCGTGAACGCATACGCGGCGCCGAGAAAGAGTTGCGGTGTCATCGTGTAGACGACGTTCACGCCCAGGTTCTGCAGGTGCAGGTGCGAATTGTCGAGGTAATCGTAGCGCACGTCGGTGAACATCGCCGCGAACTGCGCACGGCCGATCGTGTAGAAGCCGCCCGTGCCCGCGATCCGCTGCCGGCTTGCGTATGCGGCCGGCGACATCGCGCTCTTGCTGAAGATCAGCAGCGGCGACGCATAGTCGTTCGCGATCGCGCCGTTCTGGTTCGTCGCGCTGTACGGATGGTTGTACTGCGCATAGACCACGCTCCAGCGCAGCGGGCCGCGCTCATACCCGAGCCCGAAGCTGTACGCGCTATTGTTCGCGAAACCGGTCGTATTGCTGAAGCCGTACAGCGCGGTGAACTTCAGCCCGTAGTAGACGGGGCTCACGTACTTCACCGAGTTCTGCACGCGGATGTCGTTGTAGCCGTTGTCGTTGTCGCCGATGTTCACGCCGTTGCTCGCGATGATCACGGGCCCGATGTAGTCGTGGATCGCATCGTACTGGCGACCGAACGTCAGCGAACCGTAGGTGCGGTCGGCGAGCCCCACGTACGCCATGCGCCCGAACTCGCGACCGTTCTGCGCGGCCGTGCCCGTCATCACGTTGAAGCCGTTCTCGAGCTGGAAGACGGCGGACAGCCCCTGCCCGAGATCCTCCTTGCCCTTCAGCCCCCAGCGCGGGTTCTGGTTCGTGCCGGACAACGCCTGCCACGCGTTCTTGCCGCCCTGGTTCGTCGCGAACCCGACACCGGCCGAGATGAGACCGTACAGCGTGATGCTGCTTTGCGCACCGGCATGGGTCGCGAAGGCGCCGAGCATCGCGAGCGGAGCGAGCTTGTAGAGAGTTTTCATGCGGGTCGTGTGGTCGGTGGTAGTCCAGGCGCGGCAGGGTTCCGCGAAACTGGACTCGACTATACGAACCCGGATCGGATAATAAAAGTTTGCTTTCCTTATATGTCAATAAAACGGATTTATTCTCATCCTCGCGCATTCCGCTGTCGGTGAACCGGCGCTCAGTCCGCCGTGTCGCCGCCCTTCGGCAGCTTCGACCACGCGCCGCGCCCCGGCATCGGTGACCAGGCCGGGCGAGTCTTGCGGGCGCTATCGATCACGACCAGGTAGCGGCCCGCGATCGGCGTGACGTCGCGATCGCGACGCAGCACCCACAACGACTTGCCGGCCTCGACGCGTGCCTGATAGTCGTCGTCGAGCAGGCCGTGCTGGTCGAGGAACGTGTTCAGCGACGCGGGAATCCGCACGCAGCCCTTCGAATGCCGGATGCCGAGCAGCGCTTCGAGCCGATCGGGGTCGGTCGCATGCATCTGGAAGCGCATCGGCGACACGCCACCCTTGCCCCAGCCGCGCTCGCCATCCACCCAGCCGAAGTCGTAGATGCGCATGTCGCGGTGGCCGTAGCCGCGAATACCGTTCTCGTTCGTCGTGCCTTCCGCGCGGAAATCCATCGTGTCGGGCGAGTGATGAAACACGCCGAGCGGTGTCAGGAAATGGTCGTACTGGCCCGGCAGCCCGGTGCCGACCGGCGATGCGCCAATCATCAACCACGCATTGGCCGGCGTCGCGCGGAAATAGACGAACAGCGCCTGCACGTTCGGCGCGCGATCGACCATTACGACGTATTCGCCGGCGAGATCGCCGAGATCCGCATCGGCGAGCGCTTTCTGAAGGCGGTCCCCGTACGCGCGCTGTTCGTTCGCGGGCACGTTCAGGCGTCGCGTGACTTCCTGCGTGAAGCGCTTGCGCATGTCGAGCGCACGGGTCGTCGCGTTTTGCGCCTCCTCGACCGACAGCGGCGGATGCCGGCGCGGCGGAGTGGGTGGAGGCGGCTCGGCCTCGCTGGCGGGCGTGCCGGATGCGGCCGATGCGGGCGCGGCGGCCGACGCGGCGGAAGCCGCGGATGCCCCCGATGTTGCGCTCGCGGATTCCGCGTGATTCGCGTGTGACGCGGCGGATGTTGGCGCGGCAGCCGATGCGCCCGACACTGCGTGCGCAGATGAAGCCGGCGGCGTGCGGGACGCCGCTGAAGCCGGCAACGCAGTGGACGAAGACGGCGCAGCGTCGGACGCGGCAAAGGCAGGCTGCTCGGCGAGAACGGAAATCGACATCGCGACAGCGAGCGACACGTATGCGGCGGCTGCACGTTCGAGGCAACGCGGCTTCGCAAAGCGCCGCGCCAGAGGGGCAAGAATCATACGTTCGAAGCCATCGGCCGATCCGGCCGCCGCATGCTGCTGGTGCGAGCGGCGCATCTTCCGCGCAAGCCATCGACACGTCCGGCGCATCGTGCGCGCCCGGCGCCGACGCCTCTTCGCGGCGGAGCCGTCGCTGTGCAACGCGGGCGCTCCGATGGCGGATAATGAGTCGTCAGGCCCTTCATTCTACTCGTCGATACGCGAATCGGCAGCGACCGGAAGCGCGCTTTTACGTGTAATTGCGCTTCGTCACGCTTTGTTTCAACTCGCTGCCGCTTGAGCTTTCGTTGCGTGGCAGGCTGGCGTGTTGGATGTTTTCGGCGCGCTTGCGTGTTTCATGCGGTTCCGATATCGCCTCGCAGTTGATTTGCATCCCAAATCATTTCGACGATGGCGAACACCGGAACGCAACCGCACCGCACGCATGCCGCACGAACCGTGCGACACGCATGCGCAGATGCCGACTACTTCGAGATGGTTTCGAGTGCGATGCCCTTCGTGCGCGGCCCCATCCCCCCGATCGCGGCCATCACGATCACCATCGCGCCCGCGATGAACGCGAACACGCCGAACGTGCCGAAACCGCGCAGTACGGCGGCGATCACGAACGACGAGAAGATCGCCGAGAAGCGGCTCCACGAATAGACGAAGCCGACGGCCCGCGCGCGAATCGACGTCGGGAACAGCTCGGCCTGGTATGCGTGGAAGCTGTACGACATGATGTTGCTCGCGAGCGTGAGGCCGATGCCGAGCACGATCAGGAACGCGCCCACCGTGGTCTGGCTGAACAGCAGCCCGCAGACGACGATCGCCGCCGCCATCGCGACGATCACCGACTTGCGCTCGAAGCGGTCGGCGATCACGAGGCCGATCAGCGGGCCGATCGGCGCCGCGAGCGCGATCACGCTCGAATACATCAGGCTCGACGTGATCGTGATGCCCTGCTTGATCAGCAGCGTCGGCACCCAGTTCGCGAAGCCGTAGAAGCCGACCGTCTGGAACACGTTGAAGATCGTCATCATGATCGTGCGGCTGCGATACGGCGGCACCCACATGTCGCGGAAGCTGCCGCGCGGCGGCACGGGTTCGGCCGGCGCGGGCGGCGGCAGCGGCCGCCCGTATTCGGCCTCGACCTTCGCCTCGAGCGCGCGCATGATGCGGTCGGCTTCGTCGACCCGGCCCTGCTGCGCGAGCCAGCGCGGGCTTTCCGGCAATTCGCGGCGAATCCACCACACGAACAATGCGCCATGCGCGCCGATCAGCACGACCCAGCGCCAGCCGTCGAGGCCGAACGGCGCGTGCGGCACGAGCAGATAAGCGAGGAACGCGACCACCGGCACCGCGACGAACCCCACTGCCTGCTCGCACGCGAACGCACGGCCGCGTATCTGCTTCGGCACGAGTTCGGAGATGTACGTGCCGATCGTGACCATCTCGACGCCGAGGCCGAGACCGACGACGAAGCGCCAGAAGTTCAGACCTGTGGCCGTGTCCTGGAACGCCATCACGACGTTGGCGGCCGTGTACCACAGCAGCGACCACGTGAAGATCGCGCGGCGGCCGAAGCGGTCGGCGAGGAAGCCGCACGCGATCGTGCCGATGAAGAGTCCCGAGAACAGCGCGGCGATGAAGCTCGCGACGCCCGTGGTGCCGAACAGGCCGTGCGTCGTCGCGGACAGGATGCCGCTTTTCACGAGGCCGGGCGCGACGTAGCCGCTGTACAGCAGGTCGTAGAGCTCGAAGAAGAAGCCGAGGCTCAGCAGCACGACGAGCTTCCAGACGCTGCGCGTCGGCGGCAGGCGGTCGAGACGGGCCGAGATGGAGCCGGGGTCGATCTCGGCAGGAAGGGCGGCGCCTGCTGCCGTGAGCGGGTCGGGCTGGGTGGATGCCATGGTGGCGAGTCTCCGGATTCTTGATTGTCGTTGGCGCCAGCAGAGGAAACTGGCGAGCGGCTTCGCGCATTTTAGCGAGGCGCGTGCGGGAGCACATCAATCGGGTGATGGCGGGGTGGGCCGAATGTCTTCGGAGCGGTTCAACGGGCGGTTTCGCGATGAATGTCTGAACGAGCACGGGTTCATCTCGCCCTTGCCCTCACGGCTACACCACTTACATCCGGGCCAAATATTTCGAAACTCCCCGATACTCAGACAAGAACTCTTCCGAGTTGATAAACGCAATAACCGCACGCCTTTCACATAATTCAGCAGCAGCCGGGAATCCCCATAATCAACCTCGATTCCAGGCAGAGTGACCATCCATTGATTTTGCGCATTTTTTTAGCAGGTAACTGCCACACTGCCCGCCAACCAGCAAATCAACACGCCATCAATATATTTAATTTAATTTAGACAGAACGAATGATGCCCTCTCTCTGATTTTCTCGGAGGCATCCTGCTCCATCGCGGCAAGCCGATAAACAATTTCTGCGCCGCCGGGTGTATGCTTGCTCTGCTTTAGATGATCAATCAATACACCCCGAGAATGATCACCATTCAGTAGTCGATAGATGAACGTATCCAGCCAATCAGACGCAGTTGCTCTCATATCCGGGGCTACCTGCATTAAAGCATCGACAACTAAATTTATATCACCACCCTCTATTAAATGAAGAAGACCATACATGACTTCTTCATTTCTAGTTCGGTCAATAAATACAGAAAGGAGATCCACAAGGTCCCCCTTCGATAAAACGTCAGAACTAAGAGTCTCAAGCACCCCATCGAATACGGCAACTTCATCCGGGGATTCAAGTTGACGAACACGCAGCAGATCTTCCAAGCAATCTTTTTTCATAATCCCTTCCCAAATGTCGACGGATACTGAGCCTTGTTTTGAGCAATAACTTTCTGCAGCCCAGCACGAACTTTAGACGTATAACAATTTTGTCGCTGGTAAATTCGTCTAGCATCTCGAATATCCTGCGCCAACATATCCCTAGGCGCCATCGTTAGATCAGGGGTTGTCCCATAAGAACTAGTTTGACGATGACGTCCTCCGATCGGAGGCATTTCCATGTTAATAGACACACCGTCGCCGCGCGTATAACCTGGCACAGCAATTCCCTCCATATACGCATCAGATGGAATGTGATGCGGAGTGAGATTGTCACCCGTTGATCCGGCTCTCTTCAAATCCCTGTACTTTCCGACGTCTCCTTCGCCGGGAAGCAACGACGGGCAACAGCATCGTGTAAGCCCTGTGGGATCGGTCCACTGAACGGGGTTAGGCGCATATTGATACGCATTTAACCCGCCAACCAGACCAATCGGATCCCTGCTGACAAAGCGCCCAAGAACAGGATCATAGTACCGATACCGGTTATACCTCAGCCCCGTCTCCGCATCCTCCTGCTGCCCCTGGAACGAGAGGGGCGCCTTTCCGTGCTGCATCAGGTTGTGGCTCAGGTGGAACCGTCCGGGCACTGCCGGTCAGTTCGGCATCAACTGACCGGTGGGATACCAGTAGTGAATCTCACTCCTTTCTTCGTGGCACGCAAAACAGCATCGGCCAATTGATCGCCGACGACAATGTATGTCGGGGAGTCGTATTGCCGGCCAATGCCATTGGCTGGGAAATCGGGGCGCAAGACCATCTTTTTGAAACCGACCTTAGCGTCAGGAAATCCCGAGACTTTCACCATTATCGGCTCTGAAGCATCGTGATCAACCACGTCAACTTTCCTAGTCGGGTTGAGAAGAAAGTACGGGCCATCAATCGCCTCTCCGTTCGATCTAACGACAGCCGGGATGAACTGAACATCATCGTCATTCGCCAGTTCTTCAATCGCAACACGCACCGCTTCACTTACGAGCGGAATCAAGATGTCTGACCAGATGACGCCGTAGTCTCGAATCTTTGACAGCCCTTTCTTGGGAAGCTCGAATAATAAGGGATCGAGTCTTGCGAGGCGCTTTGCCTCCTGCAACTCGAAGCGATCCACCCCATTTTTTGCCTCGTCGTAGAGTGCCATCCGACTTTCCGGATAGTCCGCCTCCGTGGTCCAGATTTTCGTCATACTTCCCCGCTCAGGTCGGACACGCCCATGGTCGATGGTTCTGCCTTCAGTAGCCTTATCGGATCTTGACTGATCAACGACTTCAAGCAGGCGGCCTAGAGTTCATCTTTCGCCAAGCGTCAAGCCTTTGAGATTCACCAACAAATCGGTCAGTGAGTCGGCCGATCTCTCCAGAAATTTCGGGTTCATCACCCCCATTCCTACTTCAAATACCTCTCCGCTGGAATTGATCAAAATTGCTTGACCACCACCATCATCCCCGATCATGAAATATCCAGGGAGGCACTTCTGGACTTCATAATCGACATTCCGCTCCGGCAAAATTTCTATCTCATGCAGAGCCAAGCAGCCCATCGAATTTAGCCCGTTGGTGATTTGGAGAAGGTCAACGTACTCTTTAGGAAAAGACAACCCGACCTTCGCCTCCGCAACATGAATCTGACTAGTGGTCGCTGGAATTCTCAGTTCGAAATGTTGACTAAGATACGCTTTATTTAGCATTGAAAGCCCCCCCAAACAGTCTAAATACGTCAAATTTTTCCGTATCGCTCGTCTCACGACACTTTCTGGAACACCGGCCGCCCCCATCTGCCGGGCGGCCTCGTTAAACTCAGTTTGTACATCCGTATTGAAGCCGTTTTGATTTCGGAATGCCCGCTGCATACCGGAGATTTGGGCATGGATGGAGCCCGAAGTGCTCGACAGCAAAACCGCCGGCGCAGCTCGTGAACTATAGTCCCCGTTAGGAAACATCTGTTGCTTCGCCCATTCCTGCTGAATCGGATGATGTGACTGCACCACCCCCGTCGGCAACCGTATTCGTGTTACTTGGCGCGCGATTCGCTTTGCGGCTAAGGTTGCCGTGTTGATCTGCGTCATTCACGCGATAGCCGCCGGGGCCGGCGGCACGCCAAACCAAGCGGGTCAATCCAGGCGATCGGGTCCTCGACGACCGAGGCCAAGGAACCTAGTCGACTCACGTTGATCTGCCGCCTAAAAAACAAAGGCCGCTTACTCGGCCTCGCACTAAAAATCTCTCTAAATATTCAATCAAGACGTGGCAATAAATGCATCAGATTCGCTCGCCAGATGCCCAGCAACGACTGCCTCGACGGCCATCTCTTTCGCGAAGCTATCGATAATAATCAACTTTACCTTCTATATAATGGGTAAATACAGAAATCATCATTTTTGATATTTAGGCCAAACCATATTCCTGGAAGATTCATCAGCTGAACCAGCGGCTAGCCACTGATAGACATCGGCCAGCGGACATCGGTCGGAAGATAAGCTCTCCAACCGACATATACGTTGTCTTGGCCGCCGCTCTGGGGGGAACTAATTCCTGACACATCAGCCCCCCCTTCCGTCCCGACTGATCACAATGTGGATCAGATCCTTACAGACGAATCGACCACCACAATATCAAACTTCCCTGTAATGCGAGCCCGCTCTACGACGTCTGGATAATGAACACTCCCGCGTCTGGTCCCTCATGATCAAGATCACTTTTCAGAAGCAAGTAGCCGACCCCACCCACCAGAATGCTCTTGTGCGTGGGCGCGGCTTTGTTTAGACGTGAGTTGTTGAGTTGTAGGACATAAATCATCCCGTCTCTTTCTTCCTCATCCTGCACCCACGCGGGAATACCTGCGATTTTTGCAATGCCATTTTCTTCGCTGTCGTCAGCGGGGTTCTGCACGACGTCAATCCGCTTGGGCGGCAGAATAGGGCTTCCGTACCGGTCCACCGAAATATTGCTAGGACGATAGGCCAATGCGACCCCACCTTCGCTCATCGCGCTATCGATGTATCCGTCGTCTGTTAGCGAGTATGGGGAAAAGATGGACACCACCAAGTCGCTCTTCACACGGAGCCCAGACACATATTTGCAGAGAAACTCGGCAGGAAAGGTAGCCAGATGAAGCAACGGAGCACCGTTTGAATCAGCCGGCCAATTGAACGCTCCGGGCAAAAAGGGGCTCCCTCCGAAATAGGCCACGGATGGGGTTGGCTCCCCGTCAACAAAGATCAATTCATTGAACATCTACGATCCTCCTAATTACATGGACATGGGCACCGAGACAGGAAGCGTCCCGCTTGCCTTCGAAGTTCGCGCGCACGTGCCGCAGGAACACCTGCCTGGCGCAAGGCCCCTTGCCAAACATCCATCTGGCGCTTCGTAGGCAGCCCGTTCTCGCCGAATTGAAACTCATCTCGACCAACCCCCAGATGGAGGGCCGCTAACGCGTTCTCATTCTTGTGAACTTCCGTGTGCATCGGACGCGGAAGTGCAATCGACGGATTCGCTTTATTGCGTACCCCCTCAGGGGTAAGTCCCATCTGCTCCAAAGCCTCATTCCGAACAAACTCGTGTGCGTCCAGCTCGTCTCGAGCGTTTGCCTTTCCAGTCAAGCCTCCATAGCTGCCAAGTTGGCACTTTCTTGCCAGCCCGAGCGGATCAATCCACTGCCCCGGATTGGGTGCATATTGATAGGCATTTAACCCGCCAACCAGACCAATCGGATCCCTGCTGACAAAGCGCCCAAGAACAGGATCATAGTACCGATACCGGTTATACCTCAGCCCCGTCTCCGCATCCTCCTGCTGCCCCTGGAACCGAATCGGGTTCCTCGGCTCCACGCCCGCCGCCTTCGACACCCGCGCGATCACTTCCCGCGCCTCGCCCCAGGCCCGATACGACGCCTCCCACACCACCTCCCCGACCTCATCCGTCATCAACAACGGCGTACCAATCTGGTCACAGTGGTAATAGAACAAATGCGCGTCCGACTGTCTTTCCGGCACACGTTGCAGCGGATCCTTCTCCGGCACGTACGGCTCGCCCTCCTGCCACACCGGCGTATGGATCCCCGCGACTGGTTGCGCCGTCACATATTGGGCAAGCGGAACGAACGTTTCCGGCTCATACACGTACTGCGTCGCACCGGCTTCATTACTTTCGTACGCCAGCTGATCCCCATCCCAGCCGAAAACGGTCCGCACGCCATCCACGTCCTTGCCGATCCGGCGTCCGAAGGAATCGTAGAAATACCGCGCCTCATGCTGCCGCCCGGTCTCCTCGACACGCGCCACTCGCAACCGGTTGAATCCGTCCCACTCGTATTCCTGCCGCCCCACCGGCGATCGCTTGCCGATCAGGTTCCCGCGCGCGTCGTATTCGAAGTGGGTACCTGCATATTCCTTCAACAGATTCCCTAGCACGCGCGGCACTTCCGCAGGCAATGTGCTGTCCACGCTGTCCGGCACAACCGGACTCGCTTTCACGGCCCCCGGCGTACGAGCGTGCCGGGGACTACCGGGGTCAATGATGTTGCTTGCCGGGTCGAAGGCGAAAGTCTCGGTACCGAGCGGCCCGATCGCCGCGATGAGGCGGCCAACCGGGTCATAACGATAGTTGATCAACCCCTTGCGGCTGTCCTCGATATGCTCGAGCTGCCCCACGGCATCGTACCGATACCGGCGCTCGGCCAATGCGGCAGGCGCATTCGCTCGCCGAATGGCCTGCCGGGTGATTCGTCCGGCCGGATCGTACTGCGTCTGCTGCCCGACCTTGCTCGACAGCATCCGCCCGGTTTCTCGATGCAAATCGTCGCGCTCGAACTGGATTCGCTCCTCACCATCGAGCACGAGCCCGTGCACGTGACCCGACCCGTAGATCAACCAGTCCAGCACATGACCATCGGGGCGGACGGTCTTGATCCGCGTGCCGATTTCGTCGTATTCGTGATGCCACACATAGCTGCGCGATTCACCGAACAGCCGATAAGCATGATGTTCGCGCACCAGATTGCCGACCGAATCGAAAAACATCTGCGTCCGGCTGTGGCTGTTAAGCGCCTCGATGAGTCGCCCGCTGGCGTCGTATGCGAATCGCTCCTTGCTCGCACCCGAGGTCCGGCATACGATGCGGCCGGCCTGATCGAATTCGAGTTCGGTCACCTGCCCGCCCTCGTCGATCTTCACCGGCTGCAGCGTGCCCTCGCTGTATCCGTATGTGGTCCGCTTGCCGTCGAACCCGATCTCTTCCAGCAATCGCCCGGCCGGATCATAGTGAAATTGATAGGTCGCGCGATTCGCATCGGTCAACGCCGTCAAGCGACCGAGGCGATCGTAACGGTAGGCGAGCGTGTAGCCGAGCGCATCGACGCGGCCGGCCACACGCCCCGCGACGTCGTATGAAAAACGCGTCATGCGCTCGAGCGGATCGGTATGAGACAGCAGGCGGCCTTCGGCATCGTGCGTATATCGATAGGTGCCTGCCGGAGACGAGATCTCGCTGACCGCCCCATTCGGGCCGTACCGGTAAACCGTGGCATTGCCAGCCGCATCGATCGACTGCGCCAGTCGCCCGTCGGCATCGTAGCGCCACTTCGTCACCTTGCCCGAGCAGTCGGTGTACTGAAACAGTTGTGCCGCGTCATCGTAGACAAGTACCTTCGTACCGCCCTTCGCATCGACCATCTTGACCGGCATCCCGGCGGCGTTGTACGCATACTTCGTCTCGTGCCCGAGCGGGTCCTTCTGCGCGACCAGATTACCCGCGTCATCGTACGAGCGCTCCCACTCATATCCTTCGGGATCCTTGAGACGAACGAGTTGATCGCGGTCGTCGTAACCCATCTCGACCACAGCCCCGTCGACGCGGTAATGCTTCGTCATGTTCCCGCGTGCGTCGTAGTCCATCTCCTCGATGCCGCCGTCGCGATGAACATGCATGACCAGGTTGTTGTCCTGGTCGCGCCGCATCCACTCCTCGGTGCCATCCGGATACGCGATCCGGTACATGTATCCGCGGATGTTGTAGTAGTACCGCGTGACGTTGCCCAGTGCATCGGTGACATAGGTCAGGCGGATGTTCGGGTGCCACATGAGACGAACGTCGTGGCTGCCGTCGTCGGCATATTCGCGCACGCACCGAGCATTCGTGTTGTCGTCGCGCTCCGCCCCTTCCCACTCGAGGTTCATGCCGCGGCCGGTGCGATCGGTATAGCGCGTGATCAGATGACGGTCGTAAGCATACTGGCGCACGTTGCCGTAACGATCCGCCGCACGCACGAGATCGCCGTTCTCGTCGTACTGGTATTGGGCAAGCGTGGTGCGCGTGTTCGCGTCGACGATCTGCTCGATCGTCGTGACACGCCCGCGGCTGTCGTGACGAAACGCGAGCGTATGGCCGGCCGAACTGACGAGCCGCGCCAGACGATTCGCGTCATCGTAATCGAGCGCGATCGTATTGCCCGCGCGATCCTTCTGCAACGCGAGGCGGAACGAATCGCCGCGCTTCTCGTATACGTGCAGTAGATCGTGACCGTACGCGACAGTCGTCCACGTGTCGTCGAGCCGGCTCAGAGTCACACCTTCCACGCGGTCGTCGTGAACCGCACCTGCCGCGAGCGCCGGATATTCGATGTTGCGGCCGGTTGAATCGCTGTAGATCCATTTGCCGTCCCGAACATCGATGCGCGTCATGTACGGCGAGAGCCAGCGCGCGCCCAGTTCGCCGGCATCGTATCCGGCCAGCCGGGACCGATAGACGCGTATCCAGACGACGGGCATCGCACCCGGCAATTCGAAATCGGCATGGGAAAACGTCTCGTCGCCGAACGCGTAGCTGATCGAACCGCCCGACGCACCGACCCCGCACTCTTCGCAGTGGTCGACACCCGAGCCCTTCGCTCTCGTCTCCTTCTTCGTCGCGGCAAGGGGCACCTGCGGCCGCTGGGCCGTCGCTTCCGTCGTGCCCTGCGATTTGATGGATGCGGCCCGCATCGCGTCGCGCTTGTGCCGCAACGCGTTGACGAGCTTCAGCAGCAGCCACATCAGCTTGCCTTCGTCGCTGCCCTTCAGCTCGTTGATCTTGCCGACCACCACCGGAGCAAGCGTGCGCAAGGACACGGCAATCTGGCGAATCGGTGCGACGTATTCCTCCGAAATAAGCCCGGTCGCCGTGCTGGTCGCGGCGTTGGCGCCGCGCTTGACGAGCGCCGTCCTGGACTCGGCCAGATATCCCCACGCCCCCGTTACCAGATCCTTGCTGAACCATCCGCTCTTCTTCATCTGTTGACGATACTCGGCGGCCCGCCGCTCGTTCTCCGCAGGATCGAACAGTTGCCCCGCCAACACTGCATCGATGCCGTCCGCGAGACTCGTCAGGATCTCCCGGGCTTTCGCCGCGCAGTGGTCGATCACGTCGTTGAGCACGGCCTGCAGCTTCGTCAGGAAATCCTCGATCTCGGTCGCGCATGACGCCTGGACATGCGTGACGACGATCAATATGAGCGCGGCGCCGATATCGCGCTTGTGAATCAGGATTTCATTGCGAATCAGCGCCAGCAGCGGCCGCGCCGTGAGACGCATGGGCGCCAGCACCGGCGGAAACGGAATCACGCCGATCAGGTTGATCGCGAGTCCGAGATAGTCGAGCAGTTCTCCGCCGCGCTTGCGGATGATCGAGACGATGTCGGTGAGCGCATCGGCCAGCGCCATCAGGTTGTTGAGCACCGGAATCATGCTCGCGACCGTTTTCAGTCGATCGACGTCCACGTAGCCATGCGTCACGCTGATCAGCCACGCGTTGAAGCCTTCGCCGGATGCGACGACGTCGTCCGGATGAACATCGGTCAACCACGGGGTGGCCTGCTCATACTCCGCGCCCGGAGGGAGTTTTTGATCTGCCATGCTCTCAGGATTCTTCTGGTTGTTCGGCTTTCGACGTGCGGCGACGGCCTCGCCTTCTCGTGTCCCGGGTGACCGGCCAACGGCTCGCGGCATTGTACCGACGATTGGGCGACGGGAAAATGAAAGGTCCGGTTTCCCGGCAGCCGCCCAATCCTTCGCACCCCATTTATCGCGGCTCGCCGTCGCACCGACTTTATGTAAATTTCGTAACCGTCTGTCGTGGCGACAACGGCCGCCCGACGCTGAAAACGGCGGCCTTCCGGGGGATGGCTCGATCGACACGGCCCCGATGCGACGGGATGAACAGGACTTCCGCCGGTCCGTCGCCCATGCCCGCGTCGCAGACACCGCGGAAGCAGATTCGAAAGTCGTTCATCTCCGCGCCCCGGTAACATGCTACCGGGCCAACTACCGGCTTCCGGCTGCCTTTCGGCAACCGGCATTGTCGGCAAATCGTAAGCATTCCATGTCTATACAACGACTATCCACGTATGCCCGCCGGATCGCGCTGATCGCGCTGCTGCAGTTCGCGGCGATCGCGACCGCGTCGGCGTTTCCGGCGGCCGCTTCCGCTCCCGTCGCGAGCGGCGTCGGCGCAACCGTGCCGGCCATCTCGCTGCCCGACGCCGTCGCGCAGCTCAAGCAGATGCAGGCCGAGCTGGACCGCATCAAGCAGCAGACGTCGACCGCGTCCAACAGCAAGGAGCTGGACGGGCTCGACGACTCGGCGCAAGAGCTGAGCGCCGATGTCGCGAAACTGCAGAGCGATCTCACGCCGCAACGCGCGCAGGTTCAGGCGCAACTCGACGTGCTCGGCCCGCCGCCGGCCGAGGGGGCCGCGCCGGAAACGCCCGCCGTCGCGAAGCAGCGGGCCGCGCTGGACGCACGCAAGACGCAGATCGATGCGGCGCTGAAGCAGGCCGCCGACCAGAAGACGAGCCTCACGAACCTCACCGAGCAGTTCGCGAAGCTGCACCGCAGCCTGCTGAAGAACCAGCTCGCGTTCCGTTCGGGCAGCATCTTCAGCGCGCAGTTCTGGCTGCCGCTGTTCCACCTGTCGCCGGACGACCGTCAGCGGCTCGACGATTTCAACGGCGAACTGTTCGACATGCTGCGCTCGTCGTGGGTGCCCGGACAACGGGTGCTCACCACGCTGCTGCTGATCGCCGCGTTCGCCGCATGGCTCGGCGGCCGCCGGCTCATCGAGCGCGGGCTCGCGTGGATCGCGCTGAACCGCCTGCCGCCCACCCGCCTGCGCCGCAGTGCGCTGGCGCTGTCGACCGCGCTGTCGACCTTCCTGGCGACGGCCGTCGCGATTCAGATCCTCTACCTCGCCGTCGCGCGCCACTACGAACTCACGCCGTCGCTGACCGATCTGTGGGACCAGTTCGCGAAACTCGCCGCGACCTGCGCATTGATCGCCGGGCTCGGCCGCGCACTGCTCTGCACGAAACATCCGTCGTGGCGCCTGCCCGCGCTCGCCGATCCCGTCGCACTCGCGATGAAGCCGTTCCCCGCCGTCCTGGCCGGGCTGCTGCTGGTGTCGGGCACGCTCGAATCGATCAACCGGATCGTCGACACCAGCCTGTCGGTCACGCTGTTCGGGCGCGGCATCGTATCGCTCGTCGTCGCGCTGACGGTCGGCGCGTCGCTGTTGCGGGCGAACCGCGCGCGCAGCGCCCTCGCGGCGGCAGGCGAGGCGCCCGAGCAGCGCTCGACGCTTGCCGGGCTAATCCATGCCGGCGTCACGCTCGCGATCGTCGCGTCGTTGATCGCACTCCTGATCGGTTACATCACGGTCGCGCGCTTCATCACGTACGAGCTCGTGTGGTTCGAGATCGTGCTGTGTGCGACCTACATCCTGATCCAGCTGACGCGCGACGCGAGCGAAAGCCTGTTCTCGTCGAGCCTGTCGACGGGCCAGCAGATCAAGCATCTGTTCGCGCTCGAAGATCGCCACCTCGACCAGGCGCGCACGGTCCTGTCCGGCTTCGGCACGAGCCTGCTGATGCTGATCGCGGCGATCGCGCTGCTGACGGGCGGCTTCGGCACGACGCCGGGCGACCTGCTCGACAGCGCGGTCGCGATGATCGGCAGCCAGCGGCTGCAGAGCCTGAACATCATGCCCGACCGGATCTTCAACGCCGTGATCGGCTTCGCGATCGGCTTCTACCTGCTGCGCTCGCTGCGCCGCTGGCTCGACGGCGAGTTCATGCCCGCGCTCGGCATGGATACGGGCATGCGCGTGTCGCTGATCACGCTGTTCACCAACGTCGGTTACGTGCTGCTCGTGCTGATGACGCTCGGGCTGCTCGGCGTCCGGTGGAGCAATCTCGCGTGGATCGTCAGCGCGTTGTCGGTGGGTATCGGTTTCGGCCTGCAGGAAATCGTGAAGAACTTCGTGTCGGGGCTGATCCTGCTGACCGAGCGCCCGGTGAAGGTGGGCGACATGGTCAGCATCGCGGGCGTCGAAGGCGACATCCGCCGCATCAACGTGCGCGCGACCGAGATTCAGCTCAGCGACCGCTCGACCGTGATCGTGCCGAATTCGCAGCTGATCTCGCAGAACGTGCGCAACGTGACGATGGGCAACAGCACGCAGGGCGTCGCGACGCTGGTGCTGACGTTCCCGCTGAACACCGATCCCGAGCAGGTGCGCGACCTGCTGCTCGATGCGTATCGCGAGCATCCGGCGATTCTCGACAAACCGGCGCCGTCGGTGACGTTCAGCCAGCTCGCGCCGGACGGGATCACGCTGAGCGTGACGGGTTACGTGTCGAGCCCGCGGATCGCGAGTTCGACGAAGAGCGACCTGCTGTTCGAGATCCTCAAGCAGTTGCGCGCGGCGGCGATCACGCTGTCGAGCCCGCAGATGCTGGTCGTGCAGAACATGCCGACGAACGATGGTCCGACGCCGCACGAATCGTAAGCAAGCCATCGAGCGGGTACGCTCGCGATCGATCGGCGTGCCGCACGCCTCGCAATAAACAACAAGGGCCGGTTACCGCTTTCGCGACAACCGGCCCTGTTCATTCGACCGTCGATGCGCCCTGGCCGGGCGCCCGCCCTCACACGTCGAACTTCACCCCCTGCGCCAGCGGCAGTTGCCGGCTGTAATTGATCGTATTCGTCGCCCGGCGCATATACGCCTTCCACGCGTCCGAACCCGACTCACGCCCGCCGCCCGTTTCCTTCTCGCCGCCGAACGCGCCGCCGATTTCCGCGCCGCTCGTGCCGATGTTCACGTTGACGATCCCGCAATCGCTACCGGCCGCCGACATGAACTGCTCGGCCTCGCGCATGTCGTTCGTGAAGATCGCCGACGACAGGCCTTGCGGCACCGCGTTGTGCACGTCGATCGCGTCTTCGAAGTCGTCATAGACCATCACGTACAGAATCGGTGCGAACGTCTCACGCTCGACCACCGCGGATTGCTTCGGCATCCGCACGATCGCCGGACGCACGTAGTACGCATCCGCATGACCGACGTCGACGCGCTCGCCGCCCTTCACTTCGCCGCCCTGCTCGCGTGCATCGGCCAGCGCTTTCTGCATCGCGTCGAACGACGCACGATCGACGAGCGGGCCGACCAGCGTACCTTCCTCGAGCGGGTTGCCGACCTTCACCGACGCATAAGCCTTCTCGATGCGCGGCAGCAGTTGCTCGACGAGGCTGCGATGCACGATCAGGCGGCGCAGCGTCGTGCAGCGCTGGCCGGCCGTGCCGACCGCCGCGAACGTGACCGCGCGCACGACGAGGTCGAGATCCGCGCTCGGCGCGACGATCATCCCGTTGTTGCCGCCGAGTTCGAGGATGCCGCGCGCCAGGCGCTGGCTCAGCACCTTCGCGACTTCCTGGCCCATCCGCACGCTGCCCGTCGCGCTGACGACCGGCACCTTCTTCGACGCCGTCAGCACCTCGCCGACATCGCGCATGCCGAGCACCAGCTGGCTCAGCTCAGCCGGCGCGACGCCCGGATGCGTCTTCTCGAACTCACGGAGCGCCTTCTGGAGCAGCACGTGACACGCGATCGCGGTAAGCGGCGTCTTCTCGGACGGCTTCCACACGACCGAATCGCCGCACACGAACGCGAGCGCCGCATTCCAGGCCCACACCGCGACCGGGAAATTGAACGCCGAAATCACGCCGCACACGCCGATCGGGTGCCACGTTTCCATCATCCGGTGGCCCGGGCGCTCGGACGCGATCGTGAGGCCGTAAAGCTGGCGCGACAGACCGACCGCGAAATCGCAGATGTCGATCATTTCCTGCACTTCGCCGAGCCCTTCCGACGTGATCTTGCCTGCTTCGAGCGTGACGAGGCGGCCCAGCTCGGCCTTGTGCTCGCGCAGCACGTTGCCGAACACGCGCACGAGTTCGCCGCGCACCGGCGCCGGCACCGTGCGCCACTTGAGGAACGCGTCGTGCGCGGCGTCGATCTTGCGCTCGGCGTCGGCGGGCGTGTCGACGGCCAGCGTCGCGAGCGTCGCGCCGTCGAGCGGCGAACGCGCGGTCAGCGCGTTGCCTTTCCACTGGGCGAGATCGATGTCGAGCGCGGCAAGAATGTCGTTGAATTGCATCACTTCCTCTTCAGGGACAGATTGATCGGTGCGGCGGCAGCGCCGCCCGCGTGATTCGATTGGAGCGCGTTCGAGCGCCTCGTGCAAGCGGATGCGCCGCGCGGCGGGCCCGGTGCGCCATCCGGCGCATCGCGCGGCGCCGCCGCCGGCAAGCCCGGCCGGACGGCGCGCCCCAGCCTCGCGAGGCACGATCCATGAAACACATTGTCGATGGCCACAAGTCGGGCCGCTATTGATATTAACTCACGACTTCATTCCCAAAACGCAAGAAGTCAGCCGCGCAGCCGCGCCTTTGCCTACGCTGATATCAGACGGTTCCAAAGCCCGCAGACGGGCACGCGGACGCGTCCCGGCCCGACGCAAGTTGATGACGATCCCGCATCACCCTGTGCGGAAATATCGTTTGCCGCCCGTGCATCGGACCCCACACAATCGGTGCGACGTCGAGGTGCAACGCACCCGGCGCGCCGCCGGCCGCCACGACCGCCGCCGGACGACCGACGAACGCGACACGCACCACGGCCCGGGTCAGCGGGCCCGCTTCGCACCGCATCACCGCTGCCCGGCCCACGGCCGGCAACGCGTCGCGCTTCGTCACCGAAAAACAATCCCGGAGACAGCGCCCAGCGCCCGCCATGCATTCAGACGCCCGCCCCGATTCGTCCCGCCCGTCCGGCTCGCCGCCCGCGAAGCCGTCCCTCCACCGTGCGCTGCAGGCGCGCCATCTGCGAATGATCGCGATCGGCGGCTCGATCGGCACGGGCCTGTTCGTCGCGTCCGGCGCGTCGATCTCGCAGGCCGGGCCCGGCGGTGCAATGCTCGCGTACATGATGATCGGCCTGATGGTCTATTTCCTGATGACGAGCCTCGGCGAAATGGCCGCGTTCATGCCGGTATCGGGCTCGTTCGCGACCTACGGCGCGAAGTTCGTCGACGAAGGCTTCGGCTTCGCGCTCGGGTGGAACTACTGGTACAGCTGGGCCGTGACGCTGGCGGTGGAGCTCGTCGCCGCGCAGCTCGTGATGCACTACTGGTTCCCGCACGTGCCGGGCGTCTGGTGGAGCGCGCTGTTCCTCACGCTGATCTTCGCGCTCAACGCGCTGTCGGTGCGCGGCTTCGGCGAAGCCGAATACTGGTTCGCGCTGATCAAGGTGCTGACGGTGCTCGCGTTCGTCGGCGTCGGCCTGCTGATGATCTTCGGGATCATGCAGGGCGGCCCGAGCGCCGGCTGGGGCAATTTCACGATCGGCGACGCGCCGTTCGTCGGCGGCTGGGCGACGATGCTCGGCGTCGCGATGATCGCGGGCTTCTCGTTCCAGGGCACCGAGATGATCGGCGTCGCGGCCGGCGAATCGGAAAACCCGCGCACGACGATTCCGCGCGCGGTGAGCCAGATCTTCTGGCGCATCCTGCTGTTCTACGTGTTCGCGATCTTCGTGATCGGCGTGCTGGTTCCGTACACCGATCCGAGCCTGCTGAAGAGCGACGTGACCGATATCGGCGTGAGCCCGTTCACGCTCGTGTTCCGCCACGCTGGGCTGGCCTTCGCCGCAGGCGTGATGAACGCGGTGATCCTGACGGCCGTGCTGTCGGCCGGCAACTCGGGCATGTACGCGTCGACGCGCATGCTCTACAACCTCGCGGTCGAAGGCCGCGCGCCGAAGCTGTTCGCGAAGCTGTCGCCGGGCGGCGTGCCGCGCAACGCGCTGTATGCGACCACCGCGATCGGCGCACTGTGCTTCCTCACGTCGCTGTACGGCGACAAGACCGTCTACCTGTGGCTGCTGAACACGTCGGGCATGGCCGGCTTCATCACGTGGCTCGGCATCGCGGTCAGCCACTACCGGTTCCGCAAAGGCTTCCTGAAACAAGGCTACCGGCTCGACCAGTTGCCGTACCGGTCGAAGTGGTTCCCATTCGGCCCGCTGTTTGCGTTCGCGCTGTGCGCGGCCGTCGCGCTCGGCCAGGACTATCAGGCGTTCCTCGCCGACAAGATCGACTGGACCGGCGTCGCCGCGACCTACGTCGGCCTGCCGTTCTTCCTCGCGATCTGGCTCGGCTACGCGCTCGTGCGCAAATGCCGGCTGGTGCGCTACGAGGACATGGACATCGCGCCGTGGATCGAACGCAACGCGACGCATGAAGCGACCGAAAAGGCCGACGCCGGCTATCCGGCCTATGTCGCCCGTCCGGCCAACCCGACGCCGGGCGCCTGACGCCCGGTCACGCGCCGGCAGCCGCCCCTTCGCGGCGGCCGCTGCGCTGAAATCCCCATTCGACGCGGCGCGCGCGTTCAGGCAAGATCGACGCGCGCCGTCCGCCTTTCCGCCGTCACGAGTCACCGAACACGCATGCAGAACTTCTACGAAGCCACCGTTAGCCGCCAGCCCTACCCGCAACTGACCGACACGATCGATACGCAGGTCTGCATCGTCGGCGGCGGCCTCGCCGGGCTGTGCACGGCGCTCGGCCTCGTCGAGCGCGGCGTGCACGACGTCGTCGTGCTCGACGGCGAACGGGTCGGCTTCGGCGCGTCGGGCCGCAACGGCGGCTTCGTGTTCGGCGGCTACAGCCTCGACAACGCCGACCTGCTGCGCACGCTCGGCCGCGACGAAGGGCGCCGGCTGTACCGGCTCACCGTCGACGCGGTCGACCTGATCCGCGCGCGCATCGCCCGCTACGGGATCGACTGCGACATCGTCGACGAAGGCGTGATGCTCGCGAACTGGTTCGACGATCCGTCGCGGCTCGACGGCGTGCGCACGCTGATGAAGCAGGAATTCAACGTCGACTGGGAACCGGTCGCGACCGACGCGCTGCGTGCGCGGCTGAAGACGCAGCGCTATTACGGCGGCCTGTTCGAGCCGAACGCATTCCACTTTCATCCGCTGAAGTACGTGCTCGGCGTCGCGGCGGCCGCGTCGCGCGGCGGCGCACGCGTGTACGAACGCTCGGCCGCGCTCGGCATCGCGCGCGACGGCGCCGGCTACGTCGTGCGCACGGCGCAGGGCGCGGTGCGTGCGAAGGACGTCGTATTCGCCGGCGGCGGCTACGCGCGCGGCGTGTCGCCGCGCATCGAGCGCGCGGTGCTGCCGATCGCGACCTACGTGATCGCGACCGAACCGCTCGGCACGCGCCTGCCCGACGCGATCGACGCGCCGTACGCGATCTACGACACGCGTTTCGCGTTCGACTACTACCGTCCGCTGAAGGACACGCGGATTCTGTGGGGCGGCCGGATCTCCGTGCTCGATCGCGGCCCCGACGCGATCGCGCGCCTGCTGCGGCGCGACCTGCTGCGCGTGTATCCGCAACTGGACGGCGTGAAGGTCGACTACGCGTGGGGTGGGCTGATGAGCTATGCGCGGCACAAGATGCCGCAGATCGGCCGCGACACGGACGGCGTGTGGCACGCGATCGCATTCGGCGGTCACGGGATGGCGCCGACCACCGTCGCCGGCGAGGTGCTCGCCGCCGCGCTGGCGGGAGAGCGTCCGGTGCCGAACGGCTTCGCCGCGTTCGGGCTCACGCGCACGTTCGGGCTGGCCGGCCTCGCCGCCGCGCAGCTCACGTATACGGCGTACCAGGCCCGCGACGCGCTCGCGTCCTGCCGCCGCTGAGCGCCCGCCGCGGCCTTGCCGATTAGAGCGGAAGGTCGGCCGGGCGGGCATTTCCCACATGCTAGAATGCCTTTTCCAAGCCGCCGCGAACCAGAACAAAGTCACATGAAAGCAGGAAGCAAGGCCGCCACGTCCGACCCCCGCGCGCTTGCGTCCGACGCGCGGCGCAAATACGATCCCGAGCAAACCAAGCGCAACATCCTCGATGTCGCCACGCAGGAATTCTCCGCGATGGGCCTCGCCGGTGCGCGCGTCGACGCGATCGCCGAGCGCACGAATACGACGAAGCGGATGCTCTATTACTACTTCGAAAGCAAGGAAGGCCTGTACGAGGCCGTGCTGGAGAAGGTATACGGCGACATCCGCGCGCTCGAGCAGGAACTGCACGTCGGCGACATGGAGCCGCGCGAAGGCATGCGCCGTCTCGTCGAATTCACGTTCGACTATCACGACAAGCATCGCGATTTCGTCCGCCTCGTGTCGATCGAGAACATCCACGGCGCGAAGTATGTCGAACAGCTGAAGTCGTTCAAGAACCGCAACGTCAGCATCATCAAGACGCTCGAGGAACTGGTCGAGCGCGGGGCGGCCAGCGGCGTGTTCCGCAAGGACATCGACGCATTCGATCTGCACCTGCTGATCAGCTCGTTCTGCTTCCACCGCGTGGCGAACCGCTACACGTTCGGCGCTGCATTCGGCCGCGACCCGTCGGCACCGCGCCTGCGCGCGCGACATCGCGACACGATCGCCGACGCGGTGCTCCGCTACGTCGCCGCGTAAGCGGCGGTAGTCGCCGGCCGGGGCACGCGACATCCGCACCCCGCGAACTTCATTCAGCACTTCAGCGCATCAGTCCGTCGGCGCGGTCGACGCCAGCGCGATCCGCGCCTTCTGTTCCGGGCTCCCCGCCACGTAATACTTCTTCGCCCAGCTCGAATCGGGCGCGAGCGCGAGCCGCGCATGCGTACCCGTGCCGTGCTGCTGCTTCGCATGGATCGCCAGCGCGCGGGCGCGGTAGTGCTCGTACAGCCGCAGGAATTCCGCGAGATAGATCGCCGCGATCCGCTTGTCGCGGATCTCGAGCAGGTTCTCGTCGTTGTACTGCTCGGAATTGCGGCTCATGTTCGCCGAACCCGTATAGACGACCGGATTCGCGCCTTCCGCATCGATCACGATGAACTTGTGATGGATCACGACGGGCGGGAAAGCCGGCGCCGGTTCGCCCGGGAAAAGCCGCAACTCCGGCTCGAAACCCTGCGGCACCGTGGCCGGCGAGAAATACGACGCGTCGATCACGTCGTGGTTGTCGCGGCTGCGGTGGTACAGCTCGAGGTTCGCGAGCGTCGCCGCATCGAGCGTCTGGCCGTCGTGCTGCGCGGTATCGGCCTTCGTCGCGCTGCCGACGCTGATCTTGTTCACGAGGCCGAACATCATCAGCCCGCGGTCGCCAGCCGCGAAACACGCGTCGCGCAGCGCCGCGTCGGTCGGCATGAACAGGCAGAACGACACCGAATGCCTCGCGGCCGCGATCGCGGCGACGATCGTATCGATCTCGGTACGCTGCCCCGCCGGCTCCGGCGAGTACGCAACGCGCACCTGCGCGCTGCCGATCGTCATCGGCGCCGACCAGCCCGGCGACAGCCGCGCGGTCTCCGCAATCGACGGATTCCCGGCCAGCGCATGCGCGCGCTCGTTGTACAGCGCGGCGAGCGCAGGCGAGTCGAACGCATGCAGCACGTTGGCCTGCTCAGTCAGCCCCTCGGTCGTGAAGTTCGCGGAACCGGTCAGCACGCGCGCGGGCGCCGGGTTCGACGGCGCATCGGTCACGATGAACTTGTCGTGCATGATGTGCGTCTGGTCGCGCGGCGCGAGCGTCGCGAGGCCCTGCAGTGCATCGACGGCCGGCTGGTTCGGCGACGGCAGCGGCGGCTTGCCCTTGCGCGCCGTCGTGTGCGCGTCGTAGACGATCGCGAGCGACGCTTCGCCGTGCTGGCGGCCGAACGCGTCGAACGCGGGCAGCGCCCACAGCGTGTCGGTCAGGTGATAGACGGCCGACGCCGCGCGCGATGCCGGATCGAGCATCTGCGCGAACACCTGCTCCATGTCGTTCGCGAGCCACGTGCGCAGCTTCAGCGCCTGCGCGGCGCTCGGCGCCTCGTTCGGCGCGAGGCCGAGCGCCGCGACCTGCTTCGCGAACGCCTGCGAGCTGACCACCGCACGGTTGAACCACGTGCCGATGCCGTCCTCGACGTGCGCGGGCAGCACGACGTCGCACACGCCGGCTTGCGCGTCGAGCACCTGCAGGTTCGCCGGCGTGCCGACGACCGGATAGACGTCGTAGCGGAACGACGCACCGCGGTCCTGCGGATCGATGCGCGCGTCCCACCACATGAATTTCTGGATCGGCGCCTGATCGGTCGGCGCATCGCCCTGCGTGTCGGCGGCCGGGCCGTCGAACGTCAGGCGGTTGGGCAGCCAGCTGTCCGGCGCACGCGTCTTGCCGTCGGCCGACCAGAAACCCGGCGTGCGCCGGATCGCGAAGCCGAGGAAATCGGACCGCGACGCCGCATCGGGCCAGTCGAAAGCCAGCAGGACCAGGGTGGGGGAAAGATAGCTGCGCACGCTGACGGTCATTCGTTGCTCCCTGGCCCGGCGGCCGGTCGAGATGAATGCGTCAGTCTTGATGGCGGTTCTTCCCGCGCGATGACCGTTCGATGAACCTTGTATGTCGGACGCGCGTCAGTCGCACACGAGCAGCTCGATCCCGCGCGCCGTCAGCGCGCGGCGCACGGCCTTGTCGGGTGCGCGTTCGGTCACCAGATAGCGGGCGGCGGACGTGCCGTTGATCCGCACCGGCGTCACGCGGCCGAATTTCGAATGGTCGGCGACGATGATCGCCGTGCCCGCCGCCGCGATCATCCGGCTGCGCACTTCGGCCGCGAGCCGCGAGTAGTCGGTGCACTCGCCGTCGGGCGTGATGCCGCCGGCGCCGACGAACGCGAAATCGACGTGGTATTGCGCGAGCTGGTGGATCGTGTCGAGCCCGAACGTGGCGTCCTCGTCGTCGGACAGCTCGCCGCCGAGCAACGTCACGCGGTTGCCGTTGCGCCGCGCGAGCACGAACGCGGTACGCCAGTCGTTCGTGTAGATCGACAGCCGGTGCCGGTCGGCGAGCGCCAGCGCGACCGCATGCGGCGTGCTGCCCGAATCGATCAGCACCGATGCATCGTCGGGCACGAATTCGGCCGCGCGCCGCCCGATCGTGCGCTTCGCGTCGGCGTTCGCGGCTTCGCGCTCGGACAGGCTCGGCTCGCGGCGATCAGCGGCCAGCGCGCCGCCATGTGTCATCACGAGCAGGCCGCGCGCGGCCAGCGCGTTCAGGTCGCGCCGCACCGTTTCGCGCGACACGTCGAGCGAACGCACGAGTTCCGCGACCGTCAGCGCGCCCGAGCGTCCGAGCGCCGACAGGATGTATTGATGACGTTGTTCCGCCAGCATCGCGTGTGCGCCCGAGGCGACTGGTAATGGGTAAGCCGGCCATTGTATTACGGACGTTTGACGACCATTTGACCGGGCCGGGAAACACGGCCCGGTAACACGGCCGGGCGGCGGCCGCGCGCGTTGCCCGAAAGCGAAATTCTGTATTGCCCGGCGCGCGCGAATCCGCGCGGCGCCGGTTGCTACACTTTGCGCTTCGCCGAACGACCGACCAAGACCGACCAAGACCGACCAATAAAGGGGCTCGCGCCATGTATCGCAAAGGCAGTGTGATCGAAATCCAGTTTCCGCCGGAACGCCTCAACGACGCGGCAGGCGATCCGTACTGGATCGACCTGACGCTCGACGAAGCGCGTCGGCTCTACGAACAGCTCGCCGCGCGCTTCGCGACCGACGCACGCGCCAACCAGCCGCTCGATACGTTCTCGATCGACTGAGCGTCGCTGCTGCGCGCCCATCCGCGCAGCGCCGTGCCGTGCGGTGCCGCGGACGATCATCCCCGCCGCGCCGCGCACCGGCGCGCGATGACCGCCGCCCCGCTCACGCGCCGCGCGGCATGAGTGCAGGATTCGACAAGACGCCAGCGTCGCTTCGCCCGATACTGGCCGACTTTCCGGATCTGTCCGGCCGCGTCGCGGCCCGTCACGCATGCTCAACTCGATCGTCGCCGCCGTTTTCGTCGCGCTGTGGTCCACCGGCTTCATCGTTGCACGGGCAATCAAGCCCTACGCCGATCCGAACCTGTTCCTGCTCGCGCGCTTCGCGGGCACGGCCGCGCTGTTCGGCGTGGTCGCGCTCGCCGCGCGCGCGCCGTGGCCGGCCCGCCGCGAATGGCCGCGCCACCTGATCGCCGGCGCGCTGTTGCAAGGCGTCTATCTCGGCGCGAGCTACTGGGCCGTCGCGCAAGGGTTGAATGCGGGCGTGATGGCGCTGCTCGGCGCGCTGCAGCCGCTTGCCACCGCCGTGCTCGCGGTTCCGCTGTTCAACGAACGTCTGCCCGCGCGCGGCTGGCTCGGGATGGCGCTCGGGCTGGCCGGCGTCGCGCTCGTGCTCGCGCCGAAAGTCACCGGCGGCGTCGCGCCGCCGCCGGGCGCCGCGCCTGCGTGGCTCGTCGTCACCGTGTCGGTGCTGGCGGTCGGGTCGATCACCGCCGGCTCGCTGTACCAGAAAGGCAAGCTCGCGCAGAGCGACCTGCGCACGGCGGTCGCCGTGCAGAACTTCGGCGCGGCGCTCGTCGCGGCCGTCTTCGTCGTGCTGCTCCATGAAACCCGCTGGATCGACGCGCCGGCGCTGTGGGTGTCGCTCGTGTGGGGCGTCGTGTTCCTGTCCGGCGGCGCGGTCACGATGCTGATGTGGATGCTGCGGCACGGCAATGCGGCGCGCGCGACGTCGCTGCTGTTTCTCGCGCCGCCGCTGGCCGCGCTGCAGGGCTACGCGCTGTTCGGCGAAACGCTCGCGACGATCCAGCTCGCCGGCTTCGCGCTCGCGCTGGTGGGCGTCGTGCTCGCGCGGCGCTGACGGGCGAAGACGCACGCGGGATCGAGCGGCCACGCCATCATCGGGCCTCCATCCCTCCTCGCTGAAGCCGCGCGCACGGCCGCCCTTCGCGCAGCATCTCCTGCACCCGCCCGGCGCACCGCGCACCACGGCGATGCGGCGCGTCTCGCCGATGCAACGCGAAACCGCCGGAAACGCCTGTCCGGCGCGGCGGCGCGCCGCGATTGCGCTTATGATGAGCGCCTTGCATTTCGTCCCGGAACTTTCCTCATGACATCCGCCGATTACGCCAGCCGCCAACGCGCGATCATTGCCGAACTGAACGTCGCCCCGCACTTCGACGCCGAGGCCGAAATCGACCGCCGCGTCGATTTCCTCGCGCAATACCTTCGTTCGACCGGCCTGCGGACCTACGTGCTCGGCATCAGCGGCGGCGTCGATTCGTCGACGGCCGGCCGGCTGGCGCAGCTCGCGGTCGAAAAGCTGCGCGCCGGTGGCTACGACGCGCGCTTCATCGCGATGCGCTTGCCGAACGGCGTGCAGAACGACGAAGACGATGCGCAGCGCGCGCTCGCGTTCGTGCGCGCGGACGAGGTATTGACGGTCGACGTGAAGCCGGCCGCCGATGCGATGCTCCGTTCGCTGGTCGCGTCGGGCCACGCGTTCGAAGACCCCGCGCAACAGGATTTCGTGCACGGCAACATCAAGGCGCGCGAGCGCATGATCGCGCAGTACGCGGTGGCCGGCGCGCGGCGCGGCATCGTGATCGGCACCGACCACGCGGCCGAATCGCTGATGGGTTTCTTCACGAAGTTCGGCGACGGGGGCGCGGACATCCTGCCGCTCGCGGGCCTGAGCAAGCGTCGTGTGCGCGGGGTCGCACGCGCGCTCGGCGGCGACGAGCTGATCGTGATGAAGGTGCCGACGGCCGACCTCGAGGAACTGCGCCCGCTGCGCCCCGACGAGCACGCGTATGGCGTGACCTACGACGAGATCGACGATTTCCTCGAAGGCAAGCCGGTCGCCGACCGCGTCTACGAAACGGTGCTGCGCTTCTACGACGGGTCGCGCCACAAGCGCGCGCTGCCGTACACGATGTTCGACTGGCCGACCGCCTAAGCCGGCCGCCCGGCTATCGACATACCGCCGCGCGCACCGTCACGGCTGCGCGCGGCACATCGGCGCCGGGCAACGCTATGCGTTCCCGCCCGTCTTTTTCGCCTGCAGCGCACGAATCCGCAGCCGCGCGCCCGTATCGCTGACCGTCGCGTCGTACATCGTCGCGAGGTCGCGCTTGAGCGCGGTGCGCGAGCCGCCGTCGAGATACACCATGTGCCCCGACGGATAGAATCGCGCGGACAGGTTCTGCCGCACCTTCTGGTCCTCCAGCGGCATCTGCTGCAGATCGATCACGGTCTGGTAGAACGGCGTGACGAAATCGTAGAGTCCGTTCGCCGACAGCACCTTCAGGTCGACGTTCAGCGCCATCACCGCGGCGAGGTCGCCGGCCGTGTAGAGGATCACGTTCCCCTGCGCATCGATGCCCTGCTGCGCGCCGGTCGGGTCGATGTGGCTGAAATCCCAGTTCTTGAAGGCCTGGTCGTTCAGGTCCGTGAACGCCGAGTTCGACGTGAACTTCAACTGCTCGTTCAGGTAGCTGTTCCACATCGCCGTATAGACGCCCGTCACGGCCGTCATCGTCGGATCGTTGCCGCCCGAATTCGGGTCGATCTTGCCGGCGATGCCCGACGAGATCCCGGTCACGCGGCCGTCGTACGAACCGAGCGCGAGCCCCTGCGCATGCAGGAGCGTCGTCAGGAACAGCGAATTGCCGCGCGTGTCGTAGCCGGCGATGTCGAGCCCCCACGATTGCAGCGTCGCCGTATCGATGCCCGTGTATGCCGACAGCTTCTGCACGGTGGCCGGGTTCGCATGCGGCATCGCGCGCAGCGCGCTCAGGTAGTCGGTGCGCGCGAACTGCGCGACTTCCTCGACGAACGCGCCGAGATCGCTCGGCGCCGGCTTGATGCCGAGCTTCTTGTGATACCACGCATCGGCCGCGGCGGTCGGCAGCGCGCCGACCGGGTTGCCGGCCTGCCGGTAATCGAGGATCGACGATTGCAGCGTGACGCCGTTCAGGTCGACGCCGTCCTCGTGCAGCTTGTACGCGAGCACGCAGCTGCGCGCGGTGCCGTACGATTCGCCGAACAGGTATTTCGGCGAATTCCAGCGGTTGTTCTTCGTCAGGTAGCGCTTGATGAACTGCTTCAGCGAATTCGCATCCTGGTCGACGCCCCAGAAGTCGCGGTTCTTGTTCGGCGCGACGGCCGCCGAATAGCCGGTGCCGACCGGATTGATGAACACCAGGTCGCTGTGGTCGATCATGCTGTCCGGGTTGTCCTCGATCTGGTACGGCGCGGGCGGCGTGAACCCCGGCATCGACGTCTTGATACGCTTGGGCGCGAACGAGCCGAGCAGCACGAACACCGACGACGAACCGGGCCCGCCGTTATAGAAGAACGTCACGGGCCGCGTTTCCTCTTTCGCGCCGTCGGCCGTGAACGCGACGTAGAAAATCTTCGCGGCCGGCTGCGAACTGCTCGGATCGACCGTCACCAGGTGGCCGACCGTCGCCGTGTACGCGATCCGCTTGCCATCGATCAGGATCGTGTGGTGCGTGATCGCGGCCGCCTCGGTCGTGTCCGTCACCGAGTCGTCGGGGCCGTTGCCGTACGCGACCGGATCGAAGAACGGCTGGTCGCGGCCGTGGCTCAGCGCGACCGGGTTGATGGTCGGCGGCACGCCATGCGAATTGTGGTCGCCGTGATGCAGCGGATACACGCCGCCGGAAGATGCGGAATCGATGCCCATCGTGCTGCTCCTGGAGGTGAAAAAAGACGCGGGCAGACCACCCGCGTCGAACGGAAAGGCGTGCGCCGGCGCGTCAGCTCGACGGCTTGCGCGCGAGGATCGTGGCGAGTTGCGCACCGTTCGGGCTGCCGAGGCCCGTGCACGCGTCCCAGCCGGACGCGGCCGCATACGTGCCGTTCGATCCTTTCGTGATGTCGCGCAGCGCGCCCGGATGCTTGTACAGCACCGGATTGATCCAGCCGGCCGGCGCGCCGGCCGTCGCATTGATCCGCGCGATCAGCGCGGCCCACAGCGGTGCGACCGCGCTCGTGCCGCCCATCACCGAAGGCGTGCCGGCGACCGACACTTCGTAACCCGTCTGCGGCGACGCGTCGCCGGCCACGTCCGGCACGCCGCGCTTCGCGAGCGGCGTGGTGGTGCCGTCGGCGCGCGCGACCTTCAGCCCCTGCTGCCATGCCGGCAGGTCGAACAGCGAACTGACGCCGCCGCCGCCCGCCCCGCCGCCGGCCGCCTCGTCGTTCCACGTGACCTCGCTGCGGATGCCCTGCCCGGGCAGCGCGTCGAGCTGCGTGCCGCCGCAGCCGAGCACGTACGGGCTCGACGCGGGGAAATCGACGTGATCGGCGCCATCCTGCAGCCCGTCGCCCGAGCCGCTGTCGCCCGACGCCGCGCAGACGGTGATGCCCTGCGCGGCGGCCGCCTGCAGCACGCGGTTGAACGCATGGGCGGACTGCGCCTGCCAGATCGCTTCCGGGCCGCCCCAGCTGATCGAGATCACGGAAGGCCGGTTGGTCTTGTCGGTGACGGCCGCGTTGACGGCCTGGATGAAGCCCGCGTCGCTGTTCGGCGCGAAGTAGACGGCGATCTTCGCGGCCGGTGCGATCGCGCCGGCGATCTCGATGTCGAGCGCGACTTCGCCGTCCGGGCCGTTCGGCTCGCCGGTCGGTGCGTTGCGGCCGGTGCCGACGTTCACGTCGACGAGCGTCGGCGGCGTCGTGATCCCGAGCCCGCGGAAATACTGCTGGATGTCGGCCGCGCGATAGCCGCCGCCGAGTTCGACGATCGCGATGCATTGCCCGGCGCCGTCGCCGGCCGGAAAGTCGTACAGCGACGCAAGCTGGATCGGCGTGAACGTGACGGCCGCCGCGCCGCGCGCCGGCTTGAACGGCGGACGGAAGCGAAAGTGCGGCCGCGCCTGCGGCCGGCTGTCGAGGCCCAGCACGGCCGTCACCGCATCGCCGAGCTCGTCGGGCAGCGTGATCGGGCCCGAACGGCCGCGATACTGGCCGATCGACCGATGCTCGAAACGCTCGAGCTTCACGCTGAACGCGGCTTCGAACTGCGCGATCGTGCCGGACACCACGACGACGCTTTCGACCGGGTCGACACGATCGACCGCCAGTTGATGACGGTGCGCGAAGTCCTCGGTCTTGCGGATGTCGTCGGGATTGGCGGAGAAACGCTGCGCGAATGCGTCGCGCGACAGCGGTTTTGCACCGGCGTCGCCGCTGGCGAGCTGGTGGACCAATGCATCGAGTTGCCCTTCTTCCTGCCGCCGCAACATGATCGTGACGTGGATGCGTTCTGCCGGATCGCACTGGCCGAGACACTTGGACTCGGCGACGATACGGGGTTCACGGTCGGCTTGAAGATGCCTTGCCATGTTCAGACCCTCCTTGGTACCGCGTTGCACGGAACAGCCAGGAAATCGGACATAGCCCGCGGAAGACGGTTCCGTTCGGTCAGTCGATTCGCGACGGCGCGTCTGCGACGGCGCGTTTGCGACGGCGCGTTTGCGACGGCGCGAAGGTAGAGGAAGTTTAGAACAGTCAGACGATTTGCGCGCACGCCCTTCTGCGGCAAGCGTGCGCGCGAAGGCCGGCATCGCGCGCGGCCTGCCTACCCCGCGGCGACCATGCGGCGGCGCTCGGTCTCAGTCCATCGACAACCGCAGCGCAAAACCGATCAACGCAGCGGAAAAAGTCCAGCGCTGCACCGTCTGCGCGAGCGGATGCGCGCGCATCCACGCCGCGATGCGCGACGCGCCGAACACGCACGCGAGGTCGAAGCACACGCCGGCCGCCACCAGCAGCGCGCCGAGCGCGAACATCTGCCAGACGACCGGCCCGGCCTCGGGCCGCACGAACTGCGGCAGCAGCACCGAGCAGAACAGCAGCGCCTTCGGGTTCAGCAGGTTGGTCAGCAGCCCTTTCACGAACGATTGCCGCAACTCGCCCGCCGCCGCGTCGCCGTCGCCGAGCGCGAACACCGGCGAGCGGAACACCTGGATCGCGACGTACGCGAGATAGAACGCGCCGCCGTAGCGGATCACCTCGTACAACCAGGGCGCGCTGCGGATCAGCGCCGCGACACCGCACGCCGACAGCGTCACGTGCGCGGTGCGCGCGAGCGACAGGCCGGCCGCCGCGGCCATCCCCGGCCGCACGCCGCGGCCGATGCTGGTCTGCAGCACGAGCGCCATGTCGGGCCCGGGCACCGCGTAAATGGCCGCCAGCGCGGCGAGATAAATCAACAGCAAATGCGTGGAAATCATGGTCTGCCCCCGTCCTTCAATGACGATATGTTGCCGCTGAAGGCGGAGGGATTATTGGCCAACTTTGGCTCAGGAATGGCGATTCGTAGGGGAATCCGCCACAATCACGAAACTGTAAAAAGGATTCCACCAACATGACCGAGCTCGACAAAACCGACCGCGCGATACTCGCCGCGGTGCAACGCGACGGCCGCCTGCCGATCGCGCGGCTCGCCGAATCCGTCGGCCTGTCCGAGACGCCGTGCGCGCGGCGCCTGAAACGTCTGGAAAACGACGGCTACATCGAGCGCTATCGCGCGCAGCTGTCGCGCCAGGCGCTGGGCTTCGGCGTGGTCGCGTTCGTGCTCGTGCGGTTCGCGACGCACGACCGCAAGGTCGCCGACCGGTTCGAACGGGAAGTGCTCGGCATCGAGCGGATCCTCGCGTGCCACAACGTAGCAGGCACGGCCGATTACCTGCTGCAGGTGGTCGCGCGCGACCTCGACGACTACGGCACGTTCCTGCGCGATTCGCTGCGGATGCTGCCGGGCGTGACGTCGATCGAATCGGCGCTGTCGTTGCGCGAGGTGAAGCACGACGCGGGGTTGCCGGTGCCGTGACGCACGCCGGGCCGACAAGCCGCGCGCGCAACGCTTGTTCACATTGTCGGCCGCGCCGGCGTCACACCGCGTCGGGCGACTGATGCGCGCGTTCGAGATCCTCGAGAAACGCTTCGACGACCGGATCGCCGCGCCCGTCGCGCGCCACGACCACGTGGAACGTGACTTCATAGTGCAGCTGCTCGGGATTGAGCGGCGCGAGCAGCCCCTGCGCGACATACGGCGCCGCGAAGTGCTGCGGCAGGTAGCCGAGGTGATGACCGGACAGGATCAGCAGCGCGACGGCCTCCATGTTGTCGGCGGTCGCGGTCACGCGATCGGGCGTCGTCGACATCTGCGCCTCCGGCAGCGGATACGAGCGCCAGGCCCACTCGAAGCCGGCGACGTCGGCCGGCGTCAGCGTGCCGGCGCGTTCGAACAGCGGATGGCCGCGGCCGCAGTACGCGACCTGCCGCTCGATGAACAGCGGCGTGTAGTGCAGCGTCGGCACGCGATGCCAGAAATAGCCGACCGCGATCTGGATCTCGTTGCTCAGCAGCTTTTCCTCGAGATCGCCCGGCGCGCGCACCGAAATCGAGAAGCGCACGGCCTCGTCGCGCGTGCGGAACGCGGCGATCGCCTCGGCGATCCGCGCATTCTGGCTGACCGGCGTATGACCGATCAGGCCGATGTTCAGCGTGCCGACCAGTTGGCGGTCCATGTGCCGCGCGGCCATCCCGAACTCGTCGAGCGCCGCGAGCAGCCTGCGGCTCATCGCGTGGAACCGCTCGCCCTTCGGCGTGAGCCGGAAGCCGCTGCGGCCGCGCTCGCAGAGCCGGTAGCCGAGCCGCGTCTCGAGCGACGACAGCTGCGCGCTGATCGTCGACTGGCCGACGTTCAGCATCGCCTGCGCGGCCGACACGCCGCCCGCGTCCGTGACCGCGAGAAACACGCGGATCAACCGCAGATCGAGGGTCGACAGATTCCCCAGCACGTTCATCCCCTTCCATACATCGATGAAGATCGATGTTTACGTCGATATCTTCGCATTCTTCTTTCCCGGCCGAGCGCGTAAAACTGTGCGCCAGGCCGCGTCGCATGATACGGCAGCCCCACACCGGAAGAGACGACCCCATGAACGACCCCATCCATTTCCAGCCGCTCGGCGGCAATGAAATGCCGCGCTCCGGCGGCATCGCGACGATGATGCGCCTGCCGCACGTGTCGAGCGCCGAAGGCCTCGACGCCTGTTTCGTCGGCGTGCCGTTCGATCTCGGCACGTCGAACCGCACCGGCGCGCGCTTCGGCCCGCGCCAGATCCGCACCGAATCCGTGCTGCTGCGCCCGTACAACATGGCCACGCGCGCAGCACCGTTCGATTCGCTGCAGATCGCCGACATCGGCGACGTCGCGATCAACCCGTACAACCTGCACGATTCGATCGCCCGCATCGAAGCCGCGTACGACGCGATTCTCGAGCACGACTGCAAGCCGATCACGCTCGGCGGCGACCACACGATCGCACTGCCGATCCTGCGCGCGATCCACCGCAAGCACGGCAAGGTTGCATTGATCCACGTCGATGCACATGCCGACGTGAACGACACGATGATGGGCGAAAAGATCGCGCACGGCACGCCGTTCCGCCGCGCGGTCGAGGAAGGACTGCTGCACGGCGACAAGGTCACGCAGATCGGCCTGCGCGGCACCGGCTACGCGGCCGAGGATTTCGACTGGTGCCGCGAGCAGGGCTTCCGCGTGGTCCAGGCCGAGGAATGCTGGAACAAGTCGCTCGCGCCGCTGATGGAAGAAGTGCGCGCGCGCATCGGCGACACGCCCGTCTACATCACGTTCGACATCGACGGCATCGATCCGGCCTACGCGCCGGGCACCGGCACGCCGGAAATCGCGGGCCTCACGGTGCCGCAGGCGCTCGAGATCATCCGCGGCGCGAAGGGGCTGAACATCGTCGGCTGCGATCTCGTCGAAGTCGCGCCGCCGTACGACCCGTTCGGCACCACCGCGCTGCTCGGCGCGAACCTCGCGTACGAGCTGCTGTGCGTGCTGCCGGGCGTCAAGTACCGCGATTGATCCCGGCGCCGCCACTATTCCAAATCAGAGGATTCCAGAGGAGCACACAGAAAGATGGGGACTTCCGTCAAGCAACCGAAGCGGGCGGCGCTCGCGTCGTTCGTCGGCACCACGATCGAGTGGTACGACTTCTATAGTTATGCGACCGCCGCCGCCATCGTGTTCGGGCCGCTGTTCTTTCCCGGCGAAAACCGTTTCATCAGCCTGCTTGCATCGTTCGGCTCGTTCGCGGTCGGCTTCTTCGCGCGGCCGCTCGGCGGCGTGATGTTCGGCTATCTCGGCGACCGCTTCGGCCGCAAGCGGTCGCTGCTCGCGACGCTGATGCTGATGGCCGTGTCGACGGTCGCGATCGGCCTGCTTCCCACGCATGCGCAAGCCGGCGTGATCGCACCGATCCTGCTCGTGCTGATGCGCGTGCTGCAAGGCATCGCAGTGGGCGGCGAATGGGGCGGCGCGGTGCTGCTGGCCGGCGAGCATGCGCCCGAAGGCAAGCGCACGTTCTTCGCGTCGTTCGCGCAGCTGGGCAGCGCAAGCGGCCTGATCCTGTCGATGCTCGCGTTCGGCGCGATCAGCACGCTGTCGAAGGACGACATGATGAGCTGGGGCTGGCGCGTGCCGTTCCTTGCGAGTTCCGTGCTGCTGGTCGTCGGCTTCGTGATCCGTGCGAGCGTGTCGGAATCGCCCGAGTTCGAGGAAGTCAGGAAGAGCGGCAACATCGCGCAAAAACCGCTGCGCGAGGCGCTCAAGGCCTGGCCGCTGCTGTTGCTCGCGATCGGCGCGAACGTGTACGGGATCGCCGGCGTGTATTTCAGCAACATCTTCATGATCAGCTACGCGACCCAGTTCCTGTCGCTCGACCGGTCGATGGTGCTGCATTGCATGACGATCGTCGCGGTGCTGCAGTTCGTCGTGCAGCTCGCGGCCGCGTTCCTCGCGCAGCGCTTCGGCACCACGCGCGTGCTGCTGATCACCGGCGCGTGGGCGATGATCGTCCCGTTCGTGATGCTGCCGCTCGTGCATATGGGCACGCCGGTGTCGATCACGGTCGGCGTCGGCCTCGCGACGCTCGCGGAATCGGGCTACTACTCGGTCGTCGCGGGCTTCGTCAGCGGCATCTTCATCGCACGGATCCGCTATACGGCAATTTCGATCGCGTACCAGGTGTGCGGCGCGCTCGCCGGCGGCCTCACGCCGCTCGTCGCGACGCTGATCGCGCAGAACGCGGCCCCGCAATGGTGGCCGCTCGCGCTCCAATACACGAGCGCCGCCGTGCTGTCGTCGCTGTGCGTGTGGTTGATCTCGCGCCGCGTCAGCATCGACGATGCGGGCGCGCCCGGCAAGACGCGCGAAGCGCTGCCGCGCGGCGCACGCGCCGCGTAGCGCTCGACGCGTAGCGCCCTGTCGCACATGCATGCATGACGTAAAACGACCCGCTTTCGCGGGTCGTTTTCTTTGCCGCCCGATCGATGATCGATGATCGATGATCGACGATCGGCGACCGCTACCGCCCTGCGTTCGCTGCGTGGTTACCGCACCTGGCTACGCAGCGTCTTCGCCGCGGCGACCATGTTCGTCAGCGCCGGAATCACTTCCGCCCACTGACGCGTCTTCAGCCCGCAGTCCGGGTTCACCCACAGACGTTCCGCCGGAATCCGCTCGGCCGCCTTCCTCATCAGCCCGACGATATGATCCTGCGTCGGGATGTTCGGCGAGTGAATGTCGTACACGCCCGGCCCGATTTCATTCGGATACTTGAAGGTGTCGAACGCATCGAGCAACTCCATGTCGGAGCGCGACGTCTCGATCGTGATCACGTCCGCGTCCATGTCGGCGATCGACGCGATGATGTCGTTGAACTCCGAATAGCACATGTGCGTGTGGATCTGCGTATCGTCCTGCACGCCGTTCGCGGTGATGCGGAACGACTCGACCGCCCACTTCAGGTAGTCGCTCCATTGCGCGCGGCGCAGCGGCAGCCCTTCGCGCAGCGCGGCTTCGTCGATCTGGATCACGCGCACGCCGGCCTTCTCGAGATCGAGCACTTCATCGCGGATCGCCAGCGCAAGCTGGTAGCACGACACCGAGCGCGGCTGGTCGTCGCGCACGAACGACCAGTTCAGGATCGTCACGGGGCCGGTCAGCATGCCCTTCATCGGCTTGTCCGTCAGCGACTGCGCATAGGCGATCCATTCGACCGTCATCGCCTTCGGGCGGCTGATGTCGCCGAACAAGATCGGCGGCTTCACGCAGCGCGAACCGTACGACTGCACCCAGCCGAACTGACTGAACGCATAGCCGTCGAGCTGTTCGCCGAAGTATTCGACCATGTCGTTGCGCTCGGCTTCGCCATGCACGAGCACGTCGAGTTCGAGCGATTCCTGTTCGCGCACGCTGCGTTCGATCTCGGCCTGCATCGCCGCGCGATAGCCGGCTTCGTCCAGCGCGCCGGCCTTGAACCGGCTGCGCGCCTGGCGGATGTCGGCGGTCTGCGGGAACGAGCCGATCGTCGTCGTCGGGAACGCCGGCAGGTTCAGGCGCGCCGACTGCTTCGATGCACGCTGCGTATACGGGCTCGCGCGGTTGCCGAGCGGCGCGTCGATGCGCGCGAGCGCGGCCTTCACCGCCGGGTTGTTCACGCGCGGCGAGCGGCGCCGCGAATCGATCGCGGCGGCATTCGCGGCGAGCGCGTCGGCCACCTTGTCGCGGCCTTCGTTCAGTGCGGTCGCAAGCACCTTCAGCTCGTCGAGCTTCTGCAGCGCGAACGCGAGCCACGAGCGGATTTCCGCGTCGAGCTTCTCTTCGCTCGCGAGATCGACCGGCACGTGCAACAGCGAGCATGACGGCGCGAGCCACAGCCGGTCGCCCAGTTGCTTCGCGAACGGCTCGAGCCAGTCGAGCGCGGCGTTCAGGTCGGTCTTCCAGATGTTGCGGCCGTTGATCGCGCCGACCGACAGCACGCGCTCCGGCGGCAGTTCGCGCACCAGCGCGTCGGCTTCGTCGCGTGCGTTGATCGCGTCGATATGCAGGCCGTCGACCGGCAGCGACGCCGCGAGCGTCAGGTTGTCCTGAAGCTGGCCGAAGTACGTGGCGAGCAGCAGCTTGATGCGGCGCGTTTCCAGCGCCTCGTACGCGATGCGGAATGCCTGGCGCCATTCGGCATCGAGCTCGGTCACGAGAATCGGTTCGTCGATCTGCACCCATTCGACACCCTGCGCGGTCAGCGTGTCGAGCAGCGCGCCGTACACCGGCAGCAGCTTCGGCAGCAGCGCGAGGCGGTCGGAATCGTCCTTCGCCTTGCCGAGCCACAGGTACGTGACGGGGCCGAGAATCACCGGTTTCGCATTCACGCCCTGCGCGGTCGCTTCGGCGAGTTGCTGGAGCAGACGCGACGGATCGAGCGAGAAATTCGTGTCCGCATGGAACTCCGGCACGATGTAGTGGTAGTTCGTATCGAACCACTTCGTCATTTCACCGGCCGCGACCCCGCCGCAGCACGCGGCGTGCTCCTCCGTCGACTGCGCCGAACGGCCGCGTGCGACGCGGAAAGTGTTGTCGAGCGCATCGCCGTGGAAATCCTGCACGCGCTTCGGCAGGTTGCCGAGCGTGAAGCTCATGTCGAGCACCTGGTCGTAGAACGCGAAGTCGCCGATCGGCGCGAGATCGAGATCGCGCTGGTCGTGCCAATGACGCCGGCGCAACTCGGCGCCAAGCGCCTTCAGTTCGTCGCGCGACGATTCGCCCTTCCAGTAGCGTTCGAGACCGAACTTGAGTTCGCGCTTCGCGCCGATGCGCGGAAAACCGAGGTTGTGTGTCGTGACCATGAAGCTGCCGTCCAGAAGAAAGTGTAGATCCGGCAGCCATCATAGGGATTTCAAACCATGAAATAAAATGGCATTATTTCATTCATCCATTAACATTTTTCATGCCTCTACCCGATGCACGCAATCCATGCTGGAACGATTCCATCTCGTCGTCATACGTGAAGTCGAGCGCCAGGGCTCGCTGACCGCGGCGGCCAATGCGCTGCACCTCACGCAATCGGCGCTCAGCCACACCGTCAGGAAAGTCGAGCAGCAGCTCGGCACGGCGATCTGGGACCGCGAAGGCCGCGGCCTGCGGCTCACGCAGGGCGGGCACTATCTGCTGAAGCTGGCGAACCGGCTGCTGCCGCAGTTCGAGCTCGCCGAGGAGCGGATGAAGCAGTACGCGAAGGGCGAGCGCGGCACGCTGCGCATCGGGATGGAGTGCCACCCGTGCTATCAGTGGCTGCTGAAGGTCGTGTCGCCGTACCTGTCGCGCTGGCCCGACGTCGACGTGGACGTGAAGCAGCGCTTCCAGTTCGGCGGCATCGGCGCGCTGTTCGGTTACGACATCGACGTGCTCGTGACGCCCGATCCGCTGAACAAGCCGGGGCTGCGCTTCGACCCGGTGTTCGACTACGAACAGGTGCTGGTGGTCGCGGATTCGCACCGGTTCGCGAACGTCGACTACGTGACGCCCGAACAACTGACCGACGAAATCCTGATCACGTACCCGGTCGAGACCGACCGGCTCGACATCTACAACCAGTTCCTGACGCCGGCCGGCATCGTGCCGAGGCGGCACAAGTCGATCGAGACGACCGACATCATGTTGCAGATGGTCGCGAGCGCGCGCGGCGTGGCCGCGCTGCCGCGGTGGCTTGCCGACGAGTATGCGGACCGGATGCCGGTCGTGCCGGTCAAGCTCGGCAAGAACGGCATCGCGAAGCAGATCTTCCTCGGCATCCGCGAAGCGGACGCAGCGATCGACTATCTGGCCGCGTTCGTCGCGCTGGCGCGCGAATCGACGTGGAGCGCGCCGCGCATGCTGCGCTAGGCGCGCCCGGTTGCCCCGCGCGTCAGGCGGCGCGCAGGCCGGCGCGTTCGCCGCGCTCGACCCACGCGCCGAACAGCAGGCCGATCGTCGTCCACATGATCACCTGCATGCCGATGGCCGCCACGCGGAACTTCCACAGCAAGGTCGCCGGAAAATCGGCCGGCAACTCGCTGACCGACGGCAGCCCGATCTGCACGGCCACGATGATCGCGACGAACACGAGCCCGGCGACGATCGATGCGTTCCACGGGCCGAGCTTCGCCAGCAGATGGCGGCGCACGCCGACCGAGAACACCATCGTCGCGACCGAGATCGCGATCATCAGGAAGAACAGGCCGGTGCGATAGCCGATCGTGTCGGGGTCGCCGACCGACGGCGGATTGGCCGGGTACTTGAGGTTCGGCACGATCACGAGCGCGACGAACGCCGCCAGCGCGAGCCACGCGGCCAGCGGCCGTGCCGGCAGGCGGCTGCCGCGTCCGTACGCATACGCGAACACCAGCGAGAACAGCCCGCCGAATGCCGCGCCGTACGTCACGACGCCCGTCAGCAGCCCAAGGCCGGCCTGCGTGTGGCGGCTGACCAGCTCGGGTTCCGGCGCCTCGCCTTGGGCGGCGGCGGTTTTCTCTTCGACGGCGATCGCCTGATCGACTTGCGGTTCGCCGACGATCCTGGCGAAACCGAACGTGAGGAGGCCCGCGGCGATGCCTGCGAGCATCCCGCGCATGAGTAGCTTTCCGACCATCGCAGGCTCCGCGTCAGTGGCAGGGAAAGCCGAGCAGATGGCGGCCGTCGTGGACGAATTCGTGGACATACATGCCCGGCACGAGCGACGTCGCGCCCTGTTCCGCACCGACGAAATACAGCGCGAGCAGCAGGATCAGGCCGACGAACACGGCCCAGGGCAACAGCTCGCGGACGGGGATGGGGGCCGGCACGACCGCCGGCTTCAGCACTGCTTCGCTCATGGATGCACCTCAGGGGAATCGCGCCCCGACAAATGATGGATGGGTACGAAGGCAGGTCTGGCTTCCGGGATCGTCGATTCCCCGGTTACAGTGGCGCGACCGCGCCGGAATTGCACCGGCTTCCGCGCTTCGTATCGGGCGAATTGTACGCGCGAACGTTCGCGTATTGAAGCGATGACACACGGGTAAGCGCGTCCCGCTCCGGATCATCCGACAACCGACATGACCAAACCTGCCTCGCTCTGCCTGATCGCACACGCATCGACCCGCGCGATGCGCACCGGCACGTTTCCCGACGACGACCTGCTCGACGCGCACGGGCTCGCCGAAGCCGCTGCGCTGCGCGGCCGGCTGACGGGTGCTGCCGGCTCGCTCGTGCTGTGCAGCCCGGCACGCTGCGCAACGCAGACCGCCGATGCGCTCGGGTTGCACGCCGACATCGACGACGCGCTGCGCGACATCGACTACGGCAACTGGCGCGGCAAGCGGCTGCACGATCTCGCGCGCGACCTGCCCGACGAACTGGCCGCGTGGATCGGCACGCCGTCCGCGTCGCCGCATCGCGGCGAATCGTTCGACGCCGCCGCGCATCGGGTCGGCACATGGTTGAGCACGCTGCCGACGGATCGCGATGTCGTCGCGATCACGCATGCGCCGATCGTCCGCGCAACCCTCGCGCACGTGCGGCGGATGAGCCTCGAGGCCGCCGCGCGTCTCGACGTCGCGCCGCTGTCGTGCACGACATTCGTCGCGTCGCCGAGCGGCTGGACGTTGGCCGCGACGGCCGCCAACGTGCGCGACACCGGCGCGTAAACTCACTGTCCTGCTCACTATGTGAGCGAACGATGCGCGCCGACGCGTCGCATGTCGCCGCTCGCCTTACATCCCGTAAGACACACCGTTCGTCATCCCGACTGTCATCAAACTGACTGCTAGCCGCAGCTAGGATCGGACGCGGTTCCCTCACGAGATGCCGTCATGAATCAACCTGCTTCATCCGCCCCGAACAATCTGGGTTCCGTCGCACGCACCCGGCAGATCGGCTATGCCGCGTTCCTGCTGGTGCTCGTGCTCGGCGCCGTCTATATCGCCACGCACCTGATCGACGATCTGGCGCCGGTCCGCGAAGGGACGTTGTTCCCGTACCTGCTGCTCGGCGCCGCGCTGCTGATCGCGCTCGGCTTCGAATTCGTCAACGGCTTCCACGACACCGCGAATGCGGTCGCGACCGTGATCTATACGCACTCGCTGACGCCGAACGTCGCGGTGATCTGGTCGGGCATGTGGAACTTCCTCGGCGTAATGGTTTCGAGCGGCGCCGTCGCGTTCGGGATCCTGCAGTTGCTGCCGGTCGAGCTGATCCTGCAGGTCGGCAGCGGCTCGGGCTTCGCGATGGTGTTCGCGCTGCTGATCGCCGCGATCGTCTGGAACCTCGCGACCTGGTATTTCGGGTTGCCGTCGTCGAGCTCGCACACGCTGATCGGGTCGATCATCGGCGTCGGGCTGATGAACCAGCTGCTGCACGGGCCGTCCGGCACGAGCGGTGTCGACTGGGGCCAGGCGCTCGGCGTCGGCAAGTCGCTGCTGCTGTCGCCGATCGTCGGCTTCCTGTGTGCGTCGCTGCTGCTGCTCGTGCTGAAGGCCGCCGTGCGGATTCCTGAGTTGTACAAGGAGCCGCCGAAGGATCAGCCGCCGCCGTTCTGGATTCGCTGCCTGCTGATCCTCACCTGCACCGGCGTGTCGTTCGCGCACGGGTCGAACGACGGACAGAAAGGGATGGGCCTCATCATGCTGATCCTGATCGGCACGGTGCCCACCGCGTATGCGCTGAACAAGGCCGTCACGCCCGCCGAATCGCAGACCTTCGTGGCGGTCGCGAACCAGGCGGCCGCGACGTTCGGGAAATACACGAACGGCGTCGCGCCGTCCGCGAACCCGCGCGCCGATGTCGAATACTACGTGCAGCATCGCGAACTGACGCCCGCCGTGCTGCCGGCCGTCGCGCAGTTGTCCACGTCGCTTGCGACCGCCGTCGGCGCGTCGGGCTCGATGGCGGCCGTGCCGCAGCGCGACGTCGACAACGTGCGCAACACGATGTATCTGGTGTCCGAAGCCATTCGTCTGATGGAGAAGTCGGGCCAGCCCGCGTTCGCCGCCGACGACAAGCTCGCGATCGACAACTATCGCAAGCAGCTCGACCACGCGACGAAGTTCATTCCGACGTGGGTGAAGGTCGCCGTCGCGATCGCACTGGGTCTCGGCACGATGGTCGGATGGAAGCGGATCGTCGTGACCGTCGGCGAAAAAATCGGCAAGCAGCATCTGACGTACGGACAGGGCGCATCGGCCGAACTGGTCGCGATGCTGACGATCGGCGCCGCCGACATGTACGGGCTGCCCGTGTCGACGACTCACGTGCTGTCGTCGGGTGTCGCGGGCACGATGGCGGCGAACGGCTCCGGGCTGCAATGGAGCACGGTGCGCAGCCTCGTCCTCGCATGGGTGCTGACGCTGCCGGCGTCGATCGCGCTGGCGGCTGGGCTTTACTGGTTGTTCCGGTCGCTGGCGTGATCGTGTACGCGGCGGGGGGCGGGCGATAGCCGGCTACCTGCTGCGGTAGGTTGGATGTGGCGCTTCTCCGCCTTTCCGCTTCCCTCGCCGCTCCGGCCCGTCGCCACATTCAGTGTGCCGATACCGCGCCTTCAACGTTTCCCCGTTTCCTGGCCGGAATTAAAGCGCAAGATCTGGAGCGTGCCGGCGCCCGGACGCCGCTAGACTGGGTTCGTCAACTTTCGTCGTGGATTCGACCGTGCGCGACCGCACGGCGCGACACCGCCGATGCCCCGAGGTACGCCCGTGAACATTCTCGATCTGCCCCCTGCCGTCGAACCGCCGGACATCGCGCAACGCGTCGACTCTCTCGACTGGCCGAGCGTCGATGCCGAGCTCGATCGCTACGGATGCGCGCGCGTGCCGGGCCTGATGTCGGCAAGCGAGTGCGATGCGCTCGCGTCGCTCTATCCCCGCGATGCGCTCTATCGTTCACGTGTCGTGATGGCGCGACACGGCTTCGGCCGCGGTGAGTACAAATATTTCGCGTATCCGCTGCCTGCGATCATCGCCGAGCTGCGCACGACGATCTACCCGCATCTCGCACCGATCGCGAATCGCTGGAACCAGGCACTCGGGATCGACGTCCGTTATCCGAAAAACCATGCGACGTTCCTCGATCGCTGCCACGCGGCAGGACAGACGCGATCGACGCCGCTGATCCTGCAATACGGCGCCGACGACTACAACTGCCTCCATCAGGACCTGTATGGCGAGCACGTGTTTCCGCTGCAGGTCGCGATCCTGCTGTCGGCGCCGGGCCGCGATTTCAGTGGCGGGGAGTTCGTGTTGACGGAACAGCGGCCACGCATGCAGTCGCGTGCGGAAGTGGTGCCGCTGACGCAAGGCGACGCAGTGATCTTCGCGGTACACGGCCGGCCCGTGCAGGGAACCCGCGGCGTCTATCGCGTCAACCTGCGCCACGGCGTGAGCCGGATCCGAAGCGGCCATCGCCACACGGTCGGCATCATCTTCCATGACGCGCAGTAGCGGGAGCGGGGACAGCTGCGCTGCTGCCGCGCCACTTATTGCGCATTGCATTCATGCTCGTCTCGGCACCGCATGCCATCGTGAGGAAAGCGGTCCAACCGAGCATGGCCGGCCAGAACACCGCTCGCCCGCGGCGGCCGAAGACCGATTGCGCTGACCGTCAAGCGATCGCGGTCGCAATGAATCAGCGCTTCCGGTGAGCACGACGAAACACGCTTACTCACCTGTCGCCCCGCCAACATGATTTGCAGTCCAGCCTATCCTCGCGCCACGCTGGCCCGCAGCCGGTCGCCGGCATCGAGCGCCAGCCGTGCGTAGCCCGGCAACGTCAGCAGCGCGAGCACGCCCGCCGCGACGAACGCCCAGCGGAAATCGTCGAGCACGTAATGCATGCCGGCCGCGTCGCCGCGCCCCCATGCCGCGAGCCGCAGCGACAATGCACCGAACGCGATCCCCATCCCGATCGTCATCTGCTGCGCGGCGCTCCACAGCGTGCTGGCCGCGCTCGTCTGCTGAGCCGGGATGTCCGCATAAGCCAGCGTCGCAAGCGTCGTGAACTGCATCGACCGCGTGAGCCCGTAGACGAATACGACGAGCAGCGTGATCGTCAGCGGCGTCGACGCGGTCAGCCAGCCGCATGCGATCGTGAAGATGCCGACGATCGTCACGTCGACGAGCGCAACGCGCCGAAAGCCGTAACGGTCGAGGATCCACGACGTGCCCGCCTTCATCCCGAGATTGCCGAGCGCGCTCGCGAGCAGCAGCAGCCCTGACTGGAACGGCGACAGCCCGAAACCGATCTGGAACAGCAGCGGCAGCAGATACGGGACGGCGTTGATCGCCATCCGCGTGATCGAGCCGGTGATGACCGTCACCGAGAACGTCGGCACCTTCAGCGTCGTGAAATCGAGCAGCGGATGCGCGCAGCGTCGCGCATGCAACCATGCGGCGATACCGAACAGCACGCTCGCACCCACCAGGACAACCGCGCGCGCGAAGTCGACATCCTGCTGACCGGCCGCTTCGGTGCCGATCAGCAGGCAGGTCAAGGCGCCGCCGGCCAGCACGAAGCCGACCCAGTCGAGCGGCCGTTGCTCGTCGGTCCGCGTATTCCGGACGATCAGCCAGGTACAAACGAGCGCGGCCAGGCCGAACGGGACGTTCAACAGGAAGATCCATCGCCACGATGCATAGGTTGTGATGAAGCCGCCGATCGGCGGCCCGACGACGGGCGCGACGATGCCCGGCCACGTGATCGTCGCGATCGCACGCATCAGCTTCGCCTTCTCGGTACTGCGCACGACGATCATCCGCCCGACCGGCACCATCATCGCCCCGCCGACACCTTGCAGCAGCCGGGCAGCCGTGAACGACATCACGCCTTCGGACAGCCCGCACAGCACCGACGCACCGGTAAAGACGACGATCGCGCTCGCGAAGACGGTGCGCGAACCATAGCGATCCGCGATCCAGCCGCTGATCGGAATGAACACCGCCAGCGCCAGCATGTAGGCCGTCATCCCGAGGCTCAGTGCGTTCGGCCCCACACCGAACGAGCGCGCCATTTGCGGTAGCGCGGTCGCGATCACGGTCGTGTCGAGATACTCCATGAAGAACGTCGCGGCGACGAGATACGGCAAGAAGTCGGTCGTCCGACCACCTTGGGCAGGGTTGTCAGTCATGAACGATGCGGGAGACGAAATGCAAAAAGCGCCGATCGCGGGCGGATGCAGGCAAGCACCCGGGAATCGGGACGAACGGTGATATTACCCCGAAGGGTTGGCTCCCCGCTCTGCCGCGCATGTCGCGCACGTCGCGCGAATGAACTTTATGCGCATAGATTTTTGTGAGGATTTCGCGCTGCGTTCGCCGAGTAATGCGCATGACGCGGTGCCTCGAGGAACGCGCAGATGCGGAGATTTTCGCCAGAAAGCGGTATTTATCGATCATTGTCGCTCAATATCGCGCATCACCGGCCATCACAACATCGTCATCCGAAGTATGGCGTGTGACGGAATCGATCTGAAGATGGATGGGTCCGGTTGGCGGGAGGGGTGAGAGATTCAGACGGCACAACCGCGGAGTGCTCGAGAACGGCAGAGCGCTGAATGAGGGGCTCGCTCGCTGCGATGGATTGCGTAAGCGGAAAGCGGAGTCGCCTCGGTCACGCTTCGCCACATGCTTTTGGGGACGCCGAAATGCAAAAACCCCCGCCTTGTCGGGCGGGGGTTCTTGGCTTAGGGAGCCTGACGATTACCTACTTTCACACGGGAATCCGCACTATCATCGGCGTAGAGTCGTTTCACGGTCCTGTTCGGGATGGGAAGGGGTGGGACCGACTCGCTATGGTCATCAGGCAAAGGGGGTTGTTGTGCTGGCTTCGCAGCACAACCAATCCTGGAAGAAGCAGTAATTGAGTTGGGTTGTGAGCTGTATCTCACACGTACGCGGTAGTTCAACCGTCGTACGTCGAGTGCCTCACACTCGACGCTCGATGTCCGTAAGCGCTAAAGCGCCAACGGGCATCGAGACAGACTTGTTATAGGATCAAGCCTTACGGGCAATTAGTATCAGTTAGCTGAACGCATTACTGCGCTTACACACCTGACCTATCAACGTCCTGGTCTCGAACGACCCTT
>NZ_CADFEM010000011.1:0-334075 GCF_902833245.1 Burkholderia sp. BCC0398
GGTCGTCCCATCGCCATGCTGACGTCTCCCGTTCCGTTGACGTCAACATGCTACGTGAACATAGACCGGTTAACAACGGAACAGGACACTAGTACGCCGCTGCAGCCGGGATGGCGAGTTGTCGCCAAGGGTGAGGCCGAGTCCATTTGGGGAAAGGGGCCCACGAGCGCGACCCAACCGGGTGACGCCAACGATCCGACCGCCAACAACGGACCGAACAATTGCAATAGCCCGATGTGTGGCTATGACATCAAGGAAGGGACAGTCGGCGTTACGCTGTCGGACACCCCGGTCGGTTACGTGCCACCAATCGGCCCGTCGATGAAAGTGAAGGTGACGTACAACCAGCGCGAAGACAGCCAGCCCGCCAATTTCACATTCTTCAACGTTGGTCAGAAGTGGACATTGAATTGGCTAACCTACGTGACTGACGACCCGACAAATGCGGGCGGGAACGTGTCACGCTACCTTCCCGGCGGAGGAGCGTACTACTATACCGGGTACAGTGCTGGCACTGGACGCTTCACTCAGCAGAGTGATGACGGCTCGATACTGCTGCTGGCATCGCAATCGCCCATCACCTACCGTCGCATGCTCGCGAACGGCGGCGTCGAAGTTTACTCGCAGTCCAATGGTAGCGCCGCGTATCCGCGGAGAATCTTCCTGAGCCAAGTGATTGACCCGCAGGGGAATGTGGTCACGCTCAACTATGACAGTAGTCTGCGATTGACATCGATTACGGATGCGACGGGTAGGCAAACAACGTTCGCATATGGACGGCCCTCGTCGCCGTTGGCTGTCACCCAAATTACCGATCCGTTCGGGCGCAGTGCAATTCTGCGTTACGACAACTCTGGCCGGCTCACCTCGATTACAGACGTCATCGGATTAACTTCGAGTTTCGGCTACGACGCCAACTCACTGATTAACAAAATGACGACGCCTTACGGCACGACGAGTTTTTCGTATACGGCGCCGACCTCGAGTGGGCCACCGAGATTCGTCGATGTAACGGATCCGTTAGGCTATCACGAGAGGGAGGAGTGGGTGGAGCCGGCCTCGATACCGGACAGCGATCCGGCTGCCACCGTGCCGCAGGGTATGCCGATTACCTTGACCAACCAGTATCTTTCGTATCGAAGCAGCTTCCATTGGGACAAGAGTGCATACGTCACGGCGGGGTGTACTCCGACGGGCGGCTGCGACTACACGAAGGCACGGGATACGCATTTTGCCCACGTGTCGGGCGGGGCCGCAACAAAGTCGACCACGATCGAGAGTATCAAATATCCGCTCGAGAATCGCATCTGGTTCGCCTATCCAGGGCAGACCCAGAGTATCGCCGCGGGAATCTACAGTAGCCCCATAGCGACTGGCCGCGTCCTGGATGACGGCTCAACCCAGCTGACGCAAGCGTCATATGACACTTCCGGCTTCTTCAACCAGATCCAATCGAGTGATGCAGTAGGCCGGGTAACTGGGTTCAGCATTCCAAACCAGATCGATCTAGCTGCAGTGGTGCAGACGACAGCTGGTGCTCGGACAACCGTTGACCAGTACACCTACAACTATCTGCACCGCCCGATCGTACATACAGATGCGGCGGGGCAGACGACGATTAGCGCGTATAACGCGGCGGGACAGTTGACCGCGAAGACTAACCCGCTTGGTCAGACAACGCGTTATCAATACGATCCGAACGGAAATCTGACATCGATTGTGAATGCCAACGGGGTAACCTCGGCATCCTATACGTACGATACGTTCAATCGCGTTGCGACTTTTACCGACTCTGAAGGCTGGCAAGTATCGTATAGCTACGACAATGCCGATCGTGTTACGCGGGTCACCTACCCCGATGGGACGTACAAGAGGTTCACATATGACAAGCTGGACCTTGTTTCATATTCCGATCGAATTGGTCGCGTCTGGCGCTATACCTACGATGCGAATCGTCGACGGACCTCGATAGTCGATCCGGGCGGTCAACAGACTCTTCTGAACTATGATCCAAGCGGGCGGCTTGTCAGCCGAACGGATCCCAAGGGTAACGTCACAAGCTGGGACTATGACGTGCAAGGCCGATTAACGACGAAAACCTACGCGGATACAAGCAAGGTCACCTATACCTACGAGAATACGACGAGTCGCGTGAAGTCAATTACCGACGCGCTCGGACAGACCAAGCAATTCAATTATGCGAAGGACAATGCGGTTACGGCGATCACATACACCGGTGCGGTAAATCCGACGCCGAACGTTTCGTTTTCCTACGATGCGTATTGGCCTCGCATCGTGTCGATGAGTGATGGTACGGGCACGAACCAGTATAGCTACGTGCCAGTCGGAACATACGGCGCACTCCAACGTCAGCAGGAGAGCACGCCGTTTGCGAGCGGGACAATCTCCTATGCTTATGACGCGCTCGGTAGATTGAGCAACCGAACAGTTGCAGGTGCGGGGCCAGAAACTTTCCAGTACGACGCGCTTGGTCGACCGGTGACCCATGCAAGTGATCTGGGTTCTTTCACACTTGGTTACCTCGGACAGACCCGTCAGATCGCGTCACGCCAGCTTGCGGGTGCCTCGCTCGGAACGACATGGAGTTATCTTCCGAATTCGGGTGATCGGCGTCTTTCCGGTGTCAATACGACCGGATTGTCGTCTGGCCAGTACACAACGTTTCAATATACGTCAAACGACGAGGACATGACGACGGGCACCACTCAAACGAGTGACGCAACGATTTCCTATCCGTCAAGCGCGACGACGCAGACAGCGAACTACAATACGCTCAACCAACTCACGACGCTGTCAAATCCGCCCGCAGCAAGCCAGCCTTTGACGTACGACGCCAACGGAAATCTCCTATCGGATGGAGGGCGCACGTATAGTTGGGACGCCGAGAACAGACTGGTCGCGATCGCGTATCCTGGCCAGTCTGGCAAGGCGACCAGTTTCACCTATGACGGGCTGGGACGCAGAACATCAATTAGCAGTACGCCCGCGGGCGCTGGCGGAACGGTAACGACTTCCTACATCTGGTGTGGTCTGCGTCCTTGTCAAGCAAGAGGCATCAGCAACGCCGTGACACGCGGCTACTACGCGGAGGGCGAATTCCAACCGGGGAGTCCGGCGCAATACGCCTATTACGGGGTCGATCAAATCGGATCAGTTCGACGGGCCTTTACGAGCGGTAGCGCACCGGCTTACGACTATGACGCATACGGTGCCGCGTTGCAATCGAATCCCCCCTTGACCGACTATGGATATGCGGGGATGTTCGCGAACGCGGATAGCGGTCTGTACCTGACAATGTTCCGCGCCTACGATCCCGTGACGGGGCGATGGCTCTCACGCGATCCGAGTGGCGAGACAAGCGACTCAGAAGGAAACCTGTACGCTTATGTCAGTGGGGATCCGGTGCAGTTCAGCGACCCGACGGGGTTGCAGGCAATTCCAATTCCCATTCTGCCGCCAATGCCTGCGCCGGGTTGCAGTCCTGATACAGGAGGTGTTCCGAACTGGTTCATGGATCTGTTTAATGGGCCGACGTTTAATAGGCCAAAAAATCCTCCCGATGAGGGTCCCGAGAATGGTTGGATTGAGGGGCCGCGTCGAGGACGTGAATACGGACCGGATGGCTTGCCACTGCGCGATTATGACAAACCGCATCAAGGCAATGAGGTCGACCATGTGCATGAGTGGCCGGGGGGAGAGCGCGAGGAGCCAGGGCGCCCTTATTCTCCATGGCCCCGCAGGCCATGACAAACAGGAGTTCACCAATGATCGATTTCTCTGATTTCGTAGAAGCGCATGTCACTGGGATCGTCCTGACCGAGGACGATAATGGTGTCAGCATTTCTTTCCGCGGACAAGCCAAGCAGCGTTTCACCCTAGTTGCGAAAGGAGTGGAGCGTTTTGTCGCTGAAAAGTTCCGCGACAAGAGCATCGTTGACAGGGCTTTTCTATGGGACTTAATGAGTGATCCGAATGACTATCGGACCTCGCTAGCGCTTCTGCTGTCAGGGGTACCCCGTGACCAAATGAATGAGGCCATCTGGCTACCGGCAGTTGAGCGCGAGATCGCTGCGATCAAGCGCGGCGAGAAAGTCTTCCTTGAAATCGAGCCTGTATATGGAGGTTGGATTGTTCTTCTGGCGAAGAGCGTAACCGTAAGTAGATAGACGCCTTCTGGTGTGACACCATGGCACGGGATGCCTTCATTCGCGGCGCCTCTGCACTTGCGTACTCCCTCCGTACCGAAATATCAGGATCCGAAGAGCGGCGCCACCTGGAGCGGTCTAGGCAAGCCGCCTTCGTGGATTGCCAAGGCCAGAAATCGAGACCGCTTCTTGATTCCGCAATGAATTCGAGCCGGCGGGTCACCTTCGGTAGCTCACCGAAATCCGGCGGCTCACAGCAGGGGCTGAACCATTCCTTTCCACACGCGCCCACTGTCTGCTGATTTCGTTAGGAATTCATTTTACATAATTGTATCTGGCGAATTTTTTGTTGTAGCAGCTAGATTGAAATGTCCGCTTTGGTGTGCGGCAGCACGGCTGGAGTTGACGACGCGGCAGGCTCGCCGGCTGGTCGCCCGGCTGCGTGAGCATGGCCCGGCGGATTTGGTGTCTGGACACCGAGCGAAGCCTGGCAATCGTCGCCTCGACCCGGGAGCCGCCGACCGGGCGCTGTCGTTCATCCCCGATCGCTACGCCGATTTTGGGCCGACGCCGGCCTGCGAGAAGCTCTTGGAATGCCACGGCATTCGGCTGGCCAAGGAAACCAGTCAGGAAGCTGATGACGGACGCTGGCTTGTGGATTCCGCGCCGGCAACGACCGCCGAAGGTGTATCAGCCGCGAGCGCGCCGGGCGTGCCTGGGCGAACTGATCCAGATCGATGGCAGCGACCAGGATCGGGGATGGCGACATAGCGATGCAGTTCGCCCTGGATTGCCGCGCCGTTATTGCCTTCGCTGACTGTGCGCGGGTTCCCAATCGCGCTCAGGGAGCTTTTTTGTACGCCAGCAGTCCCCGCATCGCCTCTCCATCTGACCAACGACCAATCTCTGGATGGCGCGTTGCGAGGTTCTCGAGCCCTGACAGAACGACAACAAGCAGGACCCCCGCTTGTGAGGCCGTCTGTCCCTGGAGAGGAAAGACGCAAACTACCGCCGCTGCCAGAAACGTTGCACCCACGCCTGCAGCGTACACCGCGACACGCCGTGGCCGGGATATCGGCAACCATTTGAATTCGACGTGACCGGTGAATGGTAACCAACCATGCAGGAGCCGGAAATTCGGGCCGAACTGAAGGACCAAGCGCTGCTTTCCACCACCAAGTCTGAGCTCCGAAACGGGTACGCCGAATGCGATCCCCATCAGCAGATGCCCAAGCTCATGGATGACCGTCGATACCGGAACGGAAAGCCAAGCTGAGGCCACTAACATAAGCGCAGGGTCACGGTAGGCCGGATAGAGGTCAGCTGCAGCCGCGCTTGCGTAGATAAGCGAAATTGTTAATACGGGTCCCTAGATGAAAGACCATATCCGACTGATTTTCCGTGCCGTTACTCCGTCCACCGGCTACATAACCCAGAAGTACGAAGCGGCAAGGAGGCCCAGCGCCACGCTGACGGTTGCGGAAGCGATCAAGACGATCCGATCGCGCTCTCTCAATGGACCGTCTTCGTTCCAGGCGGTTACGGTGAACACCGTTGCTGCGAGGTATGCAACAGTAAGCGTCAGAAAGGCCGCGATCCCGTTCTTCGGCATCGCGTGCCCCAGCATAGAGCCGATCGAGAACATCACAATGAATGTCGAAATCGGAAGTGTGAGCGCGATCAGGCGCGTCACGCCCCCGACCCGCGTCCGCCTTTTAGTGTTTTTTTAGTGTTCAGACTGGGGTAAGGGAAGTTTGGCTTTGGGGGCCGGAGTGCAAAGCCTTGCTGGCATTGCCTCGGTACACAGCCACAATTCAAAGTTAAATGAAACGTGATGATCGGGATGGTCCGTCGAGGTGCGCTGGAATTTGCCGAAGCGCCGGCTGGTTACGGCCATCGAGCGGGTGAGCCGCCGACGGTGGCCGAGCCTCTGTTCGAGACGCGGTTTTTATTGTCTTTTTAGTGTTCGTCGAGCCGCGTGATGAATCCGGACTTGGGCTTGCCGATCGAATCGGATCGGGATGTGAGCGTTGTTCGATCGCGGTCGCGCATCACGTCGGGCGGCCGATGCGCGTGTGGACGCGGAAGTTTGACGGTTTTTATGTAGAAACTTCAGGGGGCCAGGTCAGGAAGAACGGTGCAGGAACGCACGCGATGCGGGTCCACCGGACCGCGCATGGTCGATGCGACGCCGCACTACGCCCGGTCGAGCAGGTCGGCGAGCAGCCTGGCCCCGGCGGCCCCCTTCGTGGAATCGGTCCACAGCCGGTCGATCATCTTCCGGTACATCGCGACGGCATCCGCCGACGTGGTGATCGTCGCGATGCCGGTACGGATGTTCGGCAGCTCGCCGAGCCGGAACGGCGATACCGCGATATGCGCGCTGTCGTCGTCCTCGAAGATCTGGAAGGTCTCGTTCGGCAGGTTGTCGCTGACGATGCCGATACGCACGCCTTTCGCATCGTCCTCGAGCATCCCGACGATTCGCATCACTTCCCGGCGCGCCGCCAGTTTGCGCTCGAGCTGCACGCCCGGCGGCAGCCCGAGGCGGCCGACCAGGCCGTGGTGCAGGAACTGCTCGATCTGGCGCAGCCCGATCAGGCTCGTCACGTTCAGCGGTGCGCGTCGGAACGCGGCTTTCCGGTCCGCGAGGATCGCCATCACTTTCGACAGCGTCTGCCGCCACGCGGCATCGGTCAGCGACGGCGGGATGCTTTCCTCGAGCATCTGGCGCAGCCAGCCTTCGTAATCGTCGGAGGTCAGCAGGAACGAGAACGGATCGAAATGCGCGAAGATCCGCTGCGAGCGGCTCTCGATCTGCCGCATGCGCTCGAAATAGCTGATCGCCGAATCGTGATACTCGACCTCGACGCCCATCAGGTTCGCGAGCGACACGCCGAACAGCGCGGCGAGCCGCTCGAGCGTATCGATCTTGACGATCTCGCCACGTTCGAGCTTGTAGACCGCCGCGCGCGAGATGTTCAGGCGCTCGGCGACATCCTCGCTGCGCAACTCGGCAGCCATCCGGTACGCGCGCAAGCGCTCGCCAATGCTGTCGAAGTCGAAGCGCGCGCCGCGCAGACGTGTTTTTCGGGAACCGGCGGTGGACATGAAGTACCTCTAGGTGGCGGGTGAAAAATCGACAGACACCGGTTGCGCGACCGCGCCGCCATCCTGCCGGGGGCATCGCGAAGATCGATGTTTGTCTATTTTTTTGTATCGGGTATTTTAACGTAGCCGACGACGGATGCTCGCACACCCGCGGCTTGCGCTCGTCTTGTGCGCGGTAACGGCCTGCGACCGGCCCGTGTCCGTGCGCGGGCACGCCGTCTAAATATTTGGACGAACGGCGCGCGCGCAGACGTGTCGGCGATAGAGGCATCGCACCTTCCAGACATTCCCACGTGCCGGCCCATTGCGCCGGGAGGAGAAAAGCATGACGTTGCGCACCCCGTGCGCCCGATTTCGGGCAGGATTCCTGATGGCCGGCGCGGCAGGCGCCATTGGCATCGCGCCGCTCGCGCACGCGCAGTCGAGCGTGACGCTGTACGGCGTTGCCGACGCTTTCGTCGGTTCGGTGAAGCAACCCGGCGCTCGCACGGCGCTCGTGCAGTCGGGCGGCGGGATGACGACGTCGTTCTGGGGCCTCGGCGGCAGCGAGGATCTCGGCAACGGCAACAAGGCGTTCTTCGTGCTCGAAAGCTACTTTCAACCGCAAAGCGGCGCGTACGGCCGCTACGCCGGGGACAGCCTGTTTTCGCGCAATGCGTACGCGGGATTGCAGACGCGGTTCGGCCAGCTTCGTCTTGGCCGGATCACGACGCCGCTGTATCTCGCGACGATCCAGTTCAACCCGCTGTTCAATTCGTACACGTTCTCGCCGATGATCTTCCACACGTTCAAGGGCGTGGGCGCCGAGGGCGTGGTCGGCGATTCGGCGTGGAACAACGCGCTCGCCTATACGAGCCCGACGTTCGGCGGCTTCAATGCGGGGCTGCTGTATGCACTCGGCAATACGGCCGGCCGGAACGGCGCCAAGAAATGGAGCGTCAACGCGAACTACGCGCGCGGCGCGTTCGCGGCCGCCGTGGTCTTCCAGTACGTGAATTTCAGCGCGACGCCTGGCGATCTCGACGGCGCGCTCGCCGCGGCGCCGGGCCTGTCGAGCCAGCGCACGGTGCAGGTCGGCGCGTGGTACGACTGGCGTGTCGTGAAGCTGTTCGCGCAGTACATGAACGTCGCGAACCGCGCGCAGCGCGGCAACTTCCACGGCGATACGCTGCAGGCCGGCGTCAGCGTGCCGATCGGCGTGGGTTCGCTGCTGGCGAGCTACGCGTATACGCATTCGAGCGGGGCGCTCGCCGACGGCGCGCATCGCAGCACCGGTGCGCTCGGCTACGACTATCTGCTGTCGAAGCGCACCGACCTCTATTCGGCGATCAAGGTCGATCACGTCGGCGGGCTATCGACCGGCATCACGTACGGCGCGGGCCTGCGCACGCGTTTCTGACGCAGGCATCGCGATGCGAGGCTTCGCGGTTTACCCCGATACATCGGATGCTTGCATTCCGTTTTTGATGCGGGTAGTCTAAATATTTAGACGAGGAGGAAAGCATGAACCTTATGGACGCCACGCAGTGGCTGGCACAGGACGTCGTCGGCTTTTCCGACATTCACCGGTTCGCGACGCGCTGCCGGGACGCGGCGGCGCCGCACGGGCGGGAATCGGCGGCGCTGGTGCTGCTCGCACAGGCGGCCGCGACGTTCGCCGAACGGCAGGAGGGCGTGGCGGTCTGCACGGAGACGGTGCAGGCGTTTCTCGCCGAACTGCGCGAGCACGCGCGGCGGCTGAGCGATGCGAGCGGGCGCTCGGACGACGCGCTGCTCGCGGCGCTCAACGGCTTCGCCGCGCAGGTGTCGAAGGAACTGGTCGTCTGATGCGCGACGCCGGCGCGAATCTGCCCGGGCCGCGCCCTTAAGCTGTGCGATGCCGACGATCGGGTCGCGGTCAGTTCGTCTAGAAAAAACGACAAACGACCGCGAAACGGACCGCCGGCATCGATATTTCCTCCTCACGATACGGACAATCATGGAAGCGAACCTTCGATCCTCCGCGGCCGCGCCCGCCGGCGCACCGCCCGAACGGGTGTCGCGCTACGCGTGGAAAGTGCTGGCCGGCTCGGCCATCGGCTATGCGATGGACGGCTTCGACCTGCTGATCCTCGGCTTCATGCTGCCGGCAATTTCGGCGTCGCTGCAGCTCGGCGCGCAGCAGGCGGGGGCGCTCGTCACGTGGACGCTGGTCGGCGCCGTCGCGGGCGGCGTGATTTTCGGCACGCTCAGCGATCGCTACGGCCGCGTACGCGTGCTGACCTGGACGATCCTGCTTTTCGCGGTGTTCACCGGGCTATGCGCGTTCGCACAGGGCTTCTGGGATCTGCTCGCGTACCGGACCATCGCCGGCATCGGCCTCGGCGGCGAATTCGGCATCGGCATGGCGCTCGCGGCCGAAGCGTGGCCTGCAGCCAAGCGCGCCCGCGTGTCGTCGTACGTGGCGCTCGGCTGGCAGAGCGGCGTGCTCGCGGCGTCGCTGCTGACGCCGCTGCTGCTGCAGAGCGTCGGCTGGCGCGGCATGTTCGCGATCGGCGTGCTGCCCGCGATCGTCGCCTGGGTGCTGCGCAACAAGCTGCACGAGCCGGAAGTGTTCGTCCGGAGCCAGCAGCCGGCGCGCACGGGCGCGCGTTTCCGGCTGCTGTTCGCCGATGCGCGCACGACCCGCACGAGCATCGGCATCGTCGTGCTGTGCGCGGTGCAGAACTTCGGCTACTACGGGATCATGATCTGGATGCCGACGTTCCTGTCGAAGCAGCTCGGCTTCTCGCTGACGAAATCCGGAGTGTGGACCGCGGTGACCGTGCTCGGGATGATGGCCGGCGTCTGGCTGTTCGGACATCTGGCCGACCGGATCGGCCGCAAGCCGACGTTCCTGCTGTACCAGCTCGGCGCGGTGGCGATGGTATTCGTGTATTCGCGGCTGACGGACCCGGCCACGATGCTGTGGGCTGGCGCGCTGATGGGCATGTTCGTGAACGGCATGGTCGGCGGCTACGGCACGCTGATGTCCGAAGCGTATCCGACCGCGGTGCGCGCGACCGCGCAGAACGTGCTGTGGAACGTCGGCCGTGCGATCGGCGGGCTCGGGCCGCTCGTCGTCGGCGCGCTCGCCGCGCGCTATTCGTTTCAGATCGCGATCGCGATGCTGGCCGCGCTTTACGTGCTCGACATGATCGTCACGGTCACGCTGATTCCGGAACTGAAGGACCGCGCGCTCGACTGACGCGCGTGCCTCCGCCCAACCGTAACGAGGAGAGAACGATGGACGTGATCGACGGGGCGCGCGCCTGCGCGCAGCCGTGGGCGGCCACGGTCGCCACGCACGCGTGCGACGTGGTCGCGCATCGCGCGGTGAACCGGCGCTATCGCTATCTGCGCGTGCGCGCCGACGCGCCGCTCGCGAGCGTCACGCAGGCCGGCCAGTTCTATCAGCTCGTCTGCCCCGTCAGCGATCTGCACCGGCCATTCCTGCCGCGCCCGATGAGCGTGTACGGCGTCGGCCCCGGCGCCGGCGAAATCGAGTTCCTGTACAACGTCACCGGCGAAGGCACGCGTGCGCTCGCGCAACTCGGCGTCGGCGCGCGGCTGTCGATCGTCGGGCCGCTCGGCCGCCCGTTCACGCTCGACGCCGATGCGCGACGGCTGCTGCTCGTCGCGCGCGGCGTCGGTCTCGCGACGATGGCGCCGCTCGTGCAGCGCGCGGCGCGGGCGGGCCTCGCGCTGACGGTCGTGATGTCGGCGCGCACGCCGGACGACCTGATGACCGCGGAATTCCTGCGCGGCGCGCCGGCCGACGTGCATGCGGTGTTCGACAGCGACGGCTCGTCGGCGGTCGCGAACGTGGACGCGCTGCTGCGCGCGAGAATCGCGCGCGATCGGCCGGACGCGGTCTACACGTGCGGCTCGCAACGGTTGCTCGCGCTGCTGCAGCGCGTGCTCGCCGGCCATCCGTCGATGCGCGGCGAGGTCGCGCTCGAGCAGCGGATGGCTTGCGGGATGGGCGTCTGCCTGTCGTGCGTGCGGATGTTCGACGACGGCGCGACCCGCGCATTCCGGCGCGTGTGCCGCGAGGGCCCGGTATTCGCGATTCGCGACGTGGTGACGGAGGGGGAGGTGGAAGTTGGCTGACCTGAGCGTACGCGTGGGCGAACTGCGCCTGCGCAATCCCGTGATGCCGGCATCCGGCTGTTTCGCGATCGAGTATCGCGATGCGCTCGACCTGACCGGGCTCGGCGCGCTCGTGATCAAGAGCGTGTCGCCCGTCAGCCGCCCGGGTAACCCGACGCCGCGTGTCGCCGACGCGGGTGACGGCATGTTGAATTCGATCGGCATTCCGAGCCGCGGCATCGACGACTATCTCGAACACGTGCTGCCCGCGTACACGGGCCACGGCACGCCGGTCGTCGCGTCGGTGTCCGCCGATACGGCGGACGCGTTCGCGCGCGCGTGCGAGGCGCTGTCGCGGCCGGACGTCGCGGCGATCGAGGCGAACATCTCGTGCCCGAATCTCGAGGCGGACGGCATGGCGTTCGGGATGGACGCGGGCATGACGTGGCAGGTCGTCGACGCGATCCGCATGCGCACCGGGCATCCGCTGTGGGTGAAGCTGACGCCGAACGCGGGCAACATCGCGAAGATCGCGCAAGCGGCACAGGACGCGGGCGCCGATGCGATCGTGATGGGCAACACGGTGCTCGGCATGTCGATCGACGTGCGCACGCGCCGGCCGTCGCTCGGCAACGTGATGGGCGGCCTGTCCGGGCCGTCGATCAAGCCGATCGCGCTGCGGCTCGTCCACCAGTGCTATCGCGCCGTGTCGATTCCGGTGATCGGCTGCGGCGGCATCCGGAGCGCCGCCGACGCCATCGAGTTCCTGCTCGCCGGCGCGAGCGCGGTGCAGGTGGGCACGGCGTCGTTCCGCGATCCGGGCGTGATGCGCACGATCATCGACGGGCTCGAGCAGTTTTGCGCGGACGAGGGCGTCGGCGCGATCGCGTCGCTGACCGGGCAGGTCAGGCTCGACGCGGCGCTGAGCGAGCGCTGGCAGCGCTTTTGCGCGGCGCCGGCGCGCGCGCGCGGCACGACGGCGGGGGCGTGATGAACGCGCATACCGACAGGCCGGACGCGCCAGCGGACCTCGACGTGCACGACGCGGCGGCGCTGCCGCTTGCCGAACTGACGGCGCTCGCCGAGCAGTGGTTCGACGAGATCCGCGTGCTGTCGGCGGACGGCGTCGGCGTCACGCGCGAGAGCTACGGCGACAGCGAAACGGCGGCCGCGCAGCGGCTGGCGGCGCACGCCGAACGCGAGGGCATCGCGGTGCGCGTGGACCGTGCGGCCAACCTGGTCTTCAGCCTGCCCGACGCGGACCCGCATGCGCGTGCGATCTGGGTCGGCTCGCATCTCGACTCGGTGCCGCATGGCGGCAACTACGACGGGCTCGCGGGCATCGTCGCGGGGCTGCTGTGCCTCGTCGCGCAACGGCGCGGCGGCCGCGCGTCGCCGCACCCGTTGAACGTGATCGCGCTGCGCGGCGAAGAGAGCGCCTGGTTCGGCAAGGCCTACATGGGATCGAGCGCGCTGTTCGGCCGGCTGACGCCGGACGATCTCGCGATGAAGCATCGCAGCACCGGCCGCCCGCTGGCCGATTGCATGGCGGCGGCGGGCGTCGACATCGACGCGGTGCGGGCGCGCAAGCCGCTGTTCGACGTGCGGCGCGCGCATGCGTATCTGGAGCTCCACATCGAGCAGGGGCCCGTGATGGTCGCGCGCGGGCTGCCGGTCGCGGTCGTGTCCGGCATTCGCGGCAACGTGCGGCACAACTCCATCAGCTGCATCGGCGAGGCCGGCCACTCCGGCGCGGTGCCGCGCGACCTGCGGCACGACGCGATCTTCGCGGTCGCCGAGCTGATCACGCGGCTCGACGAGCACTGGCGCCGGCTGCTCGAACGCAACATCGATCTCGTCGTGACGACCGGCATCGTGTCGACCGACCAGGACGAGCATTCGATTTCGCGGATTCCCGGCCAGGTGCATTTCAGCTTCGAGGCGCGCAGCGAGAGCACGGAGACGCTCGACGTCTTCCATGAATTGCTGATCGCCGAATGCAATTCGATCGCGCGCGAGCGTGGCGTGCGATTCGATTTCGACCGGCGGTTGGCGAGCGCGCCGGCGCGGATGGATGCCACCCTGCGCGCCGCACTTGCCGACGCGTGCACGCGGCTCGACGTGCCGTATGCGACGCTGCCGAGCGGCGCGGGCCACGACGCGGCGCTGTTCGCGAACGCGGGCGTGCCAAGCGGGATGCTGTTCGTGCGCAACGATCACGGGTCGCACAACCCGCACGAGGCGATGTCGATCGATGATTTCATGCTGGGCGTGCGCGTGCTCGCCGACACGATTGCGCGGCTGTGACCGGCAATACGGGAAGCGACGGGAAGCGATGGCGGCCGACGCGCCGTGGAGCCGGAACGCGTGCGGTTCACGCCGACGGAACGTGTGCGCCTGCGCCGCCCGCCGCGCGGTTCACGTGCGCGAGCACGAATGCATAGACGTCATCGAGCGCCGACACGATGCGCGTGCCGGCCGCGACGCCATCGAACGCGCTCGCGGGCCCGGTGCAGATCAACGGCTTCGCGAAGCGCGTCGCGAGGCGGATCTCGTCGAGCGTGCCCTTGCTCCCCGGCAGCGCGACGACGACGTCGCTCGTCAGCACGTTCACGTAGTTGCGGCTCAATGCGTCGTCCGGCGCGTCAGCTTCCTTGCGCGGCAGTGGCGTGACGATAGGCAGGTCGATGAACGGATTCGGATAGCCGGCGATCGGCACGAAGCCGAACAGCGGGTGCGCTTCGCTCGGCACGATGCCGATCGAGCGGCCGCGGCGCCCCGGCGTCGTCGCGTAGGCGCGCGCGACCGACAGCATCACGCCGCGGCCGGCGCCGGTCAGCAGGTCGAATCCTTGCGCGGCGATCCACGTTCCGAGCGGCGTCGCCCACTCCGGCCATTCGTTCTTGCCCGAGCCCATCACGCCAATGATCGCCATCTTGTCCTCCTGGTTGGCCGACGCGCGGCGTGTCGATCTCGGCGATCGCGCGCACCGTTCGTCTTTTTAATTATACACATCGACCGATTTCTGGTGATGCGGCGGCGATGACGGGCTGAAAATTGTGGATTTTCCCGCCTTGCATTTTTCCTTCACTTTATTTAGTCTAAAAAAATAGATTTATCGACGGACGTATCGCGACTCGAGGGTTCGCCGGTACGCAGCCGTCTCCGGGGCGATACAGCCCGCTACAACCTGAGAGAGAGGTGTATTCATGCTTGACCACGCCACCAACGAATTGCTGACCCGCGTGGGGCCCGGCACGCCGTGCGGCGAGTTGCTGCGTCGCTACTGGCATCCGGTCGGTTATTCGTCGGAGCTGGCCGAAGCCGGCCAGACGAAACGCGTGCGGATTCTCGGCGAGGATCTGGTGCTCGCGCGCACCGGCAACGGCGGCGTGCTGCTCGTGCAGGAGCGTTGCCCGCATCGCGGTGCATCGCTGCTGTACGGCTTCGTCGAGGAAGCCACGATCCGCTGCGCGTATCACGGCTGGCAGTACAACGCGGCCGGCGAATGCGTGGAGCGGCCGTTCGAATCGGCGAAGGCGAGCCGCGTCTGCAAGAAGCTGATCGACAGCTATGCGACGCACGAATGCGGCGGGCTGATCTTCGCCTACATGGGGCCGGCGGAGCAGAAGCCCGCGTTTCCGAACTGGGACATCCTCGTGCGCAACGACGGCCTCCGCCATTTCGAGGTGCAGGACGATCTCGCGTGCAACTGGTTCCAGGTGCAGGAAAACGCGGTCGACGTCACGCACACCTTCTATACGCACTCGAAATACTTCGAGCGCCTCGGCATGCGCGACGCGTCCGGGTTCGGCAAGCCGTTCAAGCGGTTCGGCTTCCAGCGCTTCGACTGGGGCATCGTGAAGAGCTGGGAATACGAAGGCGAGGGCCGCGGCTGGGGCAACCTGATGGTGTTCCCGAACATGCTGCGGATCATGACCGAGATGCACTGGCGCGTGCCGGTCGACGATACGACGACGCGGATCGTCTGGGTGTCGTTCACGCCGAACGCGGACGGCGCGCAGCCGCCCGCTCACGAGGCGCCGAAGATCGTCCGGCAGCCGGCGCGCACCGACGCGGCGGGCCGCTACCTGATGGACACGTTCATGAGCCAGGATGCGATGGCGGTCGAGACGCAGGGCCCGATCTTCGATCGTTCGCGCGAGAACCTCGGCGCGTCCGATCGCGGCATCGTGATGTTCCGCCAGATGCTGCAGGAGCAGATCGACGCGGTCGCGCGCGGCGAGCGGCCGGTCGCGAACGTGTACGGCGGCGCGCCGGACGTGACCGACCTGCGCGCGTGGATGGGCGGCTATCTGCCGATGAGCTGCGCGCCGGACCCGACGTTCCGCCAGCAGCGCGAATTCGGCGACATCTTCGACGAGTCGCACGTCGAGTACGAGATCCCGGCGAACTCGCCGGTGATGCGCGCTTGAGCGGCGGTGCGCTCGGCGGGCCGGGCCGCGGCGCCGGCATGCTGACGGCCGGCCGCGTCACGGTCGCGCTGCTCGCGGCGGGGCTCGCGAGCGTCGCCGCGCTCGGCGCGCGCGGCACGGTGTCGGCCGGCGACGCACGCATCGTCGCGATCGTGTTCACCTGCATCGTGCTGTGGGCGACGGGCGCGGTCGCGAGCCTGTGGGTGTCGCTGCTGTTTTTCTTCCTCGCGGCGACCTGCACGCCGGTGCCCACCGCCGAGATCTTCTCCGGCTTCGGGTCGAGCGCGTTCTGGCTCGTGTTCAGCGGCGCGGCGATCGGCTTCGCGCTGAAGGAGAGCGGCCTGAGCGAACGGATCGGCATCGCGCTCGCGCGCCGGATCGGCGGCTCGTATCTGAAGGCGCTGCTCGCATTCGCGATCCTGAGCTTCCTGCTGTCGCTCGTGATGCCGTCGACGTTCGGGCGGATCGCGATCCTGATTCCGATCGCGATCGGCTACTGCGACGTCGTGAAGCTCGGCGCGCACGCGAACGGGCGGCGCGGCATCCTGCTGCTCGTGATCGTCGGCTCGTACGAGCTCGCTGCCGCGGTGCTGCCCGCGAACCTGCCGAACGTGATCATGGCGGGGATTCTCGAGCAGTCGCACGGGATGCATCTGCGCTTCTCCGAGTATCTGCTGCTGTTCTTTCCGGCCGGCGTGATCGTGCGCGGCGCGGTGCTGGTGTTCGCGTCCTGGTGGCTGTTCGCGGATACGGTCGGCGAAGTCGAGATACCGGCGGCGCGCGTCGCGCTCGGCCGCCGCGAATGGCACGCGATCGTGCTGCTGGCGATCACGCTCGCGTTCTGGTTCACCGACGCCGTGCATCGCATCGCGCCCGGCTGGGTCGGGCTCGGCTTCGCGCTCGTCTACTTCGGCACGTCGCCGCCCGCACAGCTCGAGCGCTTCACCGCGACGCTGAAGATGGACCTGCTGTGGTTCATCGCGGCGATCATCGGGCTGACTGCGCTCGTCAACCATCTCGACATGCGCGTGCCGGACACGCTCGCGCTCGACGCGTTGCGCGACAGCCCGATGCTCATGTACTTCGCGCTGACCGCGCTGTCGATCGTCGTCTGCTTCGCGGTCACGTCGAATGCGGAACCGGCGCTATACGTGCCGATCGTGTCGCGCCTGCTCGCGCAGGGGCTGCACCTGAAGGCCGGCCTGCTCGCGCAGGTAATGGGCTATGCGACCACGGTCCTGCCGTACCAGTCGCCGCCGATTGTGTTCGGCAACGCGCTCGCGCAGCTGGACCGGAGGGCGGTGCTCCGGTACTGCATCGCGACGGCGCTGCTGGGCGTGGTGTTCGTGATCCCGATCAATGCGTTGTGGTGGCGGCTGATCGGGCTGCTGTGAGTTTTCCTGAACGGTGAATCCAATGATCGAAAACGATCTGCTTGCCGCGCGCGTGATTGCGCGCGAGCGCGTCGCGTGCGACGTGATTTCGCTGCGGCTCGTCAGCGACGCGCCGGGTCTCCCCCTGCCCGCGTTCGAGGCCGGCGCGCATATCGACCTGCATCTGCGCGACGGGCTCACGCGCAAGTATTCGCTGTGCAACGATCCGGTCGAGCGCGGCGTGTACGAGATCGCGATCAAGCGCGAGCCGGCGTCGAGCGGCGGCTCCGCGCACGTGCACGATGCGATCCGGGTAGGCGATGTGCTGCGGATCGGCGCGCCGCTGAATTACTTCCCGCTCGCGCCGGACGACAGCCCGGCCGTGCTGCTCGCCGCCGGGATCGGCGTGACGCCGTTACTCGCGATGGCGCACAGCCTGATGCGCGCGGGGCGGCCGCTCGCGTTCCACTACTTCGTGCGTTCGGCCGACGCGGCCGCGTACGGGGCGACGCTCGCGTCGCGGCTCGCGGACGTCGCGACGGTGCACACGGGGCTGACGCCCGACGCGACCCGCGACGCGATCGCGACGATCGTCGGCGCGATGGATTCGCGCTCGCATCTGTATTTCTGCGGACCGGCGCCGTTCATGGCGGCCGTCGACGCGATCGCGCGCCCGGCGCTCGGCGATGCGCGGCTTCATCACGAGTATTTTTCCGCGCCAGCCGCGGAGCCTGCCGACGGCGCGGCCGACGCGTTCCGGATCGAGCTCGCGCGCGCGCAGCGTGCGCTGCTCGTACCGCCGGGGCAGTCGATCACCGATGTGCTGTACGAGCACGGCATCGCGGTCGCCACGTCGTGCGAGGCGGGCGTGTGCGGCGCATGCCGGACGACCGTGCTCGAGGGCACGCCCGATCATCGGGATGCGTTCCTGAGCGCGGCGGAAAAGGCCCGCAACGACTGCATGATGCCGTGCGTGTCGCGATGCCGCGGCGAACGGCTGGTGCTGGATCTCTGAGCCGTCACGGAGGGCTGAGTGAGGCCGGTCGGAAAAAATGGAAGCCAACGTTTCGTAGAATCGGGAAACGGAGGCATGGATGAATCGCATTCCACGAGCGGTCGATACGAAGGCGCTTCGCGACGAAGCTGCCAAACTGGCGTGGACTGAAGGTGTTGGGGGATCGGAAGCTTTCCGGCGCTTGCCGATCCCGATCGAGACGCTGGCAAATCGGCACGTCGTTCGACGATGTGCAGGACGACGAGCGCGAATGGATCGCCTCCGCATAACGCTTGGGATGCGCTCTTTTATTTTTCGGCGAATCACTCCGAAGCATGGCACAGCATACCGACCAACTTGTCTCGGTACAGGTTCTTCTCTGCCGGACTGCGCTGTACGCATACGTGCAGGTTGCGCTGGGACCAAGGCTCAATCAGCGGGATGACCGCGATCTTTCCCTCATCCGATGATTCGATCGCCGTTCGCGGAACGATACCCATTCCAGCTCCCGACGATACGAGGCGAGCGATAGCCCGATAACCGGATACCTGCACGCGAATGTCGAGTCGTCCATCCAGCGCGGAGGCATGGTTCACCAGAAACGTGTGCAGCGCAGCCCCTGATTGCAGACTAATGAACGGCTGGCCCAGGCACGCCTCGAAGCTGACTTCGCTCTGCCTGGCGAGCGCGTGCGTCACAGGCGCGAGCAAGACCAACTGGTCCTTCTTGTACGGTACGAATCGCAGCGCCGAATGCCCGGAATCCAAGGCCACGACACCGACATCCGCTCGACCGGCCACCACCGCGGCGACGATGTCGTGACTCAGTCGTTCTTCCAGTGTGATGCGCACGCTCGGGAACGCCGCGAAGAAACGAGCGAGGTCGTCCGGCAGATGGGAGCTGATCGCGTTGTTGTTGGCGAATACGGTGACGTGCCCGGTCATTCCCTGGGTGAAAGGCAAAAGATCCGAGCGCATTTGGTCGAGTTGAGCGAGACAACGCCGTGCGTGCTCCACGAGAACCTGGCCCGCCGCCGTCAGCGCGACGCCTCTCGGATGCCGACTCAGCAACGTCACCCCTACCGAGTCTTCAAGATTCTTCACGCGAAGGCTCGCAGACGATGGCGCAAGGTGGCAGCGTTCGGCGCCGCGCGAGACGTTGCCTTCCTCGGCGACGGCGACGAACACCTTCAGGTCAGTCAAGTCATAGCTCATCGTGTTCGAATTTGGCGAAGATGACGCCGGCTTTATAGCACAGCAGCACTCGCCAGCTTGCGGTACGCAAATTGCTGCATTGCACGATTTCGTTAATCCCGAACGATCCTTTCGTGAAATCTCGCTGTAATCGACCGCCGCGTTTTCCGATACTGGTAGCCATCAACCTAACTCGGGAAGGCAGTGATGGTCGCATCAGTGGGTGAAGCATCCTCGGCGAAGCCACTCGCCGGCGTCGTCGTCGTCTCCATCGAACAAGCGCTGGCGGCGCCTTTGTGCACAGGACGCCTGGCGGAAATGGGGGCGCGGGTCATCAAGATCGAACGCGCGGAGGGCGATTTTGCGCGTGGCTACGACGCGGCCGCGAACGGTCAATCGTCGTATTTTGTCTGGACAAATCGCGGCAAGGAATCGGTCGTGCTGGACTTCAAGGACGCCGATGACGCCGCACTCCTGCATCGGCTTATCGCGGAGGCCGATGTCTTCGTTCAAAACCTGGCCCCCGGCGCATTGGATAGAGCCGGATTCGGCAGTGAAAGACTGCGTGAAATGCACACGCGTCTGATCACGTGCGATATCAGCGGCTACGGCACGAACAACGCTGCGAGCCATCTCAAGGCGTACGACCTTCTCGTGCAGTGCGAAAGCGGTCTGGCGGGTATCACTGGCGCACCGGATGCATGTGGGCGCGTTGGCGTTTCCATCTGCGACATTGGCGCGGGGATGAACGCAACCATTGCCGTGCTGTCGGCTCTCGCGCTTCGCTCGAGCACCGGCAAGGGATCGGGTGTCTCGGTTTCCTTGTTCGACGGTGCGGCGGACTGGATGACGATCCCCTACGTACACCACGTTTACGGAAATGGAGCACCTGCACGCCAGGGTCTGAAGCATCCTTCCATTGCGCCGTATGGCGCGTTCAAGACCAAGGACGGTGACGAAATCGTCATCAGCATTCAAAACGAGCGCGAGTGGCGTCAGTTCTGCTCGGCGTTCCTCCAGCAACCGGACGTGGCGGAAGACGCGCGCTTCTCGTCCAACACGAATCGCGTGCAAAACCGCGCAGCCCTCGAACGGGTGATTGCCGACGCATTCGCGAAGGTCGACTCCAGCGAAGCACTTCAACGCCTGTCAACCTCGAACACAGCGTATGGTCAGGTTCGCTCGGTTGCCCAGATGGCTGAACACCCTGCGCTGCGGACGTGGCCGATGACAGTCGACGGCGAAGCATTGCGAATGATTGCGCCGGCGGTTCGCGCGCCGTGGGACAGCCAACACTTTGATGCAGCACCTAAGTTGGGAGAACACACCGAGCGGATTCGCGCCGAGTTCGCCACGAAACAAGTGGGAGAATTCGCATGAGCGTCGTCGACATTGCCCACCTCCGCGAATGGATCGGCAAGAGCCAGTCCGACCGTGACGTCCTGTCGTCGCGTCACGCGCGACTGATGGCCGCGACCCTCGGAATGCCTCAGTCCGACTTCGTCGACGGCGCACGATTGCCCCCGCTTTGGCATTGGCTCTATTTCCTGAGTGGCGACGCACCTTCGGCGCTCGGTCGAGACGGGCACCCCGCAAGAGGCGGCTTCCTGCCTCCCGTCCCGTTGCCGAACCGCATGTGGGCCGGGGGCAAGCTCGAATTTCATGGCGACCTGCCGCTTGGCGCGGAAGTTGAAAAGCGTTCGAGCATCGCATAGGTCGAGCACAAACAAGGACGAAGCGGCGAACTCGTCTTCGTGACCGTCCTGCATGAAGTCGTGCGCGAAGGGAAAGTGCTTGTCACCGAGCACCACGACATTGTCTACAAGGAAGCGTCGAAGGGCGGCGCCACGCCTGCGCAAACGGACATGCCCCAACCGCAGCGGACGCGTCGAGTGAAACCCGATTCGACGATGCTGTTCCGCTACTCCGCGCTGACGTTCAATGGCCACCGCATTCACTACGACGCGGACTACTTCCTTGGCAGGCAAAAGACTGTCGAACAGAAGTCGGTATCAGAGCGTCTCGTAGAGGTCGCTCGCTAAGCTCATCACGATGCTCGCGTCGGAAGACCGATGCCTCTTGCGGCTTGCAAGACGCAAGCTCAGCCCCTGGACAAATCGTATGTATCCGAGATCCTATTTGTTCGTTCCCGGCAATCGACCGGAACGATTCGACAAAGCGTGCGCTGCGGGCGCAGACGCGGTAATCATTGACCTCGAAGACGCGGTGCCACCCACCGCAAAAGCGCAGGCTCGTGATGCCGTCATGTCGTGGCTCAGGAATGGTGGACGAGCGTATGTGAGAGCGAACGCGGTGGATACCGAGTGGTACAAGGACGATATAGCGGCTCTTCGGACGTGTCGGAGCCTCCAGGGCATCGTCGTCCCCAAGGCTGAGCGAACCGACCTGCTGTCGAACCTTGCGAACGAGATCTCCGATGAAGCGGCACTGCTGCCGCTCATCGAGACCGCGGTTGCATTTGATGACCTCCGCTCGCTTGCGAAGGTGCCGAAAGTCGAGCGCCTTCTGTTCGGAACCTTGGACTTTCAGGTCGACACCGGTATTCAAGGTGATGGCGATGAGCTCGTGTACTTCCGCTCGCAACTAACCATAGCGTCACGGATTGCCGGCATCGCGGCGCCCGTGGACGGAGTCACTGCAGCAATCGATGAGGCCCAGAGGATCCGTCGGGATACGGTTCGAGCTCGCAATCTCGGTTTCAGGGGCAAGCTGTGCATCCACCCCAAACAAATCGAGCATGTACACGCGGCTCTCCGCCCTTGCCTGGAAGAGATCGAGTGGGCGCACCGCGTCCTTTCTGCCGTTCAGGAAAGCGACGGCTCGGCCATTAGCGTCGATGGAAAAATGGTGGACGCCCCTGTCATTGCCAAGGCGAATGACATCGTAAGCAGTTCGGTCGCCGAGTCGGCGACCGAGCCGCGTCATCCGGCGTCGTCCGATGGCGCGGCAGGCGCTTCGCCTTGACCGCCGCGCTCCGTCGTCGACCCATGGCTCAGGCGGGAAGCGATGTCGGCCCCGAGCGCATGGAGAATCGATCGGCCTTTCTTCGTCAGATACGCGCGTCGGCGGCCGGGGGCGCCATGTTCGAGCATGACGAGTTGCCGTTCGAGCAACGCATCGAGTTCGGCGCGATTCATGTCGAGCTGATCCGGCGCCTGGCACACCAGCATCAGCGTCGCGAATTCATGCGGGCTCAGCATGGCCGCCCCCCGTCGCGTACGGCGCCGCCCATAGCGGGCGCGATCCAGAAAAACGAAACAGGGTGCACCACGCGTCCGCGCGCGGCGATCCGACGGCGCGGCGGCTTCGGTCGGCCGATCGCGGCGGGTTGGGGCGCGCCGCGCAACGCGAACGGCTTGCGCACAGCACGTACGCGAGCGCCGGTCGGCGCGAAGCGACGCGTGCCGTTGCGCGCTGCCCGCAGGCCGACCGGCAGGCCCGTGACGACGCGGGCGGCGCGTCGCGGTCGGCGGCCGACCTCCGGCAGCCGATCGAAGATAAAGAAAGGATCGTTCATGATTCGCTCCGGGTTGAACCTCGCACGGAGGACAAACCGGACCACGCGCTCCAGTTCGTCGATCCACGAGAGGCCTCGCTGACAAACCAATCGAAACACGCAGCGCATAAGCCGCGGCTGCTTGAGCGCTACCCAAAATAGGATGGGAAGCGCGGATTTCAAGTACCGCTTCGCGACGATTCGCATGGCCCGTCGCGAGACAACCGCCGATCATCAAACAGTCCATTCCGCGTTGAAACATTTTGTTACAAACGTCCTGTTTTCACCCTCTTGAAGCGCGCTCCCCGCGCCACTATTTCGCTTTTCGCCAATCGATGGCACGCGGGCGCAGTGCAGCCTTGCGCGTGCACGCGCCAGCGGATTCCTTTTTCAGGTGATCTCATCGCTCAGGAGATGAAAATGCAGATTCGTCCCCTCTACGACCGGGTTATCGTCAAGCGAATCGAACAGCAGCGAACGACGGCCTCCGGCATCGTGATTCCCGATTCGGCCGCCGAACGGCCCGAGCAGGGTGAAGTGATGGCGGTCGGCAGCGGCCGGCTGCTCCAGGACGGCTCGCAGCGCCCGCTGCAGCTTCAGGTCGGCGACCAGGTTCTCTTCGGCAAATATGCAGGCCAGACCGTGAAGGTGAACGGCGAGGAACTGCTCGTGATGCGCGAAGAGGACGTCATGGGCGTACTCGAACCCGAATCGCCGGCCGCCAGGAAAGCGGCCTGAATGCCGATTCGACCGCGCCGCACGGGTGATTGCCCGATGCGCGCGGCATCCCGTTCAACGACTGTATCCGGAGCAAGAAAATGACTGCAAAAGACGTGAAATTCCGCGACGGCGCGCGCCAGCAGATCGTCAAGGGCGTGAACGTGCTGGCCGACGCGGTGAAGGTGACGCTCGGCCCGAAAGGCCGCAACGTCGTGATCGAACGCGGCTTCGGCGCGCCCGTGATCACGAAGGACGGCGTGTCGGTCGCGAAAGAAATCGAGTTGAAGGACCGCTTCGAGAACATGGGCGCGCAGATCGTCAAGGAGGTCGCATCCAAGACCGCCGACGTGGCCGGCGACGGGACGACCACCGCCACCGTGCTCGCGCAGGCGATCGTGCAGGAGGGCATGAAGCACGTCGCGGCCGGCATGAATCCGATGGATCTGAAGCGCGGCATCGACAAGGCCGTCGGCGCGGTGCTCGACGAGCTGCGCAAGCTGTCCCGGCCGATTTCGACCCACAAGGAAATCGCGCAGGTCGGCGCGATTTCCGCGAACTCGGACGAGGCGATCGGCAAGATCATTGCCGACGCGATGGAGAAAGTGGGCAAGGACGGCGTGATCACCGTCGAGGACGGCAAGTCGCTGGAGAACGAACTCGACGTGGTCGAAGGCATGCAGTTCGATCGCGGCTACGTGAGCCCGTATTTCATCAACGATCCGGCGAAGCAGGCGGCCTATCTCGACGATGCGCTGATTCTGCTGCACGACAAGAAGATCTCCAGTGTCCGCGACCTGCTGCCGATCCTCGAAGCGGCGTCCAAGGCCGGCAAGCCGTTGCTGATCGTCGCCGAGGATGTCGAAGGCGAAGCGCTCGCGACACTCGTGGTGAACTCGATGCGCGGCATCCTGAAGGTCGTCGCCGTCAAGGCGCCGGGCTTCGGCGACCGACGCAAGGCCATGCTCGAGGATCTCGCGATCCTGACCGGCGCGACGGTCATCTCGGAGGAAACCGGCAAGCAGCTCGACAAGGCCACGCTCGAGGATCTTGGCAGCGCGAAGCGCGTCGAGGTGCGCAAGGACGATACGATCATCATCGACGGCGCGGGCGATGCGGCGCGCATCGACGCGCGCGTGAAGTCGATTCGCGTGCAGATCGACGAAGCGACGAGCGACTACGATCGCGAGAAGCTGCAGGAGCGTGTCGCGAAGCTCGCGGGCGGCGTGGCGGTGATCAAGGTCGGCGCGGTCACCGAGGTCGAAATGAAGGAGAAGAAGGATCGCGTCGACGATGCGCTGCATGCGACGCGCGCCGCGGTCGAGGAAGGCATCGTGCCGGGCGGCGGCGTCGCGCTGCTGCGTGCGCGCGCGGCGCTGTCGGACATGCGGGGCGCGAATGCAGACCAGGACGCCGGCATCCGGATCGTACTGCGCGCGCTGGAGGCGCCGCTGCGCGTCATCGCGGCCAATGCGGGCGACGAACCGTCGGTCGTGGTGTCGAAAGTGCTCGAAGGCACCGGGACCTTCGGCTACAACGCGGCGACCGGCGAGTACGGCGATCTGGTGGACGCGGGCGTGGTCGATCCGACCAAGGTCACGCGTACCGCGCTGCAGAACGCCGCGTCGATCGCGAGCCTGGTGCTGACGACCGATGCGACCGTCGCGCAAGCGCCGAAAGAGGACAGCGCCGAGCCGGCTCCCGCGCCCGAACTCGGCTACTGACCGGCGTCGCAGGCTTGCCTGCGATCGTCGAACGGCCGCTGGCCGGAGCGGCCTTTCCCGGCGCGCGCGACAGCGGGGGCGCGCCGCGCCGCCTTTTCATGTTTGCGAAACCGACCATGAAGCTCGAACTCTCGATCGATTCCAGGCCGCTGCACGTCGAACTCGACGACGTCATCGCCGGCCTGCTCGCGGCGCGGCTCGGCCTGCCTCCGGACGGCGACCATCGCGTCGCGATCGGCCGCTACCTCGGCGATGCGGCGGGGCCGTGGACGCTGGATGACGACCATATGCGCAAGCGCGTGATGCGCCGCCTGATTCTCGACATCGCCGATCCGACGCTGGTCATCCAGTACCTGATGGCCGACCAGGCCGGGCGCGGCGAAGCAGGCGCCTGACGCACGCCGAACACGCGATGGAGCGTGCGAGAGCGCGTGCGCGTCGCGCAGCCAGTCCGTCGAACGTTCGTCGCCTGCAGCGTCAGGCTGTTGTCATTTCATCATCAGTAGAACGAAGAGGCGCTCGCGGTGATGTCCGAGCGCCCGTCTTCGCGCTTCCGGTCAGGTACCACCGTCCGGCTTGCCGGGCGCGCGGCTCTGCGGGACCGGCTGGCCTGCACCCAGTTCGGCGCCCGTCACCGGGTCGCTGTTCGGATCGGACGCGAGCCGCTGCGCCATCGCCTCGATGGCGTCCACCTGCTGCGGCTCGAGCATCCCTTCGGCAATACCGGTGCCGCCGTCGACGGCCGGCTCGGCGTCGCGGATTTCGAGACCCTCTCCATGATTCCAGGGGCCGACCAGCGGCGCCGCGTCCGGCTGCATCCGGAAGTACACGCTGTCGTACGGCGCCTTCGGCGGCAGCTTGCCCGGCGGGAAATGCGCGGTGATCGCATACAGCGCCTTCTCGAACGACTTCAGGTGCGAGACCTCGCGCGTCATCAGGAAGCCGAGCGCGTCCCGAATGCCCGGATCGTCGGTCACGTTGATGAGCCGTTCGTAAATGATCTTCGCCCGCGCTTCGGCTGCGATGTTCGAACGCAGGTCGGCGGTCGGTTCGCCGATCGTGTCGATGTACGCGGCCGACCACGGCACGCCGCCGGAATTCGTCAGTGGCGCGCCCGCGCCGTACAGCACCTGCGTCACGTGGCTGTCGTTGCCCGCCCCGTGCAGCTTGCGGTACAGCTCGGCCTGTTCGTCGACTGCTTCGGCGAGTTCGCCTTTGGCGCCGCGGTTGAGCATCGCGGCCATCGAGCCGATCACTTCGAGGTGGCTCAGCTCCTCGGTGGCGATGTCGAGCAGCATGTCCTTGCGGCCGGGATCCTCCTCGGTGATCGCCTGAGTGAAATAGCGCATCGCGGCGGCGAGTTCGCCCTGCGGGCCGCCGAACTGCTCGAGCAGCAGATTGGCGAGGCCGGGGTTCGGCGCGCCCACGCGCACCGTGTACTGAAGCCGTGTGTTGTGGATGAACATGGCATCTCCATGGAAAGGGTTGCGCGACATTCGCGGTGGCGACCCAGCACGAATCGATCCCGTGGCCACCGCCACCGCCGGGTACGCGCGGTGCTGGCTGGTGCGGGCTGTGTAGCGGCAGCGGTTTCCCGTCGACGCCGGCAGCGTTCGTTGAGTGGCGCGCGTATCGCGACGGCAGGCGACAACGGCCGGCGAGGCACGGACGCGCGCCGGATGGAGACGGCGCGACCGGGTCGCGAGGCGTCGCTTCTCGCGAACGGCGCGGACCGCTGTCGATGCACGGATGCGGCACGCGGGAAGGGTGGAGTCGACGGCAATACGAGCGCGCATCGCATGACCTGAAGCCCTCGTTGCCGGATTTTCAAGCAGTTGTCATTTCGGCGGCATGGGCCGTACCACGCCGGGCAAGGGTGCGGTGCGGCGCGTCGGCACGCACGTGATGGCGGTTTTGCAAAGGAGTGCAGATGGCGACGCTCGACAGGAACGCGGCGACGGAGCGCACCGCGATGGACATGCGCGAGGTGTTTGCCGGCCGACGGCGCGGGCCGCGGGCGGCGCTGCCGTTCGCGGGGCCGGCGATCGTCGCGTCGGTCGCCTATATGGACCCCGGCAATTTCGCGACGAACATCCGGGCCGGCGCGCAGTTCGGTTACACGCTGCTCTGGGTGGTGCTGATGGCGAACGGCATCGCCATGTTGTTCCAGTCGCTGTCCGCGAAGCTCGGCATCGTCACCGGCCGGAATCTCGCGGAGCTGTGCCGCATGCATTTCCCGCGGCCGCTGGTGTTCGCCATGTGGGTCGCGAGCGAACTCGCCGCGATGGCGACCGAGCTCGCCGAATTTCTCGGCGGCGCGATCGCGCTGTCGTTACTGTTCGACCTGCCGACCTTCGCCGGGATGTTCGTGATGGCGCTCGCCACCTACGGCATCCTGCTGGCCGACCGGAACGGGTTCCGGCCGATGGAAATCGCCGTGGGCATATTCGTCGGCGTGACCGGTCTTTGCTATCTCGCCGAGATGTTCATCGCGCCGGTCGCGTGGGCCGACGTCGCGTGGCATGCCGTCGTGCCGGAATGGCCGCGCGGCGATGCGTTGATGGTGTCGGTCGGCATTGTCGGCGCGACGATCATGCCGCATGCGCTGTATCTGCACGCCGGGCTCACGCAGCGACGCGCGGCGGGGCTCGACCACGCGCAGCGCCGGATGATGGTGCGCTTCTCGGATCGGGAAGTGATCGTCGCGCTGTCCGCTGCGGGTGCGATCAACATGGCCATGATCGTGATGGCGAGCGCGGCGTTTCATGCCGACCATCGCGATGTCGTGGAAATCGAAGCGGCGTACCGGATGCTCACCCCGTTGCTCGGCCCGGCCGCCGCGACCTGCTTTCTCGTGTCGCTGATGAGCGCCGGCATCTCGAGTTCCGTCGTCGGCACGATGGCCGGGCAGATGATCATGCAGGGTTTCGTCGGGTTCCGGATTCCGGTCTGGCTGCGCAGGCTCGTCACGATGGCGCCCGCGTTCGTCGTCGTCGGGATGGGCGTCGATTCGATGCAGGCGCTCGTGATCAGCCAGGTCGTGCTGTCCGTCGTCCTGCCGGTGCCGATGCTGGCGCTGATTTACTTCTGCGGACGGCGTGACGTCATGGGCGCCTTCGCGAGCGGACGTATCGCGCGCTGCGCCGCGCTTGGCGCGACTGCCGTCGTCGTCGGGCTGAATGCCGTGTTGCTGGCGGGGCCGATCGGCGCGATGGCGTTGCGGTTGGGCGGCAACTGAACGGCCCGAGTGTCAGCGTCCGGACGATCGTGGCAGCCCGTGTTCAGCGCGCTTTCAGCATTTCGTCGGCGAGCCGATAGGCGCTGACCGCGCGCTTCGATTCGTAGTCGGCGATCGTCGACACGTTGCGCCCGGCGTCGCGCGACAGCAAGCCTTGCAGCGCGGCGGCGGCGAAGAAATCGCGCAGGTCCGGCGTCGCGGATTTCGGCTCCGGCGGAGCGGCTTCGACGATCGGCCCCGCTTTCCAGAAAACGGGCGACGGCGTGGCTGCCTTGGAGACGGCGGCGGTTTGCTTGCTCACATCCTGGGAAAACGGCGTCATTTCTTCCCCTTCGATTCAGTATCTGTTGGCGAAGCAGCGTAACGTCCCCGACTGCGTGGGCGAGCATCGTTTCGTCTTGTTTTTGAGCGGTACTAACCACTTGATCGACGCGAATATTCGCCGGTAATACGGCATCCGTCAAAGGAAATAAATTGAATCCGACGGGCCGGCGCCCGAGCACGATTCGTTCCCGGTGGCGATCGGCGGGGGAGGCATCGCGTTGCGCCAACCGACGGAAATGGTATGTCGGCACGAATGACGTTCCGGTGACACACCCGAGTGCGGGCGTGGTGCTCCGCCGCACGAGGGTTGCAAGCCTCGCGTCAGGCGCCCGGTCGCGCTTTCCGGTGCCGTCCAATGCGCATGGAAGCCTAGGGGGAAGTATCGCCAGCGGGATCGTGGGACGACCGGACGAGGGCGATGCGACCCGGCACCGATCGGCGCTCGGCACACGATGTTCCGCACACCATCAGGAGAATTCAATGGCACGGCAAGCGCCTACGCACAAGGAGCTGCCTCCATCGCCCGCGACGTTGAAGAGCGATCTGTCGTTTCCGGTAGTGGGCATCGGTGCGTCGGCAGGCGGCACGATGGCCTTGCAGACCTTTTTCGAGAGCGCGCCGACGGGCATGGACATGGCGTTCGTCGTCGTCGTCCATCTCGCGCCGGAACAGGTCAGTCATATGGACGCCGTCCTGCAGCGCACGACGGGCATGCCGGTGCATCAGGTGACGTCCACGGTACCGATCGAGAAAAACCATATCTACGTGATCGCACCGGGCATGCAGCTCGAGATGTCGGACGGTTGCCTTCGTTGCCGCAGCCGTGACCCGTCCGACGAGGTTCCGTTCACGATCGACCACTTCTTTCGGACGCTGGCGGACGCGCACGACTGGCGCGCGGTCGGCATCGTGATGTCCGGCACCGGCTCCGACGGCGCCGCGGGCTTGAGCCGCATCAAGGAGGCGGGCGGCATCACGCTCGCGCAAACGCCGGACGACGCCGAGCACGCGGAGATGCCGCAGCACGCGATTGCGATGGCGCGCGTCGATATCGTGCTGCCGGCGGCCGAGATGCCGCAACGGTTGCTCGAACTCTGGTCGAATGCGCGCCGCATCGAACAGCAAAGCCTCGAATTCGCGCAATCGCTGCACAACGTCGATCGGCCGACGGTCAACGATCCCGAACGGGCGCTCTCCGACATTCTGATGCACCTGAGGGTACGCACCGGCCACGATTTCAGGCTGTACAAGCGGGCGACCGTGCTGCGACGTATCGAGCGGCGCATGCAGGTCAACGGCCAGCGCGATCTCCTCGCGTATCGGGATTTCCTGCGGGCCACGCCGGAAGAAGCGAACGCGCTGCTGGCGGACATGCTGATCGGCGTGACCCAGTTCTTCCGCGACCGCGAAGCCTTCGATTTCCTCGAACGGGAAGTGATCGGCTCGTTGTTCGCGTCGGAGTCCGGCGAGGAGCAGGTACGCGTGTGGGTGGCCGGATGCGCGACGGGCGAAGAGGCGTACTCGATCTCGCTGCTGCTGGCGCGGGCGCGTGAGGCCGCGATGTCGAGCCAGGCCATCCAGGTCTTCGCGACCGATATCGACGAAGCGGCGATCGTCCGCGCGCGGACCGGTTCCTAGCCGCTGTCGATCGCGAGCGACGTGCCCGCCCCGCTGCTGCAGCGGTATTTCACGCGAGAAGGCGCGCACTACGTGATCGCGAAGGCGGTACGCGAACGTATCCTGTTCGCGGCGCACAGCCTGCTGCGCGATCCGCCGTTCTCGCATCTCGACCTGATCTCGTGCCGCAACGTGCTGATCTATCTCGAGCGGGCGGTGCAGCGGCAAATCCTGGAGCTGTTCCATTTCGCGTTGCGCCCCAACGGCTATCTGTTCCTCGGCACCGCGGAGTCCGCCGACGCGGCGGACGATCTGTTTGTCGTCGTGGACAAGAAACGCCGGATCTACCGCGCACGCGTCGTCACGCATCGCGCGAAGCCGGCCACGGGCTTTCCGCCGCTGTTCCAGGTCGAATCCGGCGCATCCGACGAGCGGGCCGCGCCGCAGCCGCCGTTGCGCGTGCCGGCCAGCCCGGCCCAACGCAACTTCTCCTATTCGGAGCTCCATCAGCGCGCGCTCGAAACGTATTCGCCGCCGAGCGTCATCATCGACAAGGAATCGAACGTCGTTCATCTGTCGGATAACGCGGGCCGGTTCCTGCGGCACGTTGGCGGCGAGCTGTCGAGCAACATCATGACGCTGGTGCTGCCGGATCTGCGGCTCGATCTGCGCACCGCGATTTTCCGTGCGCTGCAAACGGGCACGAGCGTCGAGGCGCGCCGGGTGAAATGGGCACACGATGCCCGCGTGTCGTGGATCAACATGACGGTCAGGCCGTTTCACGACAAGGTCGCGAATGCGGAATTCCTGCTCATCGTGTTCGACGAGGTGGCCGGCCGCATGACCGAGGAGGACCAGGTCGAGACGAGCGGGCAGGATCCGGTTCTGGCCCAGCTCGAACAGGAGCTGCAGCACAGCCGCGAGCAACTCGCGACGATCATCGAGCAGTACGAAACATCCGTCGAGGAATTGAAGGCGTCGAACGAGGAGCTGCAGGCGATCAACGAAGAGTTGCGCTCCACGAGCGAGGAGCTGGAAAGCAGCAAGGAGGAACTGCAATCGGTCAACGAGGAGTTGACGACGGCCAACGCCGAAATGCAGGCAAGGATCGAAGACACCGCGAAAGCGAACGACGACCTCCACAACATCATCGCGTCGAGCGAGATCGCGACCGTGTTCGTCGACAAGGAAATCCGGGTCAAGCGGTTTACGCCCAACGCCACTGCGATTTTCAATCTGATCGATACGGACCTGGGTAGGTCGCTATTTCATATTACCCACGCACTGCGGTATCCGACGCTGGCAGACGACGTACGGCAGTCGTTTCAGTCGCTGCGGCTGATCGAGCGCGAGATCGAGAGCGAGGCTGGCCGGTGGTATCTGATGCGGTTGCTGCCCTATCGGACGGCGGACGATCACATCGACGGCGCGGTGATCACGCTGATCGACATCACCGACCGGCATCACGCGGAAGAGGCGGCGCGGGCAGGCGAGCAGCGCCTGCGTCTGGTCGCGCAATCGACCAAGGACTACGCGATCATCATCCAGGACGGCAACGGGTCCATCGTGAGCTGGAACGCCGGAGCGGAACGCATCTTCGGCTATACGGAAGAAGAGATGATCGGCCAGGACGTGGATCTGATCGACGAGCCGAGCGACCGACAGGCGCTCGTGCCGACGCGCGAGCGCGACATCGCGACCCGCGAAGGGCGCGCGGACGACGAACGCTGGCACCGGACCAAGGACGGACGGCGGATTTTCTGTAGCGGCGTCGTCACGCCGATTTCCGATACGTCGTTCAACGGCTTCGCGAAGATCGTGCGCGACATGACGCTGCGCAAGCAGAGCGACGACGCGAACCGCGAAGCGCTGGCGCGGGAACAGGCGGCACGCGAGCAGGCGCTCAGTTCGAGTCAGCTGAAGGACGAGTTCATTGCGGTGTTGTCCCACGAGCTGCGGCATCCGCTCAACCTGATCGGCGTCAAGTCGGAAATGCTGCCGCGCCTGCCGGAGACGCGTGACATTCCCGCCGTGCGCGACGCCGCGGATTCGATTCGGCAGGCCGTGCGCGCACAGGCGCAGATCATCGACGACCTGCTCGATCTGTCGCGCATCCAGACCGGCAAGCTCGCGCTCGAGCTGGGCCGGGTCGATCTGACGGCGATGTTGCGCAGCATCACGGATACCTGCGAGCTCGACGTGCACGCGCGCGGCCTGATCCTGCAAACGGAGCTGCCGACGGAGCCGGCCATCGCGCTTGCCGATTCGGTGCGATGCGAGCAGATCTTCTGGAACCTGATGTCCAATGCACTCAAGTACACGCAGCCGCACGGCGAGATCGTCGTGCGTCTCGCGCATGAGGGCAAGATGCTGCGTGTCGACGTGATCGACGACGGGCAGGGGATCGACGAAGATACGCTGCCGCATGTCTTCGATATGTTCCGGCAGGCGCCGCGCGACCGGACCCGCGGCGGTCTCGGTATCGGGCTGGCGCTCGTTCGGCAACTCGTCGAAATGCACGGCGGCCGGATCGCCGCGACGTCCGCTGGCCTGGGGTCCGGCACCACGATGACGGTATGGCTGCCGGCCGCACCGATCGAGCGCGCCGTGCCAGCGGGCGGCGGCGTGCCGGAGGGGAATATCGCCGGCCTGCGCGTGCTGCTGGTCGAGGACGATGAGGAGACGGCGATGTCGCTCACCGCGCTGCTGGAACTGGCGGGGGCGGTGGTCCAGACCGCGAAAAACGGAGCCGCGGCGTTGGCGATGCTGCAGGAGGCGTCCGTCGATGCGATCGTGTCCGACATCGGGCTTCCCGACATGGACGGCTACGAGTTGCTTCGCCGCATCAAGGCCGATCCCCGATGGGCCACGCTCCGGACCGTTGCGCTGACCGGCCGCAATCGCCAGGACGATGTCCGGGCCGCGGCGGAAGCCGGCTTCGACAGCCATCTGTCAAAACCGCTCGATTTCGGGATGTTGCTCGCGGCACTCGGCGACGCGCGTCGGGACACCCGATGACGGCCGACGGCCCGCGCGTGCGTCGCGGGTCGTTCGGGCGCGGCTGGCCACGGCGGCGTTTCCGGCAATCGCCATTCGACCCGCATTGCGGCATGCGGGGCCGCCCGTGGCGGAATCCCGGTTCAGGAACCCGATTTGCGGCTATCTCCGCAAAGGGGGGTCTATGGATCGTCGAGATATCGTCGTAATCGCATCGTCCCGAGGCGGTCTCCCGGTCCTCCGGACGCTGGTGGCCGGCGTCGCCGCGGATTTTCCGGTGCCGATTTGCATCGTGCAGCATATTGGTCGACATCGGACGATGTTGCCGGAGCTGCTGTCGCGATGGGGTACGCTGGATGCGAGCGTGGCGCTACAAGGGGAACCGCCGCAAGCGGGCAGAATTTACGTGGCGCCGCCCGACCGGCACATGATCGTGCGTGACGGAAATCTATGGCTGCTCGATACCGTGGCCGAGAACTTCGCCCGACCGGCCGCCGATCCGCTGTTCCGGTCTGCCGCCCGCGAATATGGCGCCGGTGCGATCGGCGTCGTCCTCAGCGGCGATCTCGATGACGGCGCGGCCGGCCTGGCGGCGATTCGCGCACGGGGCGGCTACGGTATCGTTCAGGACCCCGACGAATGCGAAGCGCCGTCGATGCCGCGCAGCGCGCTGGCCGCGACGGGAGCCGATGCGGTCGCAAAAGCCGGGGAACTGCCGGGGACCATTCATGCAGCGGTCTACGGCGCATGTGTGAAGGAGCAGCGGAAAATGGCAGACTTGCGCGACCTGGACCATGAGAGCCGGATAGCAGAGGACGGCCTCGTCGACCCGGGACTGCTTGACGAGATCGGGACGCGTTCCGCCCTCACGTGCCCCAGTTGCAACGGCGTGCTCTGGCGCATGCGCGACGAACGGCCGTTGCGATATCGATGCCATACCGGGCATGCGTTCTCCGTGCTTTCACTCGACGACGCCGAGGCCCGGAAAGCGGAGGATGCGATATGGGGGGCCATCCGCGCGGTTCACGAGCGCATGATCTTTGCGCGCGAGCGCCAGGAATGGGCGCGCCGCACGGGCAACGCCGAGGACGTCGCGATCGAACAGGCCCGCATCGACGAAAACCAGCGGCTCGCGGACGTGCTGCGCAATGCGGTCGGCACGGCGATAAACAGGGGCGAACTGGAGTGAGCGCAGCGAGCCGTGCCAACCGCGCCGCAGGCTTTATCCCGGTACGAACACGCCCAGCGCCGCGATCGCCATCGCGAGCGTCGCGATCCATCCGCCCCACGCAAGCGTGCCGCTGACGGCGAACTCCCCCATGACGCGTCTGCTTCGCGCCATCAGCATCATCACGACCATGATCGGCACGGCGCTTACCCCGTTGATGACGGCGCTCCAGTAAAGCGCGCGGATCGGGTCGAAATGCGTGAACGTGAACGCGATTCCGCCGACGATCGCCAACACGATCACCGCATAGAATTCGGGCGCGACGCCCAGCTGCAACGCGAGACTGTTGCGCCAGCGGAACGTGCCGGCCGCCGCATACGCGGCCGATCCCGCGAGCACCGGCAGCGCCAGCAGGCCGGTGCCGACGATGCCGAGCGCGAACAGCACGTACGCGAAGTGACCGGCAACCGGCTCGAGCGCCCGCGCGGCGTCCGCGGAAGTCTTGACGTCGATGTGATGCGCGTTCAGCGTGGCCGCCGCCGTCAGCACGATGAAGAACGCAATCACGTTCGAGACGCCCATGCCGAACCACGTATCGAAGCTGATCCGGCGCAACTGCGCGGGCGCCTGACGCGGCATGCGTCGCAGCGGCCGCTGGTTCGGCGCGGCGCGCAATTCCTCGACTTCCTGAGATGCCTGCCAGAAAAACAGATACGGGCTGATGGTCGTGCCGAGCACCGCGACGACCGTGGTCAGATAAGCGGCGGTCAGTTGCGCATGGGGCTGCACGATCGCGCGGCCGACCTCGGCCCAGCTGACGGGCACGATGAGGGCGACCGCGACATACGCCAGCAGCGTCAGCGCGGTCCATTTGAGCAATCGCGCGTAGCGGTCGTACGGAACGAACACCTGCAGCACGACCGACACGCCGCCCAGGCACACGATGTAGAGCTGTTGCGGGCCGGGCAGCAACAAATTGACGGCCGCGCCCATGGCCGACAGGTCGGCGGCGATGTTGATCACGTTGGCCGTGATCAGCAGCACGACCGTCCCGTACAGCAGCCATCGCGGATAGTGCGTGCGCATGTTGGACGCGAGACCCTTGCCCGTCACGCGGCCGATTCTCGCGCTGACCAGCTGGATGGCCGTCATCAGCGGGTACGTCAACAGCAGCGCCCACAGCAATTCGAAGCCGAACTGCGCACCCGCCTGCGAATACGTGCCGATGCCGGAAGGGTCGTCGTCGGCGGCGCCGGTGACGAGGCCGGGACCGAGACGCCGGACCCACGTGGCCGCATTCGGGGCGGGCTCCGTCGGCTCCGGCTGGAGAAAATCGTTGTCGTTCATGATCGCGGCCTCCCGGGAGTCCAGCAGGCGCAATCGCCGTGCCTGGTCGGGCGCGTCGCGCACTGGCGGCCCGGGCGGGCGTTACGGCCCGTTCGACTTCGCGATGTCGCCTGCGTCGACCTTGCCCGGCGCCTTCCCACCGACGGTTTGCCTGCAATACGACGGCGCGCGACCTGCGTTACGTCGGGCTAGCCGCACCGTCGGCGGCCGGAACCGTCGCGTGCATCGCCTGTTCGAGCAGGGCGTGCGCGGCTTGCCACGCGCGCGCGGCAGCCGCGGAATCGTTGAACGCCCGTGCCTCGACCGTGGCGCCGTCCAGCAGCATCATGAAGACCGTTGCCAGCCGGTTGGCGGCTTCGGGCGGCACGAGGGCCTCGATCAGTTCCGCGATCCATTCGACCATTTTGCGGCGATAGCGGATCGCGACATCCGAGATCGGCGCATAAGCGGTGCCGAATTCGGCCAGCGCGCGCTCGAACAGGCAGCCGGCAAATTCGGGTGTCCTGAACCACGCCGCGTACCAGTCGAAGATGGTCTTGACGCGCTCGACCGGATCGGCGACGTGCTGCAATTGCGCGGCGATGCTGCCGACGATCAGGTCGTAGCGCTGGACCAGCACTTCGCGGATCAGCTCGTCCTTGCTCGCAAAATGCCGGTACAGCGTCATGCGGGCGACACCGGAATCGTCGATGATCCAGTCGACGCCCACCGGATGGAATCCGTGCCTGGAGAACAGTTCGGTCGCTTTGTCTACCACCAGCTGGCGTTTGTTGGCTCGCACGAACGGCTTCCTCCTCGATGTTTCAGCAGCATAGACCGATTATTCTAGCATCATGCTGTTCGACGAAATCGGGCTGCCGGCGCGGTCGGATCGCATTGTCGCCCGGCGATCTTCGCGTGCGGCGCCGGTCATCAAGTCATCTTGACTATTGGATAGACCGATATGTATCATTTGAATCCAGAAAGCATCGATCAGTATTGCGGGGATTCAGGAGGCGGAACACGGGGCTGCGTCCCGCTTGCTGTTTTCCGCCGCATCGGACGCTGCAACGATGTTTCAAGCCGAAAAGAGAACCTGAGAGAGCCTCGGTGTGCGAGCCCGCGGAACGTCTTCGCTGCGCGTCGCCCCGCCGGGGGCATGCTCGCGGGCGAGCGCGCGAAGCAATACGGCGCCAATGAAACGTGAGGAAAGTACCCATGTATCGCCGTTTACTCGCACCGGGGCTGCTGTTGCTGCTGGCCGCGTGCGCGCAGGATCCGTCGGTTACCGCCGGCACGGTACGGATCTGCGACGACACAGGTTGTTCCTATCGCCCTAAAGATCAGGTCTCCTATCAAAAAAGGGACGATGCGGAAGACCGGGACGATCCACGCATCGCCGCGCTCAAGCAAACCGCGAAGACCCAGCCGAAGGCCGCCTACGACCTCGGCCTGCGCTATTTCCGCGGCGACGGCGTGCGCCAGGACAGCTACCAGGCGCTCAAGTGGATGCGCGAGGCCGCCGAACGCGGCGACCTGAACGCGCAGAAGGCGCTCGGCAGTTTCTACCTGTTCGGTCTCGAGGAAATGGGCTCGGATGCGCGCGAAGCGGAGAAGTGGCTGTCGATCGCGGCCGGCCGCGGCGACAAGGAATCGAAGAAGCTGCTCGACCTTGCACGCAAGGCCAAGAAGGAAGACGAAGAAGACTGGAAATGGCGCACGCAATGGCGTGACGTCTATTACGGCTACTGGTACTCGGGCTATCCGTACTACGGCGTCTGGCAGCAGACGTACTGGTACTACTGACCGGGTATCGAGCAACGGGGCGGCAGCGGGGAGACCACCATCGCGCGCCACGCCGGGGGGCTTATCGAAGTTCGCACGAACACATAAGCCGAACAACGACGCTAATCGATCGATAACGACATGAAGACCAACCTTTCCCAACGTCTCACTCAAGGCGCGCTGGTTGCAGCGCTTGGCGCGTCCGTCGCGGGTTGCGGCGGCGTGGTGACGCCCGGCGGGCAGAACGCCGGCGTGACGGGCGCGGCGGCCGGCGGCGCGAGCGCCGGCGCCGATTCGCAACTGCAGCGCTGCCCGTCGCCGCTCGGCACGATCGCGGTCGACGACGGCCGCAACGCCGACTGGTGGGGCCAGTTCGGCAGCGCGACCAAGGTGACGAGCATCGATCCGCTGCTGCGGCTGGCGGTGCAGCAGTCGAACTGCTTCGTGATCACGTCGATCGGCAACCAGAAGAGCGACGCGCGCCTGTCGCGCATCACGCAGTTGCAACGCAACTCGGGCGAATACCGCGCGGGCTCGAAGCAGCAGAAGGGCCAGCGCGTCGCGGCCGACTACTACATGGAACCGCAGATCGTGATCAACGATTCGCCGATCGGCGGGATCGGCAGCATGATCGGCGGGCTGATCGGCAACAGCGCGGTGGCGGCGGTGGCGGGCCACCTGCAGACGAAGGCGTCGGTGGTGACGCTGACGCTGTTCGACGTGCGCTCGGCGGTGCAGATCGCGGCGTCGGAAGGCAGCTCGACGGCGACCAACTACGGTGCGGCGCTGGGCGGCTTCGGCGGCGGGGTAGGCGGCGCGCTGGCGGGCTTCTCGTCGACGCCGGAAGGCAAGGCGACGGTCGTCGCGTTCATCGACGCGTACAACAAGATGGTCGTCGCGCTGCGCAGCTACAAGGCGCAGGACGTCAAGGGCGGGCTGGGCCGCGGTGGGCAACTGCAGGTCAATTGACGTCGCCGGGCCGGCGGAGGCCGCCGGCCGCCGGCCGACTCCCGATTTCTGATTCTTGATTCTTGATGGTCGGTGCGCGCGGCGTGATTCGCGCGTACGGGCTTCGTTCGTCCCGTTCGTTTGGAAGGTGATCCCGATGAAAGCCGTTGCACTGATCGCATTGACCTGCCTCGCGCTCACCGCTTGCGGTGGCGACGACAATTCCTCGCCGGCTTCGTCAGGCGGATCGGGGACGAGCAACAACGGCGGCAGCGGCGGGACAGGCGGCACGGGTTCGGGCGGAACGGGTTCCGGCGGCAGCGGCGGTTCGGGTGGTTCCGGCGGCAGCACACTGACGTGGCGCTACGAGGCGCAGCCTGTTGCGGCCGACCAGGCGGGCTTCCTGACGCTGGTCAACAGCGAAGGCGCGAAGGGCTACCGCTATCTGGGCGACTACTTCTACAGCGCGGCCAACGGTGGCACGCAGTCGATCTTCGTGAACGACGGCACCGCTCAGACGTATACGTACCAGTTGCAAACGGCGTCGTCCGACATGACGTCCTTCGTCAACGCGGCAAACGCGCAAGGGGCGAGCGGCTACCGGTACGAAGGACCGCTCACGTACGGCGATCTCTATCGCAAGGACGGCGGCTCGTCGGCCACGTACACGTACACGACGACCGGCCTGCCGGCCGATGCGAACGCGTTCCTCACGCAGGCGAACGGCCAGGGCCAGTCGGGCTACTGGTTCGTCGGTCCGCTGATGGTCGGGGCCGCGCAGGCGAACGTATACATGAAGAACAACGCGTCGAACGCGACCTATACGTACGACGCGCTGGCGCCGACGTCGACCGTGAACGACTTCATCGCGCAGGCCAACAGCGAAGGCGCGAAGGGTTATCGTGCGAAGGGCGCGATGGCGTTCGGCACGGCGATCTCGTGGATCTACGTGAAGGACCAGACGCAATCGCCGACCTTCACGTACCAGTCGGCCGCGATCCAGTCGACCGGCGCGAGCTTCGTCCAGCAGTCGAACACGTTCGGTGCGCAGGGCTCGGCCTACCTGAGCGACCTCGCGCTCGGTTCGCCCGTGCCGGCGATGGCGTCGTTCTATTTCACGCCGAAGAACTGCACGGGCTTCCTGTGCACGACGCTGAATCCGCTCACGCAGAACTGAGCGGAAACGTCCGGCGCGGCAGCGTCGCGCGGGGCAGTCATTCGCGAATGACCTGCGCGCGTCCCATCGAGTGCCTCAGGTGCGACCCGCGATGCGTGTCCGCATCTTTTGCCGCCGGCTTGCCGGCGGCATTTCGTTTACGCGTACACCGCGCGTTGCCGTTCCCCTGCGTGACGCAGCGGCCCGGATCAGACGAAATGTCGCATCAAAGACTCGGTCAAGTTCAAAAAAATTATTCAAATTATTCAGACGAGTACTAAAAAGGACTGCATCGACTGATTTCCCCCGAGTCGTTTGGCATGATCGGGACAATTCCATCCCTTTCATTCCATCGTGACGTCCGTTCGGGCCGAGCATCCGCTCGACCGCGGAACCCGACGCGTCGTCGCGCCAGGCTATGCCGTACAGCACGCTTCAGTCCATTCGCCGCTATCAGAGCATTTCGATGTTCGGCGGCGCCATTGTCGTGACGATCCTGATCCTCGTCGCCTGCGGGCTCGGGATCGTTTCGATCGTCTACGGCTACCTGGACGGCGAGCGGCGCAATTTTCTGAACGGCGTCGAGGAAACCGTCGACGAGATTCAGGTGAGCGAGACGTCGTTCCGCAACGGCGTCGCGAATACGCAGCTGATATGGCGCGAGCTGGACCCCGCACCGGCCGACGTCGTGGACGGATTCTTCGCCAACGGCGAGCAGCTCGCGATCAAGCCGTATCCGTCGCTGGTGGTCGGTGTACCGGGCCAGACGGCGCAGCGCGACGAGGTGGCGCGCTATCTCGCGCTGTCGTTCATGCTGTCGCGCATCTGCGCGGCGAGTTCGCTCAATCGCGGGCGCACGTTGGAGGGGTACCACTACAGCACCCGCACGGGACTGTTCGGTCTCGTGCCGCATCTGTCGCGCGACAATCCGGCGCTGGCTACCGCCGATGCGCGCGCGCACGTGCTCGACGCATTGCGCATCGACTTCACACACACGCCCGAACTCGGTGCGGACGGTCGGCCGCACGTGCACTGGCTGCCGCCGTACGTCAACCCGGTGACTGGGCAGGCCCGCATCCGGATCGCCGCGGAGGCGCGTGCCGACGGCCGGCCGTTCGCGGTGCTCGTGACCGAGTATGCGCCCGAGTATCTGCTGTCGTGGCTGCAGGATCGTCATGCGACCGGCGTGTTCTTCATCACGGCCGCCGACAACCGGCTCATCACGGTCGATCCCGCCGTCGAGCGCACGCAGGCGCTCGATGCGCGTCTGCTCGAGCTGGACGTCGCGCACGGGCTCGCGGCGCCGGCCGAGGCGATGTTCCGCGACGGCACGATCGTGTTCCGCGGTCCGCTCGGCGCGACCGGCTGGACGATCGCCTATATGCTGTCGTGGGCCGACGTCGCGGCCGCGATCGGCGTGCAGGCCGGTGCGCTCGTCGCGGCATCGCTGCTGGCGATCGCGGTGATGTGGCTGTTGCTCATGCGTTTCTACCGGCGCGTGCTCGTGCCCGTCTACGCGCGCTCGGCCCGCGTGTTCGACAGCGAGGATCTGTGCCGCAGCGTGATCGGGATGGCGCCGGTCGGCATCGGGCTCGTGTCGCTGTCCGATCGCCGCGTGATCCTGGCGAGCGACGTGCTGGCGCAGATGCTCGTGCCGTACGGTGGCAATCCGCAGGCGCTGACCGCGCAGGTCCTCGCGCAATACGAGGTGTTCGTCGCGGACGGCGGGGCGGGCAGGACGATGATGACCGAACTCGTGCTCGACGCGCACGGCGCCTCGCCGCTGCATCTGGAGGTCATTGCGCACGGCGCCCGTTACCAGGGCGAGGACGTGATGATCGCGGCCTTCGCCGATACGTCCGCCCAGCGCCGGCTCGTGCATCAGCTCGAGGAAGCCGTGCGCGCGGCCGATTCGGCGAATGCAGCCAAGTCGTCGTTTCTCGCCGCGACGAGCCATGAGATCCGCACACCGCTGAATGTGATCCTCGGCAACCTCGAGCTGCTCGAGCGCACGGCGCTCGATGCCTCGCAGCAGAGTCGCGTACAGACGCTGCGCGCATCGGCCGAGGGCCTGCTCGCGATCGTCAGCGATATCCTCGATTTCTCGAAGATCGAGGCCGGTGCGATGTCGGTCGAGTCGATCGAGTTCGACGTGATCGCCGTGATGGAGCGCCAACTGGCCGCGTTCGCGTCCGTGGCGAAGGCGAAAGGGTTACCGCTGTTTGCCGATATCGATGCGAGCGACGCGCAGCGCATGCGCGGCGATCCGACGCGGCTCGCACAGGTGGTCGGCAACCTGTTGAGCAACGCGATCAAGTTCACGAGCGAAGGGCGCGTCGTCGCGCGCGTGGCGGTGGGACGCAACGCGCGCGGCGCGCCCGAGCTCGCGATCGGCATCGAGGATACGGGCATCGGGATCGATCCCGCGCAGCAGGCGAGGCTGTTCAAGCCGTTTTCGCAGGTCGACGCGTCGATCACGCGGCGCTACGGCGGCACGGGGCTCGGGCTCGCGCTGTGCGATCGGCTGGTCGCGGCGATGGGCGGGACGATTTCGGTCGACAGCGCACCGCGCGTCGGCAGCCTGTTTACCGTTCGCCTGCCGTTGCGCATGGCCATTGCGCCGAAATGTCCGGTCGGCGCGGGCGCCGGGCAGACGCTGATCGTCGTGTCGCCGGAGGATGCGTGGCGCACGTTCGCGTTTCCCCATCTGCGCGCATGGGGTTTCGATGTCGCGATGCATCCGAGTCCGATCGGAATGGCCGCCGGGTGCCTCGCGCGTGCTCACGCGATCGTGCTCTTCGGCGATTCCGATCGATGGCGGCGCGACGAGCTCGACAGCCTCGGAGGGGGTACGCCGATCGTGCTGGCCACCCCAGACGGCCCGCTGCAGCCGGACGTTGCGGGCCGCACGATTCGCGTGTCGAGCTATTCGCTGAGCGGGCTGCGCACGGCGATCGGGCAGGCGCGGGTCGCGACGGCGGAATCGCGGCGCGGGACGCGTGGCGCTGCGGATGCCGGCCGGCGGGCGGTGCCGGCGGTGCCGGCATCCGATGCGCGCGGGCTGAGGGTGCTGGTTGCCGACGATACGTCGGTCAACGGCTCGATCTTCCGCGAACAGCTCGACGTGCTTGGCCATACGGTCCGCTGCGTGTCGTCCGGCGCGGCGGCGCTCGATACGCTGGCGAACGGTGCATGGGAGGTGCTGCTGCTCGGCGCCGACCTGCCCGACATGCCGGCCCGTGAACTGGCGGAGGTCGTCCATGCGCGCGCGCTGCCGTGCGACATGATCGCCGTGGTATCGCACCTGGGGCCGGACGACGCAAGGCGTTATGCGGTATCGAACGTCGAATGCGTGTTGACCAAGCCCGTGACGCTGGCGGACCTGCGCCGCAGTCTGGCGCGCATCGCGCGGCGGCGCGGGACGGGCGCGCCCGCCGAAGCGGCAGACAGGCGACGGGCATCGGATGCGATGGCCGCAACGGTGGATTGGCCGGGACGATAAGAAAACGACACGCGAAGGCAGCGCAGACCGCCGGCGTCAAACAGGGAAGGCAGACACGCGGCATCGTGCCGGTGCCGCGTGATTTCGACTGAAGAAGGAAGGGTAAGGCCGTGCGCTATATAGGAAAGGTGTTCGGGCTGCTGCTTGGATTCGCGACGTTGCCGGAGAAATCCAGACGGGATTTCCTCACGAAGCTGAACGAATTCATGATGATGTCGCCGTCGCAGAAGCGGCGGGCCATCACCGAGTGGCAGCACGCCGCGGGCGATGGAGCGGATGAACCGGGCAAGTCAGTGGACAAACGATAGACAGGCTGCGGCTCGGGCCACCCCGCAGGGCAGAACGGATCGACGGCGTTGGGGCGCCGTCGATTGGGCGTGCATGGGCGGCGGATCGCCGAAAGGGTCTGCCGCGGCAAGGCCGTGCCCGGTCACGGCGGATGGCGAGGCGACTATTGCGTCGAGCCCCGGCCGCTGTGCGTGGCCGCACGCCGGTGCTCCCGGTCGCACTCCGTCGCATTGAGGCAACGCAGAACCCGCCTATTATCTTAAAATTACGCTGCGCACCGCCCGGTTCGCTGAACACCGCAACGCGATCGTGTTGCGAGATGGATTCGAATCCCGGCGCGTCGCACAACATGGCACGTCGGGCCGCGTGTATCGGGAGAAGAATAGAGATGGATGAATTTTTTGTGCGAGTGATGGTGGCAGACGATCATCCATCGTCCGCACTCGGGATGTCGCAGGCACTCGCGGGCAGCAGCACGATCAGGCTGCTCGGTACTGTCTCGAATTCGACCGACCTGGTGGCGATGCTCGACGAGCAGCAGAGCGACGTGCTCGTCGTCGACTACGTGATGCCCGGCGGCAAGTATGGCGACGGTCTCGCGTTGCTGTCGTTTTTGCAGCGCCGCTATCCCGCGCTTCATCTCGTGACGATCACGATGATCGACAACCCGAGCGTGCTGCATGCGATTCAGCGGCAGGGTGTCGGATGCATCCTCAGCAAATCCGACGCGATTTCGCATCTGGTTGGCGCGGTACACGCCGCTTACGTCGGCGCGAATTATCTGTCTCCGTTCGTCAAGCAATTGCTGGAGGGCACCGAGTCGTCGTCGGGCACACGGGTGCTGACGGCCCGCGAGATCGAAGTCGTGCGACTTTACGGGGCCGGCCTGACGGTGGGTGAGATCGCCGTTCAGCTTCACCGCAGCAAGCAGACGATCAGTTCGCAGAAGTCGAGCGCGATGAAGAAGCTCGGCATCGTGCGCGATGCCGACCTGATCCGCTACGCCAGTGAAGGCAAGCTCCCGGACATGCCCGGCGCCGACGCGCCGGCGCACGGCGAATAGCGGCATGCGATGCGCGATCCGGTGTCGGTTCCGGCGGCGAGCAACGGCTGCCGGCACACGTTTCGGCACGCGATAGTCGATGCCCGCCAAACTGAAGCGATTCGCCAGCCAGGTCGCCCATGCCGGCCGCAAGCCGTTCGATCCCGGCCGGGTGCGCCGTCAGCAGCAGTTCCTGCTGTATGGCGGCGGGATCGCGGTCACGCTGTTCATTCTGATTTGCGCCGCGCTTGTCGTGCGGCTCGACGTGCAGGACTATCGCGCGCAGGCGCGCTCGACTTTCCTGTACCGGGAAGCGCAGTTCTTCGGGAGCATGCAGGCGGCCGACATGGTGCTGGCGACCTACGGGAGCCGGATCGAGCAGCTCTGGAATCAGGGCGCACGGCCGTCGCCCGACGCGCTGACACAATTCTCGGCGGCGGGCGGTGTGCTGGGCGCAAGCAACGGCGCGGGTGGCGAGACGCTACTCGCCTTGGCGGAAATCACGCCGGATCGCCCCGCCGCATCGTATGCTGGCTATCTCGGTGCGTTGCTCGGCCTGTTCCGGAAGGACGACCGGTTGGTCCCGACGCAACCCTCTGCGCTTACATCCGACACCGAACCGTTCGGTGGCTACCTGATCGGGCTCGATGGCCGGTTTCTCGCCGTCGTGGGGCCGGGGCTCGTCGCACGCGCCCGTTCGCTCGGGCCGGGCATCGATCTGACGGCGCTGATTGCCCGGACGATGCCGACCGGGGTCGCGAAACAGAAGGCGTTCATTCAGAGCCGGCTGGTCATGCTCGATCGCCGTTTCGACCCGTTGTCCGGACGGGACGTCGTGCGGTTCGCGCGTCGGCTCGACGACGCGGCCGGACGGCCGTTCGGATGGCTCGTCGTCAACGGGGCGTACCGGGTCGACGATGCGATGGTGCCGCGTTCCGACGATGAGGACGTCGCGGTCGTCGACGCGCGCGGGAACATCGTCTTCGGGCGCGAGCGCGACCCGGCGATGATCGAGCGCGCGCTGCGCGACGCGCGCGAACCGTTAGGCGAAAACGTGGCCGTGCGACGGCGCGGCGCGCGCTTCATCGTCTACGATCGCTTGCCCGGGTCCAGCCTCGTCGTGATGACGACTTTCTCGTGGCGCAGCGTATTGACGGCAACCCTCGTCAGCTTGAGCGTCACGCTCGGCGCCGCGCTGTTCGGCATCGTGCTGCTCTGGTCGACGATCGTGCTGTTCGATCGCCGCGCGCTGCGTCCGGCGAACCGGCGCGCGATCCGCCTGATCGAGAGCGAGGCATTCAACCGGACGCTGATCCGCCACGCGCCGGCCGGGTTGCTGCTGCTGTCGGTGGCGGACGGCGAGACGATGCTGCGCAACGATGCGGTGCTCGCATACGACCGCGGCGTGCCCGGGCTGTCGCTCGGCAAGCGCATCTGGCAGGCCTACCGCGAGCGCCACGCGGGCAGCAGCGCCCGGCGCGGCGTCATGCAGCACGAACTGGCGATCGAGCACCCGGATCACGACACGGTCTATCTGGCGGCACAGGTCGTGCGAACCCGGTTCCGTGGCGTCGATGTGTTGCTGTGCACCTTGACCGACGTCACCGCCCGCAAGCTGACGGAAGACAAACTGAAGGAAGCGCGCATGGCGGCGGATGATGCGAACAAGGCGAAATCGACGTTCCTCGCGACGATGAGCCACGAGATTCGCACGCCGCTGAACGCGATCGTCGGCAACCTCGAGCTGATGGCGCGCGCCACGCTGCCGTCGATGGAGCAGCGCCGGCTGCAGACGGTCATGTCGTCGTCGGATGCGTTGCTGCGCGTGATCAACGACGTGCTCGATCTGTCGAAGGTCGAATCCAACCAGATGGCGCTGGAAGCGGTTCCGTTCGATGTGCGTGCCGTTCTGCACGACGTCGCGGCGATCTTCCGCCCGCTCGCGGACGCGAAGCATCTCGCGCTCGAATGCCGGATCGCGCCGGAACTGGCCGACGGCTACGTCGGCGACCCGAGCCGCCTGCGTCAGATCGTGTCGAATCTCGTCAGCAACGCGATCAAGTTTACCGAGCACGGCAGCGTGACGATCGATGCGCGCTTGGCCGGCGCATCGGGCGACCGGCGCGGCGTCGAGATCGCGGTGCGCGATACCGGGATCGGCATTCCTCCGGAAGGCCTGCCGACGTTGTTCGATGTGTACGTTCAGACCGATCCGTCGATCTACCGGCGCTTCGGCGGCACGGGGCTCGGGCTGCCGCTTTGCCGGCGTCTCGTGCGGCTGATGCAGGGCGATCTGACCGTCGCGAGCCGGCCAGGCTCGGGCACGACGTTCACGGCGTCGCTGCCGCTGTCCGACGCGCCGCACGGGTGGCGGGCCGCGTTCGACGAGCCGGAACCCGGGGCGCCGCCGCTGCCGATCCTTGCGGACGACGAGACCCCGCTGCGCGTGCTCGTGGCGGAGGATCATCCTGCGAGCCGCACGCTGCTGCGCGATCAGCTGGATGCGCTGCATTGCGACGCCACGCTCGTCGCGAATGGCGTCGAGGCGATGCGTGCGTACTTCCAGCAGCCGTTCGACGTGGTGCTGACCGATCTCGGCATGCCCGAACTCGACGGCTTCGCGCTCGCGAATTTCCTGCGCGAGCAGGGTGCGACCGTGCCGGTGATCGCGATGACCGCGCATGCGACCGACGAGGACCGGCGCCGCTGCGTGCAGGTGGGGGCGGTGGAAGTCGTGCTCAAGCCGTTGTCGATCGATGCGCTCGAGGCGGTGTTGCGTCGGCACGGGGGGCGTGGTGCGGCGGAGACCGGCGCTCGTCCGGCCGATTTCAGCGGTCGAACGCCGCCGGTGATGACCGACGAAATCCGCGAGAAATTGCGGGCTGCGACGCTGCGCTCGCTCGCGGCGATTGACGAGGCGCTGCCGCGCGGCGACGCCGTTCCTGTCAGGATCGAGCTGCACTCGATGCGGGGCGGCTTCGCGCTTGCCGACAATACCGAAGCGCGCGACGCCTGCGCAGCCATGGAGCGTATCGTGAACGAGGGCGGAGCCGAGGCGCTCCGGGCTCACTGGGTTGCGTTCCGCAGCGAGATCGAACGGCATCTCGAGCGTTGACTCCGGGGCGCAGCCGTTCGGCGCTCAGGCCAGGTCTGGCCGAAGCCCGCGCGTGGCCGCACGACTGATAACTCATCGTAAAGGTCGGCACTGCAAATGCCGTGGCGACCTTTACGATGAGCTACCAGTAAGGTGGCGGGCCGGTTTCGAATGGCCCGGACCGGAAACGAGATGGCCGGCAGTTTCGTCGAAGCCGCCGGCCATTGATTTTTCCGCCCCCCACTTTTGAAACGAGCGGGGGCCGTCACGCCAAACCCTACGGTTTCAACGCACCATTATCAGTCGACGGGACCGTACTGCCACCGCCCGTCGATCTTGCCGAAACTCATGCCGACCGTCGAATAGGGCTGGCCCGGGCCGCTGGCCGAGCTGGTTTCGATGTGGCCGCTCTCCGTATTGAACCCCACCAGTCGGCCCCAGTAAAACGGACCGTAGACCGGCGACACCAGGTTCAGACGGCTGCTCGACGTCGAGGCCCGGATCGTGCCGGCGTTTTCACCGACCAGGCCGCCCAGGTTCGAACGGGTGCCCGCAATCGTGCCGGTGGACGATGCATCCTCGATGAGGGCGTCCTTGTCGTTCAGGCCCGCCAGGCCGCCGACGTTCGAGTCGTCCGCCGCAGCATTGCCCGACGCCGACGCATGACGCACGATCGCCTTGTTGCCGCGGTTCGCGCCCACCAGTCCGCCGGCACGGCTACCGTTGCCGGCCGTCACGTCGACGGCGGCCTGCACGGTGTCCAGCAGCCCCGTGTTCAGGCCCACGAGCCCGCCAACGTCGCTCCCATCTCCTGCGCTTGCCTTGCCTTCGGCGCGCGCGTTCGACACGGTGCCGTCGTTGGTACCGACGAGCCCGCCCACGTGGCTGTTGCGGCCGGCCTTCACCGTGGCCGTGGCGTGCGCGTTGCGGATCGTGCCGCGGTTCGCGCCGGCCAGGCCGCCGACATGGCCGCTCGCGAGGTCGGTCACGTCACCGGTCGAGCGCACGTCGTCCAGCGTGCCGCGCGCGTTTTCGCCGATGAAGCCGCCGATCGCCTTCGCACCGGCGGCCGTGACCGAGCCGGAGGCGGACGCGTTCGCGATCGTGCCGCCGTCGCGGTTCTTGCCGACGAAGCCGCCGACATACCCGCCTTTGCCTGCCGTGACCGTGGCGGAGGTCGACGCGTCGCGAATCGTGCCGTAGTTGACGCCGACGAAGCCGCCGGTGCTTGTGTTGTCGCGACCGGACACGCGCCCGCCGCTCGACGAGCGAACGATGCGGCCGCCGTTCATCCCGACGAGCCCGCCGGCACTCTGCACGTCAGGGTTGAACTGCTGGTCGAGCGGGATGCCGGGGCGGCCGGCGAGCGTGACGTCGGCGAAGGCTTCGCTGTCGGCGATCGTGCCGACGTTGGAGCCGACCAGCCCACCCACGATGAACGCGTTGTTGCTGCCGGATACGCGCCCGGCGAAGCGCGCGCGATCGATGGTCCCGACGTTCCGGCCGACGAGGCCGCCCATCTGGACCGTGTCGCTGCCGTTGTACGACACGCTCATGTTTTTCGCGGTGACGTTGGTGATGCGTCCGCCCAGATTGTCGCCGACGAGGCCGCCGACGAACGCAGCGCGGGCGGCCGAGGTGCCGTCGACGACGAGCGAATCGAGCGTCAGGTTCGCGAGCGTGCCGCTGCTTTGCCCGAACAGGCCGATGTTCGGGCCGGTGTTGGTGATCGACAGCCGGCTGATCGTGTTGCCGAGGCCGTCGAACACGCCGTGGAACGCGCGGTCGCCGCCGATGCTGCGGAAGCTCGCGTTCGCGCCGTCGATCGTGTTGCCGATCACGTAGCGGCCGCCCAGGTTCGCATCGATGCTGCGCAGGTCGGCAACGGTATGCAATACCTTGTAGTCCTCGCCGTTCGCGCGGAACGACGCGTTGTCGCCGGACAGCGTCACGACGGCTTTGTCGTTCAGCGTATGACCGTTCTTCGCGTTGAGCTCGAGGTGCGCGTTGCGGCCGGTGAGCTTGACTGCTTCGTTGATACGGATCTTGTCGGCGGCATTGACGTTCAGGCTGGCGTTGGCGCCAGTGGCGGACAGCGCCTGCTGCAGATCGACGTTGCCCTTCTGCGAGGTCAGCGTGAGCGAGCGATCGCTGTTCCAGGCGACCGGGCCGCTAACCGTCAGGTCGCCTTGCGTGTTGGTCAGTGCGACGTTGGTGGTGCCGAGGTTGAGCGACAGCGTGTCGGCGTCGATCGACGCGCCGTCCGGATAGAGGCTGTCGGCCTGGTTGCGTGCGACGCCCGCGTTGGCGGCTTCGACGGTCCAGGTGCCGGCGGTGTCGCCGGCGCGCGTGTCGACTGTGGTGTCGCGTGCGACGCGAACCTGTTCGCCGCGCGTGATGACGGAGCCGGCCGGTGCGCCGGCTTCGGCCGCGCTCGTATCGAGCTTGCCAGCGACCTTGACGGTGCCGCCGTCGAGCGTGATCTTGCCGGCGCGGTTGGCGAGGCCCTTCGCTTCGATCGTGCCGGTGTTGTTGACCACGGCGTTCAGCAGGTTGCCGGCCGCGTGCGCGGTCATCAGCACTTCGCCGCCGTCGGCTTTCAGCAAACCGCCGTTGGTGGCCTGCGCGTCGACCGCACCGCCCTCGACCTGCAGGCTGAGCAGGTCGTTGCCGTCGAAGTTGACCTTGAACGCGTTGCCGGCGCCGAGCGCGACGCGGCCCATCTTCGCCTGGATCACGCCGTTGTTGGACACGCGCGCGCCGAGCAGCGCGACGCTGCCGCCGTCGGCGGCAGTGATGTGGCCGTCGTTGACGATCGACGCGGTGGAGTGACCGGAGAAGCGATAGTTGCCGGCGAGGAAATCGGCGTCGGCGATGTTCTGGGTGGACGCGACGAGGCCGCCGACGTTGATCTGCGCGCCGGAGCCGAACAGCACGCCGTTGGGGTTGACGAGGAAGACCTGGCCGTTGGCGTCGAGCTGGCCGTGAATCTGGCTGCCGTTATTGCCGACCACGCGGTTCAGCGCGATCGACTGCTTGCCGGGTTGATGGAACGCGACGCGCTCGTTGCCGGCGATGCTGAAGTCGTTCCAGGCGGTGATGTTCTCGCCGGTGGGCAGTGCGAAGGCGGGCATCGCGGTGAAGCCAAGCAGGGAGAGGACGGCGGCGGCGCGCTTGGCGCTGCCGGGCTTGGCGCGGCGGCGCGCGGTTTCCCCGACTGCGCTCCAGCATCCCTGGGTCTGGTTCCAGACCAATGCGTAGGTCTTGTTCATCGTTTCGTTATCCAGATTGAGTTTCATGAACCCGGCCGACCGTGAAGGCCGGTCGACCGAGGGTGACAACCGGCGGCCTCGCGGCCGCCGGCTACGAGCGGACAGGCCGCTCGCAACAGGCGACGGCGTCCGGCATGCCGTTCAGGCGGCGGAGCCGGAACCGTCCGGGTTCAGGCTCAGGGCTTCACCTGGCCATAGTTCACGCCGACCAGCGCGCCGTAGGACTGGTCGTAGCCAGCCTTCACGTCGACGCGGCTGGTGCTCGACGAGCCGTAGACGAAGCCGAAGTTACCGCCGACGAGCCCGCCCAACCGCGCGTACCGGCCGCCGGAAACCGTGCCGCTCGACGACGAGGCGGTGATGACACCAGCATTGCTGCCGACGAGGCCGCCGACGTAGCTGGCGTCGCCGCCCTTGACGGATCCCGTCGCGCGACTGGTCGATCTTCCCGAGCAGACTGCCGACGAGGCCGCCGACCTGGCTCTGCCGGCCGGCTTCGACGTCGCCCGATGCGGTCGATCGTGCGATGTCGCCGCTTTCGTTGGCGCCGACGAGGCCGCCGGCCGACGAGAAGTCGCCGGCCTTCACCGCGCCGGTGGCACGGGAATCGGCGATCGTCCCGAGGTTACGGCCTGCGAGGCCGCCCGCCTTGCTCGATTGCCCGGCCACTACCTTGCCGTTGGCGCTCGACGTGCGGATGATGCCGGTGTTGACCCCCACGAGGCCGCCTGCCGAGCTGTTGTTCAGCACGGTGACGTTGCCCGACGCGTTGGAGGAATCGAGCGTGCCGGCGTTGATCCCGGCAAAGCCGCCCGCCGTGCTGTTGTAGCCCGCGACCACTTCGCCGGATGCGTCGGATGCCTCGATGCGGCCGCCGTTCGTGCCGACGAAGCCGCCGACCGTGCTGTTGTGGTCGCCGTCCACGTTGCCGGTCGCCTGCGAGGTCTCGATGAAGCCGAGGTTTTCGCCGACGAAGCCGCCGAGCGTCGATTGGCCCGCGGCGCGGAGGTGACCTTGCGCGACGGATGCATGGATACGGCCCGCCTTGCCGTTGCGCCCGACGAAGCCGCCGGCGAGGCTGTCGGCACCGGCGACGACGTTGCCCGTCGCGGTCGACGCGTCGATGTCGCCGTCGTTGTAGCCGGCGAAGCCGCCCGCGGCCACGGCCTTGTTGCCCGCCGTCACGTTGCCGTTGGCTTGTGACGTCCGGATTCGGCCGCTGTTCGAGCCGACGAGGCCGCCGACCGTGCTGGACGCCGCCGCGAACACGTCGCCGTCGGCCGTGGAGGAATCGATGTCGCCCAGGTTCACCCCTGCGAGACCGCCCGCGACGCTGCGTTCGCCGACGCTGACCTTGCCGCTGGCGCGCGATGCCGTGATGGTGGCCATGTTGATGCCGACGAGCCCGCCCGCCACGGCATTGTTGCGTGCGGTCACGCTGGCAGACGACGAGGACTGCTTGACGATGCCGTTGCCGTCGTTGATGCCGACGAGCCCGCCGACCTGCGCGTTGGCGCCTGTCGCGTTGATGGTGCCGGCACTCGACGAGCGCTCGATCATGCCGGTGTTGTACCCGACCAGGCCGCCCGTGGCGCCGTCGTGCGCGGCGTTGATGCGCACGTCGGCCTGGCTGTCGCGAATCAGCGCCGAGACCGGCGGCTTGTTCAGCAGCGTCAGGTTCTCGCCCACGAGGCCGCCAACCGTATTCGCGTAGCGATCGGTGTCGATGCGGCCGGACACGCTGGCGCGCTCGATCGTGCCGCCATAGTTCGAGCCGACGAGACCGCCGACGAATGCGGGCCCGGTCGTCGAGACCGTGACGTTTTCGGCCGTCACGTTCGAGATCGTGCCCGAGTTGCTGCCGGCGAGCGTGCCGACCGAAATCGGCGAGCCATACGGCAGACCCGATGCGACCGTCACGATGTCGCGCAGGCTGAGGTTGGCGATGCGGCCGGCGTTGTGCGAGAACAGGCCGACGGTCATTTTGCCGGGGTTGGAAATGTTCAGGCGACTGACCGTATTGCCGAGGCCGTCGAACACGCCGTAGAACGCGCTGTCGGCCGCGATGCTGCGGAAGCTCGCGTTCGCGCCGTCGATCGTGTTGCCGATCACGTAGCGGCCGCCCAGGTTCGCATCGATGCTGCGCAGGTCGGCGACCGTATGCAGCACCTTATAGTCCTCGCCGTTCGAGCGGAACGACGCATTGTCGCCGGACAGCGTCACGGCCGCCTTGTTGTTCAGCGTATGGCCGTTCTTCGCGTTGAGTTCGAGATGCGCATTGCGGCCGGTGAGCTTGACTGCTTCGTTGATACGGATCTTGTCGGCGGCATTGACGTTCAGGCTGGCGTTGGCGCCAGTGGCGGACAGCGCCTGCTGCAGATCGACGTTGCCCTTCTGCGAGGTCAGCGTGAGCGAGCGGTCGCTGTTCCACGCGACCGGGCCGCCGACCGTCAGGTCGCCTTGCGTGTTGGTCAGCGCGACGTTGGTGGTGTCGAGATTGCGCGAGAGGGTGTCGGCGCCGATCGAACGATCGCCGTTTACGCCCGCGTTGACGGCCTCGATGGTCCAGGTGCCGGCGGCGTTGCCCGCGCGCGTGTCGATGCGGGTATCGGCGGCGACGTCGACGCGCTCGCCGCGCGTGATGACGGAGCCCACCGGTGCGCCGGCTTCGGCCGCGCTCGCGTCGAGCTTGCCAGCGACCTTGACGGTGCCGCCGTCGAGCGTGATCTTGCCGGCGCGGTTGGCGAGGCCCTTCGCTTCGATCGTGCCGGTGTTGTTGACCACGGCGTTCAGCAGGTTGCCGGCCGCGTGCGCGGTCATCAGCACTTCGCCGCCGTCGGCTTTCAGCAAACCGCCGTTGGTGGCCTGCGCGTCGACCGCACCGCCCTCGACCTGCAGGCTGAGCAGGTCGTTGCCGTCGAAGTTGACCTTGAACGCGTTGCCGGCGCCGAGCGCGACGCGGCCCATCTTCGCCTGGATCACGCCGTTGTTGGACACGCGCGCGCCGAGCAGCGCGACGCTGCCGCCGTCGGCGGCAGTGATGTGGCCATCGTTGACGATCGACGCGGTGGAGTGACCGGAGAAGCGATAGTTGCCGGCGAGGAAGTCGGCGTCGGCGATGTTCTGGGTGGACGCGACGAGGCCGCCGACGTTGATCTGCGCGCCGGAGCCGAACAGCACGCCGTTGGGGTTGACGAGGAAGACCTTGCCGTTGGCGTCGAGCTGGCCCTGAATCTGGCTGCCGTTGTTGCCGACCACGCGGTTCAGCGCGATCGACTGCTTGCCGGGTTGACGGAACGCGACGCGCTCGTTGCCGGCGATGCTGAAGTCGTTCCAGTTGGTGATGAGCTTGTCGGTGTGCTGGTTGATGGACATCGACTTGCCGTCGTTTTCGCGAATGATGTCGGCCTTGCCGGCGGTGATGTTCTCGCCGGTGGGCAGTGCGAAGGCGGGCATCGCGGTGAAGCCAAGCAGGGAGAGGACGGCGGCGGCGCGCTTGGCGCTGCCGGGCTTGGCGCGGCGGCGCGCGGTTTCCCCGACTGCGCTCCAGCACCCCTGGGTCTGGTTCCAGACCAGTGCGTAGGTCTTGTTCATGAGATTGTTGTTCCTATGGAAAGGTACAGGGTGTTCGCTTCGTATCGATACGTATACCTAACGAAACGGGAAAGGCCGAAGGCATGCAGGACGCACGCTTTCGACGATGCGGGCGACGGGGCCGCCCGTGCTACTTGCGGCTCGCTCCTGCCTGGCGGGCCGCTTGTCGTGTACCGCTCAGAAATACTGGGCGGCTTGCAACCAGACGCTCGGCGACCGCGTGGCCGACGCGACCGGATCGGCGTAACCGACCGGCAGCGCGGCGGTGAGATTGATTTGATGGCGCGCGCCGAACCAGCTCGCGCCGATGCCGAGCGACGACAGCGGCACGGTGTTGCGCTCGCGGGACCATCGCTGCTTGCTGAGCTGGATGCGGCCCGTGTCGGCGAACGCGCTCAGTTGCCAGCCGGGCGCGACGAGATAGCGCAGTTCGGCCGTGGCCTGCCAGCCCTGATCGCCGCTGCCGGCGCCGAGTGCGAATGCACGCACGCCGTACGGGCCGCCGAGGCTGAATTTTTCCGATGCGTCGAGATTGCGCGACGACAGCTGCGCGCTGAATTGGGTGTAGAGCTGGAATCGCGCGCCGAGCGCCTGCAGCCGCAGCGCGCTGACATTCAGCTTCGCGAACTGGCCTTGGGTATGGACGTAGTAGTCCATGTCGAGCGGATCGTTGCCGCTCAGGTGGCCGATGCCGAGCGTGGCGGAGAAGCCGGTCCGGCCGCCGCCGCCGAGGGTGTCCTGATGGTTGCCGCTTACGCCGAACGACCACAGGTCGACGGTCTTGTCGTTGACCACGTCGAACGCGCCGTACACGTCGCGCAAATGCTTGTTTTCGTAGATGACCTGCGCGTCGAGGCTCGTGCGCCTGCTGCGCAGCAGCGGCTGCGTGACGAACGCGGAGCGAACGTCGGCGCCGCCGTGGTAGCGGAGGTCCTTGAGGCTGCCGCCGATCCGGTAGTTCATGTCGGAATACGCGACGCCGACGCGCGTCGATGCGGGGCCGACGGGCAGTTGATACGACGTGCGGTAATAGCGCTGATTCGTATTGCTCGTCAGTCCGCGCAGCGAGAAGCGATCGCCGACGCGCAGCGGCGCATTGACGTCGACGCTGCCGGTCGCGCGGTAGCGGCCGGTCAGCGGATCGCCGAAGTTGTCGAGTTCGATCGAGCCGGTGGCGAAGCGGCCGGGTTCGGCATCGATCACGAGATCGGTCGTGCCGGGTTCGGCGCCGGGCCGCAGCGTGCCCTTCGCATCGACGCCGGGCATCTCGTTCAGCAGCATGAGGCTGCGCTCGAGGCGGTTGCCGTGCGCAATCTCACCGGGCTGAAGCGACGCAAGCGGCTGCCGCAGCGCGCGGTCGAGCACGCGTGTGCGGTTGTGCAATTCGATCTGTCCGTAGCGGCCTTCGACGACAGCGATGCGCACGACACCGTGTTCGATGTCCTGGCGGGGAAGATACGCGCGGGCGAGGACGTAGCCGTGTTCGCGGTAGTACGTCGTGATCCGGTTGGCGGCCTGCTGCAGATCGCCGAAGCTCAGGTCGCGGCCGACGAAATCGGCGAGCAGCGGGTCGAGCTGTGCGGCGGGAATGGCCGCATTGCCTTCAACGGCGAATGCGCTGACCGGAATGCGTGGGCCGCCAGCCGCAGCAGGCGAGGGCGCTTCGCTTGGCGCAGGCATCGCGAGATCGGGCGCGGCCGGAGCGGGCAGCGCCGGGCGGAGCGTCTCGACGTCGCGTAGCGACTGTCCCGCATTGGGGACTTGGACTTGTGCATGCGCGAGACCGTGAAACGACAGCGCGAGACCGGTCAGGCACGCGATGCGGAACGGGCGGGAGCGCTTTCGGACGGTAGGATCGGGGCGGCAGGACGGCCAGGCACCGGGCATGGCCGCTGGCGTGGCGGGAGGAAGAGCGGGTACTTGCGCCGGCATCGGGGGCGTCCCGGGCACGGCGTCGAGAGAACGGATGAAATGGATTTTCGACCTCGAACGGTTGCGCCTTTGGGCCGAAGCGTGGTCTTCCGCTCCGGCCGTTTGGATTGCCGACGATGTTACGAAATGGTTCCCTCAATGAATATGGAACAAGTACGAGCGACTTGTTTCCATCATTCATTCTTGTCAGATTCTTCGATTCAATCGCGTCCGTGCTCAAGACGCCGCTGCACGGCGCTTCCGCGACAACCGGTGCTTCAAGACAGCAAGTATCGGCCGCTCGATCCACGCATGGCAGGCACAGCCGCATGCGCAGACAGCGGCCAGCGTCGCGAGCGCAGCCGCTGTGCCCGACCACGTGCCGGCGTCGAGGCGCACCCCGACGATCTTGTTCGCTGCACCGATCACGTACGGATGCAGCAAATAGATCGAATAGCTCGCATCGCCGAGGCGGGCGAGCATCGCGTTCCCGATCGTCCAGCCCCGCAGGTCGAGCGCGACCGCGGCGACGATCAGCATGCAGGCCGGCACGCCCCACCAGACGACACGTTCAAAGCCGGTCGGCGTGCCGGACAGGGTGGCGGCGAGCGGTATCGCCGCGAGCGCCGCTACGGATGCCGCGAGCCACGCGAAGCGCGGAAGTCGCCCGGCGATGCCGGTTTCCAGCAGGCGGCAGGCGAGTACCCCAAGCCCGAATTCGAGCACGAACGGCTGGCCGAGATGGGCGGCGACTTCGCCTGCCGGGCCGCCGGCGGCCACGTACGCGCAGAACAGCGCAAGCGCGAGCGCCGCGAACGTCGTTGCATGGCGGGCGCGGACGAACCACATCGATCCGGCGATGACGAGATAGAACAGCATCTCGTATTCGAGCGTCCAGCCGTTGAGGTTCAGCGGCCCCCAATGGCCGTTCTCCTTCACGTATGGCACGAAAAGCAGCGACTTGACGAGATAGTCGAGGCCGGCCGTCGTCGAATTCAGCCATTGGGGCTTCACGACCGCGATCGCGAACACGCCCAGCGTGGTCAGCCAGTAGAGCGGCACGATCCGGATCAGGCGCCTGCGCAGGAAGGCGTGCCCCTCGCGCGGCGCGACGACGGACATGATGAACCCGCTGATGACGAAGAAGATATCGACGCCGGCCTGCCCGAACGGAAGCGTGCCCATGTGATAGCCGACGACGGCGAGCGCCGCGAAGGCGCGTGCACACTGGAGGTTCCGGAAGATGCCGGTCTGGACGGGGAAGGTTTGCATGTCGGGTTTAGCGGGTGATGTCCTTGTGCGGCAGGCGGGCGGGAGTCGGCGTGCCGTTCGTCGCGGCATCGCGCTTTGGCCGGCGTCGACCGGCACGCGGTTCGAATCCCGCGAACTGAAGCGCGCACAGCAAGGCGACGCTGGACAGGTGGCGTGTATAGCTGCCGAGATCGGGTTCGAACAGCATCGATACGGCGACGTGACCGATGACGACGCAGGCGAGCAGGTCGCGGGCCGGATGTGTGCGATGCCGTGCACGACGCCACACGGCGGCCAGCGCGATCCACACGAACAGCTGCATCGCGACTTCCTTGGGGCCCACGTCGAACAGCAGCGGCAGATTCAACCGCAGCACCGCGTACGCATAGTTCGCGCAAAAGGCGACGAACGAATCGGGCGCGACCGGGTTGTAGAAACTCGTGCGCGCGCCGAACGGCGAACCGTAGGCGAGATAGTCGGCTGCCATGTCGCGGGGATGCTGGAGCAGGTAGTACACGTCCGGCGGCAGCAGGAACAGCGCGATCGCGGCAGTGCCGAGCAGCAAGGTCTTGCCGCGCCATGACAGGTGCCGGAACAGGAGCGCGGCCAGCGCGACCGCGAGAATCAGCGCGAAGTAGCTGCGCACGACGGCCGCGTAGCCGGCGTAGAGCGCAACGACGGCCACGAAGGTCCAGGCGGCCGGGCGACGCCGCGCGATGCTGGCCAGCACGAGCGCGATCAGCACGACGAGCGTGTCCTTGCTTGCGACGAACAGGTTGAAGAACACACACGGCGCCAGCAGTACGACGGTCGCGGCCAGCGACCCGACGCGGCGGCCTTCGCCGACGATCCGCCAGATGAACGCCGTGCCGATCGCGGCAACGAACAGCGACGTGCCGGCCGGGCCGAGCAGCGCATAGAACTTCGCGACCGCATCGAACGACGTGCCCTCGTAGGTGCTGCCGCCGCCGATCTGGCTCTGGATCTTCTCCGCGTCGCGGAACACGAACTCGGGCAGGAACGTGCCGGCCTTTGCGTAGACGATCCAGTAGACGAATACGATCATCGCGCCGACGGCGCGCGTCACGCCGCGGCTCAGTGCCGGGCCACCGGCAATCAGGTTACGCAGCATGCGGGGCGGCCTCCGTGCGTGCGGCCGCACGGGACCGGCCGGTGCGCGCGACGATCAGCGCCAGCGTGGCGACGATGCCGGCGCTTGCCGCCAGATGGGCGATGGCCGCCCCCATCGCACCAGCGTGAACGATCAGGCTCCATGCGAGCGGCAGGTACGTCAGCGCGAGCGCGATCATCGACAACATCGCGGCGCAGCCGGCACGCAGCGCGATCGCGGCCGTCCACAGCACGTCCGCCGCGCCGCGCAGCACGAACGACACGAGCAGTGTGGCGAGCAATGCGACCTGCCCGGTGCCCGCGGGCTCGTGCGCAAACGCGAACAGGTCGCGATGCAGCGCAAGGACCGCGGCCCCCGCGATCGAGGTGACGGCCACGCTGGCCACCGTCGCGCGCACGGCGAGCCGGGGGAACGTGCCCGGTGCGTCGGACAGCACGCGCACGAAGCGCGGGCCGGCCGTCACGACGACGGTCGAGAAGGCGAGCGCCTGGATCGCGTTGGCGATCGACCACGCGAATACGTACCGGCCGAGCGCATCGGCGCTCAGGTGGCCACCGCCGATGAACCGCTCCGCGTATTGCAATGACGCGAGGACGATGCCGGCCACGTAGAACGGCAACCCGTGCCGCCAGATCGACAGGACACCGCGCTCGCGCACGGCCGGTGCGCGCGCCGCCTGCGGGCGGTCGTGCGCCTGGCGTGCAACCGCGCCGATACGCCGCCACGAAAGCACGACGACGCACGTATTGGCCGCGAACCACAGCGCGAAAACCGATTCGATCGAATGCAGGGCGCCGACGAGCAACCCCGCTCCCGCGACGCCGGCCCATGCGCCGGTGCGGACGAACAGCAGCAGCGAGCCGGCGCGAGGTCGATGCAGCGAGAACAGCCAGCCGTTCGCCTCGAATGCCGCATGCTCGGAGAGCGCGACGAGCAGCACGCACCACGCGAGCCGCGTCGACAGGCCGACGCGGGCGAGCAGGGCCGCGTCACCGTTGGCGGTCGCCACGGCGAGCGTCGCGACGAGCGTCAAGTAGAGGCCGCCGTACGCGACGCAGAGGGTGCGCATCGCGCCGAACGCGGGCAGCGGATCGGGTTCGCTGAGCCGCCGGTTGAGTTCGGGACTGAAGCCGAGGCCGAGCAGTTTCGATGCGATCACGGCGGCGGCGACCGCGAGCCCGTACGCGGCGACCGCGTCGAAGCCGAGCGTACGCGCGACGATGATCGCGAGCGTGAATTTCAGGCCGAGCGCCAGGCTGCGCAGGAGCAGGCGCGTCAGCATGGCATGGCCTCGTCGGCTTCGACTTTTGTTTCGATGTCGGAATCCGCACGACGGGCCGCACGCAGTGCGTCGATCACGCGTGCGCGTGCGGCACGGATGCTCGCAAAGCCGCCCTGCGCGGCGTTCCGGAACGCCGCAGCTGCGCCAGGTGCGAGGATCGTCCGGCAGACGCGTGCCGGATCGAAATCCGCGCCGTTGACGACCCAGTCGTCGAGCTTCATGTCCGCATACGCACCGAAGCCCTTGCGCTCGTAGCTGACGTGGAAGGCGGGTACGCCGTGCAGGATCGATTCCAGCGCGCCGTGCAGGCGAACCGATACCGTGACGTCCGGCCGGTCGGTTTCGAGGAGCGTCTTGAGCGGCGTCAGCGGTTCCCGGATGCCGAGGCTGCGGTAGTACGCGGGATCGTCGTTGCCGCGCCCCGTGCTTTGCACGGCAAAGCTGACCCGGCACATTGCGCGCACCTGCTCGATCAGCCGCGCGATCGATGCGTCGTAGCGCGCGCGTCGTTTCGCGCTCCACGCGGGTGCGCGGCGCAGCACGAATGCAACATGGCGCGCGGTGTCGCTGTTCGGCGGGGTTTGCCGAAGGATGGTCTCGCTGCGATACCCGAAGTCGAGCACCGCGAGATCCGGCACGCGCCGCGTATTCGGATTCGCGGCGAGGAAGGCGGCGGAGCGGTCGTCGCGCACGAACACCGAATCGAACGCGCCGAGCAGCGACTGCAGATGCATGGCGACGGCGCGTGAGGACAGCACCGGGCCGATGCTTTGCGGCAGATAGACGGCGGGCTTGCCGGAGGCAAGCGCAACCCGCATTTGCAGCAGGTGGCCGGCTTCGAGCTTGAGCGCTTCGATGGCCGTGCGCGCGCGCAGATAGCCGCCACCGACGCCGACGATCAGGTCGACTTCGTCGAGCAGGCGGCGCAGTGCTTTCAACCTGCCGTTGATTCGAACGGGCAGCGCGGCGGTGGCGGCGCCGATCAGCCGGTTCGTGCCGCGCTCCGCGAGCACGGGCGCCGCGCATACGTCGTCGTACGCCGGAAATGAAGCCGGATCGGCCGCGACGATCGACACGCGGACGGCATCGCCGAAGGCCTCCCGGAGCAGGCCGACGGACAGGTCGACCAGCAGGCCGTCACCGGAATTGCGGGCGCTGTACGCGTGCAGCAGCGCGACGTGAATGGGGGGCGTCATGCCGGGCCTCGTCTGGAAAGGGTGTGATAGAGGTCGAGCGTGTGCGCGACCATCGTCTCGGCCGAGAATTGACCGAGGGCCGCCGCGCAGTTCGCTCGCATCGCGTCGCGTGCGGCCGGATCGTTGGCAAGCGCGACGATCGCGCGGGCGAAGCGCGTCGTGTCGTCTTCGTTCGGCACCACGACGCCGATGCCATGCGTGTCGATCAGCTCGGTCGCGCCGGATACCCGCGTGGCGACGATCGGCACATGCGCGGCCATCGCTTCGAGACACACGTAGGGAAAGCCTTCGTAGCGGCTCGGCAACGCGAACAGGTCGAACGCGGAGAAATAGCGGCTCGCGTGGTTCACGCGGCCGACGACGTGAAGATTCGGCGGAAGATCGTCGGCCTCGTTGCCGGCCGCCGTGACGAAGTCGCCGGACCCGATCGCGACGATCTGCACGGTGCGGCCGCATTGGCGATACACGCCGCGCGCGATCCGCACGAGACGGTCGATGCCTTTCTGATGATCGAAGCGCCCGACGAAACCGACGACGAGGGCGTCGCGCGCGACGCCGAGTGCGTGTCGTGCCGCCTCGCGCGGCATCAGGGCGGGCGGTTGGACGCCGTTGACGATCGTGTCGATGCGCGCGGCCGGAATGCCGAGCGCTTCGTTCAGGTGTTGCGCCTCGTCGCGCGAGACGGCGACGATCCGGTGCGTGCACAGGCGGCCGAGCAGCCGCTCGATGGTGCCGTAGAACCGGCGCTGGCGGTTACCCAGCGTCGGGTTCAGCGTATAGACCGCGTGCGGCGTGTACACCTGCCGCCATGGCCCCGGGCACAGGCGTGCGATCGCGCCGGCTTTCGAGCTGTGGCTGTGCACGATGTCGGGACGGATGCGCAGCAGGTGGCGATAGACGTGGGCGACCGCGAGCGCGTCGCGCCAGCCGACCGCGCGCTGCATCGGCACCGCATGCACGCTTGCACAGCGTGACAGCACGCGCGCATCGAGGATCGTTGTGTCGAAACGCGGGCCGTGCGGCACGATCAGGTGCAGTTCGATGCCGTCGATTGCGGCGAGTCCGTCGATCAGGTCGGCGAGATGGACGGCCACGCCGCCGCCCGCGGCTTCGACGACGAGCGCGATCCGCAGGCGCGCCGCGCGGGCCGGGGCTTGCCGGGAGCCCAATTCGGTCGTGGCGGAAGCGTCCGCCGGCGCGGCATCGCGTATCGCGACGCGTTCGAGGTGACGGGTATCGCTCATCGCGGCTCTCCCCGGCGGCGGGACACGAGCGCGCGCAGCGTGCGGCCGATCGACGATGCCAGGCCGCAACGCGGCGGTGCGTAACGGTACTGCGTATAGCGATAGGCGCCGTAGCGCGAGCCGTACCGGCCGACGTGCGGATCGACGCCGTTGAGCAGCACGCCGCTCGCGGCGATACCGTTGTGCGCGAGGCGCCGCATGGCTTCGTCCAGTTCGGCGACGCGTGTCGTGGCGGCACGCGCCGTGAGCAGCACGGTGCCGGCATGGCGGCCGAGCGTGACCGCGTCGGTCACCGCGAGAATCGGCGCCGCATCGATCACGACGACGTCGTAGCAGGCCGACAGCACGTCGAGCAGCGCGGCGACGCGTTCGTCGGCAAGCAGCTCGGACGGATACTCGGGCACCGCGCCGGTCGGGATGAAATCGAGGCGCGGCACCACGTCGCGGCAGGTCACGTCGGCCGGCGCGGCCGTGCCCGACAGCAGCTCGGCGAAGCCGCGCTCGCGCGGGACACCGAGCGATTCGTGCAGATGACCCTTGCGCAGGTCGCCGTCGACGAGCAGCACGCGCTCGCCGTTGGCCGCGAGCAGCGCCGCGAAATTCGCCGCGACGAACGACTTGCCCGCACCCGGCGCCGGGCCGGTCAGCAGCAGTACATTGTTGCGTGCGCCCTGCATCGCGAAGCGCAGCGCGGTGCGCAGGCTCCGCAGGCTTTCCACGGCCGGATCGTGCGGGTGCCGCGCGCTCAGCAGGTTCGGCCCCGGCGCGTGCTGCGCGATGCGCCGCGCCATCTGCCGCTGGGCCGCCGAATCGGGAATCGTCGCGTAGACGTCGATGTCGAGATGACGCTCGATCTCGTCCGCGTGGCGGACGCCGCCGAACAGGAAGTCGCGCGCAAAGGCGAGCGCGATGCCGAGTGCGAGCCCGATCAGCGCGGCCGCCGCGATCACGACGGGCCGCTTCGGGCGTACGGGATCCTCGGGCACGATCGCCGTATCGACGAGCCGCACGCTGCCGGTCTTGCCGGCCTTGACCAGCTCGAGCTGCTGCGTGTTCGCGAGCAGCGCCGTATAGAGATCGGTGTCGACCTTCACGTCGAGCATCAGCCGCACGGCGTTCTGCTGCAGGTCGGGCAGCCGTCGCACCTGATGCTCGAAGCCGCGCTGCTCGCGGCCGAGCGTGGCGATCTGCGCGTCGAGCGCGACCATGTCGGGGTGGCCCGGCGCGAAGCGCGCGGCCATCTCGTCGCGCTTTTGCTGCAGCTCGAGGCGGCGCGTGGTCGCGTCGGCCGTCTGCTGCAGGATCAGCTTCGCTTCCTCGGTCAGGTCGATCGTGCCGTTCGCGTTGCGCATGTCGGTGTAGCGCTGCTCGGCGTCCTGCAACTGGCGCTTGAGTACCGGCAGCTGCGCGTTGAGGAACGCGAGCGATTGCGCCGCGTCGGCGGACTTGCGCTCGATGTGCTGGCGCACGTAGTGGTTCGCGACTGCCTGAAGCTGCGCCTGGATCCGTTGCGGATCGGGGCCGCGCAGCGTCGCGACGATCACGCCCGACTGCTTGATCTTTTCCTGGACGTCGAGGCCGCGCCGCAGCGTGTCGATCGTCTCGGCGCGCGATTCGCGCACGAGCGTGAAGCGGGTGGCCGGGTTCGCATCGACGCGCGCGACGTCGATCGCGATCGGGCCGCTCGCGGTCGGGAAGGTTTCCACGTGCCCGATGCGGCCGGTGACGGCCGACGGCAGCGCGGGCCCGGTCAGCCGGTAGCGCTGGCCGTCGAGCAGCGTCAGCTCGAAGCGCTCGCCTTCGAGCGGCCGGGGCACGTCGAAGCGCGCGACCGCGATCGCTTCCTCGCCCCACGCATAACCGCCGAACCCGAGGAGGCCGGGGTGCGCGAGGCCGGTGTTGAAACGCGACACGAAATCGCCGACCAGCGGAAAGCGCTTCGGCTGCACGACGATGTAGCTGCGCAGCTCGTCGACGGCACGCGTGACGACGAGCCGCGACGCGAGAATCTGCGCTTCGGCCGCGGCGCTCGACTTGATGTCGAACAGCGACGACACGTCGCCGAGCATGCTGTTCGCGGCGGCTGGGTCGCCGCTGTCCTCGACCTGGAGCAGGATGTCGGCCTGGTATTGCGGCGGGGCGAGAAATGCGTACAGCGTGCCGGCGCCGACGCAGGCGGCGGTTGCCAGCGCGATCAGCCAGCGTTGGGACACGAGCACGTCGACGACGCCGGCGAGGTCGAGCTCGGCGCCGCGATCGTGCGATCGCTCGCGGGAAACAGGAGAGGTCATCGATTCGGTCCGGAAAGCGGGGTGGAGGGGGAGGCGGCCGGCGCGATGCGCGCGCACCACGCGTCGACACCGCGCTCGATGAGCCGCAGGCTGTGTTCGAACGACGCGCGCGGGCCGAGATACGGGTCGGGCACGTCGAAGCCCTGACCGGTGCCGCCGAGGCGGAACACGCGGCCGCACAGGAACGGGTGGCGGCGCTCGAGCCAGCGCTTCTGCTCCAGGTCCATCGTCAGGATCAGGTCGGCGCGTGCGGCGTGCCGTGACGACACCTGGCGCGCGCGGTGCGTGGCGAGGTCGAGGCCGCGCGCGCGCATCAGGTCGATGGCGTGCGGGTCGGCCGGCTGGCCGTCGAGCGCGCCGATCCCGGCCGACTGCACGTCGACGCCGGGCAGGCGCGCGCCGAGCAGCGCCTGCGCCATCGGGCTGCGGCAGACGTTGCCGACGCACACGACGAGCAGCGTGGCGATGGCGCTCATTTGACGGCGAGCGCCGCGGCGGCGCTGGTGCTGACGCCGGGCAGCAGCAGGCTCAGCACGCGGCTGAAGCGCACCAGGCCGTTGCCGTCGACGTAGACGATGTCCTTCGGCTGCAGCGCGAACTCGTTGGCGAGCACCATCGACACGGGGGAGCGCGCGTCGAGGTGGAACACCTGCGGATCGCTCGTCTGCGAGCCGCGGATCACGAACATCTGCGCGGCATCGGCGGTATTGGCGTTCACGCTGCCGGCCTGCGACAGCGCGTCGGACAGCGTCAGCCGGCCGTCGCGCAGCGGTACCGCGAGCGACGGCTTGTTCACTTCGCCCATCACGTACACGCCGTAGTCGCTGCGTGCCGGCACGTGCAGCAGGTCGCCGGCGGCCAGCACGACGTCGGCGGGATTGCGGCCGTCGCGCAGCATGCGCGTCAGGTCGAGCGGATAGGACACGCCGTCGCGCACGAGCGTCATGCGGCTCTGGTCGGCGGCCGTGCCGAGCCCGCCCGCGCGGCCGAGCGCTTCGTAGAGCGTCATCGGCACGTCGTTGACGGGCTGCGCACCCGGCGTGCGGACTTCGCCGTCGATATAGACCTGCTGCGAGCGGAACGACGCAACGCGCAGCGTGACTTGCGGATTGCGATAGACGCGCGACAGCGCGGCGGCGATGCGTGCCTGCGCGGCGTCGGCCGTGAGACCCGCGACCGGCACGCTGCCGGCGAACGGGAACGCCAGGTTGCCGTGCGAATCGACGACGAAGCCCGCGACCGGGTCGGCCGCGCGCGGCGCGTTCTGCTGCGCGGCGCCTTGCGCGGCGGCGAGTTCGGGGTGATCCCAGACGGTGATCTGCAGCACGTCGCCGGGGCCGAGGCGATAAGCGCCGGGCGCGGCCGCCAGCCGGTCGGATGGCAGGTGCTGTTGCTGCGCGGCCTGTGCGTCGAGTTGGCGAATCAGGCTGGCGTCGATCGTCGTGATCCGGAACGGAACGCTCCCGCCGGTGTTCGCGTGTCCGGCAGGCTGGCCGTCGGCGGCGGGGGGCGGTGCGCTCATCTGCATGCCGGGTGAGAATGCACAGGCCGAGAGCGCGACGCTGACCGCTGCGGCCAGCAGCGTGCGCATGCGGTAGGGACGTGCGGATCCGGCCCGCTCGATCGTGGCGGAAGTCATCAGTCATCCTTATCGTGATGCGGCGACGCGCGGTGGCGGTGCCGCGTGCGTATCAGTACGCGTTGCGGTGGGACCAGCCGCGCAGGGCGGTGGCCAGGACGATGCGCATGTCGAGGGCGAACGACCAGTTGCGCAGGTAGTGGAGATCGGCTTCGACGCGGCGCTGCATCTTTTCCACGCGATCGGTCTCGCCGCGCAGGCCGTTGATCTGCGCCCACCCGGTGATGCCCGGCTTGACGCGGTAGCGGTGGATATAGCCGTCGACGATCTTCCGGTAGAGGTCGTCGTGCTCGAGCGCGTGCGGGCGCGGGCCGACGACCGACATCTCGCCGCGCAGCACGTTGAGGAACTGCGGCAGCTCGTCGAGGCTCGTGCGGCGCAGGAACGCGCCGACCCGTGTGATGCGCGGATCGTCGCGCGTCGCCTGGTGCACTTCACTGCCCGTGTCGTGCAGCCGCATCGTGCGGAACTTGAAGATCGTGAACGCCTGGCCGTCCGCGCCCTTGCGTTGCTGGCGGAACAGGACGGGGCCGTGCGACGACAGCCGGACTGCTGCCGCGATCGCGAGCAGCAGCGGCGCCATGCCGACGAGGACGATGGCCGCGAACACGCGATCGAAGATCGCCTTGTGCAGCAGCGCGCGCGACGACAGCGGCGACGCGACCAGGTTGATCGCCGGTGCACCGACGAGGTCGATCATTTCGCCGTCGAACATCGCGAGCTTGCTGACGTCCGGCATGAAGCGGATGTTGACGAGATCGTCGCGGAATGCATCGAGCACGGCCATCACGATGCGCGCCTCGCCGATCGGCAGCGCGAGCCAGACTTCGGGAATCGCGTGCGTGCGGACATGCTGTGCGAACGTATCGAGATCACGGAAGCGCGGCATGCCGCCCGGGCTCGTCGTATCGGCGCGGGCGATATCGAACATCGCCGCCGCGCGGAATCCGGCCGACGGCACACTGGCGATGCGGTCGAGCACGGCGTCGCGATGGGCGCCGGAGCCGACGATCGCGACGAGGCGATCACTTTCCTGCGGGCGGCCGATCCGTTCGAGCGTCGTGCCGGCGACGACGCGCGACGCGACGAGCGCGATGCCGCTCGTTGCGGTCCAGAGCAGGTACCAGGGCAGCGGAATGGCGAGGGTCGGCGCGAGCACCCGCATCACGAGCGCCGCGCCGGCCTGCGCGATCAGCCACGCGAACGCGATGAGCAGTGCGGTGCGGTGCCTGGCGGGGCGGGCCGGTGCGTGGTAGAGGCGGAGTGCGGGAAACAGCATCAGCGCGAAGGTCGCCGCGCAGGCGACGGCGGCCAGTTCGGACGAACGGTCGACGTCCGTGCCAGGCAACACGAGCGCGGCGGCCAGCGCGCCGAACGAAATCAGTGCGACGTCGGCAATGCGCGCGATCAGGCCGCCTGCGGCACGCGCTGCATGTGCGTGCCGTGGTTCGAATGAAGTATCCATATACCCTCCTGCTGCCGTTCTGATTGAGATGGACGCCCGTTGTCCCGATTGCGACGCGATATCGCACGCTCGGCCGGAGCGGAGCGTGACCGCTGTTTCCACTGCATGGGAAATGCATCGGGGAAGGAGGCGCTGCTGCGGTGGTGCCGGTCGGCCTGATGAGTTGCGACGGATCTTTTCGAGCTTGGCGCCATGAAGGGCGAATGCTTGCGAAACGTTGCGGCCGACTCGATGGGGTCAATTTTCAGGAAGCAGGGGCCTGATTTATATAGAACGCCTACTAAATTCCAGGGGAATGGATTAGTACGAGTACGAATCAGTGGAATTTCTGTCCGAATGAACGAATGACGGAGTCGGACTTGACTTTAGAAAGACGTGCGATGCCGGGTCGTCGAGGTGGACGGATCGCAACAAGCGGAGCGCGGCGGGCGAAGAAGGGCGGGATTGTGGCAGCCGAAGAAATGGCGTGCGGGACGGCGGGCGCGTAGAGGGAGCCGCAGCAACGGTGAGCGGGGCGATTGCCGTGATCAACGCGCCGGCGCGCGACTCGTGGCACGCCGGCGTTTCATGTCAATCCGGTCGCCCGTTCCGGAAAATCTCGCTATACGCGCTCAACGCCGGCACGCCGCCGAGATGCGCATACAGCACCTTCGACCCCGGCTCGAATTCGCCGAGCCGGACCTTGTCGCGACAGGTGCGCTCGTTCATGGTACTCAAGGAGATTCTTTCGACGCATGCGCTGCCGGTGTAGCGCATCGTGATGCGGCTGACCGCGCATGCTGTGTTGGCGGCGTGCGGGCAAAACGAAGTGAGCACGATCGGCACACGGAGTCGCACCTGTTGCGCCGCACGACCACGGCCAACCTCCACGCGTTCGAACACGGCGGTAAAGGCATAGCCTCGCTCGTCGCCGTGACAAGTCGACGCGCTACCGCTTGCGCCGTGTCGGGTCGATGCCGTTTTGTTCGAGTAGCTTTCGCAGTCTTGTGTTATTGCCCCACAGCGTAGCGAAGGCTATCAACATCACGAGTTTTGTGGTCGCACCAAGCAATTCCGAGACCGTCGCATCCGGACCTAGCGTCTTTAGCGCGCCCATCATCTCAAATTGTGTGCTCGTGTTCCGCGACTATCTTGCGGGAAATGTGTCGAGTGGAGACTCGACGAAAATTCTTGAGACGGTTGAAAAAGCGCTCGACAACATTGCGTGTGCGCTCAGCGTTGCCACGGCGCTCCGCCGGGCTGCCGCACCGTTTTTCCGAGCCGTTCGCGCGCCGTGTGCAGCATTGCCTCATCGAGTTCACCGTCATCCGCCAGCGCCTTCAACGCGGCGAGCACGATGCTCGCTCGATCGACTTCGAAGAACGCGCGCAGCGCCTCGCGCGTATCGCTGCGGCCGAACCCGTCGGTGCCGAGCGTCACGTAGCGGCGCGGCACGTATGCACGGATCAGCTCGGGCACCGCGCGCACGTAGTCGGTCGCCGCGATCACGGGGCCTTGCGTCGCGGCAAGCTGCTGCGTGACATAAGGCTCGGCCGCCGTGTCGCCGAGTCGCGACAGCCGTTCGGCTTCCATTCCGTCGCGTTGCAGTTCGCTGAAACTCGTGACGCTCCACACGGCGGCATCGATACCCCAGTCGTCCTTCAGCATCCGCTGCGCGGCGAGCACTTCGCCGAGGATCGCGCCCGCGCCGAGCAACTGCACGTGCGCCGTTGCGTTCGAACCGGACGGCAGCCGGTGCATGCCCTTCAGGATGCCTGCGCGTCGCGTGGCCGGATCGTCGTCGGGCATCGACGGCTGCGCGTAGTTCTCGTTCATCACCGTCACGTAATAGAACACGTCGCGCTGTTGCTCGACCATCTCGCGCATGCCGGCATCGACGATCGTCGCGACTTCGTACGCGAACGCCGGATCGTACGCGCGGCAGTTCGGGATCGTGGACGCCGCAAGATGGCTGCTGCCGTCCTGGTGCTGCAGCCCCTCGCCGCCGAGCGTCGTGCGGCCCGATGTCGCGCCGACGAGGAAGCCGCGCGAGCGCTGGTCGGCGGCGGCCCAGATCAGGTCGCCGATGCGCTGGAACCCGAACATCGAGTAGTAGATGTAGAACGGCAGCATCGGCAGGTCGTGCACGCTGTACGCGGTCGCCGCGGCGATCCACGACGACACCGCGCCGGCCTCCGAGATGCCTTCCTCGAGGATCTGCCCGCGCGTGTCCTCGCGGTAGTAGAGCATCGAGCCGAGATCCTCCGGTTCGTAGCGCTGCCCGAGCGGCGAGTAGATGCCGACCTGCCGGAACAGGTTCGCCATGCCGAACGTGCGCGCTTCGTCCGCGACGATCGGCACGACGCGCGGGCCAAGCGCCGGATCCTTCAGCAGCGCGGCCAGCATGCGCACGAGCGCCATCGTCGTCGACATCTCGCGGCCCGCCGCATCCAGCGCGAACGCACCCCAGGCCGGTGTCGGCGGGACGGTGAGCCCCTCCGACGCCACCATCCGCCTTCTGGGCAGATAGCCGCCCAGGGCAGCCCGGCGAGCGTGCAGGTAGCGCATCTCGGGGCTGTCTTCGGCGGGTTTGTAGAACGTGAGCTGCTCGACGTCGAGATCCGACAGCGGCAGCCGGAAGCGGTCGCGGAACGCCTTCAGGTCGTCGACGTCGAGCTTCTTCTGCTGGTGGGTCGTCATCCGGCCCTGGCCGGCCGAGCCCATTCCGTAGCCCTTCATCGTCTTCGCGAGGATCACGGTCGGCTGGCCGCGATGCGCGAGTGCGCGCGCATACGCGGCGTGCAGCTTGCGTGCATCGTGGCCGCCGCGGCGCAGGCGATCGATTTCCGCGTCGGTGAGCTGCGCGGCGAGGGCGTCGAGCGCCGGGTCGCGGCTGAAGAAGCGCGCGCGGTTGTACGCGCCGTCGTTCGCGGAGAAGGTCTGGAACTGGCCGTCGACGGTGTCGGCGAACGCGCGGGCGAGCGCGCCCGCATGGTCGCGCGCGAACAGCGGATCCCAGTCGGATCCCCACAACACCTTGATCACGTTCCAGCCGGCACCGGCGAACAGCGCCTCGAGCTCGTCGATCACGCGGCCGTTGCCACGCACCGGGCCGTCGAGCCGCTGCAGGTTGCAGTTGATCACGAACACGAGGTTGTCGAGCCCCTCGCGCGCGGCGAGCGACAGCGCGCCGAGCGATTCGGGCTCGTCCATCTCGCCGTCGCCGAAGAAGCCCCACACCGTGCGCGCGGCCGTGTTCGCGAGGCCGCGATGCTGCAGGTAGCGCATGAAGCGCGCCTGGTAGATCGCGTTGATCGGGCCGATGCCCATCGAGCCGGTCGGGAACTGCCAGAAGTCGGGCATCAGCCACGGGTGCGGATACGAGCACAGGCCGGGCCCGGCGATCTCGCGGCGGTAGTGCTTCAGGTGCGCGTCGTCGAGGAAGCCTTCGAGATACGCGCGCGCATAGACGCCCGGCGACGAATGCGGCTGGAAGTAGACGAGGTCGCCGCCCGTGCCGCGGTCACCGTGTTCACCCTGTTCGCTGCTGCCGTCGGCCGCTGCCGCGCGGAAGAAATGGTTGAAGCCGACTTCGAACAGGTCGGATGCCGACGCGTAGCTCGCGATGTGGCCGCCGAGCTCGCCGTACGCGCGGTTCGCACGCACGACCATCGCGAGCGCGTTCCAGCGCAGCGCGGCGGACAGCCGCTCTTCGAGCTCGGCATCGCCCGGGTAGGGCGGCTGGTCGTGTGCGGCGATCGTGTTCAGGTACGGCGTGACGGGCCCGCGCGCCGCCGCCAGGCCGCTCGCGTGCGCATGGGCGGCGAGCCGGTCGAGCAGGAACTGCGCGCGGTCCTTGCCGACGTGCGCGAGAACCGCGTCGAGCGCTTCGAGCCATTCGGCGGTTTCTTCCGGGTCGGCGTCGGCGTGCGCGAGGTTCGCGCGCCGCGTGGCGTCGAGTCCGTTCGACAGGTCCGTCATCGCAGGTCTCCCGCGCACCGGTTCGAAGCGGTGCGCAATCAGTGGCAATCGGTCGGATCATGCTACCCGCCGATCTGCAAAATATGCGTCTGATTTCATTGGGATTTCTCGTGCGGATAGTGTAAATATTCCGGTTATGGCCACTCTTCCGGAATATTTCGACCATGAGCGCAAACCCGCGGCGGCTCGACCGCATCGACATCGGCATCCTGAACCAGCTTCAGCAGAACGCGCGGATCACGAACGCGGAACTCGCGCGCGCGGTGAACCTGTCGGCCACGCCCTGCTTCAACCGCGTGCGCGCGCTGGAGAAGCTCGGGCTGTTCCGGCAGCAGGTCACGCTGCTCGACCCGGAGCCGCTCGGGCTGCGGATCAACGTGTTCATCCAGGTCAGCCTCGAGAAGCAGGTCGAGGATGCGCTGCAGCGCTTCGAGGAAGCGATCTCGCAGCGGCCCGAGGTGATGGAGTGCTACCTGATGTCGGGCGACGCCGATTACCTGCTGCGTGTCGTGATGCCCGACATGCGCACGCTCGAGCGCTTCATCATCGAGCGGCTGACGACGATTCCCGGCGTGTCGAACATCCGGTCGAGCTTCGCGCTGAAGCAGGTGCGCTACAAGACCGCGCTGCCGCTGCCGGCGGCGGGGCTGACGCTGGTCGATCCGGACGAGTCGGCGTCCGACTGGAGCTGAATGTGCGTCGGCGGGCGAAACCGCCGGCTTGCCGACGAAACGGCGACAGTCGCCCGACACCGCCGAAAGGGATCGAACGAAACGTGCGCAAGTGCGTTGCACGTTCACGACGCCTCGCGAAACGATCGCGTATGCTCGTCCGTTCCGTGGCACAGGAGGCCATCGGAGTCGGTTCATTCGTGTGACGACCCATCAACGAGCGAGGGCACCATGGCAAGACAGACGATGGCGGAATACCTGGCGAAGACGCTGGCGGCAGCGGGCGTCGAGCGCATCTGGGGCGTGACGGGCGACAGCCTGAACGGCCTGTCGTTCAGCCTGAGCCAGATCGGCTCGATCCGCTGGATGCATACGCGGCACGAGGAAAGCGCCGCGTTCGCGGCCGGCGCGGACGCCGCGTCGACCGGGCGGCTCGCGGTGTGCGCGGGCAGCTGCGGCCCCGGCAACCTGCACCTGATCAACGGCTTGTACGACTGCCACCGCAATCACCAGCCGGTGCTCGCGATCGCCGCGCACATTCCGTCGACCGAGATCGGTCTCGGCTACTTCCAGGAAACCCATCCGCAGGAGCTGTTCCGCGAATGCAGCCACTTCGCGGAGCTCGTGACCAACGCGTCGCAGTTCCCGCGCGTGCTCGCGCGGGCGATGCGCACGGCGATCGACGAGCGCGGCGTCGCGGTGATCGTGCTGCCGGGCGACATCGGGCTCGGCGACGGCCCGGAAGAGCCGCCGGCGTGGAGCGAATCGGCCCCGCCGTCGATCCTGCCGGCCGATGCCGATCTCGACCGGCTCGCGGCACTGCTCAACGCGTCCGACGCAGTCACGCTGCTGTGCGGCAGCGGCACGCAGGGCGCGCACGACGAGGTGGTCGCGCTGGCCGACACGCTCGGCGCGCCGGTCGTGCACGCGCTGCGCGGCAAGCAGTTCGTCGAATGGGACAACCCGTTCGACGTCGGGATGACGGGGCTGATCGGCTTCAGCTCGGGCTACCACGCGATGGAATCGTGCGACACGCTGTTGATGCTCGGCACGGACTTCCCGTACCGGCCGTTCTATCCGTCGAACGCGAAGGTCGTGCAGATCGACTGGAAGGGCTCGCAGCTCGGCCATCGCGCGCCGCTCGCGCTCGGGCTCGTCGGCACCGTGAAGGAAACGATCGCGGCGCTGCTGCCGCGCTTGACGCGCAAGACCCAGCGGCGCTTCCTCGAGAACGCGCTGAAGCACTACGCGGCCGCGCGCAAGGGGCTCGACGATCTCGCGGTGGCCGAGCCGCCGGGCCGCGCGATCCATCCGCAATACCTGACGAAGATCGTCGACGAAGTCGCGGCGGAAGACGCGATCTTCACGGCCGACGTCGGCACGCCGACGCTGTGGGCCGCGCGCTACCTGACGATGAACGGCAAGCGGCAACTGCACGGCTCGTTCAATCACGGGTCGATGGCGAATGCGATGCCGCAGGCGCTCGGCGCGCAGGGCGCGCATCCGGGGCGGCAGGTGGTGTCGCTGTCGGGCGACGGCGGGCTGTCGATGCTGCTCGGCGATCTGCTGACCGCACGCCAGCTCAAGCTGCCGATCAAGATCGTCGTGTACAACAACAGCCTGCTCGGCTTCGTGTCGATGGAGCTGAAGGCGGCCGGCTATCTCGACACGAACGTCGACCTGAGCCCGACCGATTTCGCGGCGATCGCGAAGGGCGCCGGTATCTTCAGCGTGCGCGTCGAGCATTCGGAGAACGTCGAGCAAGCGTTGCGCACGGCGTTCGAGCATGACGGGCCGGCGGTGGTCGATGTCGTCACGTCGAAGTACGAACTCGCGATGCCGCCGAAGATCGAGCTCGCGCATGCGAAGGGCTTCAGTCTGTTCATGCTGCGCGCGATCCTCAGCGGGCGCGGCGACGAAATCGTCGAACTGGCGAGAACCAACTTGCGGTGAAGGTCGGTCGCGCGCCGTGTGGCGAGCATGGCGCGCGGTTCACAGCCCGGGCCGTGCCGCCGGCTCTCGCACGGCTTGGGCTGCCAACCTCCATGCGGCGGGCGGATAGTGGTTTGCGGGAGAGGGACATCGCGGGCCGAAGTCCCGACCCCATTTGTGTCGCCGGGCGCTGACAGTCGACGATTTCGCGGAGACCCGGACGGCGCTGCCGATCCGGCACGAATTAGTCAGGCAAATCAGGGTCAATCTTCACGTCACCTTAAGTTTGCGTTTCCTAGAATCGATTGACCGTCGCGCGTCCTGCGGCGGGTCGATTCGCCCCAGGAGGATGCGCATGAACCTTGCCCGTATCGCCGTAGCCCTGTCCCGCGCAGTCGTCGGCCCGCCGCCGCTGAGCGCGCAAGCGTTCGAGGCCCGCGTATGACGTGGCCGAACGCGTGGCGTGTCTCGGCACTGTTCGTGCGCGAGTGGGTTGGCCGGCCGGCTGCGGTGGGCGCGTTGTGCCCGAGTTCGCGGCATCTGGCGCGCGAGATGGCCGACACGGTGCCGGACGGCGACGGGCTCGTCGTCGAACTCGGCGGCGGCACCGGCGCGATCACCGCGGCGCTGCTCGAACGCGGCGTTGCGCCGCGACGCCTCGTCGTGGTCGAACGCTCGCCGGCGTTCGTGCGGCATCTGCGGCGACGCTTTCCCGGTATCTCGATCGTGTCGGGCGACGCGCGACAGCTCGAACGGTTGTTGCCGCCGGACGCCACGGTCGACGCGATCGTGTCGTGCCTGCCGCTGCGCACGCTGCCGCGCGAGGACGTGACGGCGATCGTCGGTCAATGTCATCGCGTGCTGTCGGCCGCCGGCGTGATGATTCAATTCACCTACGACCTGCGCCCGCCCGGCCGTCACCCGCTGGGCGATTCGTCGTTCGTCGCGTGCGACAGCCGAATCGTCTGGGCCAACCTGCCGCCCGCGCGCATCGTGACCGTGCGTTGCGCCGCCGCATACGCCGGCTGACCGCGCCGGCTTCTGCTTTGCTCGACGCCCCCCGCAGGCGCTAGACGCGCGCGCTGTCCGTCACGTGCACCGCGGGCCGCGACGCAACCCGCTTGATGAAGCGGTCGAGCGGCGTCGCATAGCCGCGTGCGATGACCGCACTCAATGCTGCCGACAGCGCCAGATAGGCGACCAGCAGCGCGAGCTTGTCGTCGCCATGCGTGGCAGACGGCGGCCAGAACGTGCGCAGCGCGCCGAGCACGATCAGATGGAACAGATACAGCTCGTAGCTGAGCCGACCGCTCCAGCGCAGCGGCGCGAGCAGGCGGCCGTGAGCAGATGCGTGTTTCGCATGCGCGCCGATCAGCAGCACGGCCGTGCCGAGCGCCATCGCGGATACGCCGAGCACGTGGCTTTCGGCGATCGGCCACGCGAGATAGAGCGCCGTCATCGCCGTTGCCGCGAGCCATTGCACGGGCGCGGCCGCGAGTCCCTGCCAGCGCGCGCGTTCGGCGAGCAGCGCGGTGCAGCAGCCGATCGCGATGCCGTCGAAGCACGCGAAGTACGCGTACAGGAAGCCGCCTTCGTCGCCGGGATGCGTGTAGCGATACACGGGACCGGTCGCGGCAATCAGCAGCCAGAACGCGAACAGCCGCGTGTCGCGACGCAGCGCGATGCACAGCAGCGGAAACGACAGGTAGAACACCTCTTCGACCGACAGCGACCACAACACGCCGAGCGCGTAGTTGACCCATCCGTATGCGCCGATCAACACGTTCATCCAGAACGTGAGCGACGCCAGGTTCACGAGCCAGTACGACACGGCGATGCCCTGCGGCGCATGGTTCGTGAAGATCGGCACGCCGGCCGCCGCGAGGCCGTCGACGAGCGCGAGCAGCAGAAGCAGGCACGGGACGATCCGCGCAATGCGCGACACGTAGAACGCACGCACGTCGAGCGCACCGAGGCTGCCCCAGCGGCGGCGCGCATTGGACGCGATCAAGTAGCCCGAGATCGCGAAGAACATCGTCACGCCGTAGTTGCCGTTGCGCACGATCGCATGGACCGCGTCCCAGCCGAGCACGCGCGCGAGCGCGGTGTCGCGCAACGGATACGCGATGTTGAAGTGATGCAGCAGGACGAGCAGGATCGACACGCCGCGCAGCAGGTCGATGCGGGCATTGCGGGGACCGGCGCTCATTGTGGCCGGGCCGGTTCGGCGAGCGTCGGCAGCGCCGCGAGGAACGTGTCGCGCGAGCGCAGGCCCGCATTCGGCGTTTGCCGCTCGTCGTCCTGGATCAGGTTCGCGAACACCAGCGTGCGCGGCCCTTTCGTCGCCCAGCCGACGAACCAGCCGTACGCGTGCGCAGCATCGTACCGGGAGCCCGGCGAGCCGGTGCCGGTCTTGCCGTGCACGGTCCAGCCGCCCGGTTGCGCGTCGATCAGCGTGATGCGCTCGGTCATGTCGTATGCGTGTGCGCTGACGGGCAGCGTCCGCTGCGCGATCTTGCGCATGAACGCGACCTGTTCGAGCGGCGAGATCCGTAGCGACGAATTGACCCATGCGCCCATCACGCCGGGGAGTTCGCCCTGCTGGCTGGTGACGTCGGCGTTGCCGTAGCCGAATGCGCTCGTGTACTGCTGGAAGCGTCCTTGCCCGAGCGCCTGCGCGACCTGCTCCGAATACCAGAAGATCGACAGCTTCATCCAGCGCGCCGGGTCGGTCGGTTCGCGCCACGGCGCGCCGCCCCAGTCCGGGTAGCCGGCGTGGAAGTCGAGCGTGGGCGTGTGCGCGTCCTTCAGCACGCCGGCGTCGAAGCCCATCAGGCTGATGGCGACCTTGAACGTCGATGCCGGCGTCACGCGAGTCGTGCAGTCGCCGTGCTGCACGAGCATCTTGCCGGTGGTCGCGTCGGCGACGACGGTGCAGACGGGATGGGCGTGAGAGGACGCGGCGGCCAGCAGGCCGGCGAAGACGAACAGCGTGTCGCGCCAGTGTTTCAAGTGCAGCTCCTTGGAAAGCATGCGGAAGGTGTGCGGGATGGGCGGGAAGCGGGAGGAAGGCCCGTGCGCAATCGAAGCGACGGCCGGCATCGGAGATGAGGTCTATTGCAGCCGTCGGGATGGGCCACAGTGTATCGGCGGATCGCCGGCTGCTGACCTGTCATGGTTGACGGGGCACGCGTGCGGCCTTCGCCGTTACCGCGGCTGCGGTCAGGGGCTGCCCGTGGTTGCGACGCGTTACTGGTCCGGCTCCAACCCGAAGTGCAGGAGCGTTTCCCGGCGACAACGTGCTTCCGCGTCGGCTACCGAGATGACGCTCAGCGTGCTCTTCGATCGGTCGATCGGCCCCACGTCGAAGACTTTTCGTTGCGGTGGCGCAGGCGAGTGGAGAACCGGCAGGGTATCGCGCGCGACGGTAGCCGTATTTGAAGCATGCGTGTGTCCATCACGACGTTCGTGCGTGACGAGCCCGGCAATGAGTGGCTTGAACTGCGAGAAGCGAATGGGACGATTGGCGTTCGGCGCGCGACGGCGTCCGGCCGTGGGCTTCGTGATCCGGAATCCGGCGATTGAACGGTGTTTCTGAGTCGTCCGTATATCCCTTTTTCGATCAAGTATCGTTGCAGCGCCAGGACGGACGCGCCATCAGGCACAACGTTGAACGTCATCACGCGATGCGATCCGGCCGCGCGCCAGAAGTCTCGCCCGGAGCGCGTCGCGTAAAGCGCACGCAGAGACCGAAGCGATCCGTCGGCCAGTCCGACCGGATAGCCCTGAAAATACTGGAACAATGCGGCCTCGTCGCCATGCGGGCCGGGAATGGGCGCATCGAAACCCAATCGTGGCCACGCGTGATACCCGCACAGCCGACGCCCACCGGGCTCGGGTGGCGCTTTACGGCCGCCTATTGCGAATGCGGTGATCCGCGCGATTTTCAACCTATCGCACGCCCTGACGATCCGCCACGGCATCGCCGCACCGAGCCCGACGACAGCGTTATCGGCGAGATCGACGGCCCCGAGTTCGGGTAGGGACGCGTCGTGGGTTTGAAGCACGGATACGCGGTTCTCCGATCGGATCAGTCCCGGATGGGTGACGGAGAATGTCAGTCGATTCGTGCTATCGAGATACACCTGAATATCCGACCCGGCAGGTGTGCCGCACAGCGAAACCGGCAGTTCGTCCGGCACGTCGCCGTCCAGGCCGAGGCGCGCGGCGATATCCAGATCGTTGCGATCGACCGTGAGCCGATCGTCGAAGTACGGCATCTCGTATGGCAGGACGCGACTGAGATCGACGCGCTGGACGATCATGGCTGCAGGCGACGAGTGGAAAGCACCCAGCATATCGCCGCGAACCCGGCGGGCCGAGTCCACCAAACGGCTGATCGGCGTCGAAGGGATTGCCCGACGGCGCAAGCGCGACGTGCGGGGCGCGATCCCTGCACATGCATGCCGTTTTTTGCACGACCGACCCGTTTTTTTGCACGGCGTTGATACGGCCTCTTCTAAGCTGGGCATGTGTCGAACAGCCGAGACGGCCTCCGTCCGCGCCATGACGTTCATTCATCCCTTTCCCACGTTCGATGTCACCGGCCGCCGGTTGCGCGCCGGCGCGCCCGCCAACGTCGTGCCGTCCCCGCCGCCGCGCCCGCGCGTGCAACTGCCCGTCACGCTGACGGCCGACTCCGTCGACGCCGCGCACGCCCGGCTTGCCGCGTTGCTGCATTCCCCGCTCGGCGTGTACGTCGTCAGCGCCCGCGCCGTGCGCAACGTGATCCACGTGCAGTTCGACATCGCGCCGGAAGACCTGGATTTCGCGCTGCACACGCTGATCGCGCAGCAAGTCGACGCGGTGATCGGGCCGGTCGCGCGTCGACTATGCGTCCGGCCCGCCGTCCGTTGAATCGGGAACGGCGATTGCTCGGCTAATCCGCCGCCGACTCGCCCGCCGCCGTGCTGTCCGCCGGCTGGCGACGGCGGACGTTTGTGCGCTGCGTCGAACGCGGCGCTACCCCTGAACAGGGAGGGCCTATGTACCTTACGGAAGAAGTGCGTATTGCGCGCCCGGCTGCCCGTCGCGCGCATACCGCGGCGTTGCCGTCGGGCAGGCAGCTTGCCCGGCAGTTGATGGTGACGGTTCGCGCGGCGGACGTGCTGCTGCGCCAGGCGATTCGCGTGCCCGATCGCCATCAGTGGTCGGTCGACGCCGAACGCGTCGATGCGGCCGGCGGGCCGCTTGCCGCGTGGGATTCCCACGTGACGTTCCGCATCGTCAAGGCATTCGCGCCGGCGTTCGATGCGGACGCGTGCGCGGCCGACCCCGATCAAGCGGCGGTCGAGATCCGATTGTTTCTTCCCGAACAGGCTTACGTCGCCGAGCGGCGCATCGGCGTCTTCGGCCGACGGCACGGCCAGCGGTTCAGCGCGACGCTGTCGGTCACGTCAGGCTCGCAGTGGGGCGGCCGGCGCAGCGAGCACGTTCCGCCGGCCGGGCGGTACGTGCATGGCGACACGCTGGAAGCGCTCGTCGATACGGTCGCCGGCATCGTCAATGCGGCGTTGCGCGCGGACTGGCATGGGTGACCTCGTGGCGAGCGGCCGCCGACGGGCTCACGCGTCGCCGGTCTGCCCGGTCTGCCGCTGCAGGTCTTCCATCAACTGTTCGGCGAGGAAGTCGCACGGCGGCCGTTTCGACTTCGTGCTGCGCGCGAGAATCAGCTCGAGCGGCGGCAGGTCGGGCAGACCGTGCGAGCGGCCGAGCATCGACAGTTGCGCGGGGATCGCGCAGCGGGCGAGCGGCGCGACCGCGAGGCCGGCCTCGACCATGCTGAGCAGCCCGAGCAGGCTCGGGCTTTCATACGACGTCCGGTACGGCACTTTCGCGCGTTCGAGGCTGCGGATCGCGTTCTCGCGCGCGACGCTGCCCGGCATGAACACCGCGATCGGCAGCGGCCGCTCCTCCCAGACGCGCGGCCCGTTCGTCATCGCGGCCCACGCCATCGGCTCGTGGCGGATGAAGTCGCCGGTGAGCCCCTTGATGCGCGTCCCGCAGACGAGATCGACGGTGCCCTCCTTGATCAGCGGCGCGAGCGCGCTGCTCGGCAGCCCCATCACCTGGATCTCGACCTTCGGGTAGGTCGCGGAGAATTTCTTCAGCACCGACGGCAGCAGCGACGACGCATAGTCGTCCGGCACGCCGATCACGACCTTGCCGGTCACTTCCGGCCGCACCACGGCCGCCCATGCCTCGTCACGCAGCGCCAGCATTCGCCTGGCGAACCCCAGCAACACCTCGCCCTCGCGCGTCAGCACGATGCTGCGCGGCTTGCGCACGAACAGCGGCCGGCCGATCGCGTCTTCCAGGCTCTTGATCTGCATGCTCACGGCCGACTGCGAGCGGTTCACGGCCTCGGCCGCGCGGGTCATGTTGCCGGTTTCCGCGACGGCGACGACGGTGGCCAGCACGTCGTGATCGAGCATCTTCATGGGTATCAGGAAAACTGAACGTAACGATCAGCATTATGCGTTTTTATTGTTGCTGTGTGTCTGCCATAGTGCGATCACGCTGGCGTTTCGCCCGAGGGGGCGCGGCGATCGGGCCGGACGATCCGGCGGGCGGGACTGAACAGGAAAGCGTGGTGAATCGATGATGGACCATCCGTTGCGCGCCGCACTGGCCGCGGAATTGCATGCCCGGCCGTTCCTGCGGCTCGCCGAAGCCGTGTCGCTCACGCATTACGCGATCTACGCGGACGGCCAGCCCGACATCCACGAAACGCTGCTGCACGCGCTGTGCCGCGAGACCGGCATCGACGCGCCGCACGAAGGCGCGACGCACTACGCGGTGCAGTCGCCGTGCGGCTGGCACCTGAAGTGGGAGCGCCACACCGAATTCTCGACCTTCACGTTCGTCGCGCCGCGTCGCGACACCGGTTATTTCGACGATCTCGCGATCGACGGCATTCCGGCTGCGTGGTTCGCGCGGCTCGCCGGTATCCGGTTCGTCGCGGTGCGGATGGAACTGCTGTCCGGCGACGCCGCGCGGCGCGTGTGCGGCGACCTGCGCCGCTGGATCGACGGGCCCGCGCTCGTCGGCAGCAACGTGCTCGGCGGCGGCAAGGTGTTCTGCGACTGGCACGTGCGCGACGATGGCTTCATGCGTTTTCTGGTGGTCGACGACGATTTCCGCGAGGAGCAGGGCGGCCGGCTGTTGCAGCGCCTGTACGAAATAGAAACGTACCGAATGATGGCGCTGCTTGCGCTGCCCGTCGCGCGCCGGATGAGCCGCGAGCTCGACGAAATCCACGCGGCGCTGCATGCGCTGATGCAGCGGATGGACGCGAGCGGCGCCGATGGCGACGACACGGCGCTGCTCGTCAAGCTCACGCATCTCGCGGTGCGGGTCGAATCGTTGTCGGGATCCGGCGCGCGCTTCAGCGCGTCGCGCGCGTATGAAAAGCTCGTGCTGGCGCGCATCCACGAGTTGCGCGAGGAGCGTATCGAAGGGATGCCGACGATCGCCGAATTCATGGAGCGGCGCTTCGCGCCGGCGATGGAAACGTGCCGCAGCGTATGGGCGCGCCATGAACAGATCGCCGCGCGGATCGCACGCGCGGTCGACCTGTTGCGCACCCGCGTGAATCTCGCGCAGGAAAAGGACGTCACGCGGCTGCTGGCCGGCATGGAGCGCACCGCGCGCAACCAGCTTCATTTGCAGCACGCGGTCGAAGGGCTGTCGGTGGCCGCTATTTCGTACTACGTGCTGTCGCTCGCGACCGCGGCGTTCAAGGCGCTGCACGTGATGAACCTGCCGGTCGATCCCGAACTGGCGGAAGGGCTGCTGATCGCGCCGGTCGTGTTCGCGGTGATTCACATCACGCGGCGCACGCGTGCGCAGCTTGCGCGGTCCGAGGCGGCGCATGACGGCGCGCCGGTGCCTGCGGCGGCGTTGAAGCAGGCTGGCTAGAACATCAACGACATATCAACGCAAAGGAGTGGAGATGACTTTTTCGCGGAATCAAGCGGGGTTTTACAGCGGTTTCGATGCCGTGTTCGACGAGCCGGTGCCGAACGATGCCGGTGTGCCGGAAGCGGCGCGCGTGACGTCGTATCAGGCCGTGCTGCAGGAACCGATGACGTCGCTCGTCGGGAATACGCTCGATCGGCCGGAGGTCGCGGCGGTGGCGATTCTCGGGTACAACTGACGCGCGTTTCGTTCGCATCGTTTCGACATAACGCCGGCGTGTCATTCGAGCGAAACGCCGGACGTCCGAGCGGAACGGCCTTGTCTTCCGTTCCGTGTGATTGCATTCAGCCGGACGCCTTTTGCGCGTCGCACGAGCGCTGCCTTCCCTCTTCGATCTTTCCGCCCCTGTGCGAGCGCCAGTTCGACGAACGCACGCGCGGTCGCACTCCGATACGCGCCCTTGCGCTGCAACAGCACGGCCGTGACGATCGGCGTGATCGTCGTGAACCGGATGATGATTGCGCACGAGCGGTGCCGGATGGCCGACTTGAAGGCGACGTTCGCAGCGGCGCGAACGCATGACGCCCCGCGATATCGAGCGACCATCACGCGTCGCCACGGAGCATGACGACGCGCTATAGTCGTGCGACGCCGGTCGCAGATGCCCCACGCCCGGTGGTCCTTTCATGCACGTGTTCGCCTCGATGACAGCCCATCCCGACGTTACCCTTCAATTGACCGACACCGAGCAACCGGCCGCCCGAGACTTCATCAGCCGCAAGCTCGGCGAATTCAACCACGCGATGACGGGGCGCGCCGATACGGCGGCGCTCGACGTTTACGTGACCGACCCCGCGACCGGCGACGTATTGGGCGGTCTCACCGGCCGCACGTCGCTCGGCCTGTTCTTTATCGATCTGTTCTATCTGCCCGAATCGCTGCGCGGCGGCGGCTTCGGCAGCCGATTGCTGCGCGAGGCCGAAGTGGAAGCGAAGCGGCGCGGTTGCGCGCGTGCGGTGCTGTACACGATCTCGTTCCAGGCGCCCGATTTCTATCGAAAGCACGGTTACGAGACGTTCGGCGAAGTGCCGTGCGAGCCGGAAGGCGCGGCGCGCGTGTTCATGGTCAAATTGCTTTGAAGCGGTTCGCGTTGCGCGGCAAGCACGCTCGCGCAGCGCGAAAGTCGGCATCCGGGCGTCGGCATCGGGCGTCGGCATCGGGCGTCGGCATCGGGCGTCGGCATCGGGCGCGGGGCGGGCATCGCTGAATGCCCGCCCCGCGCCGGCGGGGACCGGCCTCGTACGAACCCGCACGGGGCGCATGCCACGCGTATCAGCAATGCTCCAGCGCGTACGACAGGTCGGCGATCAGGTCGTCCGGATGTTCGAGCCCGACCGACACGCGAATCAACCCTTCCGACACGCCCGCCGCTGCGCGCGCCTCGGCCGGCACGCCCGAATGCGTCGTCGACGCCGGATGGCAGATCAGCGACTCCGTGCCGCCGAGACTGACCGCGGACTTGAAGAGCGTCAGGTGGTTGATGAACCTGAATGCCTGCTCGCGGCCGCCGTCGAGGATGAACGCGAACGTCGAGCCGGGCCCGCTGCACTGACGCTGGTAGACGGCCTGGTAGGCCGGATCGTCGATGAGCTCGGGGTGCAGCACGCGCACCGGCCGATGCGGATTGTCGGCGAGCCAGCGCGCGACGGCGCTGCCGCTGCGCGCGGCCTGCTGCATGCGCAGCACGAGCGTTTCCATCGAGCGCGTGATCATCCACGACGAATGCGGGTCGAGCTGCGAGCCGAGCGTGCTGCGGAACGCGCGGATCTTCGTGATCAGGGCACGGGTGCCGGTGACGCCGCCGGCGACGAGGTCGCTATGCCCGCCGATGTATTTCGTCAGCGAGTACACGCTCAGGTCGATGCCCTGGCGCGACGGCTTCTGGTACAGCGGCCCGAGCAGCGTGTTGTCGCAGACCGACAGCGGGCGATAGCCGTGGCGTGCCTCGAACGCATCGATCTCGCTGCGCAGCCCTTCGAGGTCGAACAGCGCGTTGGTCGGGTTGGCAGGCGTCTCGATGTAGCACATCCGCACGTGCCCCTTCTGCACGGCGGCTTCGAGCGCGGCGCCGATCGCCCGGGTGGACAGCCCGTCGGCGATCACCCCGGAGCGAATGCCCCACTCGGGCAGGAACTTCGAGATCAGCGTTTCGGTGCCGCCGTATAGCGGCACGGACTGGACGACGCAGTCGCCCGGCCGCAGGAAGGTCAGCAGGATCGCGGCGATCGCGGACATGCCGCTCGACGTCACGACGGCGGCTTCGGAATCGTCGAGCAGCGCGAGGCGATCCTCGACGATCTCGAGGTTCGGGTGATTGAACCGGCTGTAGACGAGGCCCGCGCTTTCACCTTCGGGCAAAGGCTTGCGCCCGGCCACGACGTCGAAGAATTCGGCGCCGTCCTCTGCGGTGCGGAACGCGAACGTCGACGTGAGGAACACGGGCGGCTTCACCGACCCTTCCGACAGGAAAGGATCGTAGCCGTACGACATCATCTGGGTTTCGGGATGGAGTTCCCGGTCTGCAATCTTGCGCTTGTGGTAGTTGCGATAGGCCATGCAGTGCTCCGTGCGGGGTGGTGAGGAACGGCCGTTGCAGCGGTGGCATGACGCGTGCGGCGCCGGGTAGGCACCGTTTGTCGCGACCGCGTGTGGCGATACTACCCCGAAGGCGCTGCTTCGTGACGCACCCCTGACACTATCGTCAGGGTGCGGCCCGCCCGACGATCATGTCGTAGAGCGCACGCGCCGCGGGCGACAGTTGCGCATTCCTGCGCGTGACAAGCACGAGCGTGCGCGACACCGACGGCTCGACGAGCTCGATCGTGCGGATCATCGGATACGCGTTCTTCTGGATCGCAAGCTTCGGCACGACGGCCGCGCCGAGCCCTTCCGCGACGAGCCCGAGCGCCGTCGAACTGCGCTGCACCTCGTAGAACGAATGCAGCGACACGCCGCTCGTCTTCAGCGCGCCCTCGAGCAGCCCGCGATTGCCGCTCACTTCGCCGGCGAAGATCAGCGGATGCGGCTGCAGCGCCGCCCAGCGGATGCGCCGCCGCTTCGCGAGCGGGTGATCGTCGCGGCACACAAGTACGTAAGGATCGTGCGTGAGCGGCACGCTGACGAGTTCCGGGTGCTGGTCGCCGGCGATGCTGATGCCGAATTCCGCCTCGCGCCGCAGCACGGCCTGCAGCACCGACGCCGACGCGTGATCGAGAATCTTCACGCGATCGTGCGGCCGGCGCCCGGAGAACGCGCGCAGGATACGCGGCAGGTACTGCACGCCGACCGTTGGCACGCACGCGATCGTGACGTCGCCGCGCTGGCTCAGGCCCGTCTCGCGGATTTCGGTCAGCGCGTCCGACAGTTCGTTCAGCAGCCGGCGCGCCTGCGGCAGGAAACGTCGGCCGATCTCGGTCAGCGTGGTGCGGCGCGTCGTGCGTTCGACCAGCGCGACGCCGAGATACGCTTCGAGCTTGCGCAGCCGCTGCGTGATCGCCGTTTGCGTGACGTGCAGCGTATCGGCTGCCTGCCGGAAGCTGCCGCCGTCGGCGATCGCGACGAAAGCCTGGACACCGAGCGTATCGATCTTCATCAGAATTTTGAATCAATCACGATATTAAATTCATTTTACTGAAGGTCGCCGGCCGTCGCAGAATGCGCTGCATCGACGGCCCGTTGCATCTCGTGCGCGGATGCGCCGCCGCTCCCCTGTCGACAAGGAGATTCATCGTGACGCCCCCCCTCGATCAATATGCGAACCAGTACGTGCAGTTCGAGGACGAACGCACGCGGCCGGTGCGCGACCTGCTGGCTGCCGTGCCGAACACGCCGATCCACACCGCGATCGATATCGGTTGCGGGCCCGGCAATTCGACGGAAGCGCTGATCGCGCGCGCACCGGACGCGACGATCCATGGGATCGACGCGTCGGCGGACATGATCGCGGCCGCGCGCAAGCGCCTGCCGGCGCTGCGTTTCGACCTTGCCGATGTCGCCGCCTGGGACGATCCGGGCGGCTATGACCTGATCCTGTCGAATGCGGTGCTGCAATGGGTACCTGCGCACGACACGCTGTTCCCGATGCTCGTCGGCCGGCTCGCGCCGGGCGGCCATCTCGCGGTGCAGATGCCCGACAATCTCGACGAACCGGCGCACCGGCTGATGCGCGAAGTCGCCGCGGCCGGGCCGTGGGCCGACAAGCTGAAAGGCGCGGCGCGCACCGAGCGGTTCGATGCGCGCTATTACCATGCGCTACTCGCGCCGCTGTGTTCGCGCGTGGACGTGTGGCGCACGATCTATTACCACCCGCTGCGCGGCGGCGCGGAGGCGGTCGTCGAATGGTTCAAGGGCAGCGCGCTGCGGCCGTTTCTCGCGGCGCTCGACGCGTCGGAACAGCGCGCGTTCGTCGCGCGCTATCGCGATGCGCTGGCCGGGCCGAACGGTTATCCGGTACAGGACGACGGCACGGTGCTGCTGCCGTTTCCTCGCCTGTTCATCGTGGCGACGCGCAAGTAACGCGGCAATGCCCCAGTATTGACGCGACGGATCGCGGTGCGTCAGCGCACCGGCTGCACCGATGCCGGGTCGACCGTGCGGCTTCGCGCGATCTGCCCGTCGCGCAGGTCCTTGTACCAGAACAGTGCGACTTCCCCGGCATGCTCGCCACCGGCGTACAGGAAGCGATCGTGGCCGCCGAGCGCGAAGCCCGCGCGCGCATACGTCGAGCACGCGGCGACGTTGTTCGCCTGCGTTTCGAGCCGCATGAAGCCGAACCCGTAGCTGCGCGCCCACGCTTGCGCGGCCGCGAGCAGGAGCTGCCCGATGCCCTGGCGCCGGCAGTGGCGGTCGACGGCCAGTTCCGCGATCTCGGCCATGCCGTTCCAGCTTTCCTCGATCGCGACGAACCCGGCGAGCCGTTCGCCGGCCGTCGCGCGAAAGAGCGCCGTTCGGCCCGACGCTTCGCTCGCCCAGCCGGCCGGATCGAAGCCGTAGTCCTTGCGCCGCGGCGGCAGCGCGCGAAGATCGAGCAAGTCCTGAAACGGTGCGTTCAGTTCCCACGCGATGTCGAACGAGAAATCGCATTCGTCCAGTTCGTCGGCGGCAAGCGCGATCGCCGGTTCGATGCTGATGTGTTCGGCTTGATCCATAGGTCGGTGTCCTGTCTTCGCCGGGATGGCGTGATGGTATCCGTGATGCAATCGTCGGTGCGATGAACACGCGCCGCATCGCGTCCTTGTCGTTGCTTCGTTCATTGCGCCGGGACGCCGACGCAGCGGCTCGGGTCAGCGCGGGATGGCCGGCGGTGCGCCACCGTCGTGCGATCCGGCGGCGGGGAGCACGGCGGTGGCCGAACCCCACGCGGCGAGTTCGCGCTTCGTGCGTACGCCGAGCTTCGCGAATGCGCGCTTCACGTACGACTCGGCCGACGCGACGCGCACGCCGAGAATGTCGGCGGTTTCCGGCACGGTCTTGCCGGAGAGCAGATGCTTGCAGGTTTCGTATTCGCGTTTCGACAGCTTCACGCCGTCGGCCGCGAGCCGCGCATCGAATTGCGCGAGCGGATGGACGTCGGGCGTCGCGTGCGCGATGCGCCGCGCGGCGGTGGTCGACGCATGCAGTTCGAGCAGCGGAAACAGCATGTCGCTGATGCTGCGAAAGCGGTTCATCTCGGCGAGCGTGAAAGGCGGCCGGTCGCGGCCGCGCTCCAGCGCGATCGAATGCTGCGAATAGCGGGTGCCGCGTGCGAGCACGCATTCATGCCCGATATGCACGTCGTCGAACAGCCGCTGGCGGAATTCGCCGGGCGGGATCGCCGCGATGTCGCGCACGACGAGCATCGTGCCGGTCTTGCCGCGCAGCCCCGCGAACAGCGGGTCGCTGTCGAGAAAGCGCTCGTAGTAGAGCGTCATCACGTCGGAGATTTCGGTGGACGCGGCGCCGATGCCGCCGCTGCCGATCCATTCGCAACGGTAGCCGGTGGGCATTGTGCCGTCGACGCGCGAGCGTTCGACGTGCGCGACGTCGAGCGGCACGATGTCGTTCAGCAGTTGCGTGAGGCGCGGCACGAAGTGCGGCGTGCCGACCGTCTCGATCAGGTCGCCCAATGCCTTGAACGACACGTTGAGGCGATCGTCGTCGCGATGGATGGAGTTCACGTTGAGCAGCATGCGGTTCCGAAGGGCCTGTTCCGCCCGTGACGCGCGTTCCATTGATACGAAAAAAGAAGGGGTTGGGCGGCCATGGGAAGGGCCATCCGTTCGCTCCGTAGAACGTCGCGTGTCACCCCGAAGCGGGCATACCGGGGAAGTGTAAACGAGTCACTGGCCTTCGCCGTTTCCGCGTGCGCCTACGCGTCGATACGCTCCACCTTGCCGACGAGCAGCCCGTACGACAGACTGCCCGCGAGCGCCATCGCGGCGATGTAGGTGATCGCGCGCGAGAAGTCCGCGCCGTCGACCAGCAGCCCGATCACGATCGGCGTTGCAATCGCGGACAGGTTGCCGATCAGGTTGAACACGCCGCCCGTGAGGCCGATGAGCCGCGCGGGCGCGAGCCCCGACACGAGCGACCACGTGATCGACGCGAAGCCGTTGCCGAAGAACGCGATCGTCATGAACGCGATCACCCAGCCGGTGGAGCTCACGTAGTTCGCGCCGACGATGCAGGTCGAGATCAGCAGCCCCGAGATGATCGGCAGCTTGCGCGCGAAGCCTTGCGAGGCGCCGCGCCGCATCAGCCAGTCCGACAGCACGCCCGAGCTGAGTACGCCGACGAACGCGGCGAGGAACGGCAGCGACGCGAGGAAGCCCGACTTGATGAAGTCCATCCCGCGATACTTGACGAGGTAGGTCGGGAACCATGTGAGGAAGAACCACAGCGTCGAGTTCAGCGCGAACTGGCCGAGGTAGATGCCCCACAGCTTGCGCCGGCCGAGCACGACGCCGAGGTCGCGCCACGTCGACGGCGCGCGTTCGGTGCGCGCCGCGATGCGGTCCTCGAGATCGACGAGGCCGCCGCCGTCGCGGATCAGCGCGATTTCGGCCGCATTGACGCCGCGCAACGCACGCGGCTCGCGATACACCGCATACCAGATCGCGGCCCATGCGATCCCGGCGAGACCGGTCGCGACGAACACCATCTGCCAGCCGAGATACGCCTGCAGCCACGCGAGCACCGGCGTGAGAAACGCGAGGCCGACGAACTGGCCCGACGTATAGCCGCCGATCGCGCTCGCGCGTTCGCGGGTCGGAAACCACGTCGTCACCACGCGGTTGTTGATCGGGTAGGCCGGCGCTTCCAGCGCGCCGACCGCGAGACGCAGCACGATCAGCCCGACGAACGAACCGGCGAAACCGAGCAGCAGCGTCGCGGCCGACCACAGCGCGAGCGCCCCCGCATACAGCACGCGCGGCGACACCTTGTCGACGAGCCAGCCGCCCGGAATCTGCATCAGCGCATAGGTCCAGCCGAACGCGGAGAACACGAGGCCCGCGCGGACCGGATCGATGTGCAGTTCCTTGAACAGCTCGGGCGCCGCGATCGACAGATTGCTGCGGTCGAGATAGTTGATCACGACCGTGACGAACAGCAGCGCGAGGATCAGCAACCGTTTGCGGCTCGGCGGCGTGGCCGGGGCTGTGGCCGCGGCTGCAGTCGCGCGGGCGGCGGATAGGGATTCGGACGAGGCGCCGACATGCGCGGATGGCTGCTCCGGCGGGTGGGCATGGGTGCGTGACGTGGATTGGGCCACGGTCGTCTCCTGTGTTCTATGCGCCGGCCGGCGCTCGCGAACGAGGCAGCCGGATCGAATGGCGTTGGGGCGAACGTTAGAGCCGTGGCGCGGCGTGCGTCAACATCTGGACAGGCATCCCTATTAATGGGAAGTTGGGCGTTCAGTATGTGGGAATGAGTGCAGGCGGGCCGGGGGTAGCGTCGTGGCGAAGGACAACGAGCGGACGGTCGGTCAGCCGTGCGTGCTGTCGTCACGATAGCCGCTCTTGCCGACGAAGATCTCCTTCAGCGCGGCGCGCAGCGTGACCGGATCGTATAGACCGGGCGCGAGATGGATCACGTAACGCGTCTGGCCGTCGAGACGCGCGGCGACGCCGGGCTCGATCTCGACGTCGATCGTATCGTCGGTCAGCCGCACCGACAGATCCTTGACGCGTACGTTGAGCTGGTCGCGCACCATCACTTCGATCAGCGTGTCGTCCGGAAAGCGCGACAGCGCGAAGCAATAGTCCTGTTCCGCATCGTGACAGTAGATGTTGGCGAAGCTTTCGTCGTCGTCGAGGTCGGACGTGGCCGCGCCGACGGTAGCGTGAAGTTCCATGAACGTGGTTCCTGCTGAAGGGTTATTTGTGAGCGTGCATCGTCGTTTCGGGTGCAGCCGCGGTGTCGGGTATCGCATCGGCCAGCACATCGCGCGCCTTCAGCCACAGCCCGAATTCGCGCATCACGTCGACCACCGGCCGCAGCCGGTCGCCGTCGGCGGTGAGATCGTACTCGACGCGCACCGGCACTTCCGGGTAGACGGTGCGCCGCACGAGCCCCGCGTCTTCCAGCGCGCGCAGGTCGAGCGTCAGCATGCGCTGCGAGATGCCCGGCATGTCGCGCCGCAGGTCGCTGAAGCGGCGCGGCCCGTCGAGCAGATACGACACCAGCAGCAGCCGCCAGCGGCCGCCGAGCAGGCGCATCGCTTCTTCAACGGAACATCCTGTCGCACTCGTTTTCATCGCGCCGAATCCTGGTCGGTAAATTTTTTGTGACTACGGCACAAACGACTGCCGTCTTCTCAGCACCGCGCCGATGCGAGATATTAGCGCCCGCGTCGCGGCGAATCGATAGATGGACAACCCACGAAGGAAACACATGAAGCTTTATCACGCTCCCGGCAGCTGTTCGCAGGCGATCTGCATCGTACTGCGCGAAGGCGGATTCGACGCGGAGATCGTCAAGGTCGACGCGCGCAAGCATGTCGTCGATGGCGGCCGCGATTACTACGACGTGACCGAACTCGGCTACGTGCCGCTGCTCGAACTCGACGACGGCACGATGCTGCGCGAAGGGCCGGTGATCGCCCAGTATCTCGCGGACCAGCGCCCGGAAGCCGCGCTTGCGCCCGCTTACGGCACACTCGCGCGCTACCGGCTGATGGAATGGCTGAACTTTCTCGGCACCGAGATCCACAAGGGCTTCATCCCGCTGTTGTATGCGGTGCAGGCGGGGAAGTACGTCGAGCCCGTGCGGCAGAAGCTCGACGGCCGCTTCGCGTGGATCGACCGCCAGCTCGACGGCAGGACGTTCGTCACCGGCGACACGTTCACCGTCGCCGATGCGTACCTGTTCGCGCTGACCGGCTGGGGCAAGGCCGACTGGATGCGCTCGGTGTACAACGCGGAAATCGACCTGAGCCGGCATGCGCATCTGCGCGCATGGTACGAGCGGGTGCGCGAGCGGCCGGCGGTACAGGCCGTGCTGGCGGCGGACAACCTGCTGCGATGACGCGCGACGGCCGTGGCGACGCAGCGCCATGCCGCAACAGCCCGCGCTATAATCGCCGCCATGAAACTGCTTCGGACCTTCATCCTGCTGCTGCTGTGCGCGGTGCTGCCCATCACTGGGCTGGCAGCCAGCGGCCTGACCGGCGAATGTCCGATGCAGCAGACGATGTCGATGGAGGCGGACACCGGCATGAAGATGGCCATGTCCGCCGACATGCGCGGCTGCGATTCGATGCAGCCGTCCTCCGCCGATCACGCGAAGGCCAAAGCCAAGGGCATGGCCTGCAAGGTGACGGCCCAATGCCAGTTCGGCAGTCTCTACCACCCGGCAGCCCGCGCCGACGTCAGTCGGCCCGCTGCATTCGCCAGCACGATCGTCTTCCACTACACGCAGTCCGTCCCGGCGCGCGACCCGAACGGGTTGTGGCGCCCGCCACGCATCAGCTGATCCCGATTTGACCGGTTCGCCGCGCACGCGGTGAGGTTCGTCCTGCGCGCAGGACGTGGAATCCCTTTGGGTTCCGATTTGGGGTTACACCATGTCATTCGCTTTCCGCACGCCGCGCATGCCGCGTGCATGTCGGCGCGCGCCCGTACCGTGGGCCGCGCTGCTGATGGCGGGCGCCGTTCACGCGCAGCAGTCGCCGCTGACGCTGGACGCCGCGCTGCAGTCCGCCACCGATCGTTCCGCGTCGATGCAGGCCGCGCAGGCTTCCGTGCTCGCGCGTTCCGAAGCGGCCGTCAAGGCCGGCCAGTTGCCGGACCCGATGCTCAAGGCCGGCATCGACAACCTGCCAATCAACGGCGGGCAGCGCTTCACCGTCGGCCAGGATTTCATGACGATGCGCCGCATCGGCATCGAGCAGGAATGGGTGTCCGGAGACAAGCGGCGGCTGCGTACCGCGCTCGCCGACGAACAGGTCGGCCGCGAGCGCGCCGGCTATCTCGTGCAACTGGCGGCCGTACGCCGGCAGACCGCGACGGCGTGGCTCGATGCCATCTATGCGAAGCAGGCGCTCGCGCTTCAGCAGGCGCTGCTCGGTCACATGAACCATGAACTCGACGCGACGCAGGCGTCGTATCGCGGCGCGAAGGCGAGCGCGGCCGATGTCGTCCAGGCGCGGGCCATGCTCGCGCAGACGCAGGACCAACTGCTGAAGGCGCAGCAGGTCTACCAGACCGCGCTCATTGCGTTGTCGCGCTGGACCGCCGTGCCCGTCGACGATGTCGCGGGCACGCCGCCCGCACCGGTGTCGTTCGTGTCGTCGTTGCCGCCCGATGAATTGCGGCTGTCGCAGCCGGCGCTCATCACGGCCGCGGACGATATCGCCGTCGCCGAGGCCGATACGGCCGTCGCGAACAGCGAGCGCAGCCCGAACTGGACGTGGGAAGTCGCGTACCAGCAGCGCGGCGGCGCGTATTCGAACATGGTGTCCATCGGCGTGACGATCCCGCTGCCGCTCGATCGCAAGAATCGCCAGAACCGCGACGTGGCCGAGAAAGCCGCGCTCGCGACGAAGGCGCGCCTGACGTACGAGGACACGCTGCGCCAGGTGCAGGCCGATATCCGCACGCAGTCCGCGACGCTCGCGAGCGGTCGCGCGCGCATCGCGCATCTCGGCGACGCGTTGCTACCGGCCGCCGATCAGCGCGTGCAGCTCGCGGCGGCGGCATACCGCGCCGGCACGGGGTCGCTCGCCGACACGTTCGCCGCGCGGCGTGCACAACTCGACGCGCAGTTGCAGGTGCTCGATCTCAGGCGCGAGGTCTCGCAGACCTGGGCGCAACTCGAATATCAGGTCGTGCCGTCGGCGACGGCCGCCGCGCAGTGAAGGAGACGCTCATGACAAGGCAATCACTGATGCGTGCGGCGCTGATCGCGTTCGCCGGTGCGGCGCTCGCCGGCGCCGGCTATTTCGCGGGCGTTCGCCATGCGACGCGCGGCGCGGCGACGGCCGCCATGCCCGCCGCCGCGCCGTCGGGCGTGCCGGCTCAGCAGGCCTCGCGCAAGGTGCTGTACTGGCATGACCCGATGGTGCCGAACCAGCACTTCGACAAACCGGGCAAATCGCCGTTCATGGACATGCAGTTGCAGCCCGTCTATGCGGACGAAGGCGGTGCCGCGGCGGGCATCCGGATCGATCCGGGCCTGCAGCAGAACCTCGGCATTCGCTATGCGACCGTGCGCCGGCAGCAGACGGCGGCCGGCTTCGACGCGGTGGGCACCACGCAGTTCGACGAAGCGCGCGCGGCGGTCGTGCAGTCGCGCGTGACGGGCTACATCGATCGTCTGTATGCGCGTGCGCCGATGCAGCGCATTGCGAAGGGCGCGCCGGTCGCATCGCTGTTCGTGCCCGACTGGCTCGCGCCGCAGGAGGAGTATCTCGCGCTGAAGCGCGGCGGGATGGACGGCAGCCTGCTCGATGCGGCGCGCGCACGGATGCGGGCGCTGTCGATCCCGGACGCGATGATCGCGGCCCTCGATCGCACCGGCCGCGCGCAGACGCACGTCGTGCTGAGCGCGCCGGAGAGCGGCGTCGTCAGCGAGCTGAACGTGCGCGACGGCGCGATGGTCGCGCCCGGTCAGACACTCGCGAAGATCGCCGGGCTGTCGACGCTGTGGCTGATCGTCGAGGTGCCGGAAGCGCTCGCCTTGAACGTGCAGCCGGGGATGTCGGTCGACGCGACGTTCGCCGTCGATCCGGCCCGGCATTTCAGCGGCCGCATCCGCGAAGTGCTGCCCGGCATCAGTACGGGTAGCCGTACGCTGCAGGCGCGGCTGGAGATCGACAACGCGTCGCTGAAGCTCACGCCCGGCATGCTGATGCGCGTGAAGGTCGCCGCGCAGGAGAAGGCGTCGCGCCTGCTCGTGCCGTCCGAGGCGGTGATCGCGACCGGCCGGCGCACGATCGTCATCGCGAAACTTGGCGACGGCCGGCTTCAGCCGGTCGCGGTGACGGTTGGCAACGACGTCGGCGGCGACACGGAAGTGCTCGGCGGGCTGAACGAAGGCGACACGGTCGTCGCGTCGGGGCAGTTCCTGATCGATTCGGAAGCCAGCCTGAAAAGCGTGCTGCCGCGGCTGGAGCGGGCGGCAGGCACAAGCGCGGCCGCCTCATCCGCGACGGCAACCGCGCCGGTCTACGAAACCACCGGCAAGGTGGAGAACGTCACGGCCGACGACATCACGTTCTCGCATCAACCGGTGCCGGCGCTCGGCTGGGGCGCGATGACGATGGCGTTCGGCAAGCCGTCGGCGCACGCGTTTCCGGACGTGAAGCCGGGCCAGACCGTGCGTTTCGCGTTCACGCAGACCGATGACGGTTACCGACTGACGAAGGTCGAGCCGCAGGGAGGCGAGCGATGATCGCGCGAATCATTCACTGGTCCGTCCATCACCGGTTTCTGGTGCTGCTGGCCACCGTGCTGCTCGCGGCATGGGGCGTGCAGTCGCTGCGACAGACGCCGCTCGACGCGTTACCCGACCTGTCGGACACGCAGGTGATCGTGAAGGCGTCGTATCCGGGCAAGGCGCCGCAGGTCGTCGAGGATCAGGTGACCTATCCGCTGACGACGACGCTGCTCGGCGTGCCGGGCGCGAAAACCGTGCGCGCGTACTCGTCGTTCGGCGACGCGTTCGTCTACGTGCTGTTCGACGACCGCACCGATCCGTACTGGGCGCGTTCGCGCGTGCTCGAATACCTGAGCCAGGTGCAGAGCCGCCTGCCGGCGGGCGCGACCGTGTCGCTCGGGCCGGATGCGACCGGCGTCGGCTGGGTATACGAATACGCGCTCGTCGATCGCACCGGTCACCACGATGCCGGGCAACTGCGCGCGCTCAACGACTGGTTCCTGAAGTTCGAGCTGAAGGCCGTGCCGGACGTATCGGAAGTGGCGAGCATCGGCGGCATGGTGCGCCAGTACCAGGTCGTGCTCGATCCGGACAAGCTGCGCGCGTACGGCATCACGCAGGCGACGGTCGCGGAGGCGCTCGGCAAGGCCAACCAGGCCTCCGGCGGCTCGGTCGTCGAGCTGGCCGAGTCGGAGTACATGGTGCGCTCGTCCGGCTACCTGCGCACGCTCGACGATTTCCGTCACGTCGTGCTGCGCACCGACGACACCGGCACGCCCGTCCTGCTCGGCGACGTCGCGCGCATCCAGGTCGGCCCGGCGACGCGGCGCGGGATCGCGGAGCTGAACGGGCAGGGCGAGGTGACGGGCGGTGTCGTCGTGATGCGTTCGGGCAAGAACGCGCTGACGACGATCGACGCGGTGAAGGCGAAGCTCGCCAACCTGAAGCGCTCGCTGCCGCCCGGCGTCGAGATCGTCACGACGTACGACCGCTCGCAGCTGATCGAGCGCGCGGTGGACAACCTCAGGGACAAGCTGATCGAGGAATTCGTGATCGTCGGGATCGTGTGCGCGGTGTTCCTGTTCCATCTGCGCAGCGCGTTCGTCGCGATCCTGTCGCTGCCGCTCGGCGTGCTGGCGGCGTTCATCGTGATGCGCTACCAGGGCGTGAACGCGAACCTGATGTCGCTCGGCGGAATCGCGATCGCGATCGGCGCGATGATCGACGCGGCGATCGTGATGATCGAGAACGCGCACAAGCATCTGGAAGCATACGACCGCGCGCATCCCGGCGAGCCGATCACCACTGCGCGCCGTTGGGAAATCGTCGCGGCGTCGGCCGCGGAGGTCGGGCCGGCACTGTTCTTCTCGTTGCTGATCATCACGCTGTCGTTCGTTCCGGTGTTTTCGCTGGAAGGGCAGGAGGGCAAGCTGTTCGCGCCGCTCGCGTTCACGAAGACCTATACGATCGCGGCCGCCGCCGGGCTGTCGGTGACGCTGGTGCCGGTGCTGATGGGCTATCTGGTACGCGGCCGCATTCCGCCCGAGCACGCGAACCCGATCAACCGCGCGCTGATTCGCCTGTACCGGCCGCTGCTCGAAGCGACCCTGCGGCGCCCGTGGGCCGCGATCGGCGTCGCGGTCGTCGCGCTCGTGCTGACCGCCGTGCCGTTGTCGCGGCTCGGCAGCGAATTCATGCCGCCGCTCGACGAAGGCGATTTGCTGTACATGCCGACCGCGCTGCCGGGCATCTCGGCGGACAAGGCGAGCGAGTTGCTGCAGCAGACCGACCGGCTGATCAAGACCGTGCCGGAGGTCGACACCGTGTTCGGCAAGTCGGGCCGCGCCGATACCGCGACCGACCCGGCGCCGCTCGAGATGTTCGAGACGACGATCCGCTTCAAGCCGCGCAGCGCGTGGCGGCCGGGCATGACGCCGGAGAAGCTCGTCGACGAACTCGACCGGACGGTGAAGGTGCCGGGCTTGTCGAACGTATGGGTGCCGCCGATCCGCAACCGGCTCGACATGCTGTCCACCGGGATCAAGACGCCGGTCGGCGTGAAGATTTCCGGGCCGGACCTGGCGGGGATCGACGCGATCGCGACGCAGGTCGAGGCAGCCGTGAAGCGCGTGCCGGGCGTGACGTCCGCGCTCGCGGAACGGCTGAACGGCGGCCGCTACATCGACGTCGACATCGACCGGCTCGCCGCCGCGCGTTACGGGCTGTCGGTGGCCGATATCCAGTCGGTCGTGTCGTCGGCGATCGGCGGCGAGGACGTCGGCGAAGTGATCGCCGGGCGCGAGCGCTTCCCGATCAACATCCGCTATCCGCGCGAGATCCGCGATTCGCTCGAGAACCTGCGGCAACTGCCGATCGTCACCGCGCGCGGCGCGCAGATCCGCCTCGGCGACGTCGCGCACGTCGCGATCGCCGACGGGCCGCCCATGATCCGCAGCGAAAACGCGCGGCTGTCCGGCTACGTGTACGTCGATCTCCGCGGTACCGATCTCAGCACGGCCGTCCGTGCGATGCAGCAGACCGTCGCGCAACAGGTCGCGTTGGCGCCCGGCTATTCGATCGCGTGGTCGGGTCAGTTCGAGTACCTCGAACGCGCGGCGGCGACGCTGCGCACCGTCGTGCCTGTCACGCTCGTCGTGATCTTCGTGTTGTTGTTCGTCACGTTCGATTCGGCGGCCGACGCGTTGCTGCTGATGTCGACGGTCCCGTTCGCGCTGGTCGGCGGGTTCTGGCTCGTATGGGCGCTCGGCCATGCGGTGTCCGTCGCGACGTCGGTTGGTTTCATCGCACTGGCCGGCGTGGCCGCCGAATTCGGCGTCGTGATGCTGCTGTACCTGAAGGGCGCGCTGCAGCGCCGGCTCGATGCCGGCGAACCGCTGACCGATGCGTTGCTGCTCGACGCGATTCGCGAAGGCGCGGTGTTGCGCGTGCGGCCGAAGGCGATGACGGTCGCCGTCGTGCTCGCCGGGCTCGTGCCGATCATGATCGGCCACGGCGCCGGCTCCGAAGTCATGCAGCGCATCGCCGCGCCGATGGTCGGCGGCATGGTCACGGCGCCGCTCTTGTCGATGTTCGTCATTCCCGCCGCGTGGCTTCTGCTTCAGCGCCGTCGTGCGCGAAGCGCGGGCCGCGCGCGGCATTCCGATGCAGTTCCTTCCGGCACGAACGTGCCATCTATCCCAACCGGAGAATCACGTTGAAGATGAATCAATTGATCGCTACTGCCACCGCTGTCGTCGCGCTGAGTGCGTTCGCGGTACCGGCGTTCGCCGCCGGCGAGATGTCGGGCATGGACATGTCCGGCATGAAGATGTCGTCGGACGGTGCGGCGGAATCGAATGCCGCGCTGACGGACGCCGAAGTGAAGAAGGTCGATGTCGCGAGCGGCAAGATCACGCTGAAGCACGGCGCGCTGGAGAACGTCGGGATGCCGCCGATGACGATGGCGTTCAAGGCGAAGGACGCAGCGATGCTTGCGCAAGCGCATGCAGGCGACAAGGTCAAGGTGCGGATCGAGAAGGTCGACGGTACGTTGACGATCGTCAAACTCGTCAAGGGTTCCTGATCGTCCGGATGCGGGCGTTGCCGTCGCCCGCGTCGGGTGCCATGAAACGCGCCGCGCCGACGGGTTCGTCGGCCGGCGCGCCCGACCGGCGCTTAGCGCGTCAGCGTCAGCACCAGATACCCCGCATAACCCGCGCCGTTCGCGAGCAACGCCCAGATCGCGAGCCCGCGCGTGCGTGCATTGACGCGCAGCCAGGCCGCCGCCGCGAGCGTGACGATCACGCCGGTCAGCACTTCGGGGCGCGGCTCCCACGGCGTCAGCATGATGCCGATCGCCGGCAGCAGCGTGCCCTGGAACACCATCGCGCCGGTGATGTTGCCGAACGCGAGCGTGTCCTTCCCGCGGCGAATCCACAGCACGCTGTTGACCTTCTCCGGCAGTTCCGTCGCGATCGGCACGATGATCAGCGACAGCAGCAACGCCGACACGCCGAGCGCGTGCGACACGCCTTCCACACCGTGAATGAAGCCCTTCGCGCCGCCGACCAGCAGCGCGACGCCGATCAGCAGTTGCAGCAAGATCGTCGACAGGTTGGTCGGCAGGCCGACGCGCGACAGGAACATTGCGTGCGGCGCCTCGGTGCCGTGACCGGCGTCGACGAGCCCGGTCGACGCGCGGAACGTCAGCACGACGTACACCACGTAGAGGCCGACCAGCATCGCGGCGAGCAGCGCGCGCACGGCCCAGTTGTGATGCGGGACGAACATCGCGACGGTCGCCAGCGAGAATGCGGCGAGGAAGGTGTTCATGTCGCGCACGAAGCCCGTGCGTTCGGGCGCGATCGTGCCGCGCAGCCCGCGCGAGCGGATCACGGCGAGCGCCATCAGGAGCGTGGTGAGCGTCGCGAGCATCAGCGGCGCGCCGAGAATCGCGCCGACGCCGATCTCCTCGTTCACGGCCTGGTTCGACGTGCCGCCGGCCAGCGCGAGCAGCGGCACCATCGTTTCGGGCAACGCGGTGCCGACGGCCGCGAACAGCGAGCCGGTCACGCCTTCGGAAATCTTCAGGCGTTCGCCGAGATGTTCGAGCGCATTGGTGAAGACTTCGGCGGCGATGAGGATGACGATCAGCATGAACGCCAGTTCGACGAACATGAAGGTCATGCGGCACCTCCGCGGGCAGCGGTGGCGTGAGGGAGACGAGCGGGAAGGAACATGGGGACTCCGTGGTCGGACGCTGACGAACCATGACACATCCGCCGGCGTCCGACCAGGAACGACGCGATGTGCCGATGGTCTCGCCAAGCCGATCAGGCCGAACGCGCCACGGCCGCGGGCCGAGTGTGTTGACGCGCTCGCTTTCCGGTGACGGAAAGCAGGCTACTCCCCAAAGACGAAAACCAGTCTAGCCGAGCGGTTTTCGTTCGACAAGCCTTCGTCTCGAAAAATATACCCCTCCATCCTATAGGGGAAATCGTCCGGAGATATACTCCCCTACCCTATACAGGAGCCATCGATGAGTCATACCGTTCGCGAGAAACAGAAGCTGCTGAACCGCGTGCGCCGTATCAAGGGGCAGGTCGAAGCGATCGAGCGCGCGCTGGAGGAAGAGCGCGGCTGCAACGACGTGCTGCAACGGATCACGAGCTGCCGCGGCGCGATGAACGGCTTGCTGGCAGTCGTGCTGGAAGACCACATCCGGTCGCATCTCGTCGATGCGGATACGCCCGACGCACACGAAGGCAGCGCGACCGAGCAGTTGATCGAGGTCGTGCACAGCTATTTCAAGTAAGTCACCGGATCGAAACATGAACGAATTCAACGGCGCGGCGGCGGGCGGCGCGCACAGCCACGCGTTCCTGGGCGCCGCACATGCGCGCAACGAGCGGAAGACGTGGATGGTCATCGGCCTGTGCACGGCGATGATGATCGCCGAGATCGTCGGCGGCACGCTGTTCGGCTCGCTGGCGCTGGTCGCCGACGGGCTGCACATGTCGACGCACGCGGGCGCGATGCTGATCGCGGCGCTGGCCTATACCTATGCGCGCCGGCACGCCGACGATCCGCGCTTCGTGTTCGGCACCGGGAAGCTCGGCGACCTGGCCGGCTTCACGAGCGCGATCGTGCTCGCGATGATCGCGTTGCTGATCGGCTATGAGGCGATCGCGCGCCTGCTGGCGCCGGTGCCGATCCAGTTCGGCGAAGCGATTCCGATTGCGGTGCTGGGGCTTGCGGTGAATCTCGCGAGCGTGTGGCTGCTGAGCGGCGATCATCATCACGCGCATGGGCACGGCCACCACGATGACCGTGATCATGACCACGACGACGCGCACCACGCGCATCATGCTCACGGTTCGCACTCGGCCGCGCATCGCGACCACAACATCCGGTCGGCCTACGTTCACGTGATCGCCGATGCGGCCGTGTCGGTGCTGGCGATCGTCGGCCTGCTGCTCGCGCGCGCGTTCGGATGGGTCTGGATGGACCCGCTCGCGGGCATCGTCGGCGCGCTGGTGATCGCCAACTGGGCGTATGGGCTGATGCGCGATACGGGCGGGATCCTGCTCGACGTCAACGTCGACCGCAGGCTGACGGACAACGTGCGCCGCGCGATCGAGGCGCTCGGCGACAAGGTCAACGACCTCCATGTATGGCGCGTGGGCCCCGGGCACATGAGTGCGATCGTGTCGGTCGAATCGGGCGACGCCGCGCGCGACGCGCGTTTCTACCATGCGCTGCTCGCGCGCTTCGACGGCGTGTCGCACGTGACCGTCGAAGTGATGACGCGTGGGAAGGCTGCCTGATCGTGGCCGTGAAATCGCCGTGTATCGGGCTGTGCGCGTTCGACGGCCGCACGGGCTTTTGTGTCGGCTGCCTGCGCACGCGCGACGAGGCGCGCGACTGGAAGAAGCTGACCGATCATCGCCGACACCAGATACTGAACGATCGTACGCGGCGGCAGGCGAAGCTGCGGCGCGACGCGGCGCGATAGCAAGCGCGCACGCGCGCACGCGCGCCTCGGTCTGCGATCAGGGTTGCGAGCATGCGGTAGCATCACAGGCATTCGGCATCACGATGCCTGAACCGGGAGCGATCCATGCAGACCGACGCACCGACCGGCATTCTTCGGCAGATTCCGCGCAGCGTGTGGGTGCTCGGCTGCGTCAGCCTGCTGATGGACGTGTCGTCCGAAATCATCCACAGCCTGTTGCCGATGTTCCTGATGGCGGGCCTTGGCGCGAGCGCGACGACGATCGGCGTGATCGAAGGGATCGCCGAGGCGACGTCGCCGGTCGTCAAGGTGTTCTCCGGCACGCTGAGCGACTACCTGCGCAATCGCAAATGGCTCGCGGTCGCCGGCTACGCGCTCGGCGCGCTCAGCAAGCCGCTGTTCGCGATCGCGCCGACGATCGGCGTCGTGGTGACCGCGCGGATCGTCGACCGCATCGGCAAGGGGATTCGCGGCGCGCCGCGCGACGCGCTCGTCGCCGACGTCACGCCCGTTCACCTGCGCGGCGCCGCGTACGGGTTGCGCCAGTCGCTCGACACGGTGGGCGCGTTCCTTGGGCCGCTGCTGGCCGTCGTCATCATGCTGGTGTGGCGCGACGATTTCCGCCTCGCGTTCTGGCTGGCCGTGATTCCCGGCGTGCTGGCCGTGGCGCTGCTCGCGTTCGGCATCGACGAGCCGGCGCGTGCGCCGGGCGAGAAGCGCGTGAACCCGATCCGCCGCGCGGTCGTCGCGCAACTCGGCGCGCGCTACTGGTGGGTCGTCGCCGTCGGCGGCGTGTTCGCGCTCGCGCGTTTCAGCGAAGCGTTCCTGGTGCTGCGCGCGATGGGCAGCGGCGTGCCCGTCGCGCTCGTGCCGCTCGTGATGGTCGCGATGAACGTCGTGTATGCATTGTCCGCTTACCCGTTCGGCAAGCTCGCCGATACGACGAGCCACACGAAACTGATGGTGATCGGGCTCGTGCTGCTGATTGCCGCCGACATCGTGCTGGCGCACGGCGCGCATTGGCCGGCCGTACTCGTCGGCGTCGCGCTGTGGGGACTCCATATGGGGATGACCCAAGGGCTGCTCGCGACGATGGTCGCGCAGGCCGCGCCGGCCGAATTGAGAGGCACGGCGTTCGGCGTGTTCAACCTGATCAGCGGCATCGTGACGCTCGTATCGAGCGTCGTCGCGGGCGTGCTGTGGGATCGGGCGGGCGCCGCGGCCACGTTCTACGCGGGGGCTATCTTCAGCGCGGCGACCATCGTGCTGCTCGTGTGCGTTCGTACGTCGTTCGCCGCCGCGCAGGAACGCTAGCGCCGAGCGCGGCGGCGCGTCGTCTAACTATCGGTGTCGCGCGGAAAGTAGAGCGCGAACGTCGTGCGCCCGTCGCGGCTCGCGACTTCCACCTTGCCGCGATGCAGCTCCATGATCGACTTCACGATCGCGAGCCCGAGCCCCGCGTTGCGCGCCGCGCCGTGCCGCGACGAATCGATCCGGTAGAAGCGCTCGAAGATCCGTTCGACCTGTTCGGGCGGAATCGCAACGCCGCGATTCGTGACTTCGACGACCGCGTAACCGCATTGGGTCGACACGGCCAGCTCGATCGTCGATGCGGCTTCCGCGTGTTCGAGCGCATTCGACGCGAGATTGCTCACCGCGCGCCGGAACAGCGTCGCGTCCGCGACGACCGGCGCTTCGCCATGCACGTCGATGCGCACGCCGGCTTCGTCGGCCAGCGCCTGGAAATACGACGCGAGCCGGCGCAATTCGCTGCCCGCGTCGAGTTCGGCGGCCTTCAGGTGCTGCCGCGCGTTGTCGGTGCGGGCAAGAAACAGCATGTTCTCGATCATCCGCTGCAGCCGTTCGCATTCCTCGATGTTCGATTCGATCAGCGCTTCGTATTCGTCGGCCGTGCGGGCACGCGACAGCGTGATCTGCGACGAGCTGATCACGTTCGCAAGCGGCGTGCGCATGTCATGCGCGAGATCCGACGAGAACTGCGACAGCCGCACGAACGCGCGTTCGAGGCGGTCGAGCATCCGGTTCACCGACGTGGCGAGCTCGCGCAATTCGACCGGGCCGCCGCGCGCGTCGAGGCGTGCGTTCAGGTTGTGCGCCTCGATGCGCGACGTCTGCCGGCCGAGGCTTTCGACCGGGCGCAGGCCGCGCGACGCGACCGCGTAGCCGAGCGCGCCGACCAGCAGCGCGCCGACGGCCGCCGCGAGCCAGATATCGACGCGATAGCTTTCGAGCAGCGATTGCCGATCGGTCGCCGTGCGTGCGAGTGCGACCTGGATCGTTTCGCCGGACGGCAGTGTCTCGCGTGCGGACACGCAGCGCGACGTGCCGATGCCGGGCGGCGCGCAGGTGAACGGGCCGTCGGCGCTGCCTGCCCGATGCGATGCGGCGATCACCGACGCGAGCGTGTTGCCGGCTTCGTCGGAATGCTCGACGAGCGGACGGTTTTGCGCATCGTAGATGCCGAGGTAGACGCCCGGATGCGACAGCAGCACGTCGTGGAACACGGCCGGGTCGGCGCGTAGCGCGGCCGTCGATCCGCTGGCGCGCGCGAGCTGCAGGAACTGGTTGAGCTTGCCGGAGATCTCGATGTCGTCGCGCCGCGTCAGCTCGGCGGACAGCGACCGGTACAGATACGCGCCGGTCAGCGCGAACACGAGCGCCGCGACCGCGGTGAACGCGAGCGTCAGGCGCCGCAGCAGCGAATACGAAGCGGCGTGTGCGGTCACGAACGATCCTCGAGCACGTAGCCCATCCCGCGGATCGTGTGGATCAGCTTCTTCTCGTACGCGTTGTCGATCTTCGCGCGCAGGCGCTTGATCGCCGCGTCGACGACGTTCGTGTCGCTGTCGAAATTCATGTCCCAGATCTGCGACGTGATGAAGGTGCGCGTCAGCACCTCGCCCTCGCGTTCCGCGAGCAGCTGCAGCAGCGCGAATTCCTGCGCGGTGAGGTCGATGCGGGTGTCGGCGCGCCGCACGCGGCGCTTGAGCAGATCGATTTCGAGATCGGCGACGTGCAGGATGTCGCGCACGTTGCGCGGCGCACGCCGCAGCAGCGAGCGGATGCGCGCGAGGAACTCGGCATACGCGAACGGCTTGAGCAGGTAATCATCGGCGCCGAGCTCGAGCCCGGCGACCTTGTCCTCGATCGCGTCGCGGGCCGTGAGCAGCAGCACGGGCGTCTGCTTCTGCGCGCGCAGCCGCTTGAGCACCTCGAAGCCGTCCAGTTCCGGCAGCATCACGTCGAGCACGACGAGATCGAAATCCTCGTGCAGCGCGAGGAACAGCCCGTCCTGGCCGTTTTCCGCGACATCGACCGTGTAGCTCGCCTCCATCAAGCCCTTCCGGAGGTAGGACGCCATCTTGGGTTCGTCTTCGACTATCAGTATCCGCATGGTGAGGCAGGCCGTCCGTGATTCCAGCCGGTCAGTGTAACGCCAGAGCGTACGGCGCCGCGCGTGCGCGAACGATGATCGGCGGATGACGGAATTGTCATGAAAGGCCGGTCATGTTTCGGCCATGTCGTCGTCACCGCGGCGGCGATAAGCTGCGGCCGTCTTGTCCCCGGAGCGCGCCGTCGTGCGACGCGCCGGCCCTAACGATCATTGCCTGCCTGATTTCGCATCCATGTCGTACTGGCGCACCTTCCTCGTCGTCGTGTTGCTGGCGCTGAGCCTGCCGATCCAGTCGTTCGCGGCTGTTTCGATGCCGTGCGCGGGCGCTGCCGTGCCGCATGAGGACCAAGCGCTGCACACGATGCCGACCGCGCAGGACGGCCATCACGATCACGCGCGGCATGCGTCGTCATGTGCCGCGTGCGTGTCCTGCTGCTTCGGCTCCGCAATGCCGGGCGCGCTCGAGGCGCCGGCCGCGGCGAGCGTCGGCGTCACGACCGTCGCGCCGCCGCGTTCGGCCGGGGACGTGTCGTTCCTGACCGGCGGCATCGACCGGCCGCCTCGCAGGATGCCCGTCTAGTTCCTGTCCGCGGCCGACCCGCCGCGATCCGCTATTTGCTCCGGCCACCGCATCACGCTGCGCCGGACGACTTACGACGAGACATGTTCATGCGATTGATCATTGCGGCGCTGTGGGGCGCGGCGGCCCTCGTGCCGTCGCTCGCGCCCGCGCAAACCGCGTTTCCCGACCCGGCGGACGCCGCCGCGTCGGTGCCGGACGTCACCGTGACGTCCGCGTTCGATGGCTACCAGCGGTATGAGGACGACGCAGGCCCGGGCTGGAAGCAACTGAACCGGGACGTGGTGGAGCGACCCGCGAAAGGGCGCACGAGCGGCGGCGCGGCCGGCAACGGCGCCGCCCATTCGACGCACGGAGGGGCCACGCGATGACGACGCTCGCGATATCGCCTCGGATCGGCGCGGCCGCGATCGTGCTGGCGCTCCTCGCGGGCTGCACGACGTTTTCGAAGGACGGCGGGTTCGACGCCGTGTCGTCGCTCGCATCGGAACGCATCGGGAAGGACGCGGTAGTGGTGCGGACTGACGCCGACCGCGAAGCGGTCGACCGGCGGACACGGGAATTGCTGGCGAAACCGCTGTCGATGGACGACGCGGTTCAGGTCGCGCTGCTGAACAACCGCGGGCTGCAGGCGTCGTACGCGGAACTCGGGTTGTCGGAGGCCGACCTCGTGCAGGCCGGCCGGCTGCCGAACCCGCGCTTCGCGTTCAGCCGCACGCGTGCCGGCGACGGCGAGCTGACGCTCGGCCGCACGTTCTCGGCGAACGTGTTCGCGCTGCTGACGATGCCGCTGGCAACGAAGATCGAACGCCGCCGCTTCGAGCAGACCAAGCTCGAAACGGCCGACGCGATGCTGAAGGTCGCGGCCGATGCGCGCCGCGCCTACGTGGAAGCGGTCGCCGCCGAGCAGGCCGCGAACTATGCGCAGCAGGTGCGCGACGCCGCGAGCGCGGCCGCCGAACTCGCGCTGCGCATGCGGCAGGCCGGCAACTTCAGCCGGCTCGACTACGCACGCGAGCAGGCGTTTCATGCCGATGCGGTCGCGCAGCACGCGAAGGCGCGTCAGCAGGCCGTCGCCGCACGCGAGAAGCTCACGCGTGCGATGGGGTTGTGGGGCGAGCGCACGCGGTACGCGTTGCCCGAACGCTTGCCCGATCTGCCTAAAGCCCGCCCGGACCTGCCCGATCTCGAACGCTTCGCGATGAGCAACCGCCTCGACATCCAGGCGGCGAAGCTGCAGACGCAGGGCGTCGCGTCGTCGCTCGGCCTGAGCAAGGCCACGCGCTTCGTCAACGCGGTCGAACTCGGCTACGTGAATGACTACGAAACCGGCAAGGGCCACGAGCACGGCTACGAGATCAGCGTCGAGATTCCGCTGTTCGACTGGGGCGGCGCGAAGGTCGCGCGCGCCGAGGCGATCTACATGCAGTCCGCGAACCGGCTCGCGAAAACCGCCATCGATGCGCGCTCCGAAGTGCGCGAATCGTACGCGGCTTACGTCACCAGCTACGACGTCGCCACGCACTATCGCGACGAAGTCGTGCCGCTGCGCAAGACGATCTCCGACGAACTGCTGCTGCGCTACAACGGGATGCTCGCGAGCGTGTTCGAGCTGCTGACCGATGCGCGAGAACAGGTCGGCGCGGTCAACGGCTACATCGACGCGCTGAAGGACTACTGGCTCGCGGAAACCGATCTGCAGATGGCGGTCGGCGGCCGGTTGCCGTCGTCGGGTGCTACGCCGCGCGCGACGAACTCCGCCGAATCAGCACCCGAATCCGCTTCGAAGGCCGACGCTGCGCCACAGCCGGCTTCCCCTCCCGCGGCGCCGCCGGCGCCCGCCACGCAACCGCATCCGGAAGGTCATTGACATGGTGTCCCGTCGACAATTTCTCAGCGGCTCGGGCGCCGCGCTGCTCGGTGCGGCGATGGTCAGCAAGGCCGGCGCCGCGTCGCTGCCCGAAGCGCCCACGATGGCGAAAACCGGCACGCAGCCGCCGCTCGTGCCGCCGAACGGCCGCCCGTACACGCCCGTCGCGACGCTGAACGGCTGGTCGCTGCCGTGGCGGATGAAGAACGGCTGGAAGGAATTCCACCTGACGGCCGAGCCCGTCGTGCGCGAGATGGCGCCCGGCATGAACGCGAACCTGTGGGGCTACAACGGCCAGTCGCCGGGCCCGACGATCGAGGCCGTCGAAGGCGACAAGGTCCGCATCTTCGTGACGAACCGGCTGCCCGAGCACACGACGATCCACTGGCACGGGCTGCGGCTGCCGAACGGGATGGACGGCGTCGGCGGCCTCACGCAGCCGCACATTCCGCCCGGCAAGACCTTCGTCTACGAGTTCCAGCTCGAAGCGCACGGCACGTTCATGTATCACCCGCACGCCGACGAGATGGTGCAGATGGCGATGGGGATGATGGGCATGTTCATCGTGCATCCGAAGGATCGCGGCACGATGCCGGTCGATCGCGATTTCGTGTTCCTGCTCGCCGCGTACGACATCGACCCGGGCAGCTACACGCCGCGCGTGAACGAGATGACCGATTTCAACATGTGGACCTTCAACTCGCGCGTGTTTCCGGGCATCGATCCGCTGCCGGTGCGCGCCGGCGACCGCGTCCGGATTCGTTTCGGCAACCTGACGATGACGAATCACCCGATCCACCTGCACGGCTACAGCTTCGAGGTCGCGGGCACCGACGGCGGCTGGATTCCGCCGGCCGCGCGCTGGCCCGAAGTGACGGCCGATGTCGCGGTCGGCCAGATGCGCGCGATCGAGTTCACCGCCGATCGCCCGGGCGACTGGGCGTTCCATTGCCACAAGTCGCATCACACGATGAATGCGATGGGCCACCAGGTGCCGAACCTGATCGGCGTGCCGCAGAAGGATCTCGCGAAGCGGATCGGCAAGCTCGTGCCCGACTACATGGCGATGGGCAGCACGGGCGGCGCGATGGGCGGCATGGAGATGCCGTTGCCCGACAACACGCTGCCGATGATGACCGGCACGGGCCCGTTCGGGCCGCTGGAGATGGGCGGCATGTTTACGGTGCTCAAGGTGCGGCAGGGGCTCGGCCGCAACGACTATCGCGATCCGGGCTGGTTCCGGCATCCGAAGGGCACGGTCGCGTACGAATACACCGGCGAATTGCCGGACGGCTGAAGCAGCACGCGGCGGCCGCACCGATGCGGCCGTCGATTTCCATTCACTCACACGGGAGTCGACACGATGAAGAAAGGACTGGTTCTGATGGCGACGGGGTACGCGCTGGTATTCTCCGCCGCGTCGTACGCGGCCGGCGACATGGCCGGCATGGACATGAGCGGCGGCGCGAAGCAGGGCGCCGCGGCGGCGCAGCGCATGTCGCACGGCGAGATTCGCAAGATCGACATGGCCGCCGGCAAGCTGACGATCAAGCACGGTCCGCTGGAGAACCTCGGGATGGATGCGATGACGATGGTGTTCAAGGTCAAGGACCCGGCGATGCTGTCGCAGGTCAAGGTGGGCGATACGATCGATTTCGTCGCCGAGGACGTGAACGGCGCGCTGACCGTCGTCGAACTGAAGAAGCCGTGATGCGGAGCGCGAACATGACCAGCACGATTTCCGGAGGGCTCGCCGCGTTCGCCGCGGCGGCCGCCCTCTTCGCGATGACACCGGCCGCGGCTTCGGCCCACGGCAAGCTCGAAGGCGCGGTGCCAGCGGCCGGCGGCACGGTCGACGCGGCGCCCGACGCGTTGCGGCTCACGTTCAACGAAGATCTCGAACCGGCGTTCAGCTCGGTGAAGGTGTCCGACGCGAGCGGCAACGCCGTCACGCAGGACAAGGCGAAGGTCGATGCGTCGAATCCGCGCGTGATGACCGTCGCGATACCGAAGCTTGCGGCCGGCGCGTACACGGTGCAGTGGGTGGCGATGACGGCCGATGCGCATCGCACGAAGGGCACGTATACGTTCCGGGTGAAAGGATGAACGACGGCCTCGTCGGCCTGCTGAGGCTCGTGGCCGTGGCGACCCAGAACGCCGGGTTCGCGGTCGTCGTCGGCGCGTTGCTCGGCCGGCACTGGCTCGCGCGCGGCGCATCGGTGTGGCAACACGATGTCGGGCGGCGACTCGTCGCGACGCTGCGCAGCGCGTCCGTCGTATCGCTGCTCGCGAGCGTCACCGCGTTCTGGGCGCACTGCGCGCTGATGAGCGAAGTGTCGCTGTTCGACGCGGGGCCGGCGGTTTATTCGATGCTCGCGGGCACCGGGTTCGGCCATGCGTGGCTGGCCGGCACCGCATTCATGCTCGTCGTCGTGCTGCTGTCGTTCGTCTCGCATGCGAACGACACGCGGTTTCCGTTCGCGATGGTGGCCGCGCTCGCCGGTGTCGCGCTCGCTCGCAGCAACGGCGGGCATCCGGTGGACGCCGGGCCGTTCAGCGTCCCCGTGTGGGCCGACTGGCTGCATCTGCTGGCGATCAGCGCGTGGGTCGGGCTCGTGCTCGTGACGGCGTTCGGCGTGATGCCGCGGCTCGTCCGCATGCCGGCGAGCGAACGCGCGACGGGCGCATCGTTCGTGCAGTCGCTGTCCGATGCGTCCACTTACGCGCTGGTCGTACTGTTCGCGACCGGCACGTACAACGGCTGGCGCGGTGTCGATACGCCCGCCAACCTGTTCGCGTCGACGTACGGGCAGATCCTGCTGCTGAAGCTCGTGCTCGTGCTGATTGCCGCGATGCTCGGCGGACACAACCGGTTCTTCGGGATGCCGAAGCTGCTCGCCGCGTTGCAGGACCCGGCCGTCGCGATGCCGGCCGGCGCGTTGAAGCGGTTCGGCACGGTGCTGCGCGTCGAGGCGGTCGTGCTCGGCGGCGTGCTGATGGTGGCGGCCGTGCTCGTGTCGAGCGCGTTGCCGGGGACGGTCTAGCGCGGCGTTTTTTCGGCGGAGGATTCGCGGCATGAGCGACGCGCGGCAGTACGACGCATGGCGATCACGGCATGATGACGACAATTACATCGGCCTGTCTGCCGATTACCAAAAACTGTCACCGAGCGCCGCTAAGCTTTCGCCACCCTCACAACCGGGATTCCCGCCATGCGTTCGACAATCCGCCTGTTTGCCCCGCTATTGCTGCTCCCGACGCTCGCCGCGCCGGTATTTGCCGCCACTGCCGCGCCCGTCAGCGCGAACTGCGGCGGCAGCACGACGCCGATCGCCGATATCCAGGGCCCGGGCGCGCCGTCGCCGCTCGCCGGTCAGAACACGTCGATCGAAGCCGTCGTCACTGCCGATTTCGGCGGCACGGACGGCTTCGGCGGCTTCTTCGTCCAGCAGGCAGACGCGCAGCGCCGCAACCAGCCGGGCGTGTCCGAAGGCCTGTTCGTCTATGCGCCGAAGGTGCGTGCGAAGGCCGGCGATCTCGTGCACGTGACGGGCAAGGTCGAGGAGAAATACGGGCAGACGCAGCTCACGCTGGCGGGCGCGATCGCGGTGTGCGCGAACGGCCAGACGGTCACGCCCGCGACGCTCACGCTGCCGGTCGACAGCCCGAACGCGTTCGCCGCGTACGAAGGGATGCGCGTGCGCCTGCCGCAGACGCTGAGCGTCACCGACAACTACGAGCTCGGCCGCTACGGCAGCGTGATGCTGAGCAACGGCCGCCTGCGTACGCCGACGAGCGTCGTGGCGCCCGCGCAGGCCCGGACGCAGATCGATGCGAACGCACGCAACCGCCTGATCCTCGACGACGGCTCGAACAAGCAGAACCCCGCGACCGTGCCGTATCCGGCGCCGGGCCTCGCGGCCGCGAACACGCTGCGCGCGGGCTACACCGTGCGCGACGTCGAAGGCGTGCTCGAAGTGCGTTACGGCGCATGGCGCGTACAGCCGATGCCCGGCGCGGCCGTGCCGGCGTTCGACAAGCGCGAGAACCCGCGCACGAACGCACCGGCGCGCGATCCGAAATCGAACCTGCGCGTCGCGTCGTTCAACGTGCTCAACTACTTCAACGGCAACGGTCTCGGCGGCGGCTTCGACGATCCGGACAACCGCGGCGCGAAGACGTTCGAGGAATTCCAGCGCCAGGAAGCGAAGATCGTCAGCGCGCTGAAGGCGATCGATGCCGACGTGATCGGCCTGATGGAAATCCAGAACAACGGCTACGGCGAACTGAGCGCGGTGCGCCAGCTCGCGGCGAAGCTCGGTGCCCAATGGCGCGTGGTCGATCCGGGCACGTCGCGGCTCGGCGGCGACGCGATCTCGGTCGCGATGATCTACGACAGCCGCAAGGTCGAACCGGTCGGCCGCGCGGCGACGCTCGCGATCGACGACAAGAACCGCCAGCCGCTCGCGCAGTCGTTCCGGCTGGTCGGCGGCAACAAGCAGGCGCTGACGGTGGCCGTGAACCACCTGAAGTCGAAGAACTGCCCGGATGCCACGAACGACGATCTCGACCAGGGCGATGGTCAGGGCTGCTGGAATCCGACGCGCACGCGCGCGGCGGCGAAGGTCGCCGACTGGCTGGCCGGCAACCCGACGGGCGTCAAGAGCCAGGGCGTGCTGCTGATCGGCGACTTCAACAGCTACACGTACGAAGACCCGATCCGCGCGCTCGAATCGCGCGGCTACCGCAACCTCGTCGCGCGCTGGATCGGCGCGAATGCGTACAGCTACGTGTACAACGGCGAAGCCGGCTATCTCGACCACGCGCTCGCGACGCTGCCGCTCGCGTCGCACGTGAAGGCCGTGCACGAATGGCACATCAACGCGGACGAGCCGCTCGCGCTGCAGTACACGCTCGCGTACAAGTCGGCCGAGCAGCAGAAGACGTTCTACGCGGCCGATGCGTATCGTTCGTCGGATCACGATCCGGTGCTGATCGATATCGCGCTGCCGGGCGGCGGGAAGTGATCGTGGCGTGAGTCATCGCAACGGGCGACGTGCGGCGATGCCGTACGTCGCCGTGCGCACGGCAAAGCCGTTCGAATGCCGGGTAAATAATTCCTCGAAATATTAATCGAACCGGTATTTTATGGATGACGCAGTGCACACCGGAACTGCAATTGAAGCGTGATCGAAGCGAATCGAATCGCTGAATGGCATATATGTCGCGGCATCGCATTAATCGATCGGCGATAATAAAAATGAAAGAAATGCCCGCTCGATCCGAAGGCCTTGGATGCGCCGCGTCAATACAGGAAAGGCTGCTGCTTTGCGCGAGAAAGGCAAAATACTCGACGCGGCAATGCCGATAACGCGTACCTTGCACGAATAATTCCGTTTTCTTTCAAATTCCAGACACTGTCCGCCCTTCGCATCATTGCGGGAATTTTAATATCCGAATGATCTTTGACAACGCGGCGCGGCACCGCCTATTTTTGTGGTGTCGTAAATTTTAGTCATATAAAAGTTGGCCAAACTGCAGGGGGCGCGTCCGAGCACCATTCTCGCCAGCAGTTTGCTGTGTCTGTATCAAGTTCAGTCTCTGAGAAGTCCCATCCCCAATCGCCGACTGCCGACCGTGCAACGCGAGTGGCGGGTCGGCCTGCGCGTGTCGCAGGCGTTGGCGGCCTTTGTGACGCGGTATCCGAAGCCAAAGGAAAGAGATGAAACCAGACAGGAGCAGTACCGGCAGCCGCCGTGTTCGTCGCGGCCGGCTGGCCGGGCTAGGCGCATTGACCTTCATGACACTGGCGCTCGCGGCGTGCGGCGGCGACGATTCGTCGTCCGTCGGCGCGTCGAGCCTCGCGCAGGCCACCGCGAGCCGGCAGGCCAGCGCGCAGGCGGCCGGTACGCAGGCGCCGGCCGCCAACCAGCCGTACGTCGACCCGGTCGCGTACTCGATGAACGCGACCGACGGCCTCGCGCCGTCGCAGGTGTCCGAGAAGGCGGCCGTCATGCATTACCAGTGGACCGGCGGCGGCAAGACGATCGACTACACGACGACCACCGGCCACCTGACCGCGCAGGACGCTAACGGCAATGCGGAAGCGTCGATGTCGTATGTCGCGTACACCGCGCCCAGCACGAACGGCAAGCCGCGCCCGGTCACGTTCGTCTACAACGGCGGGCCTGGTTCGTCGTCGATCTGGCTGCGGCTCGGCTCGTTCGCGCCGACCCGCGTGGCCACGCCCGACCCGCTGTTCGGCAACAACTGGCCGAACTATCCGCTCGTCGACAATGCGGAGAGCCTGATCGACACCACCGACCTCGTGTTCATCGACCCGCCCGGCACCGGGCTGTCGGAAGCCGTGTTGCCGAACACCAACCAGAAGTACTGGGGTTCCGACGTGGACGTGAACATCATGCGCGACTTCATTCAGCGCTACCTGAACGTCAACGGCCGCGGCACGTCGCCGATCTACCTGTACGGAGAATCGTACGGCACGCCGCGTACCGACATGCTCGCGCTCGCGCTCGAATCGGCCGGCGTGCACCTGACGGGGATCGTGCTGCAGTCGGCGATCCTGAACTACTTCGCGGATGCAGTGGAAGCGGTGGCGATCACGCAGTCGACCGAAGGGCTGCTGCTCGATACCGATACGGTGGCCGGCTATCTGCCCGGCTATGCGGCGGTCGCCGCGTACTTCAACCAGGTGTCGCCGGCGCCGGTGAACCAGGATCTGTACGCACTCCAGACGGAACTGTTCACGACGCTGATCTACAGCCAGTTGCAGAAGTACTCGCAGTCGTGGGTATTGAGCCAGCTCGGCATTCCGGATGCGCTCGGCACGCCGGTGTTCCCGAGCGATGCGACGCTGAGGCTGTGGTCGATCCCGTCGAGTCTCACGCAGCAGGCGCTGCGCGACTACTTCAACGCGAATCCGTTCGGCACGAGCCTCGTGCCCGGCACGACGATCGGCCGGTATGACGGGCGCGTGTCGCTGCCGAATTCCGACCCGCGGCTGCAGAACGACGGCGATCCGTCCGACATCCTGATCTCGCAGCCGTTCACGAACGCGCTCGCGACGCAGATGCCGGACTACCTCGGCTATACGGCCCCGAACGCGACGTACCTGCCGCTGAACGACGACATCATCGGCGTCTGGGACTTCTCGCACGACGGCCAGCCGATGCCGGACACGATCCCCGATCTGCTCGGTGCGCTGCAGCTCAACCCGAAGCTTCGCGTGCTCGCGGAGAACGGCTACCACGATCTCGCGACGCCGTTCTTCAACACCGAGAAGCAGCTCGCGCGGCTGCAGACGGTGAAGGGCCTGCATCCGAAGCTGCAGGTGAATTTCTTCCAGGGCGGTCACATGATCTATCTGGACGACGTCGCCCGTCCGCTGATGAAGCGGGATTTGCAGACGTTCTACAAGGGCGCGCGGATTCCGACGGCGCTGACGCTGCACATGCTGCCGCCGCCGTGGCCGGATGAAAACCCGCCGAGCGTACCGACCGGCAGCGCGCCGGGTGCGACGACGGCGACCACGCTGGCGGCCGCCCCTTGAGCGACGGAGTCCTTATCAAAGGAACCTTCTATTCATCCATTGAATGCGAGCGATCATGTCCCTAATCCAATTGATGCGGCGTATGTCTCCGTTGATCGTGCTCGGCGCCGTGATGAGCACTGCCTACGCGTTGCCGCCGCAGGCGGTGGCGCCGGTGAAGCTGCCGCACGGCGGGCGCGGTGTCGACGGTCCGTTCTTTCCGGCCACGCGGGCGGCGCCGGTGTTGCCGTCGACCGGCGCGACGTTGCAGCAGCAGGCGCAGCAGCGCGTCGACGCGCGGCTCGGCGGCAACACCGTGCTGAGCAACGGCGCGGCCGTGACGAAGGCGCAGGCGCAGAGCAGCGGGCTCGGTTTCGTGTCGAAGCACTTCGACGAGATCGACGCGAAGCACACCGGCCGCGTGACGATGAGCGATGTGCGGCAGTTCATCCGGCAGCGGCAGGTGCAGGTGCAGCAGGAACAGCAGGACGAGTGATGTAGCAGGCAGGGTGGCGGCCGGCGCGGCTTTCCGTCGCGCGGGCCGGCTTCGTGCGTGAACGCAGGGGGGCGGGTGTAGTGGCGGGCGGTTTACGCCGTGCGTCGTTCGGACAGCCGATTCCACAGCATGCCGGAGCGGCTGCCGCTGCGGCAATACGCGAGCACCGGCTTCGGCAGCGTGTCGACCAGTGCGCCGAACGCGTCGACTTCCGCGTCGCCGATGCGGTCGCGTTCGACCGGCAGGTAGCGCGCGTCCATGCCCAGTTCGCGCGCGGCAGCGGCGATCTCCTCGAACGCCGGCTGATCCGCGCCTTCGCCGTCCGGCCGGTTGCAGATCACCGCACGGAAACCGGCATTGCGGATCGCCTTCAGGTCGGCCGGCGTGATCTGCCGCGACGCGGTGAAGCCGGTCGCCGCCGCCGACCGACATTGCTCGATCGCCCGCGCGAAACAGGCGACCGCGAAGTCGACCTCCTGTTCCGTCGTGAAACGCCCGAAACTGATGCGCACGGTGCGGCCGGCCGTTTCCGCATCGAGACCGATCGCGGTCAGCACGTGGGACGGCGCGCCGCTGGTCGAATTGCAGGCGGAGGTGGACGACACGGCAAGCGCTTCGCCGAGCATGAACGGGAAAAAGCCCTGCGCATGTACCGTCAGGCTCAGCGTGTGCGGGATGCGGCGGGCCGCGGCTGCGTTCTGCGTGACGTCGCCGAGCGCGAACAGCGCGTCGGTGAGCCGCGCGCCGAGCGCCGCGATCCGTGCGGCTTCGCCGTCGAGTTTGTCGGCGGCGAGTTCGCATGCGACGCCCATGCCGACGATCTGATGCGTGGCGAGCGTGCCCGAACGCAACCCGCGCTCGTGGCCGCCGCCGTGGATTTGCGGGGCGATCCGGCTCGCGATCTCGCGGCGGACGAACAGCGCGCCGATGCCCTTCGGGCCGTACACCTTGTGGGCGGACATCGACATCATGTCGATGCCGAGCGCGCGCACGTCGATCGCCGTCTTGCCGAGCGCCTGCGCGGCGTCGACGTGGAGCAGCGCGCCGGCCGCGTGCACGATGCGAGCGATCGCGCCGATGTCGGTCAGCGTGCCGATCTCGTTGTTCACGAGCATCAGCGACACGAGCCCGGTGTCGGGGCCGATCGCGGCCGCGACTGCGTCGGCGGTGATTTCGCCGTGCGCGTCGGGCGTCAGGAAAGTGACCTGCATGCCGTGCTTCGACAGGTTCGCCATCGTGTCGAGAATGGCCTTGTGCTCGAGGCGGCTCGTGATCAGGTGACGCTTGCCGGTCGCGTTTTCCGCATAGCCCTTCAGCGCGAGGTTGTTCGATTCGGTGGCGCCGGACGTCCAGACGATTTCGTCAGCATCCGCGCCGATGAGTGCGGCGACCTGTGCACGGGCGTGCTCGACCTTGTCTTTCGCGAGCCGGCCGGCGACGTGCGAGCTGGATGCGGGGTTGCCGAAGATGCCGTCGAAGCCGAGGCAGGCCGTCATCGCTTCGATCACGCGGGGATCGGCGGGGGTCGTGGCTGCGTAGTCGAGGTAGTGCAGCGGGGGGGTGTCGCTCATGTCCGTCTCTTGCTGATTGCGTAGTGACGGAAATGATACGGGGGACAGAAGGGAAAAAGGATCCAAAGTTGGCTGAGGATTCAGCTGTAAGTGGAATTAATTTGTCTTTTTATGGGAAGTGGGGGAATTTGTTTCTCCACGGGTTCGCTGGCCGGAATCGTCGCGATTACGTCGCCCCATCGAGGCCGGGTTGGGTCGATAACCGGTGCGCATCCCGTACCCATGCCAGCAGCGCCTGCTCGTACCTCGACGGAATCGTGACCGTGAGCGTCGTGAGGCGGGCGGCGTTGCATGGCAGATCGAGATAGCGTCGCCAGGCTTTTCGCACAAGTTGCGACATCGCGGAGTGCGTCATGCCGAGTTCGGCGGCCAGCGCCCGTTGTGATCGGCCCTTCACGAAAATCTCGTGCAAGGCCCACTGGTTCAGCGGCTTGATCCGCGTATCCTGCATCCGCAACAGCCGAAACTGTTCGTCGGTCATGCGTCGGGGCGTCGGCATTCAGACCCGCCCCGAATGTTGAAGCGACGAGATCAATTCCGCGCCGCACGAAGTCTTGTGGCCGTCGAACGCGGCGGCCCCGCCTTCGATGTCGAAGGCCGGGTCGCCTTCGGCAATCGTGCAGGCGCCATGAATCGGACACGAGCACGCGTCGCCGATACGAGCGACCGCGCGCCCCATCACCGTGCTTTTTCGGGCGCCGGATTCGACCCGGCCGCCGTGGGTGTGCGTATCTTCTACCCGGATAATTCCCCGCATGGGATTCCGTCCTCCAAATGGTTTGAGGTCTGACGCGGGGATCACGTTCGGACGAAGCGATTTGCCGCGCCGGTGTGCGTCACCATGAATAGCCCTGCATGCCGTAATTCGTATCGTGTCGGCGGCCCCACCACGGCAGGTAGGCATTGTTGCCGCCGCGTGCGCGGAACCAGTCCTTGTCGGGGTCGATCGTCGTGAGCTTCGACGGTGGCCGGACAACGACCGCGACGGGATGCTCGGGATCGGTCGTGCCGGCGACGAGTGCGTTGCCGCCGAAGTGGTTGATCCGGCCGATGGCGAGCGCGACGTCGGTCAATGCGCTGCCGGTTCCCATGTCGCCGAGCAGGGCGGCCGTGTTGAAAGTCTGTTTGCTGTGGTCGTATTCGGGGAGGGTTTCGGTCAACGTCTGCGCGAGGGTGGCAAGGCGCGCCGACGATGCGTCGCTGCCTTTACCTGCGTCGTGAACGATGTAGTTGACGCCGGTTGCCGCGATGCCGGCATTGCGCGCCGCTTGCTCGAGGGTCGCCTTCCACGCCTGCACGGCGCGTGTTGTGCCGACCTTCTGCGGAAAATCATGCGTGTTGCCGGTTGCGGCTTTGCCGATCCAGGCGAGCGGTTCGCGCTCGGTGTTGAAGGTTGGGCCGGCGAGGAACAGCACGACAAGGTTCTCGTTGATCTGTGCGTCCGTGGGCGGGAAGTTGGGCGCGTCCCAGTTCACTACCCAGACGCTCTTGTCGGGATTCGCCTGCAAATAGTCCAACGCGTTGTTCAGGGATGTGAATCCGGCGTTCGCGCCGCCTTGCGTGATTTGTACGTCGGGAGGCGTGTCGCGGCTCCACAAAGTCTTGGGTGACGGCGGGCCGATTTCGAAGTATTCGACAATCTCCTTGGTCAGGATAGCTTTGGCATAACCCGGTTCGAGCCTGACGGGTATGGCGAGTTCGACGTGAACTCCGGCGAGTTCGCGCCAGTCTTTTGAATTGTCAGGATTAACTGTGTAGAAGTACTTTGCGTTTGTCGCGTAACGCGTATGCATCAATCCAAGCGCCTCATTGATGTACTTGTGATAAAAACCTTTAAACGTCTCTTCCCCTTCATTGCCATATGCAACACCTGCTACTGATTGCAGCGTTGTGAACGACTTCGGATCGGTTCGTACCATGTCATCGTTCTTGTTCGGTGCGGCGAGTCCTTGGGTCCACAATAATTGCCATTGAGTCGGGTAGTCTTTACGCTCCAATGGATTTAGCCAGATTAGCCCAACGACCTGTGCGACGAACGGCTTCACTGCTTCTTCCGCAGAGGATCCCGCATGCGTTACGGGTTCCGTTGCCGGTGCCGCGTGCGCCGGCCGTACCGTGGCCGTGGTGAACAGGAGCACCATGAGTGCCGCCAGGCTGGGCACGACGAAGAATCGTTTCATCCAATCCCCTATTTCCAGTTGTATCGGGTCCGGTTGTTCTACCTGCGCCATCAACGACGCCATGAGTACGGCCGCGATCATCCATGCCGCGACCGCAACGGCGGCACGTCTAGGCCATGTAGCGATCAGTGCCTTCATCAGTTGCTCCGAGAAACCCCGTCCTTCAGGACGGGGAGGAAAGGCGTGCTGTTAACAGGCAGCTTTTCCCACGGGTTAGGATCACCGGCATGATTCTTGTCTACCGCTACCGGGTGAAATCGCTCAACGGACTGCTTAACAAGCAGAGCCGTGCGGTGAACTACGTCTGGAACTTCTGCAACGACACGCAGAAGCACGCGCTCAAGTGGAACAAGAAGTGGCCGACCGGTTTCGACTTGAATGTGCTCACGACCGGCAGCAGCAAGGCGCTCGGCATCCACTCCGGCACGATCAACGCGACGTGCGAGCAATACGCGAAGTCGCGCAGTCAGCACCGTCGCCCGTACCTGCGTTATCGCGGCAGGAAGTCGCTGGGCTGGGTGCCGCTGAAGGGCCGCGACCTGAAGCGCGAGGGCGACGCGTTTCGCTTTGCCGGCAACACGTTTCGCGTGTTCAACAGCTGGCCGCTTCCCGAAGGCAAGATCAAGGACGGGACGAACTTTGCGCAGGATGCACGCGGTAATTGGTTCTTGAACATCGTGATCGAGATGCCCGATGTGCAGGCTCGTCCGATCCGTTCCGGTGTCGGCATCGATCTCGGCCTGAAAGACTTCGCCACACTTTCGACCGGCGAGAAGCTGCCAAATGACCGGTTCGGCAGGCGCGCGGTGGATAAGCTGGGGAAAGCTCAGCGGGCGCGAAAGCACAAACGACATATCGCGAAGCTGCACGCCAAGGTGGCGAACGCCCGTGCCGATTTCCAGCACAAGCTCGCGCTCGATCTGGTGCGGCGCTTCGATTACATCGCGGTCGGCAACGTGTCGGCCGCAAAACTCGCCAGAACCAGGATGGCGAAGAGCGTCTACGACGCGTCCTGGTCGTCCTTCCGGAACAAGCTCCGCTATAAAGCGATCGCGCACGGGGCCACGTTCGAGGAAGTCGACGAAAGCGGTTCGACCCAGTCCTGTTCGTCGTGCGAGCCGAAAGACAGCACGACGCGGCCGAAAGGTATCGCGGGACTGAGAATAAGAGAGTGGACCTGCAGTGACTGTGGTGCCGAGCATGATCGAGATACCAACGCTGCGTTGAACATTCTCCGATGCGGACGTGCATCGCCAGGTGTGGGAATCCTCTCCCTTTAGGGAGTGGAGGACGTCAAATCGCTCCCCCGACCTTCAGATAGAACTGACCTTCTCGTTCATCCACGATCGTACCGGGCATGTTTCCTTCGCTGTTTTCAGCGTGGACCCATTCATACAACGGCAATCTATCAAGCTCTCCTTTTGTGAAATAGATTGCATATTTCCCGTTTGGATTGTCTTCTGGGATACCCGTGCCCATCCGCCAATCCGCCTCAATCCGTAGCGCTTTCATTTGCTTGGGCGTCAGATAGCAAACCCCGATCGCCACATCGTACGCAAGCGCCTTTTCGGCATGCTCCGGATTGGTCATCGTCGTGGAGTGATTTGTCGGGCTGTTGGTCGAGCCACGATCTAGCCAATCGACAATCTGCTGATCGCGCCATTCCTTGTAGCCTTCCGGCATTTCGCTCTTGCCGTCCTCGCCGATCACGTGGCCATCACCATCGAGCCATTCCGTATTCAGCGTTCGCCGCGCCTCCATCCGCATCAGCGCGCGATCCTCATAACGCTGTCCGGCTTCGCTCTCTGCCGTACCTTGCGCGACGCTGTCATTGTTCTTCGCCTTGTACTGATCGTAGGGATCATCAGCGCGCTTGTCGGCGTCTGTCTTGCTTGCGTCGCGCCATGCGGCCGGCGGATCGTTGCCTTCGTTGAAGTCGCTTGTCGCATTGCCGTCCTTCGTTTCGATGGGCTTGCCGAACCGCAACGCCTTCGGCGGGAACGGTTCGTCGAGTGCCGGAGCGTCCGCCACCACGCTCCAGCCCTTCGGCGGATTGGCGTTCACGCGGAACATATTCAATGCCGAGCTGATCTGGGTCACGAAAAACATGATCGGCGCGGATGCAAGCGTGGCCGCCACCCCGAACACGGACTCGTTTCCCTTGAGTGCACCGATGAGATTGAACTTGGCCGGCGGCGAAGGCGGATACCAGAATCCCGACGTCGTTCCCTCTTTGCCATGCCGCCAGTCATCCTCCCGATACCGATAGCGTTTCTGTACGCCAACCTTGAAGCCGGAGGCAAAGACGCGCTGCGTCAGCACGCCGGGGACACTGATATCGTTCAGCTCGTTCTCGTCGATGCCGCGCCAGCCGATGCCTTGAACCGTGACCGCCGAAATCACCTGATCGTGCGGACAGCAATACGCGGTGACGCGACCATACGTCGATCCGTTCAGGCCGTGGCGAATCCGATCCTCTTGCGCCGAATAAGACCGCTTGCTGGTCGGCGATACCCGTTCGTTGGCCATGTCTTCATCGATCTTGTCGGTGGAAAGTTCGTATGCCTTACGAGTGCCGATGATCGACAGAAACTTGCCGAATGTTTTCGTGCGCGCGGCGTAGGTCTGCCGTCCGCGACGACCGCTGCCGTCCCTGGTCGCGCGTTGCGACCAGGTATCCATGAACGTATCGGATGGATTTGGGCCATCTGCGCGCGCAAGACTGTACGGCGCATTAGCCAGTACGTAGGCATCCGCCACGCAATGCCCGCTACGTCCCCACGGATCTTCGACATCGGGCAGTGCATCGCCGAAGAACGCCGCCGTCAGGCCCACGATGTTGCCCTGGCTATGGCATACGACGGTAATCGGCACGTCGGCCTGCATGCGGCGAATCGACTCGATCAGCCTCGCGAGGCGCAACGCCGCGAGCACGCCATATGCGCGGGGCGGCGCGCGATACAGCGGCCGGTTGGTCGGGTTGATCCCCTGGACGGTCAACCACCCGGCCGCGCGGTCGTCGAGGCCGCCGTGCCAGAGATCGGGCAGACTCGCGCAACCGTTCGTGAACGGGCCGCCGCCCCAATAGTCCTTCTCGTTCAGGAAAATCTTGTCGCCGTACTCTTTCAGCTCTGCGGCGGTTGCCCGATAGCCCCATCGGAAATGAATGACGGGAGAGAAGGACGGGTCAGATTTGATGTAATTGCCGGACCAAAGCTTCGGATTCAGAAACCCGTCCGGCGTCACGCTTTCCGTGTACTTCGCCGGCACCAATTGCCCGGCGTCGATGCCGTGATACATCAATTGATCGTCCAGCCGCCCAAGCCGGCGATTCAGGCCATCGCACAGCCCTTGCTCGGCGGCTTCAAACCATTCGCCTTCGGAGTTCACGCCATGGACGAAGATGACGACACCAGGCAACGGCATTTGCTTGATACAGATCAGCCGGGTGTCTTTCGTCCACATCGAGACTCCGTCGCTCCGACCGACGACGATCTGAGGTGGCTCCGGGCGCGACGCAGCCGCGTCGGGCACATCGGCCCGCGAGGCGTGCTCGTCGGTGCGTGCGTCCTCTTCCGGCCGAGGATCGAGAGATGAATCAATCATCCGGACTCCTGCGCTTGCGTTAAACATTCTTCTTGGCGAACTGCACCGCCAGCCTCTCGAACCGGTCGGTATCGACCGCCGGCAGTTCCCCGGCCGTGTCGGTCGTCAAACTCGACAGCGTTCCCGATGCCTTTCGAATCTGTCCTTCGAATCCCGGCGCCGCGTTACCGTCCGTTGGCCGAATCAGCTTCGGGACGCGGCCGAGCGGACTTTGATCGAATGTCGGCAGGTCGACGCTCATGCTGGCGGGGCCGTCCCACGCATGCCCATCGGATTTCACGGTGAACTTGCCGGGGCATCCCAGTTCGATATCGCCACCATGCAGCTTGAGATACGCGCCGCCCGCCGTGACGAATACGACTTCGTCGCTCGCCGTGCCGGCCAGCCTGCCGTCGGCCGCGGTCAACTGGATGTTTTTGCCGGACTCGATTTGCGTGTCGTCGTGCTGCGATTGCAGGGCCACTTTCCCGTGGTTCGCAATCGCCGATATGCCGTCGCCGTGCGCGAACATCGCGACGCCATGCCCGGCATGCAGATTGATTCGCTCGCCGCTCGTGATTTGCATGTGTTGCTGCGCGATCTGATCGATGTTCTCGCCCGCATACATGACGTGCGTTTTCGGCGTGACGTTCAGCGATCCCGCTTGCGCACCGAACGCCATGAACGCGGAGGCATCGCCGGTGGCGCCGGATTCCGACCCGCCGGGTTTCCAGTGACGGAATGCGTTGGCGATGTTGTCCTGGCCGGCCGTGTCGGCGGATTGCCCGCCATGCTGGCCGGCGTGATCGCCGAGCGACTTGAACAGCGCCGTGCATTGATCGAGCAAATGGATCAGCTCATCACGATCGAGTTGACCGCCGGTTGCGTGCGACCGCGCATAGGTCGTCAGCAGCATGCCTTGGGCGGCGCGCAAGGCCGCAGCGGCGTCGGTGCGCAGCTCCGCGCCTTCGCCTCGATCGTCCCCGTGTCCGTCCACGCGCGGCTGCGTCAGGTAGCCGAGATTCAACTGGGTATGCGCATGTTCGCTTGCCAACTGCGCGGAGATTTGCGACGGCGTATCGTCCAGGCGAAGCTGGTTGTGCCGGCGGCCCTTGATTTCCCGCGTCTTGATCCCGGACACGTAGCGATTGCCCGGCAGCCCGCCGGTATGGCTGAAAGTCGCGGGTGGGTTCGCGCCGTTGCTCAACACGCCGATGATCACCAGACGGTCCGGATCGCCCGACAGGCTCCCCAGCAGGACCTCCATGCCGACGCGCGGCAGGAACAGCGCGCCGAAATACTCGCCCGCGAGACTCGCCGCGACGCGAATCGGCGCGCTGTCGCCGGCCAGGCCGTTCGTGCCGGCGCCTTGCGCGTGCGCATGGTCCGCCGGATCCAGCCCGTGAATCTGCACACGCACGCGGCCGGCCTTGTCGCAAAACACCTCTTCGCCCTGCGTGCCGACGATCGTGCCGGTCAGCAGGTGAACCGGCGGCACGTCGATCGCCGGATCGTAGGCGGGCTTCAGCGGCACACCGCGCTGCACGCACGTGAAACTGTTCTCGTAGCGCGTGTCCGTTTGCGCCGATGCATCGGGCGGCGGGGCGGTCGGCGTCAGGTTGCGGCTTGCCGCGAATAGTCCGCTTGCGCGGCCCGACAGGTCTTTCGGCAGGTTGTTCCAGATGACGTGTCGAATCGACGTGGCGACGAACCGACGACGATCGATCGACTTCATATCCAGTTCGGGGTCGCCCGTCAGCGTGAACCCGTGCCCCACCAGCATGTCGCGCACGGTGCCGATGCCTTCGAAGCGCGCGGCCGCGAACTGGTGGGCCAGCATCCGGTCGTGCGCGATGCGCGCGTGATCGTTCCACGAGTCGCCGACGTGCGGGATGTCGATCGCGACGTCGGTCAGCAGGCGCGCAAGATCGTTCCCCGACTCGCCCTGGTCGAGGCCGGCGACGGCCTCGAAGTCGTCCATGCGAGCGGTCTTGTAATCCCACGACGGGCGGCGGACCTTGCCGGGCGACAGGCTCTGGTCGTACGCAAAGAGGGTGACGGTGTCACGTTGCTCGACGCCGGCGTCGCGCGGGTGAAGGCGGACGATACCGGCCGGCGCGTCCGGCAGACGATGTGGATCGTCGCAGAACACGAGCGTGTGAATCGGGCGCTCATCGGCCACGCCGCGTCTTCCGTCGACCGGCGCGGCCTTTGCAAAGACCGTGATGCCTTCCCGGCGCAGCAGACGCCGGATGAAGCGTGCGTCGGATTCGTTGACTTGCCGCGTCAGCTCGCGTGCCGGATACCGATCGGCCCGCAATGCCGACAGGTCGAAATCGAACGCTCGCGCGAGTGCGGGGCTACGCTGTTTCCACTCGTTCATCAGCGTCGCGAGAATGTCCGGCACGCTGCGCGAGCGGAACAGGCGAGCGTTCGTGCGACGGTCCATCAGTGAAAGGGCGTCGCACACATGCAGCTGATAGACGGTCAGTTCGCCGTCGGATTGACCGGCTCGCACTTCGCGCACGATCGCGTTGATCGCCTGGATGTTGCCCCGATCGGTCGTCAGCCGGACCGATACGGGCAAACCGAGAAACAGCGCAGGCGGCAGATGATCGTAGGTCGACACGCAGGTCAGTTGCCCTTCGATGCCCGACATCAGTCCCTCGCGGATATCGGCGTGATGGAGCGCCAGCAGATGGCCGACTGCGCGTTGCGCCTGCCCGAAATGCAGGGAGACTGGACGCTTGTTCAGATCGATCAGACCCGACGCAAAGTTTCTAAAAGTTGCTGCGATCGACATAACGACAATCTCGTTATTTTTTGTTCCGGATTCGGATGGGTTCGAATCCGCCTATCAGGGTGGCAATGCAACGGCCTTGGGATTTCGGTGCGAAGAATAGCAAGCTATTTCTAGCTTTAATCGATATTTTTATTTTGAGATGTTGAAAAATTCATTTTGAAACAGTGATTAATGATCGTTTGATTAGAATGAACTTTTTTATTTAAATGAGAATGTATCGAATCGAATATTATGAATTGGTATTTGTCATGCCTCGTCTTCGCATATCGTTGGTGTGGGGCTTTTTTGGCTCGGACATGATTGAATTGGAATTTGAAAATTCAGAGTTGTCCCGACTCAAAATGAGTAGCGGTACGTCACGCCATTGAAACCGGTGCGAGCGGGCTTGCGCGCTGGCGCGCGATGTGCACCCCGCCGATCGAATTCGATGGGCGCCGCTGCTCGCTTTCCGTCGGTTGTTGTCGCCAAGGCAACACGGTAGTGTTGTGTTGGCCGTTGACGTGCCGCCGGGCCGACAAGGAGCCTATGGCGAGGCGTGCCGGCATCGGCGAATTTCAAGCGGCGGGTGCGTTGCCGATCGTTCCGCCCTATAGTGCTCGTCGTTTATCGATCCGCAAGCATTCGGGAGTTCGTCGTGTTTCACCGGACATTCAAATTGGGTTGTTCGCGCTTCGCGTGCATCGTCGCCGTGACGACGATGCTGGCGCCCGTCGCGGCGCATGCGGAGGGGGCGGCCGGCGACGCCCCGACGCACGTCGCGTCGGCTGTCGATCACGACACGTCCCCGGCACGACCGATTGTCGGCGACGATCCGGTTGCCATCCGGGAGGCGCTGCAGAAGGTGCATGCCAGCACGCTCGCGCCTTCGTTGCGTGACCGGGTTCGCGGCGCCGTCGCCGGTGCCGCCGGCCGGCACGGCGCGAATCCCGACCTGGCGGCCGTCGGTCTGGACCGTGACGTGACCTTCGTGGTGCCGGTGCGGTACGGGCTGAGATACCGGTCGCGGCGGCAGTTGCTGACGCTGGATGTCGACCTGTTCGATGCGGAGCGCGACGGCCGGGACGGCATCCTGCTCAGCAAGGTGACGAAGGGGCCGCGCGGGCGCGGGCTCGTGATTGCTCCGGAGGCGAAGTCGAAAGGGTACGTCCAGCACGTCGACATCATCGAGCTCGACGCCGGACAAGGCAAAAAGACCACGGTTCGGAGCCGCATGCGGCTTTCGCCCGCCGAGTACGCGCAAACGCATGGCGACTTCGCACTGGTTTTTTCCGGACGCCTGGTTCGGCCTTACCTGACCGAACAAACCGAACATGCCGACCCGAGTATCGAGGAGCCGACGGACATTTCGACGCGGATCTCCACGGTGCACATGGATCTTCGTGACGTCTGGCTGGTGAGTCCGTCGAGTGGCGTCGTGGTGTCGAAGAAGCTGCGGTTGTCGAAGTAGGGGGTTTGGGCGGGCGGGTCGTGCAGGCGCGCGGAGAGGCCTTGGACGATATTTTTCCTGGTAAGTGAGCGGTAAGTCGACTGGTCCTACAGTAGCCCCGGTTTCGACCCTCGACACCAGGAAACGATTGTGAAAATTGCCTCTCGCCGCGCCCGCCCGTTATGGCTGATTGCCGCTTCATTCGCACTTTCATCTGCTTCCGCGTGGGCGGACGACGGCATGAGCCCGCCCGATCCCGATAACTCAGGGCTGACCATCCTCAACAACGCGACGAACGTCACGCATTGGGGATTGGGCGCGGGCGTCGGCATCGAGCCGTCGGCCTACAGGGGCGACGGCACCCGCGTATTGCCTTTTCCTCTGGTCTACTTCGACAACAAATGGGTGCAGGCCATCGGCACCACGGTCGATCTGAAAATCGGCAACTGGAGCGGCGTCAATGTCGCGCTGCGTGGCCAGTTTTCGCTGTTCGATGGATACAGCGGCTCGGATGCCCCGATCCTGAACGGCATGGAAAAGCGCAAGGGCGCGTTGTGGTATGGGCCCGCGCTGTCATGGAGCACCGGCTTCGGCATGTTGTCGGGTAGCTTCCTGCTCGGCGGAAACAAGGGCGAGCGCGCGAAAATCGGCTTCGAGAAGGCGTTCGCGTCAGGCGCGTTCTCGATCACGCCGCATGTCGGCGCGGAATGGCTGAGCAACAAATACGTCGACTACTATTACGGCGTGCGACCATCCGAGGCGCGTGCGTGGCGCGCCGCCTACAGCGCGGGTTCGGCCGTGAACGTATCGGCCGGCACCCGTGTCGACTATCGGTTGACGAAGCAGCAGACGATTTTCGTGGACGTCGGCGTGTCGCGTCTCGGCGACGGCATCACCGACAGTCCGCTCGTCGGCAGGCGGTTCATTCCGGAGGCCCGGATCGGCTACATGTATCGGTTCAAGTGAGTGCGAGCATGCCAAGAGTGGCGATAGTCGAGGATCACGAGCGCCTGGCCGGCCTGTTGTCTCAGGCCTTGGCCGCGGCAGGCATCGAATCCGATCGGTTCGGCAATGCACGGGAAGCCGCTTACGGTATCGACCGGGCCGATTACGCGCTGCTGATCGTCGACCGCGGGTTGCCCGACGGAGACGGCCTGACGTTCCTGCGGACGCTGCGTGCGGCGGGCCGCATGATGCCTTGCCTGATGCTGACGGCACGCGACGCGTTGCATGACCGCATCGACGGACTCGAAAGCGGCGCCGACGACTACGTGACCAAGCCGTTCGAAATGAGCGAGCTCGTCGCCCGCGTACGTACGCTGATGCGGCGCCCGGCGCTGCTCACGACGCTCGTCGCATCGTTCGCGGATGTGACCGTGGACCCGCCGCAGCGCGCGATGCGTTGTGGCGACCGGACGGTGCTGCTGGCGCCGGCCGAGCTGCAGGTCATGCTCTGCCTGATCGGAGCGGCGGGCCGGACCGTCCGGCATGCGGTACTCGAGCATGCCGCATGGGGATTCGCGGAGGCGGTCACGCCGAACGCGCTCGAGGTGACCGTGCACCGCTTGCGCAAGAAACTGACGGCGATCGGCGCCACGACGCGGCTCACCAATATCCGCGGCGCCGGCTTCGCGCTGCGGGACGCGTGACGATGCTTCGCCGCGTTTCGCCAGTTGCCGCTCCCTGGTAAAAAAGCCGCCATGTTCCGTCATTGGATCCTGCGCCTGTCGACACGTCTGTGGGCGACCAACGTCGCCGCGTTCGCCATCAGCCTGGCGCTGCTGTCCGCGCTATCCGTCTATTTTCTGGATCGATATCCCGAGTTCTTGGGAAGGCGGCAGCAGATGGAGAGCATCCGTCATATCGTGGCCGGGATGCGTTTCGATGCGGCCGGGCGCCCGGCATCCGTGCGATTGGGCGAGCATCCGGCGGTGATGTTCCGGCTCTTGCCGGCCGACGTGAAGTATCGCGTGCTCGATGCGACGGGGAAGGTGTTGCTGGCGTCGGTGCCTTCGAGCGAAGATCGACCGTGGCTGACGGAGGACCTTGCGACGGCGGCCGGCAAGGTGCTGCCCGCCACGATCGACGGCAAGGCGTACGCGGTCGCGACGCAGCGCGCGTTGAACGGGAGCGTCGTCTATTACGTGCAGGTGGCGCATAGCAGGCAACTCGTTGATGCGCTCGTCAGGACGCGGATCGATCCGATACCGAAGACCATCGCTTATGTGCTGGTCATCGCGACCGTCATTTTCGGACTGACGCTGCCGTTGACGATCGGTCATGTGCTGAAGCCGTTGCGGGAGGTATCGCGTGCCGCGCGGGAAATCGAGCCACGCAACCTGAAAACGCGGCTGTCGTCGGCCGGGATTCCCAGCGAGATCAAGCCGTTGATCGATGCATTCAACGACGCGCTGACCCGGCTCGAGAATGGTTTTGCGGTCCAGCAGCAGTTTCTTGCCGACGCCGCGCATGAGTTGCAGACACCACTCACGCTGGTCAGAGGGCAGATCGAGCTGCAGCCGGACATCAGCCAGAAGGCGCTTTTGCTTCGCGAGATCGATTTGATGGCTCGGCAGGTGAAGCAATTGCTGCATCTGGCCGAAGTCAGCGAAGCGCAGAACTTCAGTTTCGGCGACGTGAACGGCGTCGACGTCGCGCGGGACGTCGTGAGCCTGCTGGCCGGCAAGGCCGATGCGAAGCAGGTGACGCTTCATATCGAAGCGCGCGATTCCGCGTCGCCGATACGCGCGGACGGCGGGGCGCTTTTCATCCTGCTCAAGAACATTATCGAGAATGCGATCAATGCGTCGCCGTCGGGCGGTGTCGTCGTGCTGACTGTGCTCGAGACGGCGATTCATGTTGAAGATGAAGGGCCGGGTATTCGGCGGGAACATCTGCCGCTGCTTTTCGACCGATATTGGCGGGCGCCGGATTCGCGGTATGACGGTGCGGGCCTCGGGCTGGCAATCTGCAGGGAGATTGCCGAGGCCCATCGATGGAAACTGACGGTCGATGTGCTGATGACGGGGACGCGGTTCAGTGTTTGGTTTTAGTCGGGGCGGTGGTCGTGCCGTGGCCGGCTCCCGCGGTAAAGGGGGGATCGAACGCGCTATCCGGCCGAATTGCGGCTTTCCCGGGGGCTTGTTCGGCGTCGGGTTTTCGGTATAATGGAGCCACGTTCGGAATGTCGAACGTGAGAAATCAAGCATCCAGAGTCGGATCATCCGACGCCAACCTGCCCTCCCGGGCAAGGTGGACGCCCTTGGGGCGATGCGGCCGATTGACGGCAACGAAACGGGAGCAGCATGGCTGGCACCGGTTCGATAACCATTCATCCGGAGCAACCATGAGCCAAGTTTCCTCCGCTTCCCATCCGACAGTCTGTGAAGACTGGTCGCATTTTCTTCCCGGTTTCACGTTGACGCATACGGTTCATCTCGTTTCGAGACGGAATCCGGGTATTGTCTCGACCGCGGCGGCTGTGCTCGAAGGTGAAACGGCGACCGTCGATCGGTGGGCCATCACGCGCTGTGGTGACGTGCTCGAACAAAAAATCGTGCTCGGTGAGATGACGGAAGGGCAAGCGGTTCGGCTGCGTGAACGGCTTGCTGCGCTCGATGGCGTGCTCCGCACGAGGGTGGAGCATCATTTCGTTCGGGGTAGTTCGGCTGTCGCCGAAAGTGCGGCGAGGAGTAACCGTTAGGCGTGGCACGTGCGTCGCCGCCGTATCGGTTGAAAACGACAGGTTCTAACAGTTTTCCTTAAAGCTATGGCCAAGTGAGGGCTTCCTCGCTGAAATCGAGGATTCTCCGACTGATATAGGTCTTTTGCTATTGTGCGCTTCTACTTCGTCGTCCGGGCCCACGGCCGGCTGAATGCCCAAGCCAACGCAGAATGAGTACATCGAATCGTTCAACGGCAATTTTCGCGACGAATGCCTTAACGAGCACTGGTTCACGACGCTCCGGCTGTCATCGCGGCATGGCGTCAGGACTACAACAGTGCACCGAACTGCCTTGCGCCGTCAGAGTTTGCGGCGAAACATCGGGCAACCGCGGATGCTCCTGCCGCTTTCTAGAAGCCGGTTTAAAGGGACTTTGCTAGAAGCCAATCGACCCTATTGAAGCGGGCAGGTCAACATCTGTCGCAAACGCTAGGTGCCGGTGGTAGCATCGAGCGGCGATGCGGTATCGTCTAATCCTGCGGGAACAACAATTGCCGCCGGGGTATCTATGGAGGCGGCTTCGACAAGACTCGTCGGAAGTGTCTTGGAAGGTTTTACACCCATATCACGAAGTAGTTCCGCTTGGCGGATGACATTCCCCTTGCCCGTTGCGAACTTGCTGTGCGCCTGTTCATATGCCTTCTGCGCCTGTCTGATTTCCTTGCCCACTTGCTGTAAATCATCAACGAACCCGCAAAGCTTGTCGTACAGTTCGCCTCCTCTACGCGCGATATCCTGCGCATTCCGACTCTGTTGCTCCTGCCGCCAGAGGTGTGCGACGGTCCGGACCACAAACAGCAGCGTCGATGGGCTCACGACCAAGACATTCTTACGCCATGCGTCCATGAAGAGGTCGTTATCGTTTGCAACCGCGAGCATGAACGCCGGCTCAATCGGTATGAACGCCAGAACGAAATCGAGAGACCGACCATAGAGCGCCTGGTACTGTTTTTCCGAGAGCGACCTGATATGTCCACGAACTGACTCAACATGCTGCCGTAGCGCGGCTGCCCGTTCGCCGTCGGTCGCCGCAGAAGCGTATCGTTCGTACGCATTCAGCGACACTTTTGAGTCCACGACCAGTTTTTTATCGTCAGGCAGATTTATGACAACATCAGGTTGGGCACGAGTCCCGTCCTCACGTACCTGACTGTCTTGGACGAGGTATTCTTCCCCTTTTCGCAGGCCCGACGATTCGAGCACTCGCTCGAGAATCAGTTCGCCCCAGTTACCCTGAGTCTTCGCGGACCCCTTCAGGGCGTTCGTGAGGTTCTTAGCGTCCTCACTAAGCACCTGATTGAGGTCGACAAGTTGTTTCACTTGCGCTGCCAGTGCGGAGCGGTCCTTACCCTCCTGGATATAGACCTCTTCCACCTTACCTTGAAACTCCGACAATCTTGCTTTGAGAGGCTCGAGCAACGCTCCGATGTTCGTCTGGTTCTGCTCGGTAAAGCGTTTCGATTTTTCCTCGAGGATTTCGTTGGCTAACGTCTTGAATTGATTGCCGAGTGCCTCTTTCGCCTCTTGCAACAACGCAAGCTTTTCTTCGCTACTCTGACGTTCGGCGTCGGTCCGCGCCCGAAGCTCAGTCAATTCGTCGGAACGACGTACAGCGTCCTTTTCAAGCGATTGTTTTGCAACCTTTGTCTTGTCGAACTCTTCGCGCATCGACGCCGAAGCCGACCGTTCCGCATTGAGCTCTGCGGTCAACTTCCCTAATTGGTGTCCGCTCGACTCTCGCAACTCCGACAATTCGCGGACCTTCGCCGTCAACGATTCCGTCAGCTGAAGGACCTGTGTCTCGAGACCCGGAATTCGTGAGACCTGCTCCTCGAGCGCAGCCTTACGTTCGTTTGATGCCTGGGATTCGGCTGAAACTCGCGTTAACCTCTGTCGCATGTCCTCGATTTCGGTATCGAGCTCGACGTTCCGGTCTTTCAGCGAGTCTACAAGCTGTTGTTTTTGGGCTCCACTTGCCGTTGCGATACCCAGTTCCTCAGTGCGGGCGGCCAACCTTTCATTTAATGACTGTATTTCACGTTCTAACGTAGGCGTTCTAGAGGCTCTTTCTGATAGTCTCGCCTGCTCCTGACGGGACCCTTCCAGTTCCGCGCGCATATTACTCAGCCTGTGCTCAGCTTCGTCACGTTCCTTATTCGCAGACTTTGAATCTTCATCGGCGACCCGAAGTCGCTCTTCTAGCTGCACCAGTTGAATTTGTGACTCCGATTTGGCTGCTGTTATTGCATTCTGCAGCCGCAGCGCTTCGCGCCCCCGAAATATCACCCACGCAATCAGAACACCACACAAAAGGCTAATAACCGCAATGCAGAAGCCTACAGCCATGTCCATGGTGTTTCCTCTCCGTCTTACTTAGCGCAACGATTTTCTCACGAACTATCTCTGAGAGAAGCTACGCGACGCCACTTTAGCACCAGCTTCCGCTTCTAGCCGCCTTTTCTGTAACGGCCATGCAGGTCAGCAATTCGAGCATCGAACGCATCCGTCAGGCATGCCATGTCCGAACAGCTCCTCGTCACTTTGGCTAGCCAGTTTTCCTGCTCAATCCGCAAGCCAACGTCTTTACCCCCGATTCGTCCCTGCGCCTCTTCATATTCCATGACTTCACGGCTATACGCTGCCGCAAGTGTTCCACTCTTGCAAACGTTACCGCCGAAGAAGGTACCATCGTCGATGCAACTCACGCTACCCGTGCTGACCTGCGGCGATATGCCTTCGCTTTCGGCAGAAATATTGGATTTCTGAATGTCGGAGTCCGCCACCGTCTCCGGAGTGACAATGCGCTCGTTTGACCCCAGCGCCACACTACTATCGGTTTTTTGTTCCGCTGGCGTTGGGTCCAGCTGTACCACATTGCTGGATACAGGAGCTGTTTCGCTTACAACCGTCGGCGCCGAAGCGATGACATTAACGGCGCTTGAAGTATGTGCGCCTTGTCCGGAGGGCGACGACAGACTCGTAACCGCCGCACCGACAATACAAATCCCAATGCCATACAAAACGCGCTTCGCCGAACGGCCGAAATCGCGGTCATCAGGTTCGTTGTTTTTATATCCAGTCTTGAACCGGCGGTCGACCTTGCGTGTATCGAAGAAGCCGCCGATTCCGACCAGCGCGGTCAGTATCCCCAGCAAGACCAACCCGACCCCGAAATTCGCCATTTTTTAGCTCACGCAGGCAATTAGCCTCGCGTGCCATAAATAGTAAGTGAACTGTTCTACTTTTGAACTATTCCGCCGTGAGAAGTGCATGCGTCGCCCGGTGCCTTCATGGCTCGTCGATACCACCGTTGGGCCACCTGCAACGGGTAATGCGTCTGAGTGCCATGAACCAGCCTCTCACGGCTCCGTGCTTTCGAACTGCCCGCAACGCATATTCGGAGCAGGACGGCTCGTAGACGCATGCTTCGCGAAGTCGTACAGGTGCATAGCGTCTATAGACTCCGATAAGCTGCTCACTCGCGCTAATCAGGGCGTCGGAACGTGACAACATAGTAGGTCGCTGACTGAGCTTTACGGCCGAACAGAGCATCGAAGCAACCCGGCTGCACATTCACACCGATGCTGTCTACGCGATAGAACTCCCACCCATCACGAGCATGCTGGTTGACGACACCTTCCAGGTAGACTGCGGCCTCGTTACCTCGATGCTCGCGCGCTCGTACTGCGATGTTAGGTGGTACCTGCACCATCTTGTATTCGAATGTCATAGACTTCAGTCGTGTTGAAATCCAGTTTGACGACACTGACACTAAAAACTTTAGCCGTCTGCTAAATTATTTTTACGTCTTGAGCAGTCGTCAAAGTGACGACAAACGGTTCGCAGCGTAACCCTCAAAGCATTGGAAGCGTTCTTGGGAAATCAACGGGTACCTGCCGCATGCATTGGCGACAGTCTGCTCAAACGTTCGTTCTGATGCCGCGAGGTCAGGTGCGGCTGCAGGCCCTCCTGCCGCTTTCAAACGCTTTAGATAGGTCGTATGTTCCGCTGCTTGCGCAGTGTTCCGCTTGTATTCGCTGGAAGGGTTGAGCTTCGACAGTGACAACGCGATTTTCTGCGCGCCCGAGAGCGACTCGTCGTCGGTGCTAGCGCAATAAAGTAAAGTGGTCGGACGGTTAGCCGTGAGGACGAACGCATACACGCACGATTGCGCTACATTCGACGCCGACGACGACAAACCTGCGGCTGAGCCCCGAATCGCGATGCCGCCCGGGAACTGAATTGGCGTAAGGAGTCCAGCGTTAGTAAACCCTGCCTTGGTAACCGCGTTAGCCTCTCCCCCTAGCTGACGGGTTACGGCATCAGGCTGTAACGCGCGCAGAGATTGAAGGGCATTGTCGAACCATGAAACAGGGACGAAACGGCCTTGCTGCGTAACGACGCGAAGTTGCCACGACGGTGCCTTGTCGACGGTAGTAACTCCCTGACAGATACCAACTTCGTCGTCCGTTGACCCGGGCATCATGCATTGCGCATTTTCACCCGACGACGGAAGCGTCGCTTTGAAGCGGAGCGGCCCAAGGTTTAACGTCAGCAACTTCCATGCCACCGGTGTCTTTCGCTTGGTCTCGATATTTTGCGCCGCCGATGCGGCTGGTGCGCTTGCAGTATCGAGAGAAGGAGTTGCCGTGGACGGCACATTCCTGTTGGCCCCGGATATGAGCACGCCAGCAGCAACAGCCACCGCCAAACCGAAATATGCTGGTGCTTTACTTGCGGACATGATTCTTGGATTATTATCATCTCAAGATTAAATACTAACGCGCGGCTCTGAGCTTAGCCAGCACCGCTTAGCGAGAAGACCATGAGTGAAGCAAATTTCGCTACGCAAGTAGCGTTCGGCACGGATAACTTTGCCGAAAACCCCGAACAGCGATGCCCCTGCATCCTGGTTCTTGACCGTTCCGGGTCTATGGGCGGCCAACCCATTGAGCAACTCAACGCCGGTCTCGTCACCTTCAAGGACGAGCTTGCCGCAGACTCACTTGCAATGAAGCGGGTGGACACTGCGATTGTTTCATTCGGCCCGGCGACACTTGAGATGCCGTTTCATACCGCTCAAAATTTTTTCCCGCCTACGTTGACCGCGCAGGGTGATACGCCGATGGGTTCTGCCATCAACTTGGCGCTCGACACGCTTGAGGCCCGCAAGGCCGAATACAAGGCGAACGGTATCTCCTACTACCGGCCCTGGGTGTTCCTCATTACCGACGGCGGTCCTACGGATGCATGGCAGCAAGCCGCCGCTCGAGTGCGCGAAGGAGAAGCATCAAAGAAGTTCGCTTTTTTCGCGGTCGGAGTACAGGGCGCCAATATGGATACGTTGGCGCAGATATCGACCCGACAGCCGCTGTCGTTGCAGGGTCTCAAGTTTCGGGAGCTGTTCCAGTGGCTCTCTGCGTCGATGGCTGCGGTCTCTCGGTCCGCGCCCGGCACTGAAGTTCCGCTGGTGGCTCCGACTGGCTGGGCCTCGGTGTGAGCTGGAAGGTCATTGGAGCGTCCGTAGTCGGCAGTTCCCACGTTCACAACTCGGCACCCTGTCAGGACAGCTGCTTCTATCATGTCGCATCCGATAAGGCTGGAACGGAGGTCCTGGTTGCCCTAGTCTCTGACGGCGCCGGGAGTGCGCAGTTTGGTGAGGTTGGCTCCGAAATCGCCTGTGAGGCCGGAGGCAAAAGACTTCTCGAAATCGTTGAGACGCGTGGCGAAGCCGGACTGGAGTTGAGCGTGGCAATCGAGGTACTCGACGTCATCAGGACGCGGATAGAAGAGGCTGCACACGCCCGAGGCGTGACGCCGCGCGCTCTCGCCTGCACGCTGCTTGGAGCCGTCGTTGGACCGACGCGCGCGTTCTATTTCCAGGTGGGGGACGGCGCAATAGTGTCACGGGAAGGCGGAGCGCTTGCGCCGGTATTCTGGCCTGAGTCCGGTGAGTATGCCAACACGACTTATTTCGTTACGGACGCAAACGCGACCGAGCATCTCCGGTCTGACCTGCGCAACGCGCCAGACGAGCTATCGCTTTTTAGCGATGGAATTCAGCGACTTGCTTTGGTATTCGCGACTGAAACAGCCCATGAACCATTCTTCGAGCCGATGTTCAAGGCCTTACGGGGCTCCTCGGACGAGCAGACGGATTCACTGTGCGCAGCGCTTGAGCGCTTCCTGAGCAGCGACGCAATCAACGAACGAACTGATGACGACAAGACGCTGATTCTTGCGACGCGTCCGCTGGGGGTTGGCAGTGTCAGTAGCGTTTGACGAACTCGGCAACCAGCTTCAGCTCGGAAAAAAGCTTGGTGAAGGTGGTGAGGGCGCCGTATTCGATACGACGCACAACGGTGAAAACGTTGCTGCAAAAATATACTCGCACGCTCTGCCGCCCGAGCGACAGGCAAAACTGCGAGCAATGGCACAGGTTGGCGATACATATCTCAAGCAGATTGCCGCCTGGCCAATCAACGTCCTGCTTACCAAGCGCCCCGGGCCAGTAGCCGGCTTCACGATGCCCAAGTTCTCAGGCTACCATGCCGTGCATGAACTTTACGGCGTTGGAAGTCGCCGACAGACGTTCCCGAAAGCAGATTTCTCGTTTCTTGTAGGAACGGCTCGGAACATAGCCGCGGCGTTCGACGCTATCCACGCGCATGGGCACGCTATCGGTGACGTCAATGAAAACAACATCATTGTCAGTCATCAGGGAACGGTCAAGCTTCTTGATTGCGACTCGTTCCACGTTAATACGCCAACTATGAGTTTCCCGTGCACAGTGGGCGTCCCACACTACACGCCGCCAGAGTTGCAAGGTCTCGGCTCCTTCCATGGCGTTACACGGACAGCCAATCACGACAACTTCGGGCTCGCGGTCCTGATATTTCAGTTGCTGTTCATGGCCAGGCATCCGTTCTCTGGAATACCGAAGGTGTCGGGCGACCTACCGCTGGACCGGTCTATCAAGGAATTCCGCTTCGCGTATGGGGCCGATCGTCTCGCGCGATTGAACGACATGCCACCAAAGGCCTTGGGGCTGGACTATCTTCCTTCCGGCTTTGGAGACCTTTTCTGGCGTGCTTTTACTGAGACTGGAGTCAAGCACGGGCGCCCCAAGGCGAAAGAGTGGGTGGCAGCGCTTGATAGCCTGTTGCATTCGTTACGGTCATGCAGCGTCGAGCCGCGGCATAAGTATCCGGGGCAACTTCGCACCTGTATCTGGTGCGAGCGAGACAAGCAGGGAACGCCATATTTCACCCCCGCTTCAGCAACCGGGCCAACAATCAATTTTCAGGCTGCAAGTGCCAGCGTGGCTGCGCTCTGGTCTCAGATTCAGGGACTCAGTTCGTTGCCTGCGATGCCTGTGTTCGCCGCTCCTGCCCTAACGCTGGCCGGCCGTCCCGCTCCAGCATCCGCTGGTTCCTCTGTGACCAGGAACCGCCTGGCGTATGCAGGCATCTGCTTCGTTGCCTTCGTGCTTTCAATCGTAGCCCCGAAACTCTGGTGGCTTTGGCTGACTGCGGGTGGATTCGCCATTCACGGCATCAAACCTCGCTCGTCGGTCGAACTAAACACCCGCAAAAGCGCGTTAGCCGTTGCACAGCGAGGATACGACGCGGCTTTATCTGAATATGACCGGGCACGCGGGGACCGTCGGCTTGCTGACGCGTTCCGCAGCCTCGGGCAACTGAAAGCGCAACTGGATGACCTGCCGCAAGTTCTTGCGCGGGAAATGAAACAGTTGCAAGCGACTCTAGTGGCACGACAACTACACGACTTTCTCGACAGGCACCTTATCCGAGGTGCCAAGATTGCAGGTGTAGGGGAACAACGCAAACAGACGCTTGCATCTTTCGGCATTGAAACCGCTGCGGACATCTCTGTTTCGGCCATCGGTGCAATTCCCGGATTTGGCGCTGGTTTGACGAATAATCTGATGGCATGGCGGAGGTCCATCGAACAGAAATTTGTACCGTTTAATAACGTCACGCCGACTCCACAGGACGTGAGCTCCGTCAACGCAAAGATAGCGTCAATGCGCGCGAAGCTTGAACAGCAACTCCGAGACGGAGCCACGCACCTGCATTCCGTCAGGAACGAAGTTCTCGCTCGCCAGAACACCGTTAAGGGAACGCTCGAGGCTGCGTATCACAATCTGGCACAAGCCCAGGCTGACCTCGCTGTCATGCAGAGGTCCCCATGACAAAAACCTCCCGGTACCCGAAGGGGGCAGTCGTGAGGGCGTGCGTCATCATGTTCGTGACGTGCGTCACGGTCGCGGGGCATGGACAGGAGGCACCCAACCCGGTCGGTGAGTTTCTAAATGCGTTCCATGGCAAACCTGTTGGGCCCGTAACCCCTCCGTCAGTCAGCCCTCCCGCCGTTGGCGGATCACAGACGGCCGCGGTCAACGCAACTCCAGCGGCAACGACAGCGGCAACGACAGCGGCAGGGGCCGATGCGCCGGTGAACACGCCGTCCTGTCCTCCCGGCGTTGACCGCTTGGGATGCCCGAACTCGTCGGCCCAACGGATACGAAACGACTGCCCGGCTGGAATGACCACTGGGCCCGGAGGCTGCGTTCCAATGGCAATGCCGCCAAATGCTCACCGAGTATCTGATGACGGGCAGTGGCAATGTGACGACGGCTTTACGAGATTTGGCGCAGTCTGCATGGCAATCCAGTCGACGCCTTCGAACGCTCACTTAACGGGAACGGGAATGAACTGGGAGTGCAATACGGGATACCGACGGCTTGGAAACGCGTGCGTTGCTGTGAGCGTTCCGCCCAATGCGCACTTAGCCAACACGTGGAACGGCTGGGAATGTGATTCCGGATATCGGATGGTCGGCAACTGGTGCATCGCTCACTGAGAATCGGGGGAGCAAATGGGACTTAGTTACAGGAAGTCAATTTCCGCAGGACCATTCCGCTTTAACTTGTCTGGAAGCGGTATTGGTGTTTCGGTCGGGATGCCAGGCTTTCGCGTCGGCACTGGTCCTCGCGGCAATTACGTCTCGATATCAAAAGGTGGATTCACCTATCGCGCGACTCTGCCGTCTTCTGGAATACGGCTGCCCGCCTCCTCCCAACCGGCTTCCCGGACGCCCGAGGCAGACCCCATATATACTTCGCCCGCCACGGCCACAGTCGGTCCGATGATAAGCGTCACATCAGCAACAGCTGACCAACTGACTTCCTCATCCCTAGATTCACTAGTTGACGAAATCAACCAGAAGGCCGGAATGATGCCGCTTTGGCCATGGTGCGCGGCGCTCGCACTTGCAAGCGCCGCGTTCGCCATACTCTCGTCGGACGGCGGCCTGTTCGTTGCGTTCGCGAGCGGTGCTCTTGCCGCGGCTGTATGCGTGGCGTCGCTATGGGCTTACTACTGGGACGTGGCCCGCCGGTCAACGGTACTTTTCTATGACCTCGATGCGACATCGGAGCAGGCATTCTCGTCAGTGATTAGTGGGCTGACACAACTTGCTGCCTCAGCCGGTAAATGGAGAATCGATGCCACCGGCAGAGTTTTAGACGGCAAATACCACGCTGGTGCTTCCAGTGTCGTCCAGCGCAAATCTCTGCAGCTCGGCATCGGACCATTTTCCAAAGTCAAATGCAATCTCGATGTTCCGTACATCGTCGCCGGGGCGAATGTTCTTTACTTCTGCCCTGACCGTCTTTTCGTCGTTACGGGACACAAAGTCGCGGCCGTCCGTTACGATGACCTGAATCTGCGCAATGGCTCAACGCAATTCATCGAGGAGGAAAGTGTGCCCAGAGACGCGGTCGTAGTCGGGCGTACGTGGAGATACGTCAACAAGTCGGGCGGCCCTGACCGAAGATTCAAGGACAACCGGGAGTTGCCCGTCGTTCGCTACGACGAACTCTCGCTCACATCGGCAGCTGGCTTGAATGAACTCTTTCAGTTTTCGAAGTCCGGTGTCGCCGCTGCCTTTTGCCAGTCGACGAGACATCTTTTGACGCTACGACCCGCAGGTACTCCATAACAGAGCCCTTTATCGAGGGGTAGTTGTCATCAGGTTGGAGTAAATCCATTTGCGTCTTAATTTCTGGATTAGATATCCTATCCTTCAAATTGGCTCATGATTTCAGTATCATGACCTCGGCGCACTAAAAATATGACAGGCTCCTCTAGTTCTATTGGTTTCCTTAAACCCAGTTTGCGGTCGGCCTGAAGGCCTTAAGGAAAATTTCTGTAGCGATCTTTAAGTAAAACTATTAGAACTTGCCAGGCTTGACATGAAAGACGGTTGCTCACTCCACCGTCACCGACTTAGCCAGATTCCTCGGCTTATCAATATCCGTCCCCCTTGCCAGCGCAGCGTGATACGCGAGCAGCTGCATCGGCACCGTATGCAGGATCGGCGACAACGGCCCGTAGTACTCGTTGAGCCGAATCACCTCGATCCCGTCACTAGGCACCAACCCACAGTCCACATCCGCGAACACAAAAAGCCGCCCATTCCGCGCACTGACCTCATGCATGTTCGACCTGAGCTTTTCAAGCAGCATGTCATTCGGCGCAACCGCGATCACCGGCATTTCATTGCTGACGAGCGCCAGCGGCCCATGCTTGAGCTCCCCCGCCGGATAAGCCTCCGCATGAATATAGGAAATCTCCTTCATCTTCAGCGCGCCTTCCAGCGCGATCGGATAATGCATCCCGCGCCCGAGAAACAGCATGTTGTCGCGTCGCGCGAGCAACTCCGACCACGCCATGATCTGCGGTTCGAGCGCGAGCACCTTCGACATCGCATCGGGCAGATGCCGCAGCGCGCGCAAATGTTCCTTTTCTTCATCGTCACTCAACCGCCCGCGCACCTGCGCCAGCGACAGCGTCAACAGGAACAGCGCAACGAGCTGCGTCGTAAACGCCTTCGTCGAAGCCACGCCGATCTCGACCCCCGCACGCGTCACGAACTGCAGCGCACATTCGCGCATCAGCGCACTCGTCGCGACGTTGCAGATCGCGAGCGTGTGCATCATCCCGCTGCGTTTCGCGACGTGCACGGCCCCAAGCACATCAGCGGTTTCACCGCTCTGCGACACCGCAACCACCAGCGTGCGCGGATTCGGCACACTGTCGCGATAACGAAACTCGCTGGCGATCTCCACGCTGGCCGGCAGCTTCGCGATGCTCTCGATCCAGTACTTCGCGGTCAGCGCCGCGTGATAGCTGCCGCCGCACGCGAGCAGCAGCACCGAATCGACGTCGTTGAACACGCGCCACGCGCCGTCGCCGAACAGCTCGGGCATGATCGACGAAACGTCGAGCAGCGTATCGGCCACGGCCTGCGGCTGTTCGAAGATCTCCTTCTGCATGTAGTAGCGATACGACCCGAGATCGGCCGCGCCGCTATGCGCGGCGACGCGTTGCACCGCGCGCTCGACGCGCTGGCCGTTCGCATCGACGATCCAGTAGCGATGCAGCTGGATATCGGCGACGTCGCCGTTCTCCAGATAGGCAATGCGATCGGTGATGCCCGACAGCGCAATCGCATCGGACGCCAGAAAATTCTCGCCTTCGCCGACCCCGACGACGAGCGGCATCCCGTCGCGCGCGCCGACAATCCGGTGCGGCTCGTCGCGGCACATCACCGCGATCGCATAGCTGCCGCGCAGTCGCGCCACCGCACGCCGGACCGCATCGAACAGATCGCCGTCGTACAGGTGGTCGATCAGGTGCGTGATTGCCTCGCTGTCGGTCTGACTCGCGAATACATAGCCGTGCGCCTGCAGTTCCGCGCGCAGTTGATCGCAGTTCTCGATGATCCCGTTGTGCGACAGCGCGATGCGCGCATTCGCGTCGCTCGGCGAGAAGTGCGGATGCGCGTTGAGCGTGACGGGCGCGCCATGGGTGGCCCAGCGCGTATGCGCGATTCCCGTGTAACCGGACAACGCCAACTCGGCGATCTCGCGCTGCAGGTTGGCGACACGATCGACGCTGCGGGCGCGCGCCAGCGCGCGGTCGCGGTAGACCACGACGCCGCACGAGTCGTAGCCGCGGTATTCGAGCCGTTTCAGGCCGTCGACCAGGTTCGGCAGGATGTCCCGCTGGGCAACCGCCCCGACGATTCCACACATATCGCGCTCCGTAAATGTCCTGTCTGGATCAGTGAGAGCGATGGTAGAGCCAGTGAAATGGAATTAAATTTCAAAAAACTGCAAAACATGAAATTGGTGGATGATCGCCTATCATGTTGAAATTAAATTTCACTTTCTGACCGGAAGGAGTGCGCGATGGCCGGCATCACCCTCGACGACCTCGACCTGCGCATCCTCGCGATCCTGCAGGACGACGCGTCGGTATCGAACCTGCAACTCGCCGAGCGGGCGCTGTCGTCGCCACCTACCTGCATGCGTCGCGTGCGCCGGCTGACGGAGGCTGGCGTGATCCGTCGGCAGGTCGCGGTGCTCGATCCGGTCGCGATCGGCACGGGCGTCACCGCACTGATCGAGATCAGCCTCGACCGGCAGACGGCCGAAGACTACGACGCGTTCGAAGCGTACGTGTGCGCGGAGCCGGCCGTCACGCAGTGCTATCGCGTGTCGCCGGGGCCCGATTTCGTCGTGATCGCCGATCTCGCCGACGTCGCCGAATACGACGAATTCGCGCGGCGGCTGTTCACCGGCGCGTCGAACGTCCGCAACGTGCGGACGTTTTTCTCGACGCATCGCGCGAAATTCGAGGCGAACGCGCGGGTCGCGCATGCGATGCGCAAGCTCGCGTAGCGTGAGGTAACCGCGTCGTTCGTCCCGCATCACGCAGTCGGGGCCGCGCCCGGCAGTTGCAGCGGCTTGCCGTATCCGAAGCAATGCGCAGGTTCGGGAAACACGCGCTGCCGCACGTCGTGCGCGTACTGGCGGATCGCGTCGCGCATCACGGCGTTCGCATCCGCGTAGCGCTTCACGAAGCGCGGCGTGTACGCATCGAACGCGCCGATCATGTCCTCGGTCACGAGCACCTGCCCGTCGCACGCGGGCGATGCACCGATGCCGATCGTCGGGATCGTCAGCGTTTCGGTCAGGTGGCGCGCGAGCGCTTCGGCGGTGCCTTCGATGACGACACTGAATGCGCCGGCCCGCTCGGCCGCGCACGCGGCGTCGAACACCTGCGCGGCCGAACGCGGGTCCATGCCCTGCGCGCGGAAGCCGCCCGTCGCGTTGGCCTGCTGCGGCATGAGGCCGACATGCGCCATCACCGGAATGCCGCGATCGGTCAGGAAACGGATCGTGTCGGTCATCTCGCAGCCGCCTTCGAGCTTCACGGCCTGCGCGCCGGTTTCGGCGAGGAGCCGCGCGGCGGAGCGATAGGCTTGCGCGGGCGATTCCTGGAACGTGGAGAACGGCAGGTCGATGACGACGCACGCGTGCGCGGCGCCGCGCACGACGGCCGCCCCGTGTGCAATCATCATGTCGAGCGTGACGCGCAGCGTATCGGGCATCCCGTACAGGACCATGCCGACGGAGTCGCCGACGATGATCACGTCGGCCACGTCGTCGACGAGTTTCGCCATCGGCGCGGAATACGCGGTCAGCGACACGAGGCTGCCGATGCCTTTGGTCGAGCAGATCGCGGTGACGGTGTTGCGGGTGATGCGGGTATGAGCGCTCATGGGCGGAAGCCGTGTGACAAAGGAGCCGCCACGGTAGCATCGCGCTCGTTCGTGCAATGACCTTCGGAGGACGTCTTATGTTGCTGGCGGGACAACCCGGCGACCCTTACGCAGTGCCGCCGATGGCGCGCCTGCCGAGGCCGCTGTACGTGCGTGCGTTCGGGATTCCTCGCAACGTGAGCGTCGACGCGCACAGTCATCCGTGGGCGCAACTGATGTATGCGACGAGCGGCGTGCTCGAGGTGACGACACCGTCGAGCCGGCAACTGCTGCCGCCGCACTATGCGATGTGGATTCCGCCACACGTGCCGCACGCGGTGTCGACGCGCGATTGCGTCGCGTTCCACAGCCTGTATCTCGACGCAGCCATCGCGCGCGGCGACGTGAACGACGATTGCACGATCCTCTGCATGACGCCGCTGCTGCGCGAACTGGTGCTCGCGACCGGCGAGTTGCCGGTGAACTACGACGAGACGGGGCCCGACGGTGCGCTCGTGTGCCTGATCGCGGACCGGATCGCCCGCATGCAGCCGGCGCCGCTCACGGTGCCGCTCCCGCGCGATCCGCGCCTGCTGAAAATCGCGCGCGCGTTGCACGCGGCGCCGGGCGATACGCGCAGTCTCGACGAATGGGGCCATCAGGTCGGCGCGACGCGGCGCACGCTGTCGCGGCTGTTCCGGCAGGACACGGGGCTGTCGTTCACCGAATGGCGGCAGGCCGTGCGGCTGCTCGCGTCGCTGCCGCTGCTCGATGCGGGGGCACCGATCGGCACGGTGGCCGCGCAACTGGGTTACGACTCGACGTCGTCCTTCATCGCGCTGTTCCAGGCGAAATTCCGCGTGACGCCCGGCGCGTATGCGAAGCGTGAAGCGCGTCGGCCGGTGTTGAGCGTGTGATGCGTTCCGTCGATCAGAACGCGAGCGCTTGCTGCACCGGGTGCCGGGCATCGCGCGAAAACCCCGCGCCTTCGAGCGACAACAGCGCACGCTTGCGGTCGATGCCGCCCGCATAACCGGTCAGGCTGCCTGACGCGCCGACCACGCGATGGCACGGCACGATGATCGATACCGGATTGCGGCCGACCGCGCCGCCCACCGCGCGCGCGCCGCTCATCGGCAATCCGACGCGCTCGGTGATGTCGCCGTACGACACGAGTTCGCCGAACGGAATCGCAAGCAGTTCCTTCCATACGCGTTGTTGAAACGCGGTGCCGCGCAGGTGGATCGGCACCGAGAACGTGTCGCGCGCGCCGGTGAAGTACTCGGCGATTTCTTCCGCGACCCGGCGTGCGACCGGCGACCTGGCGAGCGCGTCCGCTTCGCGCACGATCGCCACCGACGGAAAGTATTTCTGGCCGACGAAGTACAGGCCGGTCAGCGCATCGTCCTCGATGCGCACGGCGATGTCGCCCAGCGGGCTCGGAATCAGGTGAGCGGGAGTCATCGCGCTACATCTCCATGAAGGCGCCACCCATGCAGGGCGGCATACGCGCGCCACGGCGCCCAGCGCGCCGCCGCGTGCGGTGCGGAGGACGGCCCGCGCGCGAGTTCGGTGCGAGCGGGCAGCCACGCGTCGTCGGCCGGGAACGCGTTCGGCCAGGCCATCGCGCGCATCGCGACGTACTGCACCGCGCGTTCGTCGAAGCCGGGCAGCGCGCGCAGCGCGGCGAGCGTCGCGTCGAGCGGCGCCATCGGTTCGAGCGCGAGCGTGCCGTCGTCGATGGCGCGGGCGACGGACACGATCGCGCGCGCCGTGTCGTGTTCGATGCCGATCGTTTCGAGGGCCGAAGGCGGCAGCGCGGCCAGCGTCGCGGCGCAAGGCAGTGCATGCGTGAGGCCCGGCGGCGCGCCGTCGACCGCCGTGCCGAAGCGTTCCGCGAGGCGGGCCAGCGACGGCGTATCCGCCTGCGCCGACGCAAGCTGCTCGCCGACGATCGCACGGATCGCGATCTCGATACCATCGAACGCACCGGGCACGCGCAGGCCCGGCGAGCCGCTTGCGAGATCGCCGAGATGCGCATCGATCACGTCGGGGCGGCTGTCGAGATCGAACAGCCGGCGCACGCGTGCGAGCACGGCCGGCACGACCGGCGTCAGCGCGGGCGACACGGTGACGGCCAGCGCGAAGCGCTGCGGCAGGTGCGCGACGGACAGCCAGCCGGTCACGCGGCGGCCGTCGTTCCGGTCGGGCAGGTCGACGATGCGGGCATAACGCTGCGCGTCGATCCGCTCGACGCCGTCGATCTGCCGCTGCGCGAGAAAACGCATCAGGTCGGCCCACGCGAACGGCGGCCGGTACGGCAGCGGAAAGGTCATGTCGCCGTCGGCCGCTGCACCGGCCCCCTTGCGCAGCCGCAGCGGATTGAGGCCGTAGCGCTGGCGGAACAGGTCGTTGAAGCGCCGCACGCTGCCGAAGCCGGCCGTCGACGCGACGACGGCCACGGGCAGCGCGGTATCGGTCAGCAGCCGCTTGGCCATCAATAGCCGCTGCGTCTGCGCGAACTCGACGGGCGACACGCCGAACTGCGCGCCGAAGATCCGCCGCAGATGGCGTTCAGTCACGCCGACGCGCCGCGCAAGCGCATCGACGGAATGCGCGTTCAGGAAACCGTCGTCGATCAGTGTCGCGGCCGCGTCGGCGAGATTGCCGGACAGGTCGAGCAGCCCGTGGCCGGGCGCGAGCTCGGGTCGGCAGCGCATGCAGGGCCGGAAGCTGGCTTTCTCGGCGGCCGCGGCGGTCGGGTAGTAGCTGCAGTTTTGCGCCTTCGGCGGCCGCACCGGGCAGACGGGGCGGCAATACACGCCGGTCGTCGCCACGCCGACGAAGAACCAGCCGTCGAAGCGGCGGTTCCGCGAAAGCAGGGCGTCGTAGCAGGTGTTGGGATCGAGGCGCATGCGACGACTGTAAACCATCCTCGCGGTCGATTCTGGCTGGAATCGGACATGTATGTCGGCCGCCCCGCGCCTGCCGCGCCGCGGCGGGAAAATCAGCGGAAAAACGGTTAATGCCACTCTGCGAAACAGTCGTCTCTTTTGCCGCGACCAATTTGAGATGACTCATCGAAATCCCCGACTGACACGGTACCGGCACGCGGCCTATCCTTTTGAAAAACGTTTTCCAGATTGGTTGGTGAAAAGGGCCCGTGCGTCAGCGCGTGGGCCGTTCGCCCCGGCGCCGGTCGCCGGTCAACGAACTTCGTGCGGCGCGACGGGCGCGACCGCGCATCGGAGACATTCATGCCTTCTGCCGTCGTCGGCGCGGTGCGCGCGGCCGCCAGCCGCTACCGCTGGACCGTTTGTGCGCTGCTGTTTTTCGCGACCGTCATCAACTACATGGATCGGCAGATCCTCGGCCTGCTCGCGCCGATGCTGCAGCACGACATCGGCTGGAGCCAGGTGCAGTACGGCCGCATCGTGATGGCGTTTTCGGCGTTCTATGCGCTGGGTCTGCTCGGCTTCGGGCGCATCGTCGACTGGCTCGGCACGCGCGTGTCGTACGCGGTGGCGATGCTGGTATGGAGCATCGCCGCGATGCTGCACGCGGCGGTCGGCTCGGTGACGGGCTTCGCGGCCGTGCGCGCGCTGCTCGGGATCGGCGAGGGCGGCAACTTCCCGGCCGCGATCAAGACGACGGCCGAATGGTTTCCGCGCCGCGAACGCGCGCTCGCGACCGGCATCTTCAACTCGGGCGCGAACATCGGCGCGGTGTTCGCGCCGGCGATCATCCCGGCGATCGCGGTGGCCTACGGCTGGCGCGCGGCGTTCGTGATCATCGGCGCGATCGGCATCGTGTGGCTCGCGGTGTGGCTGGTGATGTATCGCACGGCCGACACGCGCGCGCTCGCCGCGGAATACGACGAGCCGCGCGACGAAGCCGAGGCGCTCGACGCGGCGAACGCGAACGCCGGCGCGCCGCGCTGGGGCGAACTGATCCGCAAGCGCGAGACGTGGGCCTTCCTGGTCGGCAAGTTCCTGACCGATCCGGTGTGGTGGTTCTACCTGTTCTGGCTGCCGAAGTGGCTGAACGAGTCGCGCGGGATGGACATGCAGCACATCGGTTTGCCGCTCGTCTGCATCTATGCGCTGACGACGGTCGGCAGCATCGGCGGCGGCTGGCTGTCGTCGATGCTGCTGCGCGCGGGCTGGAGCGTGAACCGGGCGCGCAAGACGGCGATGCTGATCTGCGCATGCTGCGTGCTGCCGATCGCGTTCGTGTCGCAGGTGCAGAGCCTGTGGATCGCGGTGCTGATCGTCGGTCTCGCCGCGGCCGCGCACCAGGGCTGGTCGGCGAACCTGTTCACGACCGCGTCCGACCTGTTCCCGCGCCGTGCGGTCGCGTCGGTGGTCGGCATCGGCGGGATGGCCGGCTCGATCGGCGGCGTGCTGTTCTCGGAAGTGATCGGCCAGGTGCTGCAGCGCACCGGCCACTACTGGGTGCTGTTCGCGATCGGCGCGTCGGCCTACCTGATCGCGCTGGCCGTGATGCACGTGCTCACGCCGAAGATGAAGCCCGCGAAACTCGATGCGTGATGGCGTATCGGCCAAGCGACAACGCCGCCCTCGGGGCGGCGTTTTCAGTTCGGGGACGTGACGCGCGTCGCGATCGCGTCAGCCGGCCGAGGCCGTCGACGCGCGCATGATCAACCGCGGCTCGAACGTCGAATAGCTCGCGTCGGTGCGCCCGGCGAGCGCGTCGATCAGCTTCTGCATCGCGAGCTCGCCCATGTTCTCGCTCTGGATGTCGACGGTCGTCAGCGCGGGCGCCGCGTATTCGCCGTACGGCACGTTGTCGATGCCGGCCACCGACACGTCCTGCGGCAGCCGGAAGCCGAGCGACGCGGCTTCCTTCATGAAGCCGAGCGCGATCAGGTCGTTGTAGCAGATCACGGCCTGCGGGCGCTGCGGCCCGAGCATCACGCGGGAGCACGCGCGCTCGCCGGCCTCGGCGGTCGGCGCGTGCGCGTCGTGCACGTCGAGCGTGAGCCCCGCTTCGGCGAGGCAGTCGCGCGCGCCCTGGATCCGTTCGTCGTTCACGCGCGCGGTGCCGAAGCCGAGATACGCGATGCGCGTATGGCCGAGATTGAGCAGGTGGCGCGCGAGCATGTAGGTCGACAGCCGGTTGTCGATGCCGACGCTCGGAATCGGCAGGCCGGGGCTGCGGCGCAGCAGCACGAGCGGCTTGTTGAGGTCGAGCATCCAGCCGGCTTCGTCGTCGGGCATCCGCGTGCTGACGATCAGCCCGTCGACGCGCTGCGCGAGCGCCTCGATCAGCGAGCGTTCGCGCGCCTGGCTCTCTTCGGTATCGACGAGCAGCAGCGTGTAGTCGTGCTGCAGCGCGACGCGGTTCGCGCCTTTCACGACGTTCGTGAAGTGCGGGTTGCTGATATCGAGGATCACGAGGCCGATGGTGCGGGTGCGGCCGGTGATCATCGAGCGCGCGAGCGGGTTCGACCGGTAGCCGAGCCGCTCGATCGCCTCCTTCAGCCGTGCCTCGACGGTCGGCGAGAAGCGCTGCGTGCCGTTCACGTACTTCGATACCGTCGCGACCGACACGCCGGCTTCCGCGGCCACGTCGCGGATCGTCGAGGAAACTTTTTTCATGCGAAGGGTAACGTTTTCGTTCGATAACGCCCGATTGTGGCAGAAAAAGCCGGCGCGCAGATCGCAGCCGATATCGGGAAAGTGCGGATGGCTGCGAGCAGCTTCGACCATTGACGCTCGGCGTCGCGTCCGCGTATAGTTGGAAAACGTTTTCCGTCTTAGCCAGATCCAAGGAGATTCGATGAACGCCTCATCCCCCGCCGCGCGCAAACCGTTCGGCCGCCTGTTGCTGACGGGCGCGGCCGGCAACCTCGGCCGCCAGTTGCGCGGCGCGCTCGCCGACTGGGCCGACGTCGTGCGCGTCAGCGACATTGCGGCGCTCGGTGACGCGGCCGCGCATGAAGAGCTCCGCGTGGTCGACCTGGCCGACCGGCCGGCCGTGATGGATCTCGTCGACGGCGTGGACGCGATCGTCCACCTCGGTGGCATTTCGGTCGATGCGCCGTTCGACGATCTGGTCGGCGCGAACATCACCGGCACGTACAACCTGTACGAAGCCGCGCGCAAGCACGGCGTGAAGCGCGTCGTGTTCGCGAGCTCGAACCATGCGATCGGTTTCCATCCGGTCACCGACGTGCTCGACGCCGATGCGCCGCTGCGGCCCGACAGCCTGTACGGCGTGACGAAGTGCTTCGGCGAATCGCTGTCGCGCTACTATTTCGACCGCTTCGGGATCGAGACGGTGTGCCTGCGGATCGGGTCGTCGTTCGAGGTGCCGAAGAACCCGCGCATGCTCGTCACGTTTCTCAGCTATCGCGACTTCATCGAACTCGTGCGCTGCTCGCTGCTGACGAACCGCGTCGGGCACGCGATCGTCTACGGCGCGTCGGACAACCCGGTGAAGTGGTGGGACAACACGAAGGTCGGCTTCCTCGGCTTCCGCCCGCGCGACAGTTCCGAGCAGTTCGCCGGGCTGTTTCCGGTGACGGCGCCGACCGCCGAGTACGACGATCCCGCGCAGCGGTTCCAGGGCGGCGGGTTCGTCGTCGGCGAGCCGATGGAGCGGAAGGCGTCGTAAGCATCGTCGGCGTCGAGCCTCAACGCAGAATGTCGGTCGCCTTGTGCCGCTCGTCGACGCCGTCGATCAGGATCAACGGGCCGCTCGCGTGCCGTGCGCGCAGCGGCTGGATCTGCCGGTACGCATCCGATTCGTACCATTCGCGCGCGGTGTCGAGATCGGGAAACGCGATCGCGATCAGGTCGCCGCGCCACACGCCTTCGCGCACTTCGGGCCGTGCGCCGTGAATCACGAAATGGCCGTCGTACGGCGCGAGCGTGCCGTCGATCCGTTCGAGGTACTCGACGATGTCGTCGCACATGTCGACGTCATGCAGGTGGGCGATGGCGTAGGCGGTCATGGGAGGCTCCTTGGCGGGATGCGGTTCGAGAGTCGATGGAGCCATGATCGCGGCGCGCGCGGCGCGCGTCGATTACCTGCGACGTAAGCAAATCGCGACGACCGCGCTACATCGTGCTTCAGGCCGCGGCGCGCATCGATCGACGGGACGGTGCCGTGCAATTCCGCATCGCAATCGATCACGCCCGCTTGCGCGCCGGCCGCACGACGGGCACGGGCTCCAGCGGCTCGGCGGCCTGCTCGCACAGCCGGTCGAGCATCCGCTGCGCGGCACCCGCGCAATCCTCGCCGGCCGGCTTGTTCTCGATCTCGTCGATCAGCGTTTCCAGATGCTGCCGGTTCTGCGCGAGACGCCGTTCGAGCAGCGCGATTTCGTCGACCTTGTGCCGCAGCGCGACCAGCAGTTGATCGTGCGGCCATGCGCCGAGATCCGGCGGCAGCACCGCACGGATCTCGTCGAGCGAGAAGCCCGCGCCCTGCGCGCGGTCGATGATCGCGAGCCGCGTCAACGCTTCCGGGCCGTACTCGCGATAGCCGTTCGCCTGCCGGCGGGCCGGCTCGAGCAGGCCGCTCGCCTCGTAGAAGCGGATGCGCGACGCCGCGAGGCCGCTCGCCTTCGCCAGTTCGCCGATTTTCATGGTGGGCTCCAAAAGGGCTTGACCTTAAAGTTGACTTTAAGGTTATCGTGGGCCATCGTCAATCGAGGATCTGCCGCCATGAATCTGTTTGCGCCCCTCACACTGCCCAACGGGGCGGTGATTCCGAACCGTCTGGCCAAGGCCGCGATGGAAGAAAACATGGCCGATGCGGACCACGCACCGTCCGACGCGTTGCTGCGCCTGTACCAGGCCTGGGCCGACGGTCAGGTCGGGCTGATCCTGACCGGCAACGTGATGGTGGACGGCCGCGCGATGACGGGACCGAACGGCGTCGTGCTCGAAAGCGACGCGCATCTCGACCGATTCCGTCGCTGGGCGCAGATCGCGCGCTCGGGCGGCGCGCACGTATGGATGCAGATCAATCACCCGGGGCGGCAGATGCAGGCGGCGCTCGGCCAGACGACGCTCGCGCCGTCGGCCGTGCCGCTCGCGCTCGGCGCGCTGTCGAAGCAGTTTCCGGTGCCGAAGGAAATGACGGCAGCCGATATCGCCGACGTGCAGCAGCGCTTCGTGCGCGCCGCGCAGCTCGCGGAGCAAAGCGGCTTCACCGGCGTGCAGGTGCACGCGGCGCACGGCTATTTGCTGAGCCAGTTCCTGTCGCCGCTGACGAACCGCCGACAGGATCAATGGGGCGGGAGCATCGAGAATCGTGCGCGCCTGCTGCTCGATATCGTGAAGGCGGTGCGCGCGACGGTGTCGCGGGCATTCGTCGTCGCGGTGAAGCTGAACTCGGCCGATTTCCAGCGCGGCGGTTTCAGCGCGGACGACGCGAAGCGCGTGGTCGAACTGCTGAATCCGCTCGGCGTCGATCTCGTCGAACTGTCGGGCGGAAGCTATGAAGTGCCGGCGATGCAGGGCGAGGCGCGCGACGGGCGCACGCTGGCGCGCGAAGCGTATTTCCTCGAGTTCGCGCGCGACATCACGGCCGTCGCGCGGATGCCGCTGATGGTTACGGGCGGTATTCGGCGCCGCGCGGTGGCCGAGCAGGTGGTGGACAGCGGCGTGGCGATGGTCGGCATCGCGACCGCGCTGTCGATCGACCCGAACCTGCCGCGCGACTGGCGCGCCGGCAAGGACAGCGCGCCGGTGCTGCAGCCGATCCGCTGGAAGAACAAGGCGCTGGGCGCGCTGGCGAACATGGCCGTCGTCAAGTTCCAGCTCACGCGATTGAGCGAAGGGCGCCGCACGCACCCGCAGGTGTCGCCGCTGCGTGCGCTGGTGCGGCAGCAACTGGCCGCGCAATGCCAGACGCGGCGCTACCGGAAGTGGATGGCGGGCCCGCGTGCGTGACGGGCGCGGGCGGGCCGGCAGCGGCGCGACCGGACACTGACCGGCCCGCCGCCGCGCACCCGTTGCGCGCCGGCGCGCCGCATCAGAACCGGTAGTTCGCCAGCACCTCGAACCGCCGGTCGTTGCCGAGCAGATACTGCGTTTCGTTGTAGTACGCGGACTGCACGTAGCGGCGATTGAACACGTTGTACGCGCGGGCGGTGATCGTCGTGTCCTTGCGCGGCTTCCATGCGAGGCCGAGATCGACGGTCGTGTACGACGGCATCACGAGCTGGTTCGCGGTATCGGCGAACCGCTTGCCGACGTATTTCACGCCTGCGATACCCGTCCAGTCTGGCGCAAAGCGCCAGCTCACCCACAGGTTCGCGAGCCGCTGCGGCACCGACACCGGCACGTTGCCCGCGCGCGACACGGCCGTGCCGCCGGACGACTGCTGGAAATCGTCGTATTTCGCGCGCAGGATCGACACGTTCGCATCGACGCGCCAGTCCTTCGCGATCTCCGCGCCGACCGTCGCCTCGAGCCCGCGCGACGACTGCTGGCCGACCTGGATCGACTGGTTCGGGTTCACCGGGTCGGCCGTCAGCAGGTTGCGCTTCACGATCCGGTACGCGGCGAGCGTCCATTCCGCCTTGCCGTCGAGGAACGACTGCTTCACGCCGATCTCGATCTGCCGGCCGGTCGCGAGCGTGAAGTTCGCCTTCGACGCATTCAGCGACAGCAGCGAGCTGACCGGATCGGCCGCGACCGAATACTGGCCGTACACGGCGAGGCCGGGCTGCACGTCGTACACGGTGCCGATGCGCCAGCCGGTGTTCGCGAACACCTTCGTGAACGCGCCGCCGTTCACGAGATCGTCGCGGTTCACGCTCGCGTGGTCGTAGCGCAGCCCGCCGATCACCGACCAGCGCGGCGTGATCTCGAGCCGGTTCTCCGCGAACAGCGCGTACTGGTTCGACTGGCTGCGGTACTTCGGAAACGTGCCGGCCGTATTGATGAAGCTGCCCGGATCGAAGTCGAACGGATCGACCGTCGACGTGCCCGCATACGGCGAGTTGTTGTCGTGCTGGAACGTCGTGTGGTTGAACTCGACGCCCGCCGAAAACGTGTTGCGCATGCCGAACAGCGCGCCGCCGACGGTGGCCGTCGTCATGTTGCCGTATTGCTCCTGGTCGTGAAAGATCTCGGTATAGCTGCTGCGCCGGACTTGCGCGCTCGATGGCAGGTACGTGTAGTACTCCGCATCCTTCCAGTGACGGTTGCTCTTCATCCGGTAGAGCGTGCTCGTCACGTTCAGGCTGTCGCTCGGCTGCCAGTTCGCCGAGACGGTCGCCCAGCTGTCACGGAACGCGATGTCGGCGTCGCCGACGTTGTAGTTCTTCTTGTCGAGCCCGCGATCGCGCGCACCGTTGACGAGCGGCACGCCGAAGTACTGCATCGGATGCATGAAGCCCTGCGCGTACGACGCCGTCACGAACAGGTCGGGCGTCACGTCGTAGCGCAGCGCGCCGGAGACCGACAGGTTGCGCGAATTGCCGTGATCGACCCAGTTCGACGATCGGTTGCCGCTGATGTCGAAGCGGTACGACAGCCTGTCGTTGATCGCGCCGCCGCTGCCGAACGCGGCCCGCGCGGTGCCTTCGGTGCCGCCGCCGACCTGCAGTTCGTTGCGGATCGGCGTGCGTGTCGGCTTCTTCGGGACGATGTTGACCACGCCGCCGATCGCGCCTTCGCCGTAGATCACCGAAGCGGGGCCGCGCAGCACGTCGATATGGTCGACCGACCACGTGTCGAACGGGAACGTGACGCCGATCGCGCCGTACGGGCGCACGCCGTCGTAGAGCTGCGTGACCGACGACGCGCCGACGAAGCCGCGCGCGGCGAGCTCCGAGTTGCCGTTGCCCGGATGCGGCGACGCGCTGATGCCGGCGGCGCGGCTCACGGCGTCGATGATCGAACGGTCGCCGCGCGTGTCGAGTGTCGCGCGGCTGATCTGCTCGACGCTCGCGGGCGTTTCGAGCGACGACAGCCCGAGATGGCTGCCGGTGTCGAGCGGTTGCATCAGCGCGGGCGCCTTCTGCGCGTCGACGCGAATCGGTGCGAGCGTGGCGCCGGTGCCGTCGACGCCGTTTTCCTGTGCGTGTGCGTGCCCGGCCGGCGACAGCGCCGCGAGCATGGCAGCAGGCAGCATCAATTTGAACTTCATCAGAATTTGCTCCGAGAGCCCCCGCCATTGATGGCGGGAAGGAAAGGCGTGCTGTTGACAGGCAGCTTTTCCCACGGGTTAGGATCACCGGCATGATCCTTGTCTACCGCTACCGGGTGAAATCGCTCAACGGACTGCTTAACAAGCAGAGCCGTGCGGTGAACTACGTCTGGAACTTCTGCAACGACACGCAGAAGCACGCGCTCAAGTGGAACAAGAAGTGGCCGACCGGTTTCGACTTGAATGTGCTCACGACCGGCAGCAGCAAGGCGCTCGGCATCCACTCCGGCACGATCAACGCGACGTGCGAGCAATACGCGAAGTCGCGCAGTCAGCACCGTCGCCCGTACCTGCGTTATCGCGGCAGGAAGTCGCTGGGCTGGGTGCCGCTGAAGGGCCGTGACCTGAAGCGCGAGGGTGACGCGTTCCGTTTCGCTGGCAACACGTTTCGCGTGTTCAACAGCCGAACGCTTCCCGAAGGCAAGATCAGGGATGGAACCAACTTTGCGCAGGATGCGCGTGGCAACTGGTTTCTCAACATCGTGATCGAGATACCCGATGTTCAGGCCCGCCCGATCCGTTCCGGCGTCGGCATCGATCTCGGCTTGAAAGACTTCGCCACACTTTCGACCGGCGAGAAGCTGCCTAACGATCGGTTCGGTCGATGCGCGGCCGAGAAACTCGCGAAAGCGCAACGGGCGCGAAAACACAGGCGGCATATCGCGAAGTTGCACGCCAAAGTGACGAACGCCCGTGCCGATTTCCAACACAAGCTCGCGCTCGATCTGGTGCGGCGCTTCGATTACATCGCGGTCGGCAACGTATCTGCCGTCAAACTTGCCAGAACCAGGATGGCGAAAAGCGTCTACGACGCGTCCTGGTCGTCCTTCCGGAACAAGCTCCGTTACAAAGCGATCGCGCACGGAGCCACGTTCGAGGAAGTCGACGAAAGCGGTTCGACCCAGTCCTGTTCGTCGTGCGGGTCGCAAGCCAGCACGACGCGGCCGAAAGGTATCGCGGGACTGCGAATAAGAGAATGGGCCTGCAGTGGATGTGGTGTCGAGCATGATCGTGATATCAACGCTGCGCTGAACATTCTCCGATGCGGACGTGCATCGCCAGGTGTGGGAATCCTCCGCCTTTAGGCGGAGAAGGACGTCAATGCTTCGGTTTCCTTCGAATGGGGGGAAGCGCTTGCGTCGGTCACGCCGCGGCGCGCGCCGCGCGGCCGAACAGCAGCCGGTCGAGCAACCAGACCGCGACGATCGTCAGCCCCATCAACGGGAACACGATGCCGAGCAGCACGAGCCCGGCGATCCAGCCGCGCATCGGCGGCGCGCCGCGTTCGCGCGACGGTGCGCCCAGCGTCCGGGCCGGGCGGCGCTTCCACCACATCACGGTGCCCGTGACGGCCATCGCGGCCAGCCCGAGCGACAGCACCGCGCAGAGGATCTGGTTCGCGAGCCCGAAATAACGGCCCATGTGCAGCGACGTGCCGTACGACACCGCGCGCGATACCGCGCCGTAGTCGTCATAGCGGATGTCCTTCAGCACGGCGCCGCTGTACTGGTCGACGTAGATCGTGCGTTCCGCCTTCGGGTCGGCCGGAAAGTACGACGCGGTGAACACGCCGTCCGCGCCGGCCGGCAGCGCGAGCGTGTAGCCGCTCGTCACGCCGAGCCCGGCGACGATCGCGATCGCGCGGCCTAGCGGCAGCGGCGCGGGCGTCGGCGCGGACGGTGAATGCGGGACGGGCACGTTGCCGACCGCCCACGGCGTTTGCGGCAGCGGCAGGTCGTCCATCACCATCCCGGGCATCGATTCGTCCGATTCGTGGTGATGGCCGGACGGGACGGCGGCCGGCGCACGCGCAGTGTCGGCCACCGCGGCGGCGCCCGGGCGCGTCGAGCGCACCGACGCGCCGCCCCACGCGCCTTCCGGCGCGCCGAGGTTCACGGTCGCGGCGAGCGCCTTGAAATTCTTGCCCCACGAGCCCGACCACGGCAGCCCGGACAGGATGAACGCGATCGTGCCGGCCGCGAGCCAGATGCCGGCCGTCGCGTGAAGGCTCTTCCACAGCGGCCGGCCGCGCAGCGACAGGTCAGGCTGCAGCGCGCGCCCGACGCGTGCCGCGCCGCGCGGCCACCACAGCGCGATGCCCGTGCCGATCATCACGAAGGTCCAGCAGGCGGCGAGTTCCATCAGCAACTCGCCGGTCTTGCCGAGCAGCAGCTTGCGATGCAGCATCCGGTCGACCTGCATGAAGCGGTTCTCGACGCTCAGCGTGCCGAGCACGCGGCCGTCGTACGGGTTCACGTACACGCTCTCGCGGCTGCCGTCGCGCAACCGGAAAACGTACTCGGCGCTGCGGTCCGGCGCGGCGGAGACTTGCACGGAAACCGGCGTTGCGCCGGCCGGCATCGCGGTGCGGGCGCGAGCGAGCAGCGTGTCGGCATCGAGCCGCGGCGTCGCGCGCGGTTCGACGACCAGCCGGTGCGGATACAGCAGCGGCTCGATCTGCGGCTGGAAGCAGTAGAGCGTGCCCGTGATCGCGAGGATCACGAGGAACGGCATCACGAACAGGCCGGCATAGAAATGCCAGCGCCAGAGCGTCCGGTAACCGGCGCTGGCGGAACGGGCGGGCGAGATGGCCCGATCGACGATGGTCGACATGGTATGAACTCCTCGGGTTCGTCGAGCGGCGGGGCCGGCGCGGGCCGGCGGCCGTCAACGTGCGTCGCACCCGCGTGCATGCGTCGGCGCGGCAGGCGGCACCGCGCGCTGCGCAAACGGGGCGCAGGGCGGCGTCGCCCGCGCGACGCGGGCATGCGGGTGAACGCGTGAATCAGGTCGGGCGAAACGAACGGCGTGAACGCGCATGCACGTCGACGTGCATGCGTCCCGGGACGGAACGTTCAGCAGAACCGGGGAGGCGCGCGGGAGGGCGGGCGATCGTCGAATATCGATCGCACGAAAGGAGGGCTGTAGAAGTGAACGCGGAAGCGCCGCGGCGCCGCCGCGGGAAACAGCAGCACCAGCAGCACGAACGACGCGAGCGCGGTGAACAGCGCGGCGCCGAATGCGCACAGGCCGTCGCCGTCGCCGGAGGACGCGGCCTTGTCGGCGTGCGCGTCATGCTTGAGTGCATCGACGAGCGCGAGCGCATCGTTGGCCGGCGTGATCGGCGCGCTCGCGTCGAAGCGGGCGGCCAGTGCGGCGCCGGCGACGATCAGCGGGCCGCGGCCCGAACACAGCACCACCGAGCCCGCCTCCGGACCGTCCGGATCGAGCATCACGGCGCCCGACATCAGCGCGCGGGACAGCAGCGTCACGAGGAGCAATCCCCACAGCCACTGTCGCGCGACGCCTGGCCGGAGCAGGAAGCGGCGAAGTGCGTTCATGGCGCGCGATTGTACCGCCGTTTGCGCGCAGGAGCAGGCGGGCCGTGCGTGTGCGGAGGCGAATCGCGCCTGGCCGGCGTGGCCGCAAGGGACGTGCGCGGCCTCCGGTCCGTTGCGCCGGCTTACACCGGATACGCGTCGTCGACCTTCAGGTTCGCGAGCCGGAACAGCGTGCGCAGTGTCTGCGGATGAATGTCGCGATGCGCGGCGAGCGACGTCAGCATGAAGTCGAGCACCTTCGCGTAGCGCAGCAGCACGAGGCAGCGCGCGAGATCGGGCGTGCGGCCGCGCATGTCTTCGGCGAGCGTGACCATTTGCGTCGACAGCGTGTGCGCCATCTCGAGTTCCATCTGCTGTTTTTCGGTCCAGTCGGGCAGCGGCTGTTCGAGCACCTTCGCGAGGAAGAGCTGGAACGACGAATCGGACGAGTTGGGCTGCGCATCCATGGAGAGCCTCGTTGCGTGTGCATGTCGTACGGGCGGATCCGGGGAGCGCCCGAGGGTGAATTCATGTCCGCGCGGTAACGGGCGCGGCTTCTGCCCGAACGGAATGCAGGTTCCGTACCAGCGCCGCCGCGCGATTGTTGAGTAATGTTGAGCCGCGATCCGGCATCGCGCGGCGAGTCCCGTCGGGACTGGATCGCGCAGGCGATCGAGGAGCGTGTCTATCGGCTGCAGGCAGACGGTATCGGACGCCGGAAGCGGCGCGACGATGCGAAATGCTTCACGGATGTAACGTAACGCGGGCATCGGGCGCGTCGCGCGTTTCTGCCGGCGAAAGGCCGCAACGGCGCGTGCCGGGCGGTTCGGCCACGCCCGTCGTGCGTTCGCCGACGGGAAACGACTGCATGGAGCGCCCGCCGCCGCATCGCGCGAACCGGCGGCGAATGCGCCAGTTGTTTCAAAACAGAGACGGTCCGGGCGTGGCGACTGGTTGCATGGCCACACAACTGGCCCAGCGAATTGCCGTGCAATTGTCCATGGGCAGACGGCGCAGGTTTGCCAACAATCTCCCGATCGTCTCCGCGAGCTTCGACATGAACGTCCACGCCTTCTTCTCCGCCAACCTGCTGCTTGCCTACACCGCGTATTTCATCGGCACGGCCAGTCCCGGGCCGAGCAATCTCGCGATCATGTCGGTCGCCGCGAACCAGGGCCGCAAGGCGGCGTTCGCGTTCGCGCTCGGCGTAATGTCGGGGTCGATGTTCTGGGCGACGGTGGCGGCGCTCGGCGTCTCGGCCGCGCTGCTCGCGTGGTCGAAGCTGCTGGTCGCGATCAAGGTGTTCGGCGGGCTGTACCTGCTGTGGCTCGCGTTCAAGTCGGCGCGCACGGCGTTGTCCGGCCCGCCGGCGGCAGCGGCGAACGCCGCGCGCGAGCAGCGGCTGTCGCGCTTCTACGTGCGCGGCGCGATGCTGCACCTGACCAATCCGAAGGCGATTCTCGTGTGGGTGTCGATCGTCGCGCTGTCGTCGAACGGCGCGGGCGGCGCGCACGGCGCCGTCGTGCCGGGTTGCCTCGCGATCGGCTGCCTGGTGTTCGGCGGCTATGCGCTGGTGTTCTCGATGGACGGTGCGCGCCGGTTGTACGTGCGCGGGCGGCGCGCGATGGAAGCGTGTCTGGCTGTCGTGTTCGGGGTGGCGGGCGTTCGGCTGCTGGTGACGAACGTCTAGGGTCAGCGCAAGCCCGTTATTAGCGTGAACAGGCCCTTGCCCGCGTGGAGCTTTGCCGGAAGCCTCCGCCGCACCGACGTGCGACGGAGGCGCCGGCATCGATCAATACCGCTTCAGAAAATGAAGCCCGTATTGATGAACTTCGAGTGGTGATCCGACACGATCGAATCGAGCAACTGCTTGCTGCTGTCGGTCTGCTTCGCCGCGACCATCGAGCGGATCGAGAACGCGCGCAGCGCATCGCTCACCGACAGCGTGCCTTCCGCCGAATCCTTGCGGCCCGCGAACGGGAACACGTCGGGCCCCCGCTGGCACTGGCAATTGATGTTCACGCGGCACACCTGGTTCACGAGCGGATCGACGAGCGCGCCGATCTGCGCGGGATCCGAACCGAAGATGCTGACCTGCTGGCCGTGCTCCGACGTCGTCACGTAGTCGAGCGCGGTGTCCACGTCGTCGAACGGCGCGACCGGAATGATCGGCCCGAACTGCTCCTCGCGGTACAGCTTCATCCCTTCGGACACCGGATACACGACGGCCGGGTAGAACAGCGTCTTGCTGAACTCGCCGCCCTGATGGTTGATGACCTGCGCGCCCAACGCCCTCGCGTCGTCGATCGCGTCGGTCATGTACGCGGTGCGATGCATGCCGGGCAACGGCGTGATGCTGACGCCCTTTTCCCACGGCATGCCGATCTTCAGCTGTTCGAGCGCGGCGGTGAAGCGCTTCAGGAATTCGTCGACGATCGAGCGATGCACGAGCAGCATCTTCAGCGCGGTACAGCGCTGGCCGTTGAACGACAGCGCGCCGAGCAGGCACTCCTTCACGGTGAGGTCGAGATCGGCGTCGGGCAGCACGATCGCCGCGTTCTTCGCGTCGAGGCCGAGGATCGCGCGCAGCCGGTGCGACTTCGGATGCTGCTTCTTCAGGTGATCGGCGACCTTGCTCGAGCCGATCAGCGCGAGCACGTTGATCTTGCCCGACGCGAGCATGTGCGGCACGACCACCGCGCCCGGCGCGTAGATCGTATTGATCACGCCCTTCGGGAACGCGTCGCGGAACGCTTCGAGCAGCGGTTCGAACAGCAGCGTGCCGTACTGAGGCGGCTTGAACACCACGGTATTGCCCATCAGCAGCGCGGGAATCAGCGTCGCGAAGGTTTCGTTCAGCGGATAGTTGTACGGGCCCATGCACAGCACGACGCCGAGCGGCGTGCGGCGGATCTGGCCGATCGTGCCTTCCGCGATCACGAAGCGCGAGTTCGCGTTGTCGAGCTCCTTCAGCGCGTCGATCGTCTGCGTCATGTACGTGACGGTGCGGTCGAACTCCTTCTGCGAATCGGCGAGGCTCTTGCCGATCTCCCACATGATCAGGTTCACGACGAGTTCGCGCTGCGCGACCATCCGCTTGATGAAGTCCTGCATGCACGCGATGCGCTGCTCGACCTTCATCGTCGGCCACTCGCCGCGGCCGGCGTCGTACGCGCGCACCGCGGCGTCGAGCGCCGCGTCGCTTTCCGTTTCGCCCATCACCGGGTAGCTGCCGATCTCGACCTGCTCGACGCTGCCATCCGCCTGCCGCACGCACACGGGCGACAGCACGGTCTTGGTCGCGCCGTCCCACGGTCGCAATTCGCCGTCGACGAGCGACACGCGCTGGTGAATCGGCGAAGCCAGCCGGAATTCGGCGGGGATGTCCTGTAATGCGGGAAACAGGTGCTGCAGGGAGGCGGAATCGGGCATGACGGTCTCGTTTGACGGGGTGTCCGGGAAGGACGGGCGATGCGAATCCTGAACGGAATGATCCTCGATCCTGAATCGGCATCATGACGCGCACGCGGCTGCGCGTCACGCACGAACATGGCCGATTCAACGAATGGAACCAGTTCCATTTAAAAGGAACGTCGCGACGAATGCAACACAGAGGGAATCGTGTCGCAATTACCGTAAGCATTTGGAAAGACTGTTGCCGAATCGCCGGTATAACAGCTTGAGTGCAACCGCAAACGTTTTACTTCGGCAGAATTGAGCGGATAATGGCCCGACGCGGTGAGGAAAAAAATGCAGTGAACCTGAGAGCAGACGTAGTGAAGAACAGAAGAAGATCCGCCGCGCCGCCGATACGAGGTCGGCTGGCCGGAGCGCCGGGCCGGGGTTGCCCGGTCCGGCGCACACCGGACTATTGAATCCGTCCCGCCTGCTTGTCCCGATCCTTCGTGATCCTTCCCAGTTTCTCCGTCGCCCTCCCGAATCTCGCCTTTTACCGATCGTTGCCGCATGAGGCGACTGATCCAATGCTTTCTTTTTCATTGCGATTCGGGCCGCCAAATGGCCTGAATAGAAAGGCATTCGTCAGGAATGCGGGACGCGATAAGCGTTCACGTTGCGGGCAGGCGACACGATGAAAATTAATTAAAAACACGAATCATTCTCGTTTATTATTTCGCCGCATTACGGGCCGTGACGGGGCGTCACGGCTTTTTTCGTGCCGGTTGCGCCGGCCGGCAGCGATACGCGCCGGCCGTTCGCCGTTTTCTTCACCCCCTTCCACGTTCACGATGAAACTCAACACGAGCGCGTGCCATGCGCTTCTGATCGCCACGTCGCTGGCCGGCGCCCGCACTTCGTTTGCGCAGGCGGCCGACGCCGCGGCGACCCTGCCCGCGATTTCCGTCAACGCGGCCGCCGAGCATGCGTCGTACGACGGCGGCCATTCGCGCGCGGCGACCAAGACCGACATGTCGCTGATGGACGTGCCGCAGACCGTGAACGTCGTGCCGCACGCGGTGATCGAGGATCAGAACGCGACTTCGCTGCAGGACGCGTTGCGCAACGTGCCGGGCGTCGGCTTCTCGGTCGGCGACGGCCAGCGCGACCAGATCACGATCCGCGGCTTCAACAGCATCACGGATCAGTACGTCGACGGCATTCGCGACGATGCGCTGTACTACCGCGACCTGTCGAACGTCGATCGCGTGGAGGTGCTGAAGGGGCCGGCGGCCGTGCTGTACGGGCGTGGCTCGGCGGGCGGCATCGTGAATCGCGTGCTGAAGCGGCCGCAGGCGAACCCGGTGAACGACGTGGGCGTGACGCTCGGCACGCGCGGCGAGCGGCGCGGCGAATTCGACCTCGGGTGGAACCCGAACGACGCGGCGCACTTCCGCATGACCGGCGCGGCCGAGAATTCGAACAGCTTCCGCGACCAGTTCCAGCTCAACCGGCAGGCGATCGCGCCGTCCGCGCAGTTCAAGCTCGACCGCGACACGGTGCTGAACGTCGAATTCGACTACCTGCACGACCGCCGCACGTCCGACCAGGGAGTGCCCGCGTATCGCGGCCGGCCGGTCGACGTGCCGATCAACACGTACTACGGGTCGGCCGACGGGGTGAACAGTTCGTACAACGACGTCTCCGCGAAAAGCGCGACGGTGTCGCTCGATCACCGCTTCAACGATTCGCTGTCGTTCCACGGCGCGATCCGCGCGTACGACTTCTCGCTCGAGCGGAAGAACTACGTGAACTACGAGCCGATCAAGACTGCCGCGCACCCGGTCGTCACGCTCGACCAGTCGACGCGCCAGCGTACCGATCACGGCATCGACGGGCTGTTCGAACTCACGCAGAAGACGTCGCTGTTCGGCATGCGCCACGAGCTGCTGTACGGGCTGGAGCTGTCACAGCAGCAGAAGTTCGACACGATCTACAGCGTGACGAAGGTCGCGACCTACGATCTCTTCAATCCGCAGCCGGTCGTCCTGCCCGGCGTGCCGACCGGCGCGCGTGCGAAGACGAACGCGTCGACCGTCGTCGGGCTCGCGGGCGTCTACGCGCAGGACCTGATCTCGCTGACCGAACACTGGAAGGTGCTCGCGGGCCTGCGCTTCGACTACCTGAACCAGATCCGCCACGACTACACGTCGTCGAACGTCAATCTCGACCGTACCGATCATGCGTGGAGCCCGCGCGTCGGGCTGATCTACGAACCGCTCGACTGGCTCACGCTGTACGGGTCGTTCAGCCAGTCGTTCTCGCCGCTGGCCGACACGCTGATCAGCTCCGGCGCGTTCTCGAACGGCGCCGCGCTCGCGCCACAGAAGACCACCGCGTATGAAGTCGGCTCGCGCTTCGACCTCGGCGGCAAGGCGACGGCCAGCGTCGCGCTGTTCGACATGCGCCAGACCAACCAGCAGATCGGCGATCCGGCGAATCCCGGCTACGCGCTGCCGATCGGCACGCAGCACGTGCGTGGGATGGAGCTCGGCTTCACCGGCGAGATCGCGCCGAAGTGGTCGGTGTATGCGGGTTACGCGTACCTGAACGGCACGGTGGACGGTTCCGCGCAATCGACGGCGGCCGGCCTCGCGGTGTCGAGCAACACGCCGGGGCTGATGCCGCGCCACAGCGCGAACCTGTGGCTCAAGCGCGAGTTGCCGTACGGCTTCTATGCGGCGGCCGGCATGCAGTTCCAGTCGGCGCGCTATACGTCGGCGAGCGATCTCGTCACGCTGCCGTCGTTCACGGTGTTCAACCTGGGCGCAGGCTATCGCAGCAAGAAGGTCGACGTGACGCTCACGCTCGACAACCTGTTCAATCGCCGCTACTTCATCTCCGCGCACGGCAACGCGGACCTGTACAACATGCCCGGCGATCCGCGCACGCTGACCGCCACGGTGAAGTGGCACATGTAACGCACGCGGTGCGCGACAATGCGGGTCTTCGTCACGATGATCCGCACTTCGCTGCCCATGATCCGCCCCGCGATTGATGTATCGAGCATGACCGGCCGCGCCCGCGCGCTGTTTTTATCGTTGCTGGCGTGCGGCCCGCTCGCGGCCGGGGCGCAGACGATCCCGGCGGATGCCGAGCCGGCTTGCCATGCGATGCAGATCGACCGGACGATCACGCTGTCGGGGCGTTACGCGCTCGACTACGGCGACGAATCGATCGGGTCGGACGTGTGGTTCGAAGAGGACGACGCATCGGCGCGACGCTTGCCCGCCCGCTCGCAACGCGCGGGCGTGATCGTTTTCACGAACCAGCACGAGGCGAGACGCGGGCTACGGCTACCGGCCGTGCAACCCCGCGGCGTATGCCGGTTCGACGGGCGTGCGACGCTCGTGATCCGCGATCTGGAGACGGCGTGTCCCGGGCTGGAAACGCCCGATCGTGCGCGGCTGGTGAAGATCGTGGCGGCCGACGTGCCGTCGCGACACGCATGCGCAGCCGCCGCGCGATGACGCCGGTGCGACGCCGCCGTTACTCGACGTCCTCGTCGTCTTCCTCATCTTCCGCATCGGCGTCGTGCGCATCGCGCTCCGGCGCCGCATACGCGCTCGCCTGTTCGAGCAGCCAGCCGCGGAACGATTCCAGCGGCTTGCTGTGGCTGAACTCGGTCGGATACACGAGGTAGTACGCCGAATCGCCGACGGTTGCCGCATCGCACGGCACGACGAGGCCGAGCTGCTGCAACTGTTCCTCGACGAAGAACTTCGGCACGAGCGCGACGCCGAGCCCGGCCGCGGCCGCGCTGATCAGCATCGTATGCAGTTCGTAGCGCACGCCCTGCATCGTGCGGATGTCCTCGACGCCGTGCGTCTCGAACCACTGCGCCCACGCGCCGGGGCGCGTCGTCGAGTGCAGCAGCGGATACGCGAGCAGATCCTCGACACGCTCGACCGGCCCGTTCAGCAGCGCGGGCGCGCAGATCGGCACGACTTCCTCGCCGAACAGGTAGTCGGACGACGTGCCGGGCCAGGTCGGCTTGCCGTAGTGGATCGCGGCTTCGAAGTGCGTGTCCTCGAACGAGAACAGGTCGGTGCGGCTGCCCATGTTCACGCGCACGTCCGGCGTGCGGTCGTAGAAGCTCTTGATGCGCGGAATCAGCCAGTGCGACGCGAAGGTCGGCAGCACCGCGAGTTCCAGGTAACCGCCGCCGCTGCCGTGAGCGATGATCGACAGCGTGTCGCGGTCGAGCGCTTCCAGCGCGCGCCGCACCTGCGTGCCGTACAGCTTGCCGGCGCGCGTCAGCACGACGCGCTGCTTCACGCGCGCGAACAGCCGCACGCCGAGGCTCGCCTCCAGCGTCGCGATCTGCCGCGACACCGCGCTTTCGGTCAGGAACAGCTCCTTGGCCGCGTGCGTGAAGCTCTCGTGGCGGGCGGCGGCTTCGAACGCCACCAGCGCGCCCATGTTGGGAATCTTGAATTTACGCATGATGTTCGATTCGTCTGACGAACGCACCTGCCCGGTGCGGGCCGGCGGGCGGAGCCGGGAGCGGCCAATAATTCCAAAAACTCATCACATATCAATTTAATCTCGCTTTACGCCCGGCTGCAACCCTTTGAATAATGCTCCCCACGCAAGGTCAGGCGCTCGTGGGGCGGCCGGCCGACGAGTTGCCGGCACGTTTGCCGGCGGTCCCCGACACGAGAATCCCGATGCGCAATCCGAATATCGACAGCCTGCTGACGAAGCTGCTGGGACAGGCGAAGACCGACGCCCTGTTCTCCACCCTGAACATGCCGGCCATCCTCGAGGAATGGGAAGACGGCGTCGTGACGCGCGCGGAAATCGCGCAGGCGATGAACATGGCGCTGTTCGAAGGGCTGCTCGAGCGTTCGGCGAACGGCCGCGCGTACACGGCCGACGCGGTCGAAAGCGGCGGCTCGGTCTATTTCGACCACGGCGCGTTGCGCACGGTGCGCTGGCCGCACACGGGCGCGCTGCCGCCGGGCGAGGCCGCGTTCACGCGCATCCTGCGGCCGCTCGGCTTTCGCCTGAACGGCCGTTACCCGCTCGACAAGCTCGGCATGACCGGCCGCGCGTATGCGCATGAGGACGCGCCGGACGAAATCGCACAGTTCTTCGTCAGCGAACTGCATCCGGAGCGCTTCTCGAAGGAATTCCAGCAGGCGGTGACGAACGTCGTCGGCTCGTCGCGCGATCCGCTGTCGCCGGCGGCCGTCGCGCTGCTGTGGGAAGTCGAGCGCGAAGGCTGGCTGTCGCTGGAAGCTGCGCATGCGCTGCTGCCGGAGATCGTCGGCGCGTTCGCGCGTCAGCACGACGTGCCGAACGAACTCGACTACGAGACGTTGCTGATGGAATCGGCGGAAATGGCGTGGATCGCGACCGAGGGCAATGCGTTCAATCACGCGACCGACCGCGTCGCCGACGTGTTCAAGCTGTCCGACGACGAGAAGGCGAAGGGCCGGCCGATGAAGCCGGAAGTCGAACGCTCGCGCTCGGGCCGCGTGTTCCAGACGGCCTATCGCGCGGATACGGTCGAGCGCGAGTTCCGTACCCGCGACGGCGGCACGGTCAAGCGCAACGTGCCGGGATCGTTCTACGAGTTCATCACGCGCAAGCGCACGTTCGACCAGGCGGCGCGTCGCTGGGTGACCGACCTGCGCTTCGACGCGGGCAACGCGCAAGGCATCTTCAAGATGACGGCAAACGCGGCGAAGTAAGCGCGACGCATCGCATACAGCATGCAAAAGCAGACGGGCCGGCGGCTGGTGTCAGCCGTCGGCCCGTTTTCGTCGACGGGGCGTCACGTGCATCAGAAGAGGTGCGTGACCAGATAAAACAGCACCAGCAGCCCGATCGGTACACCGAGCAGCCATGCGATCAGATATTTGCCCATGTCGTTGTCCTCCGCGTGGCCGCGACGCGGCATGCGTCGCGGCGGGGTGAGACGACTGGCGCGTTACAGCTCGCGGTCGAATTCCTTCAACTGCCTCTCGGCTTCGTCGCGGGCGATCCCGTAACGCTCCTGGATCTTCCCGGCCAGATAATCGCGATTGCCTTCCGCGACCTGGAGATCGTCGTCGGTCAGCTTGCCCCACTTGGCCTTCAGCTTGCCGGTGAGCTGTTTCCACTGGCCCTTGATCTTGTCTTCGTTCATGGTGTGCTCCTTGTGTACGGGGAGAAAAGTGCGGCGGTCGGCCGCCGCGTGGTAGCTCAGCCCTTCGCCTTCAGGCCGGATGCGTCGACGTGCTTCACGCCCTTGACCGCGCGCGTCACGGCGACGGCCTTCTTCACGGCGGTCTTGGTCGGCAGCACGCCCGTGAGCGTGACGACGCCGTCGACCGTCTTCACGCTGACGTCGGTGCTTTCCACGCCCTTGGTGGTGGCGAGCTCACCCTTCACCTTGGTCGTGATCCACGTGTCGGTGACAGGCTGGTTCGATTCGGTCGCCATGCCGCTGTCGGTCGACGAGGCTTGGGCGTGCGCGTTCGTGAGCGGGGCAGCGGAAAGCAGGAAAGCCGCGCTGACGGCGAGCAGCGTCGAAAGGTGCGAGGTCTTGTTCATTGATGTTCTCCTTCGATTGGCGGGTTGAATCAGTTGCTGCGGGAGCACGGATCGTTCCCGTGCACTTCGGCGCGTTAGCGGGCGATCGGCGTGTCGTAGCCGGGCTCGCGCGGCGGCATGTCCGGGCGCGGCACGTCGGGCGGCAGCGGCACCGGCGGATCGGTGCCGGGCGCCGGTTCGGGCGGGTGATCCGGGGCCGGCTCGGGCCGCGTCGGATCGGGTGTCTGTTGCAATTTCATCCGGTGTCCTCCTCTGCGGTATGAAAGGGCGGCGCCTGAGCGCCGATGCAGTACCAGCGTACCGACGCGAACGCGAGCGGACATCGCGCAAATTCACCTGATCGGCTAGTGCGTTTGCACTGGGGACGGAACGGACGGGCGGGCACGCGACGTGCACCATGACCTGGGCAATGCTGCGTGACGGGCGCGCGGGCTGCGCTGCGCCATTGGGCGGGGCGCCGCATGAAACGCGGGCGGCGTGCGAATGTACTATTCGAGATAGTGCATCCGCGCCTGTCGCGCCGTTGCGCCGCACGTGATCATCGCCGCACCCGCCGGCCGGCGCGTGACGCTGCAACGGGCGCCCGGCCGCACTGTTGACGCTCATGTTTGACGACAGGGACAACGAATCGATGAACGAACCAGTAGACGAACAGGTGCTCAAGTCGCATACCGACCGGCGCCAGCTGCACCAGATCATCGCGGGACTCACCGAGGGCGTGATCCTGATCGAGCCCGACCAGCGGATCGTCTGGGCGAACGAGGCCGCGCTCGCGATGCATGGCGTGACCGAGCTCAAGGCGCTCGGCGCGAACGTCACCGAATACCGCGAGCGGTTCCGGCTGCGCTACCGGAACAACCATCCGGTGCGCGACGGCCACTATCCGATGGATCGCGTGATCGCCGGCGAGGAGTTCAGCGACGTGACGGTCGAGGTCGAATCGGCCGCCGACGAGTCGGTGAGCTGGGTTCACCGCATCCGCAGCCTCGTGCTGACGAACGCGGCCGGCGCACCCGACTGCCTCGCGCTCGTGCTGCACGACGCGACCGAATGGGCGAGTGCCGAGGAGCGCTTCGAGCGCACTTTCAACGCGAATCCGGCGCCGGCCGTGATCTGCCGGCTCGACGACCTGCGCTACGTTAAGGTCAACCAGGGCTTCCTCGACATGACGGGCCACGCACGCGACGACGTGCTCGGCCGCTCGGTATACGAGGTCGACGTGCTCGAACAGGCCGAGCGGCGCGAGCTGGCGATCGAGCGGCTCGGCGAAGGCGCGACGATCCCGCAGATGGAAGCCGTGCTGAAACTGGCCGACGGCAGCACCAAGGCGGTGGTCGTCGCCGGGCAGCCGATCGACATGAACGGCGAGGCGTGCATGCTGTTCACGTTCATGGATCTCGAGCCGCGCAAGCAGGCCGAGCGCGCGCTGATGCAAAGCGAGGAACGCTTCGCGACCGCCTTCCGGATGGCGCCGGTCGCGATGGCGATCGTCACGGCTGACGGTTTCGAGCTGCTCGACGTGAACGACGCGTTTGCCGCGATGACGGGCCACGCGCAGCCCGACCTGCTCGGCAAATCCGCGGACGAGATCGGGCTGTGGGCCGAACGCGGCGTATGGCCGCGCATCGAAGGCCGGCTCGTGCGCGACGGCAACGTGCGCAACGCGGACGTGCAGATCCGCACGCGCGACGGCGACGTCCGCGATTGCGTCGTGTCGGCCGACCCCGTCGCGATTCACGGGCGCGACTGCCTGCTCGTCGCGCTGCTCGACATCAGCGATCGCAAGCGCACCGAGATGGAGCTCGTCTATGCGATCGAGACCGCGATGCAGGATGCGTCGTGGTTCAGCCGCACGCTGATCGAGAAACTCGCGAACGTGCGACGCGCGAATGCGCCGGATGCGGGCGCGCAGTTGTCCGACCTGACCGCGCGCGAGCGCGACGTGTTCGACCTGCTGTGCCATGGTCTCGCCGACAAGGAGATCGCCGGTCGTCTCGGGCTGGCGCCGAACACCGTGCGCAATCACGTCGCGACGATCTACGCGAAGCTCGACGTGCACAGCCGCGCCGAGGCGATCGTCTGGGCGCGCGAGCGCGGGATCGTCGGCGCGGCCGCGGCCGAAACGAACGGCGCGCGTGGCGACAAGGGAGGCGCGAAGGACAAGGACTGACGGCGTTCGGTGCGAATGCACCATGCGCACTGGTGCATCCGCATCTGCCGCGCGCGGCGCCCGCTTGCGATCCTGTCCGCTCGGCGGTGCCGCGCAGGCCGCTGCATTGCCGGCTTTCCTCAACCATCGCAGGAGAAGACCATGGACAGGAATCGCATCGAAGGCAAGCTCAAGCAGGTCAAGGGTTCGGTCAAGGAAGCACTGGGCAAGGTGACGGGCGACCGCGAGACCGAAGCGGAAGGCGTCGCCGAACAGCAGGCCGGCAAACTTCAGGAGAAGGCCGGCGAGGCGGCCGATGCGGTGCGCCACCACACGGGCACCGACCGGCACTGACCGATGATGCGGCGCCGGCTGTCGGCGTCGCGAAGGCCGGACGGCGTCGCCACGATGATGCGTTGCCGGCATGACCGCGCCGGCCTTTACCCGGCGAAGCGACCGCCATTTCCCCTCGGAACACCTCCCTCCACGGCCCGCCGTCGTACGGGCCGCGGATCGGCCATGAATCCGGAACTTGATGACAAATCCTCACAACGTAGTTCCGATATTTCGTTTGCTGCACGGGTATTGGCTACCCACAATCCATTCACCTCTTTCGCGATGAAAGGTTCTTCGGAGACGGAATCGCGGTGATCGGCGCACCGGTCGCGCGCATTGCGCGTCGGCAGCGCAAGACATCATCGGCGCGCAGGAGGTTGCCGACGCGCGCCGATCGCGCGTTGCATCCCGACTCTCACAAGAAGGACTGCCATGACGTTCCGCATTCGTTCGCTTTCCGGCGTCGCCCTGACCGCCGTGCTTCTCGCGTTTCAGACGGACGCGGCCCATGCGCAGGAGACGATCGTCAAGGTCGGCGTGGCCGGCCCGCTGACGGGCGGCGGCGCCGCTTACGGCAAGGACATCGAGAACGGCGTGCGGATGGCGGTGGACGAAGCGAATGCCGCGCACACGACCGTCGGCGGCAAGCCGGTGAAGTTCGTGATCGCGTCGCAGGACGACCAGAGCGATCCGCGCACCGGCGTGCAGGCCGCGCAGCAGCTCGCCGACGCGCAGGTGGCCGTCGTGATCGGCCACTTCAATTCGGGCACGACGCTGCCCGCGTCGAAGATCTACGCGAAGGCCGGCATTCCGATGATCACGCCGTCGGCGACCAATCCCGACATCACGCGCGCCGGGCTCGATAGCGTGTACCGCGTGATCGCGACCGACACGCAGAATGCCGGCAATGCCGGGACGTATGCCGCGAGCGTGACGAAGGCGAAACGCATCGCGATCATCGACGATCGCACCGCGTTCGGCCAGGGCGAAGCCGACGAATTCGAGAAGGCCGTGAAGGCGAACGGCGGCGCGATCGTCGCGCGCGAGTTCACGAACGACAAGGCCGTCGACTTCAGCGCGCAGCTCACGAAGATCAAGAGCGCCAACGCCGATCTCGTGTTCTTCGGCGGCCTCGACGCGCAGGCCGCGATGCTCGTGAAGCGCATGCGCCAGCTCGGCATCCGCGCGCAGTTCCTCGCGGGCGGCGGCGTGATGAATGCGAACTTCATCAAGCTCGCCGGCAATGCGGCCGAAGGCGCATCGGTGTGGGAGTACGGGCAGCCGCTGTCGCGTCTCGCGAAAGGCAAGCTGTTCGAGACGAAATTCAAGCAGAAGTACGGCGTCGACATGCTCGCGTATGCGCCGTTCGCGTACGACGCGACGTGGATCGCGATCAACGCGATGCAGAAGGCGAACTCGACGAAGCCGGCCGATTTCAATGGCGCGCTCAAGGGCACGCGCTACGACGGCATCACCGGCACGATCGCGTTCACGAGCACGGGCGACCTGAAGAACCCGAGCTCGACGCTGTACGAAGTGAAGAACGCCGCGTGGCAGCCCGTCACGACCAAATCGGCGGACTGAAGGCAACCCGCGCGGGCGGGCTTTCGCGGCGATGCAGGACGTGCTGAAATAGCCGCAGCGATCGTCCACGAAGCCTGCCCGCGCGACGCCGCGTGCGACGCGGCATGAATCACCCACAGGCCCTGAGCCTTTTACGTGCAACCGGAGTCAGTCGTGAGTTCTCAAGTCGTCATCGTCGGCGGTGGTGTGATCGGCAGCTCGATCGCTTATTTCCTGCGCGCCACCGATCCCACGGTCGCCGTGACCGTCATCGAACGCGACCCCACCTATGCCAAATCGTCGTCGGCATTGTCTGCCGCGTCGATTCGCCAGCAGTTCTCGACGCCGCTGTCGATCGAGATGTCGCTGTTCGGCATCGACTTCCTGCGCACGATCGGCGAACGGCTCGAAGTGGACGGCAATCGGCCGTCGATCGATCTGCACGAAGGCGGCTACCTGTTTCTCGCGACGCCGGCCGGCGACGCGACGCTGCGCGAGAACCATGCGCTGCAGACGCGCCTCGGCGCCGATATCCGGCTGATGGATCGCGATGCGCTGCGTGCGAAGTTTCCGTGGCTGAACGTCGACGATCTCGTGTCGGGCGCGTATGGCGTGAGCGGTGAAGGCTGGTTCGACGGCTACGGGCTCGTGCAGGCGCTGCGCAAGAAGGCGCAGGCGCTCGGCGCGCGCTACGTGCCGGCCGACGTGAAGGACGTGGTGCGCGACGGCCGCAGAATCACGCATGTCGTGACGGGCGACGGCGAGCGCTACGCGTGCGACACGCTCGTCAACGCGGCCGGTGCCTGGACGCGCACGCTGTCGTCGATGATGGGCATCGATATTCCGGTGTATGCGCGACGGCGCAGCATCTTCAACGTATCGTCGCCGGCGAAGCTCGCCGATTGCCCGCTGCTGATCGATCCGATCGGCGTGTATTTCCGGCCCGAAGGGCGTACGTATATCTGCGGGACGTCGCCGAGCCCCGATCGCGACCCGGACGACCTGCCGCTCGACGAAGTCGACCACGCGCTGTTCGACGACGTGATCTGGCCGACGCTCGCGCACCGCGTGCCGGAATTCGAGGCGCTGCGCGTCGAGAATTGCTGGTCCGGTTACTACGAGTACAACGTGTTCGATCACAACGCGATCATCGGCTACCACCCCGAGCTCGACAACGTCGTGTTCGCGAACGGCTACAGCGGCCACGGCTTGCAGCAAGGGCCGGCGACGGGGCGTGGCGTCAGTGAACTCATTCTGGGCGGGCGTTACGACACGCTCGACCTGTCGTCGCTCGGCTGGGCGCGTGTGCTCGAAAACCGGCCGATCGTCGAAAAGAACGTCGTGTAGTGTAGTGCGGCGTAACCGCCCGGTATGGGGTGGGCGGGATTCTCCTTGTGTCTCAAACCCGTTGGCCCGACGCTGTCGGGCCTTTTTTCGTGTGCACGCGTTAGCCGACGCCGTAGACGGCATCGCGCAGATCGAGCGTGTACTGCCCGTTCATCCCTTCGTAGAGCGTGTTCGTCAGCGACACGACGGTGAGTCCGCGCGCGCGATCGACGAACCACGAATGACCGTAGACGCCGCCCCAGCGCCACGTGCCGACGGATTCCGGCGACGCGGCCGCCTGCGGGTCGCGCAGCACCGAGAAGCCGATCCCGAAGCCCGCGCCCGGCAGGTCCGGCAATTCGAAATCGCCGGTCTGCACGCGTCCCATCTCGTCGACCAGTTCGGCCGGCAGGATCGCGCCGCCGCCCGCGCGCAGCGTGTCCAGCACCGTCAGCACGTCGCCGGCGGTGCCGACCATTCCGGCGCCGCCCGACGGGAACGCCTGTGCATTCAGCGCGCGCGACGGCGAGTACGTGACGCCGACGAAGCCCTCCTCGATGGGCACCGTCTCGTTTTCCGCGAGCCGGTGCGGCTGCGGCGTGTCGTTGACGTACGGCGTGGCGAGCCGCGCGGGATCGCGTGCGACGAAGCCCGTGTCGCGTGCGCCGAGCGGGCGCAGCACGAGCGCATCGATCGCGTCGGCGAGCGGCACGCCGCACACAGCCTCGATCAGCGCGCCGATGACGTCGATCGACAGCGAATAGTTCCAGTTGGTGCCAGGCGCGAACAGCAGCGGCACGCTCGCGATCCGGCGCAGGTTTTCGGCGAGCGTGATCGATGCGCCGTCGAGCCCGTCGGACACGCCCGCACGCGCATAGGGACCGTTCGCGTCGGTTTCGTTGAAGCGATAGTCAAGGCCGGCGGTATGCACGAGCAACTGGCGCACCGTGATCGTCGGCACGCGGCCATCGGGCAGCGCCGGACGGAATTCCGGCAGCCAGCGCGTGACGTCTGCGTCGAGCGACAGCTTGCGTTGCGCGACGAGCGCCATCGCGGCCGCCGAGACGATCGGCTTCGTGACCGACGCGAGCCGGAACTGCGTGTCCTCGCGCATCGGCGTACGCGATTCGCGGTCCGCGAGCCCGGCCGCGCGGCGATAGACGAGTTCGCCGTCGCGAGCGACGAGGACGACCGCGCCGACGAGGCGCTGCGTATCGAGCTGGCGGGACAGGACCGCGTCGATGCGCTCGGCGAGCGCGGGATCGGTTGACGACTGCAGTGACGATGCGGGAGAGGAGGTCATCGTGAATTCCGTCGTGAGGGGGCTGGTCGACATGTTAGGCGGCTGTTGCCGTGCGCGTCGTTAACCCTTACACGGAACAGGGCGATGTGCGCGGCACGGACCGGCGTCGGCGCATACCGAGCCCGGGAGCGGGCAAAAATATGCGCCAATCGGCCGGCGGCGTTCGCTAGAATCGGCTTTCGTCGAGGAAATGACGTATTTGCATGGTGCAGAGCAGTATCGAATCGAAGACGCTGCTTGTCCTGATTCCATCGTTCATCTTTCACCGGAGGCGCGCATGCCAGGTTTACTTCCCGATGTTGACCGCGAGGGGCTCCTCGAATATTCGGTGGTATACACCGATCGCTCGGTCAACCATATGTCGCAACGCTTCCAGGGCGTCATGCGCGACATCTCCGCCACGCTGAAGAAAGTCTACAACGCGAAGTCGGTCGCGATCGTGCCGGGCAGCGGGACGTTCGGCATGGAAGCCGTGGCGCGACAGTTCGCGACGAACAAGAAGTGCCTCGTGATCCGCAACGGCTGGTTCAGCTTCCGCTGGTCGCAGATTTTCGACATGGGCAGCATTCCGTCAGAGACCACGGTGCTGAAGGCGCGCCCGGTCGAAGCGGGCAGGCAGGCCGCCTATGCGCCGGCGCCGATCGACGAAGTGGTCGCTGCGATCCACGCCAACAAACCCGATCTCGTGTTCGCGCCGCACGTCGAAACCGCGTCCGGGATCATGCTGCCCGATGCGTACCTGCGCGCGGTGGCCGATGCCGTGCATGCGGTCGGCGGGATGTTCGTGCTGGATTGCATCGCGTCGGGTACCGTGTGGGTCGACATGCAGGCGAGCGGCGTCGATATCCTGATCAGCGCGCCGCAGAAGGGATGGAGCGCGTCGCCGTGTTGCGCGATGGTCATGTTGAGCCCGCTCGCGCGCGAGCGCATCGATTCGACGACCAGCACCAGCTTCGCGTGCGATCTGCGCAAGTGGCTGCAGATCATGGAAGCGTACGAGGACGGCGGGTTCGCGTATCACGCGACGATGCCCACGGACAGCCTCACGACGCTGCGCGACGTGATGAAGGAAACCGACGCGTACGGTTTCGACAAGGTGAAGGCGGAACAACTCGAACTTGGCGAGCGCATTCGCGCGCTGCTGACGGAGAAGGGGTTCAGGAGCGTGGCCGCGAAAGGGTTCGAGGCGCCGGGTGTCGTCGTGAGCTACACCGACGATGACGGTATTCGCACTGGGAAGAAGTTTGCCGATGTCGGTTTGCAGATCGCGGCGGGTGTGCCGTTGCAATGCGACGAGCCGGAGGATTTCAAGACGTTCCGGCTCGGGTTGTTCGGGCTCGACAAGCTGCATGATGTCGATGGCGCGGTGAAGCGCTTTGCCGATGCGTTGAACCGGATTCTTTGAGGCGGTGTTGCGGAATCGGCGGCTCCGGTGGCCGCCGCTCGTTGGTGGAGCGGCGGCTTTCGAGTCGTTGAAAACGCAACCATTCAGGATCGTGACATGACCGAAGGCGCTCTGACGTTTGCCAGTCAAGCCGAATGGGAAAGCTGGTTGGGGCAGAACGGCGGCACGTCGACCGGAGCATGGCTGCGGCTCGCGAAAAAAGGCGCGGGGCAGCAAACCGTCACCTACCAAGAGGCGTTGGAGAGTGCCCTTTGTCATGGTTGGATCGACGGCCAAAAGAGGGCCGAGAGCGAGCAATACTGGTTGCAACGCTTTACCCCGCGCTCGGCGAAAAGCATCTGGTCCAAACTCAACAAGGACAAGGCCGAAGCGTTGATCGCCGCAGGCAGGATGCGCCCAGCCGGCATGGGCGAAATCGAGAAGGCGAGGAAGGACGGCCGTTGGGAGGCTGCCTATGCGTCGGCCGGCAACTCGATCGTGCCGGACGACTTGCAGGCGGCGTTGGATGCCCATCCGAAAGCCGGGAAGTTTTTCGCAACGCTGAACAGCCGTAATCGCTATGCGATCCTGTTTCGGATACAGAATGCCAAGAAGCCGGAAACACGAGCACGGAAAATCGCGGAATTCATCGACATGCTGAAGCGGGGCGAGACTTTTCATCCGTAGAGCGTGGGTTTCCGACGGAGATTTTGTCGAACGCGATCGGCGCGTGAATTGTTCCGATCGCCATATGAATGGGAAAACGGGAATAGGAGCAAGAATGCATATCCGCGCATCGGCGTTCAGCCTTCGTCGCGCGGCGCTGGGCGCCGCCATGGCGCTGACATTGTCGTGGTTCACCGCTGCGCAAGCGCAGAGCTGCGCACCGGATAGCGTAGCTCCCGAGTGCTTGCTGCAGCGTAGTCAAGATGAATTTCAGCAAGCAGACGACGAATTGAACCGCACTTACCAAAAGGTTTTGAAGTCGCTGTCTCGGCCGCGTGACGAGTACGTCGACTACCCTGCACTCAAGGTGAAATTTGTCGCGGCTCAGCGGCAATGGATCCGTTTTCTCGATGACGAATGTTCCGCTTGGTATCTGATAAACGAGGCAGGCGCGGATCGTAATCTTGATCTACTGACTTGCGAAATCGACAGAACACGCGATCGTACGCGTCAATTGAACGCGTGGCTCAAGCAAGTGAGCCACGGTTAGCGCAGCGCTGGATAAAGACAGCATGGGTGCCGTGCGCGCGGCTAGCGTCAGGTTGGTTACGTGGTGCGCCGGGATGGTAGCTCGGATATAACGGGGAAACGAACGATGGTGTCGAAAAGCGTCCGCAGAGCGACGGCAGACGATGTCCCGGTGCTGACACAGATCCGGAACGATGCACATGCCAAGAAGGTCGCGCACGGCGACCACGTATGGGGCAAGGAAGGCGACGGCTTCTCCGAACGGTGGGTACGAAACCACGTCGCCGAGAAGGCCGTGTACGTCGTCGAACAGGATGGCACGCTGGTCGGAACGTTTTCGCTCGACTTCGACGACGACAGGCACTGGGGGCCTCAAGCGCCGATTGCGGGCTACGTGCACGGCCTCTGTGTGCGGCAGGGTTTCAACGGGCTCGGGCTCGGCAGCTTCATGCTCGACTGGTGCGCTCACGAGGTGAGTCGCTTGAATCGGCGTTTGCTTCGACTCGACTGCGGCGCCGAAAACATGACGCTCTGCGCTTACTACGAGTCCCTGGGCTTTGTCCGCGTTGGATTGAAAACGGACGGTATTGTCTGGTCTCTTTACGAAAAGCCTGTCAATTCGGCCTGCTGCTGATCGCGGCGGTCCGGCAGCAAACATCGGCGACGGAATCCACGTCAGTCGGGGTCACACGATCGAACATCATGCATTCGCGAACGTTCGACATCATCCGAAGCCGCGTCACCGTTACCCTGCTACGCCGGCAAAAGCCCCGCTTTACGATAATTGTCGATCAGCGCGTCATAGAGCGAGAGATCGGCGCGACTCCGCGCGATGAGCTGAGCGCCGGCGATGGCGGCGAAGATTGCCCGCGCCCGCTGTTTGCTCTCCCGAGCGCTGACCACCGCCGCTGCGGACAGCACCTTGCTGAGCCACGCCACGTTCACGTCGGCGAAGGCCAGCACTTCTTTCATCACGACTTCCGGCAGATCGTCGGTTTCGGCCGCCATGAAGCTGCACAGGCACAGGCGGTTGCCGGTCGCGAGCGCCTTGCGGAAGGTATCGGGATAGCGACGCAGGCAGTCCAGCGGATCGCGCGATCCGGCCAGCATGTCGTCCAGCGCCGCCGCGGAATCCTCCCAATAACGCCTCGCCACCGCGGCGCCGAGATCGGCCTTGCTGTCGAAGTGGTGGTAGATGCTCGCGGCCTTGATGCCCACCTCGTTGGCAAGATCCCGGTAATTCAAGCCGCCGTAGCCGTGCGTCTGCGCGAGCCTCGTGGCGGCTGCCAGAATTCTTTCTCTCGAGTTCGAGCTCGCGTCGTTCGTCACTGCTTCAGTCTCCGCGCACAGGAAAGGGTGTTGACACCCCGGATTCTACCTTATATGGTTAATCTAACAAACGTTAGGTAGATTCGTGGGGCGACGTGTTTTCGCGTCGTCCGATCCCCTGCAACCGACTACGGAGCGCCCCTGCAATGACTTCCAGCAATGTCGATTTCGACACAGCCCAACTGCCCATGATGAAGATCCACGATTTCCCGACAGGGCCCTATCCGACACGCGTGCGCATTGCACTGGCCGAAAAGCGGCTGCAATCGCGCGTCCAGTTCGTGATGGTCGATCTTTACAAGGGCGAGCATAAAAAGCCCGAGTTCATCGCCGGCAAGAATTATTCGGGTACGTTGCCGGTGCTTGAACTCGATGATGGCACCTGCATTGCCGAGTGCACGGCCATTACGGAGTACCTCGACACGCTCGATGGCGTACCCGTGCTCACCGGCAGCAAGCCACGCGAAAAGGGCATCATCCACATGATGAGCAAGCGCGCCGAGCTGGAACTGCTCGACGCGATCAGCGTCTATTTCCATCACGGCACGCCGGGGCTGGGGCCCGACGTGGAGACGTATCAAAATCCGGAGTGGGGATTCCGTCAACGCGACAAGGCGTTGAGGGGCATGCGCTACTTCGATGCGGTTCTGCAAAGGCAACCGTACGTCGCGGGCGAGACGTTCTCGATGGCCGACATCACCGTCATCGGCGGTTTGATCTTTGCGATGCTCGTGAAGCTGCCGGTGCCTGAGGAGTGCGAAGCGCTTCGAGCCTGGTACGCGAGAATGTTGGCGCGTGAGAGCGTCAGGAACCAGCCGGTGTTTGCTACCGTGACCTGAGTCGCCGCAGACGACTGCTTCGGCGTGCGCGAGGGCGCATAGAATACCGGCGCGTTGCGCGATCGTAGATCGGCATCGACCATCGCCATTCCCGTATCATCTGTCCGATTCGTCGGGACCGAACCATCTGACCGTCCCGCACACGAGCGTGCACGCCCATTCATCCGGGAGGGAACTCATGTTTGACCACGTCAAATTCGGCGTCAGCGACTACGCCGCCAGCAAGGCGTTTTTCCTGAAGGCACTCGAACCGCTGGGCGCCGAAATTGTCGGGGAAAGCGACCCGTCGTACGGGATCGAGATCGGTCTGCCCAGCAAGTCTTCGCTGTGTCTGTTCCCGACCGACGAGAAGCCGGCGCCTCTCCACATCGCGTTCGCGGCCGACACGCGGCAGCAAGTCGATGCATTCCATCGCGCGGCGCTGGCGGCCGGCGGGAAAGACAATGGCGCGCCCGGGCTGCGGCCGCATTATCACGCGAACTACTACGCGGCGTTCGTCATCGGGCCGGATGGACACAATATCGAGGCGGTGTGTCATCGGGCGGAGGGGTGATGCGCTGGATCGGTAAAACGCTCGCGGCGATCGCAAGCATGGCGCTCGTCGGCATCGCCTGCGTTCAAGCAGCGCCCCGCGAAACGGCATTCCCGCGCTTCACTCAGACGGAAGGCAAGCTCGATGGCGACGGGCTTCCGCTTTCCGGCGTGAAGCTCTGCGTGCTGCCCGACCGTGCGCCGTGCTTCGAGATGCCGCCGGCGCCGCTTCCTCATTCCTCGAAGGAGCTGTACCAGTTCGGCCTGAATCCACGGTCCGAGCGGTTGCCGATTGCATCGGGCGGCTCGTGGGTATTCTTCTCGGGGATGTTCTCGGGTGGCGGCAGCGGGATGCTGGAGCGCGTGGCCGTGCTGCGGGTCGGCGCGACTGGCAAGATCGAGAACCTGATGCCGATCGTCACCGAAACGGAAATGGCCGACCGCGCGATGTGGAACTTGCCGGAGGTGTCGCCGTATCCGCTGTTCGTCCGAGCCGATTACGTGTGGGGCAAGGACGAGGATCATTTCGGTCAGCACTTCTTCGACGTCGATGCGTGGATGTTCGATCCCGCCGCCAATCAATACGCGAAGCGCTTTTCCTACCGCACGAGCAAACGCTACGACAGAGGCGAGGGCTCGGACCACGTGCTGGCCGCCGAGCGTGCGGAAATCCTGCGTCGCCTTGCAGCGGGCAAGTAACACGGCTATCGCTGCGCGTCCCCGTACGTCTCCTTGCATACCGCGCGTAGCGCGTCGACGAGCAGATCGCGCGCGGGCGATTGCGAATCGGCGGAGCGCGTGAACAGCGCGATCGGCGGCAACGTCCACACCAGCGAATAAGGCACGATCGCCACGCCGGCGATCCGCACCAGTTCCTCCGCGATATCGGCCGGCACGATCGACACGGCCTCGTCGCTCGACGCGATCATTTCGCCGATCAGCTTCGACGAGTAGCTTTCGACGATCGGCACGGGCGGCGCGATGCCGGCCGACAGGAACAGGTCGGTCACCTGTTCGCGCATCGGCGTATGCGGCGCGCCGAGAATCCAGTCGAGCGCGTGCAGCTTGTGCCAGTCCAGCGGCGTGCGGGCGAGCTTGGCCGCCAGCCGCCGGCTCGCGATCATGCGCGGCTGCTGCTGGTACAGCACTTCGAACGAAACCTGCCCGAGATCGATCGCCGACGACGCGCGCCCGATCACGATGTCGACGCTGTGATCGCGGAGTTGCAGCAGCAACTGATCGCTGGTGCCTTCGTGAATCGTCACGGTCAGGCGCCGCTCCATGCGCGCTTGCAGCCGCTTCAGCGCGGCCGACAGCATCTGGCCGGAGATGAACGGAATCACGCCGATGTGCAGATGGGCCGCATGCCCGGCGGCGACGGTCTCCATCTCGCGGGCGAGGTGGTCGAGATCCTTGATCATCGCCTTCGCCCGTTCGAGCACGACCGCGCCGAGCGCGGTGGGCCGCATGCCGCGCGACGAGCGTTCGAACAGCGGCGTGCCGAACATGCTCTCCAGCTCGGACAGCGCATTCGTCACGGCCGGCTGGCTGCTCGCCATGTGCTCGGCGACGCGCGTCAGCGATCCGTGCTGCTGGATCTGCAGCAACAACACCAGATGCCGAATCTTCAGACGCGCGCCCAGCCGCCTGACCACGTCGTTTGCGTCAAAATTCATTGACTAGTCACGTATTCATCATGAAAAAGTGATGGACCGATACTAAAACAAAATCGTCACGTTATGGCAGATCCCTAGAATCACCTTCATGGATCGCGCCGGGACTGGCTTGGCGCCCACGCCGGGACCACAACATGAAACAGACAGAGACACAGCAGCAGGCCGCGTTCGACTATCACGAGTTTCCGACCCCCGGGAAAATCTCGGTCGTGGCGAGCAAGCCGCTGGTGACGCAGCGCGATCTGGCGCTGGCCTATACGCCCGGCGTGGCGAGCGTGTGCGAGTCGATCGCCGCCGATCCGCTGCAGGCCCACCGCTTCACGAGCCGCGGCAATCTGGTCGGCGTGATCACCAACGGCACCGCGGTGCTCGGCCTCGGCAACATCGGCCCGCTCGCGTCGAAGCCGGTGATGGAAGGCAAGGCCGTCCTGTTCAAGAAGTTCGCCGGGATCGACGTGTTCGACATCGAGATCAACGAGACCGATCCGGACAAGCTGGTCGACATCATCGCCGGCCTCGAACCGACGTTCGGCGGCATCAATCTCGAGGACATCAAGGCGCCGGAATGCTTCACCGTCGAGCAGAAGCTGCGCGAACGCATGAAGATTCCCGTCTTTCACGACGATCAGCATGGCACGGCCATTACGGTGTCCGCCGCGTTCATCAACGGGCTGAAGGTCGTCGGGAAATCCATCAAGGAAGTGAAGGTCGTGACGTCCGGCGCCGGTGCGGCCGCGCTGGCGTGTCTGGACCTGCTGGTCGACCTCGGGCTGCCGGTGGAAAACGTGTGGGTGACCGACATCGAGGGCGTCGTCTATCGCGGCCGTACCACGCTGATGGACCCGGCCAAGTCGCGCTTCGCGCAGGAAACCGAGGCGCGCAAGCTCGCCGAAGTGATCGGCGGCGCGGATGTGTTCCTGGGGCTGTCGGTCGGCGGCATCCTCACGGCGGAGATGCTCAAGCAGATGGCGGCGCGTCCGCTGATTCTCGCGCTGGCCAACCCGACGCCGGAAATCTTCCCGGAACTGGCGCATGAGACCCGCGACGATGTCGTGATCGCGACGGGCCGCTCGGATTATCCGAACCAGGTCAACAACGTGCTGTGCTTCCCGTACATTTTCCGCGGCGCGCTGGACGTGGGCGCGACGACGATCACGCGCGAGATGGAAATTGCCGCGGTGCACGCAATCGCCGGGCTCGCCGAGGAAGAGCAGAACGAAGTCGTCGCGGCGGCCTATGGCGCGTACGACGTGTCGTTCGGCCCGCAATACCTGATTCCGAAGCCGTTCGACCCGCGCCTGATCGTACGGATCGCGCCGGCCGTCGCGAAGGCGGCGATGGACGGCGGCGTGGCGACGCGTCCGCTCGCGAATCTCGACGCGTACGTCGAGCAGTTGCAGCAATTCGTCTATCACTCGGGCGCGTTCATGAAGCCGCTGTTCGCGACCGCGCGCCAGCTCGTGCGTGACGGCGGCAAGGCGCGGATCGTGTTCACCGAAGGCGAGGACGAGCGGGTGCTGCGTGCGGTGCAGGTGATCGTCGACGAGAAGCTTGCGCGGCCGATTCTGGTCGGGCGTCCGGAGGTGCTGCTCGCGCGCATCGAGCGATTCGGCCTGCGCCTGCGACTCGGTCAGGATGTCGAAGTGACCAATCCCGAATATGACGAGCGTTTCCCGCAGTACTGGACGAAGTATTGGGAGCTGCGCTGCCGCGACGGTATTTCGAAGGAAATGGCGCGCGTGGAAATGCGCCGTCGCCTGACGCTGATCGGCGCGATGATGGTGCAGCTCGGCGACGCGGACGGGATGATCTGCGGGACGGTGGGCGAGTATCACAATCACCTGCGGTTTGTGGACGAAGTGATCGGCAAGAAACCGGGTGCGTCGACCTACGCGGCAATGAACATCCTGTTGCTCGATCAGCGAACGGTCGCGTTGGTGGATACGCACGTGAACGACAACCCCGATGCGGAGCAGATCGCGGAATTCACGATCGCGGCGGCGCGGCAGATGGAATGGCTGAACCTGACGCCGAAGGTCGCGCTGTTGTCGCGGTCGAACTTTGGGTCGGGGAGTGCGGCTTCGGGCGTGAAGATGCGCCGGGCGCTGGAGATCGTGCGGGAACAGGCGCCGGATATCGAAGCGGACGGCGAGATGCATGGCGACTGCGCGCTCGATGAAGGGCTGCGGGCAAAGCTGCTGCCGATGTCGCCGTTGAAGGGGGCGGCGAATTTGCTGGTTTGTCCGAATGTGGATGCGGGGAATATCGCGTACAACCTGCTCAAGACCGAGGCGGGGAGTAATGTGGCGGTGGGGCCGTTCCTGTTGGGCGTTAATGCTCCCGTGAATATCCTTACTTCGAGCGCTACCGTGCGGCGGATCGTGAATATGGCTGCGTTGACGGTGATCGAGGCTAATCGGGGCGCTTCCGCGTGATGGAATGACGTTAGTGGTGGGGCGGTCATCGCCGGCCCGCCACTAACGCAATGCGAAACGCCTTTTATCTCCGCCACAATAGGCTTCATACGCAAGGAATCATGCTGTGAACTGCGCGCTCATCTTATTGGTTGGCATACAGCAAGCGCACCAGTATGGTCGCAAGGTTGGTCTGCGTCGTAGCGTTGTGAACAGGAGTGCCCGTCGCCTGTAAACCATCGGTGTCGATGACAGTCGAATCGCCTTCAATGTTCCAGAGGTGACCATTGGCGGGAAACTGCTTTCGGCCTGTATGGGGTGACTCACTTCCCACCATCTTGGTACAAATGCCCGTGGCTGTCATCGCTTCCGTTGCGTTCTGATTGTATGGATATTCTCGTATCAAGCCGCACGTGTTTGCACCAGCTTCAAGGCTTTCAGGAACGTATTGCAGCACGAAGAAATGATAGGGAGCCGGCAGCCAGTAATTTTCTGTGAGAAGTGCCGCTATACGGCTCTTGTCTCCGCATCCCACGGCGTTGCAATCCGCAAAACTTATCTGATGCGTTTTGTAGGAGGGATAGTGACCGATGGTGCTGCCACTTGAATCGTCCCCCGGATGGTCGGGATGCATGTTGCCCAGCAGGTGTGCAAACGGATAGGTACGTCGAGTTGTCCAATCGTCGCGGCTCGTGATGTTCAGCCATGTTGGTGTGGATGCAGTCGGCGCAAGGCGTGTGGAGTCGTGATAGAGGTCATAGTAAGCGTCTGCTCCAATAGCCGCATTCAATGTAACGATCAGCGTCTTTTCTCCAAGAGGCTGGTCTGTTTTCATGAACGTGGGTAACAGGGCGCGCGATAAAATTCTGCCACCCAAGGAATGACCGGTCACAATCATACGGTTTGCTGTGGGGCCCTTCTGGACAGCGCGAGCAATATCGGCCAAATCGGATGCCATCGTGCCACTTGTGGCGATCGAATCTGCCGCGCGTGCACGGTTCGCGATTGTAAAGACGCTTGCTACTGGCGTTGAGATGCTTTCTCCCCGCCAGCCAACATAAACACCGAGTACCTGCGTATTCGCTTGCCCCGCGCGCGACAGTGCATCCTTGTACCGCGCCAGCATATGGTCGAAATATTTGACGTTCTCGTCGTCGGGGCTGGCGCTATGGTGCCAGCCATGCACGTAGACAGCGACAAACGTTGCTTCTCCCGCGGTATTTGAATTCTCGATTTTCTGCAGGATGGCTTGTAGCTGATTTGGCGCGAACAGTTGGCCCGGTCCCTTGCATGCCTCGCTCTCCAGTTCGCAGTATTCGAGAAAGGCCACGCTGAAGCGCCTTTCCACGCGACCATCGTTGTTCTCCGTAACGCCCGCTTGGGTAGCCGGACAGTCGGCGCGTCGGCCGACTTTATCGATTGTGCATGACCTGGATTGGAAGCCAACTTGTTGATACTGCTTGTCTGGTACGGCACTGCACCCTGCTAAGGTCAGTGAAGTGATGCATGCGCCAAAGATCATCGTGCGTGCGATGTTTCGATACTCTTTAATTTCCCCATTTTTCATTTTTTTGTCGCTCCGTTATCGATCTGTAACACTTCTCAAGTGTGCAGGTCGAGTCCGAGTCACGTTGGCCGCTCCTGCATGATCGAAACATAGTCGATCATTTTTAAAAGTTCCACTCAGGAGATTCCGCACTATCTCTGTACGGAATCGAGTTCAATAGGGCGGTCGACAGACGAACCAGGAGATTTCGGGAATTTCGAGAGAAGGATGTCTACTGGTCGAAGCATAACAAGACGTACCGACACTGGAGATCCGTGGATAATTGTGGCGGCGACTTCGTGGTCTACAGCTAGCCCAAACTCATCAAGCTGGACAAGCCGATCATTCTGAAAATTGACACCGTATGCAGAACCATTCCGGCCGAGCAATGAAAGCGGTCATGACCGTCCTCAAAGTAGTCTTGTCCATAGTCGCCATATACCTCGTTGTTGATATCGTGTGGCTGTTCTTGCCGCGCAACGTGAGGAACGGGATCGTACTTGTCTCGGTCATGAACACGAAGCTGGCGATCTTCGCCATCACGTCGATCATCTTCGGGTTCTACGTGTACCGGCTCGTCAGAAATTTCAACCGTTTCAGCCGAGCGAAGCGCGCAGGCGCCGCGATCGTCACACTCGTTTTTTTCGCATTCGTCTACTTGGTAGGCTATCGCGGAATCATGATTGACCGTACCGATTGTCAGCGCTTCAACTACAACGTCAAGATGGATGGTGGTGTCAAACAGGTCGACGGCATAACCTACATCGTCAACATCTGCGGAAGCGGTGTCCGCAGCAATGGTTTTTTGGGTGATCAGAATGAGCAGGTCAAACTCGTCGTCAGCGAGGCACATGGCTCGACGCTTGCTACGCGACTATTTTTCGTTTTTTGGGACGGCCGGCCGGGTGAGGACTCGACCATCATCCGTAAGAACAAGTTGGTTTATTTCGACGCATCGGATGAGGACGACAGTGAAAGGTCGATCTCGCTGCCACCCACCACGTTCGATTGGGTCGCGGCAAAATTTCCGATTTGGCTTCGCTGAGAATGGTCCCGCCGCCCGGGCGGTCGTTGCGTTGAAGCGGCGCCACCCACGATTCTCGCCGAACCACCCAAGCCAAGAAAGCAGCGGTGATCGCCGTGACCACCCCCGGCGAAACAATCGCCCGAATCAAACACCCGTTCGACGAACCGCCACCGAACCCCGCATCCCCACGCGCCGCCAACACCCGCCCAACCGCGATGTAATGACCAAACCGCAAGACCTAGTGCATAGATATCGTTTGCCGAGCCCTTAATGACTATCGACAATCGTGGCTCGAATTCACCGCCGCGACGCCAGAAGCGCCTTGGCGGCCGGCGCTCGACGGCTATCCCGGCCGTCCGCGCCCACCTGCACACGACGACATGTACGCGTTCACGCCCTCATTCCAAAACCCCGCCGGCTCGCCGATCCGCGAGTTGTTCAAGTACCTGTCCGAACCGGGCATGATTTCCTTCGCGGGCGGCTATCCGGCCAGCGACCTGTTCGACGTCGACGGCCTGAACGCGGCGGCCGAACGTGCGTATGGGCAGCCCATCCGCTGTCTGCAATACGGCCCGACCGACGGCCTCGCCGAACTGAAGCAGCAGCTGATCGCGCTGATGGCGCGTCGCGGCGTCGCGTGCACGCCGGCCGAACTGCTCGTCACGACCGGCTCGCAGCAAGGTCTCGACCTGCTGCTGCGCGTGATGGTGTCGCCCGGCGACGTCGTGCTGACCGAACAACCGGCGTACCCGGCCACGCTGCAGGCGATGCGTTTGCAACAGGCGCGCATCGTGACGATTCCGGTCGACGGCGAAGGCGTCGACGTCGATCGTCTGGCCGAACAACTCGCGTCCGGCGCGATCGCGCAGCCGAAGCTGCTCTACACGGTCCCGACTTTCGCGAACCCGACGGGCGCGACACTGACGCGCAAACGCCGGCTGAAGCTGCTGCGTCTCGCGGTGCAATACCGTTTCCTGATCATCGAGGACGATCCGTACGGCGACCTGCGTTTCGCGGGCGAAGCCGTGCCGTCGATGCTCGCGCTGGCCGGCGAGGTGGATGGCGCGCGCGACTGGCTCGTGCATTTCGCGAGCCTGTCGAAGATCGTCGCGCCGGGGCTGCGCGTGGGCTGGACGATCGCGCCGGCCGAAATCGCGCGGCGCTGCGTGATCGCGAAGCAGACGGTCGACCTGTGCAGCGCGCCGTGGACGCAGGCCACCGCCGCCGAATATCTGGCGGACGGCGCGCTCGAACGCCATCTGCCGCGCATCACGGCCGCGTACCGTCGCAAATGCGACGCGATGTGCGATGCGCTGCGCGACGGCTTCGGCGATGCGATCGAATTCCATCGTCCCGAAGGCGGGATGTTCGTGTGGGCGCGGCTCGGCGCGGTATCGTCGGACGGGTTGCTGCAACAGGCGATCGCCAACAAGATCGTGTTCGTACCCGGCAAGGCGTTCTTCGCGGACAACGTCGATGCGGCGTCGCTGCGCCTGTCGTTCGCCGCGCCGGACGTCGATGCGATCCGGGAAGGCGTCGCGCGTCTCGTGCGCGCGTATGGTGCGGCGCGGGCCGCGTGAGGAGACACCGACATGAATAACACCATCAACGAAACGGCCGCGGTGGGCGCGGCTGCGAACACCGGCGACAAGCGGCCGGCAAAGCATCCGTCGTCGCAGATCAGCGCCGGGCCGCAGTATGTGGCCGACGTGCTCGGCCGCTTCGGCGCGGAGCCGGCGACCGATGCCGGCGATGCGGCGCCGGTCGTGCTCGGCTACAACTGAGCGGCACAACGGCGGCTGCGGCGCATCCGATGCGAGCCGTCGCCGACACAAACGGTTAAGCTTGCGCGATCGAAACACCGACGATCGCCGCCGCCTCATGTCCGACTCGACCTCCGAATCGCTCGCGCAAACCTACGACCGCGTCTGGTCCTGCCTCGAATCCGGCGTGAGCGTACAGCGTTCGCCGTTCACGATGCTGCAGGCGGCGACGCTCGGCCTCGATGGCGCGCCGAAGGTCCGGACGATCGTATTGCGTGAGGTGAGCCGCACCGCGCACGTGCTGTCGTTTCATACCGACGTGCGTTCGGAGAAAGTCGCGGAGTTGCGTCGCGATCCGCGCATCTCGATCGTCGCGAACGATCTCGACGCGCTCGCGCAGATTCGCGCGGAAGGTGTTGCATCGATCTGCGACGACGAAGCGCAACGGCGCGCGATCTGGGCATCGAGCCGCCCGCATACGCTGCTGCTGTATCGCGCGCCGTTGCCGCCCGGCACGCCGATCTACTCACCGGAAGACGCGCATATCGACGACGCCGCCTCAACCGGCGACGGCTACGACAACTTCTGCCTGATCCACATGACGATCACGCGCATCGACTGGCTCGAACTCGCGCACGCCGGCCATCGCCGCGCGGTATTCGACCTGAACGAAAGCGACTACGAAGCCCGCTGGATCGCGCCTTGACGCTGGTCAAGCGCGCTCGATCCACTCAAGGCCGCCCGTCCGACGCGGCCTGGATCATCCACTCGCGCATCACCGCGATCGCGTCGTCGTCGCGACGCTCGGCTGGATACACGAGATAGAACCCCACCGACAGCGGAAACGCGAAATCGAACGGCTTGCACAGCCGGCCTGCTGCGATATCGCGTTCGACCAAAGGCTCGGTCGCGAGCGCGATGCCCTGGCCGGCGACGGCCGCATCGATCGCGAGCGACGTCTGGTTGAAGCGCAGCCCCTTGTGCGGATCGACGTCGACCGGTTCGGGCATCGCGGCGAGGAACTCGGGCCACAGGTCGTGCGCGTCGTGCAGCAGCACCTGCCCGGCGAGCGCGCGCGGCGAAGCCGGCGCGGTCAGCACCGACGGGCTGCACACCGCGCACACGTCGAGCGGGAACAGCGCATGGGTGGCGAGATGCTTGCCGAACGGCGGCTTGCCGTAGCGGATCGCGAGATCGACGCCGTCATGGCGGAACGTCGCGATCTGCGGGTCGGCGATCACGCGCACGTCGTAGTCGGGATGCGCGTCGGTGAACTGCGCGAGCCGCGGAATCAGCCACTTCGACGCGAACGACGGCGTCGTGCTGATCGTCAGCGCGGCGCGCCGCTTCACGAGCTTGTCGGTCGCGTCGGCGATCGCGTGCAGCGCGCGCTGCACGTCGGAGAAATACGCGGCGCCGTCGTGCGTGAGCGAGGGGCCGCGCGGCAGGCGCTCGAACAGCTTCAGGCCGAGCACGTCCTCGAGGTGGCGCACCTGCTGCGCGACGGCGCCCTGCGTGACGCCGATCTCGTCGGCGGCCGCGCGGAAATTGAGGTGCCGCGCGGACACTTCGAACGCGCGAAGCGCATTCAGCGGTGGCAGGCGGGAAGGGCGTGGCGGCATCGTCAGGCTGTAGAAAAACTATCGACTGGCGGCAGAAATACTGGTTCGACAGTGGGAAGCGATGCGCCTACATTACCATCATGGCGCGCCGAATGGCGGCTGCGCGGCGGCAGAATGAGAATGAGGAGCGGATCGTGACTGTAGAAAAAGTGGCGTTGATCACGGCGGCGGGCAAGGGCATGGGCGCGGCGATCGCGCGCGAACTGGCGGCGACGGGCTATCGCGTCGCGCTGATGTCGCCGTCGGGCAGCGCGGTGGCGCTCGGCGACGAACTCGGCGGTTTCGGCATCAAGGGCTCGGTGACCGAAGAGGCCGATATCGACCGGCTCGTGCAGGAAACGGTCGCGCGCTACGGCCGGATCGATGCGGTCGTGAACAACACCGGCCATCCGCCGAAGGGCGAGCTGCTGGCGATCACCGACGACAACTGGCACACGGGGCTCGATCTGATCCTGCTGAACGTGGTGCGCGTGATGCGCCGCGTGACGCCGATCTTCCAGAAGCAGGGCGGCGGCGCGGTGGTCAATATCTCGAGCTTCGCGGCGGACGCACCCGAGCAGCCGATGCCCGTGTCGTCGGCGCTGCGCGCGGCGCTGAGCGCATGGACGCGGCTGTACGCGGAACGCTATGCGGCCGAGAACATCCGGATGAACGCGGTGCTGCCGGGCTTCATCGACAGCTGGCCGGAAACGCCGCAGATCGTCGCGCGCATTCCGGCCGGCCGCTTCGGCAAGACCGGCGAGATCGCGAAGACAGTCGCGTTCCTGCTGTCGGACGGCGCGGGCTACATCACCGGGCAGAACATTCGCGTCGACGGCGCGATCGTCAACGCGCTCTGAGCGCGACACCGGCGAGCGGCCGCGCAAGCGCTGCTCGCCGCGCAGCAGCTACAAACGCGTACAAATCAGACAAATTCGGGATACATCCGACCTTTCAAATGGGCGACGCCGCGTGACATGGGCACGCCGGATTGAAAGCCTGAGCGCGATCCCCCGCGGCATGTTCACTTTCCATTTCACGAAAGGAGATGCCGAACGATGTCTTCCACACCGTTTTCCCCGATGCGTCGCCACCTGCTGGCCACTTCCGTGGCCGCCGGGGTCTCGGCGATGCTGCCCACCGCGCTGCATGCGGCCACCGGCGCGAGCGGCATACGCCCGTTCACCGCCCACATCCCCGATGAAGCCGTGGTCGATCTGCGTCGTCGTATCGTCGCGACGCGCTGGCCGGGCCGCGAGACCGTCGCCGACGAATCGCAGGGCGTGCGGCTCGAGCGCATGCAGGCGCTGCTGCGCTACTGGGGCACCGACTACGACTGGCGCAAGGGCGAGGCGCGCCTGAACGGTTTCCCGATGTTCATCACCGAAATCGACGGGCTCGACATTCATTTCATTCACGTGCGGTCGCGGCACGCAAACGCGATGCCGATGATCATGACGCACGGCTGGCCCGGTTCGATCTTCGAGCTGCTGAAGGCGATCGGCCCGCTGACCGACCCGACCGCGCATGGCGCGAGCGCGGACGATGCGTTCCACGTCGTCGTGCCGTCGCTGCCGGGCTTCGGTTTCTCGGGCCGGCCGACGAAGACCGGCTGGGGCTCCGACCACATCGCGCGAGCGTGGGGCGAGTTGATGGCGCGGCTCGGCTATACGCGTTTCGTGTCGCAGGGCGGCGACTGCGGCTCGGTGATCTCGCACCGGATGGCGATGCAGCGCGTGCAGGGTCTGGCCGGGATTCACGTGAACATGCCGGCGACGGTGCCGCCGGATATCGCGACGCTGCTCGAGATCGATGCGCCCGCGCCGGCTTCGTTGACGCCGAAGGAGAAGGCCGCGTACGAGAAGCTCGCGACGTTCTATCGCGACAATTGCGGCTACTCGGCGATGATGGTCACGCGGCCGCAGACGGTCGGCTATGCGCTTGCCGATTCGCCGTCCGGGCAGGCTGCGTGGATGTACGACAAGATCTCGCAGTGGACGTATAGCGGCGGCGTGCCCGAACGCTCGATTCCGCGCGACGAGATCCTCGACGACATCTCGCTGTACTGGCTGACGAACACCGCGACGTCGTCCGCGCAGATCTACTGGGAGGATCACTCGAACAACTTCAACGCGGTGGATATCTCGCTGCCGGCCGCGATCACGGTGTTTCCCGGCGAGATCTACCAGGCGCCGCGCAGCTGGGCCGAGCGCAGTTATCACAACCTGATCTACTTCAACGAAGTCGACAAGGGCGGGCACTTCGCGGCATGGGAAGAACCGGAACTGTTTGCGCGCGAAGTGCGTGCGGGGTTCCGGCCGTTGCGGCGCGCGTAAGCGGCGTAGTAAGCGCAGTGAATACGGGCCGGCCTGGTGCGCGGCCCGTTTTCGTTTCTGCCGCGCGGCCGCGCCGAAACGTCGTTTTTCTCGCGATTTTTGAATCGCTGTGTGTCGTGTTCGCACACGGATACGTTGAGATACAAAGCCTCCGGATGGTTCGGATATAAAACCGGTGAAGCAATTCACACGGCGGCGCGGCGCCATCCGCTGCCGCCGCGACCGACGACACCCGATTGCCCGCACGTGCCGCGGGCCTCTTTCTTAGCGATCGACAATGGAGAACGAGTCATGACCGATACCGTGAACACCCGCCGCCGCCTGCTCCTGGGCACCACGCTGGCAAGCCTGAGCCTGGCCGACCTCGGCTTCAGCGCGCTCGCGCATGCGCAGTCGGCGCCCGATGCATCGGCGGCGAAGCGCCCGGCCGGCGTCGCGTCGCTGGGTACGATCCACCAGATCGATGCGGGCGTGCTCAACGTCGGTTATGCGGATCTCGGCCCGAAGCAAGGCCCGGTCGTATTCCTGCTGCACGGCTGGCCGTACGACATCTACAGCTACGCGGACGTCGCGCCGCTGCTCGTCGCGGCCGGCTATCGCGTGATCGTGCCGTACCTGCGCGGCTACGGCTCGACGACGTTCCGCTCGGCCGACACGGTGCGCAACGGCCAGCAGGCGGTGACGGCCGTCGACATCGTCGCGCTGATGGATGCGCTGAAGATCGACCACGCGATATTCGGCGGCTACGACTGGGGCGCGCGCACGGCCGACGTCATCGCGGCGCTGTGGCCGCAGCGCGTGAAGGCGCTGGTGTCGGTGAGCGGCTACCTGATCGGCAGCCAGGCGGCGAACGCCAAGCCGCTGCCGCCGCAGGCCGAACTGCAGTGGTGGTATCAGTTCTACTTCTCGACCGAGCGCGGCGAACTCGGCTACGCGCAGAACCGCGACGCGTTCAACAAGCTGATCTGGCAACTCGCGTCGCCGAAGTGGCAGTTCTCCGACGAGACCTACGCGCGTTCGGCCGCATCGTTCCGGAATCCCGATCACGTGGCCGTCGTGATCCACAACTATCGCTGGCGTCTCGGGCTCGCGCAGGGCGAAGCGAAATACGACGACATCGAGCGGCGTCTCGCGGCCGGGCCTTCGATCGCCGTGCCGACGATCACGATGGAAGGCGACGCGAACGGCGCGCCGCATCCGGCCCCGGCCGCGTACGCGAAGAAGTTCACCGGCAAGTACCAGCACCGGACCATTACCGGCGGCATCGGCCATAACCTGCCGCAGGAAGCGCCGCAGGCCTTCGCCGATGCGATCCTGCAAGTGGAGCATCTGTGATGCGGGCCCGCGTGGGGGGATGGCGGCGCGGCGCGCGCCGCGCGTTCGTCGCGGGCGTGCTGCTGGCCGGCGCGTGGTCGGCCAGCGGCCCGGCCGCGTTCGCGGAACAGTCGAAGCCGGCCGCGGCCGCATCGCCGATTTACGGCGTGACGATTCCGCCCGGCTACCGGAAGTGGGAAATGGTCGCGCCGGCCGAAGAGGCCGCACCGCTCGACGAGTTGCGCGTGGTGCTCGGCAATCCGGTTGCGATGCGTGCGCTCGAAAAAGCGACGCTGCCGTTCCCGGACGGCACGATCCTCGTGAAGCTCGCGTACAAGCGCAAGCAGTCCGACGAGTTCGCGCCCGCGACGGTGCCCGGCCAGGCGACGACCGTGCAGGTCATGGTGAAGGACTCGCGTCGCTATGCGGCGACGGGCGGCTGGGGGTTCGGGCGCTTCATCAACGGCGTGCCGGCCGATATCGGCCAGCATCAGACGTGCTTTGCGTGCCATCAGGCGCGGGTCAAGAACCACGATTACGTGTTCACGCGGCTCGCACCGTGACGTGACGCGTGAGCGTGAAGCGGATGGAAAGGCGTGCCCGGCGAGGCACGCCTTTTTTCGTGGTGCGTTGCGTGGCCGGTGTGTATCGCACTGTATCTGCGGCCGTTCCTGAAAAACTGGCATGCAGAAAGCCCGGTTCCGGAAACATGCCGGATACGTGCGCGGGTTCTACTGTCGACATGCAGCAAACGTTCGGTGCCAGGCGTTCGCACCGGATGCCCAGTGCTCGACACCTCAACTTCGTTCAAGGAGAACCTTCATGAAAGCCGCTCGAATCCTCGCCGTTGCCGTCCTCGCCGCCGCCCCCGCGCTGTCGTTCGCCGATACCGGCCACAGCCTCACGCGTGCTGAAGTGCGCGCCGACCTCATCCGTCTCGAGAAGGCCGGCTACAACCCGGCCGGCAGCGAAGCGCACTATCCGGACGACATCGCCGCCGCGGAGAACGCCGTCGCGGCTGCCGAGCAGGTCGCGCGTTCCGACCAGAATGGCCCGTCGAAGTCGCAAGGCGACAACGTGGCCGATGCGTCGACGCCGGCCGGCCATCGCGGTGCCGCGCCGTCGCGCGCCGCACGCTACGCCGCCGACGACCTGTACGCGCATTCGTGATCGGGCGCCGCGCTTGCCGCATGCACGCGCGGCTGCTCGGGCAGCACTTTATTTCAACGACACGATAAGGAAGGGAGCATGACGATGGCCGGTTTGATGAAACGCGTTCTGGTATCCGCCGCGATGATCGGCGGACTGTTCGGTGCGGTCGCGGCGCAGGCCGCGCCGAAGGAAGACCTGAAGGGCACCAACGTCGTGCTCGTGCACGGCGCATTTGCCGACGGGTCGAGCTGGAACCGCGTGATTCCGCTGCTCGAGGCGCGCGGGCTGCACGTGGTGTCGGTGCAGAACCCGCTGAGCTCGCTTGCCGACGACGCGGCCGCGACGAAGCGTACGATCGACGAACAGAAGGGGCCGGTCGTGCTGGTCGGCCACTCGTGGGCGGGCGTCGTGATTAGCGACGCGGGCAACGACGACAAGGTGAAGTCGCTCGTGTACGTCGCGGCGTTCGCGCCGGACAACGGCCAGTCGATCGCCGACGTCACGCAGGGGCTGCCGGCGCCGGCATGGGCTGGCGAACTGCGCAAGGACGCCGGCGGTTTCGCGCGGCTGTCGGACAAGGCGATCGCACAGGATTTCGCGCCGGATCTGCCGCCCGCGCAGCAGCGCATCGTTGCCGCGACCCAGGGGCCGTGGTATAGCGGGTGCATCTCGGAGAAGGTCGCGCAAGCCGCATGGCATGCGAAGCCGTCGACGTTCGTCGTCGCGACGCACGACCGGATGATCGATCCGACGCTGCAAGAAGCGATGGCGAAGCGGATCGGCGCGACGGTCGCGCGCGTGAACGCGAGCCACGTCGCGATGCTGAGCCAGCCGAAGGCCGTGGCCGACGCGATCATCGCCGCCGCCGAGCGCGCGAAGCAGGATACGCAGTGAGCGAATGCGGCGCCGCGCTTTCGTGACGAAGCGCGGCGCCGCGCGTGATTGTGATGTCTTTTCAGCAGGAGAAGTCATGACCGAACTCTGGCAACTGCCGGCGACCGAACTCGCGAAACGCGTGCGGCAGCGTGACGTGTCCGCGCGCGAAGTGGCGGACGCCGTGCTCGATCGTCTCGATGCGGTGAATCCGGCGATCAACGCGGTGATCGAACACCGCCCCGACGACGTGCGGCGACAGGCCGACGAAGTCGATCGCGCGATCGCGCGCGGCGACGATCCGGGGCCGCTCGCGGGCGTACCCGTCACCGTGAAGATCAACGTCGATCAGGCCGGCTTTGCGACGACCAACGGCACGCGCCTGCAGGAAAACCTGATCGCGCCGGCCGACAGCCCGGTGGTCGCCAACATCCGCAAGGCCGGCGGAGTGCTGCTCGGCCGCACCAATTCGCCGACGTTCGCACTGCGCTGGTTCACGTCGAATCGCGTGCATGGTCCTACGCGCAATCCGCGCAATGCGTCGCTGACGCCGGGCGGATCGAGCGGCGGCGCGGCGGCGGCCGTAGCAGCCGGGATCGGACCGCTCGCGGTCGGCACCGACATCGGCGGCTCGGTGCGCTACCCGGCCTATGCGTGCGGCGTGCATGGAATCCGGCCGTCGCTCGGTCGCGTGCCGGCATTCAATGCGTCGTCGCCCGAGCGGGCGATCGGCGCGCAACTGATGTCGGCGGCCGGGCCGATCGCGCGCACGATCGACGATCTCTCGCTTGCGCTGCGGGCGTTCTCCGCACCGGACCCGCGCGATCCGTGGCACGTCGCGGTGCCGTTCGACGGGCGTGAGGTGCCGAGGCGCGCGGCGCTGTGCGTGCGTCCGCGCGGCCTGGAGGTCGTGCCCGAAGTCGAGACCGCGTTGCGCGATGCCGCGCGCCGGCTCGTCGATGCCGGCTGGACCGTCGACGAGATCGACGATACGCCGCCGATGCGCGAGGCCGCGCTGCTGCAGGAACAGCTGTGGCTCGGCGATGGCTTCGACGCGCTGGCGAACTCGGTCGAGCAGGATGGTGATCCGGGCGCGGCTGCGGTGATCGCCGCCGTGCGCGGCAAGGTGTGCGATCTGCCGGCCGACGTGATCAGCCGCGCGCTGGTCCGACGCACGACGTTGACGCGCGAGTGGCGGCTGTTTTTCGATGAATATCCGGTGTTGCTGCTGCCGGTTTCGTCGGAACTGCCGTTTCCGGACGATCTCGACCGGCAAGGGCCGGACGGGTTCGAGCGCGTATGGGAAGCGCAGCTCACGTTGCGCGCGCTGCCCGCGATGGGGCTGCCGGGGCTGGCCGTCACGACGTCGATCGTGAACGGCGTGCCGGTGGGCGTGCAGGTGGTCGCCACGCATCATCGCGAGGATCTGTGTCTGCTCGCGGGGCGCGATATCGAGGCGCGTGGTGCGCCGGTTACGGTGGTCGACCCGGTGGTGTGACGTACTGAAGAACACGTGCATCGGCGAGGCGCGGTGGCTTCGTCGGTGCATCGCGTGATCCGTTCCATTTCGGACTCCATGACGACGCGCCGCATGCCGCGCCGATCGTCTCTCTCGCTTCCTTTCAAATCCCTTCGATGCACGACATCGAACGGCCCCCGTCCTCCATTGCCATCTCGCCAGCGACCGCGCATCGATAGCGCGCGTCTGCTATTGCATTCCCCGCGGCGCTGATTAGGAAATGAATTTTTATTGGTTCTGCTTCCCCGACCGCACTCGCATAGTGGCGCTGACGGCTATAGACAGCACGCAAGCTGCAACAGCCGCATTCCCGGTGTCTTTGTTCATACGAATCTGAGAATACAAGGAAGTGTCATGACGGTTGAACTGGAAGAACGAACCGCCGCCCAGCAGGCGCTGGAAGACGCGCGCACAACGGCCGTGGCGGCCGGCACGCCCTACGCGGGCGGCGTTGCGCCGGAAGCCGCGTGGGCGTTGTTCACGGCGGGCGACGCAGTGCTGGTCGACGTGCGCACGGCCGAGGAACGGAAATTCGTCGGTTACGTGCCGGAGTCGCTGCACGTGCCGTGGGCGACCGGTACGAGCCTGACGCGCAACCCGCGCTTCGTGCGCGAACTGGAAGCGAAGACCGGCAAGGATGCGGTCGTGCTGCTGCTGTGCCGCAGCGGCAACCGCTCGGCGCAGGCGGCCGAGGCTGCCACGAAGGGTGGTTTCACGCAGGTGTTCAATGTGCTCGAAGGCTTCGAGGGCGACCTCGACGAGCGGCAGCATCGCGGCGGCCACAACGGCTGGCGCTTTCGCGGCCTGCCGTGGGCGCAGGATTGATTCACGGCCGTTACGGGGAGAAAGCAGCATGGCCGCATTCGATATCGACGACATCGTTCAATCGCTGCAGACGGTGCGCCGCGCATGGCGCGAAAAACAGCGGCGCTCGCTCGAACCGGGCGGGCGCGATTTGCCGGCGCGCGAGGCGCTCGCGCAGATCGTCGGCGCGCTGAAGGGGGTGCTGTTCCCGATGCGGCTCGGGCCCCCCGACCTGCGGCAGGAAAGCGAGAACTTCCACGTGGCTCACGCGCTCGACGCGGCGCTGAACGCGCTGCTCACGCAGGTGACGCTCGAATTGCGTTACGCGGCGCGCCAGCGTAACGCCGACGGGCCGGTAGACAACCTCGGCGAAGTCGCGTCGAAGGCCGTGCAGGCGTTCGCCGCACGCTTGCCGGAGATTCGCCGCCTGCTCGACAGCGACGTGCTCGCGGCCTTCCACGGCGATCCGGCGGCGGGCAGCGTCGACGAGGTGCTGCTGTGCTATCCGGGCATCCTCGCGATGATCCACCACCGGCTCGCGCACGAGCTGTACGGGCTCGGCCTGCCGCTGCTCGCGCGGATCATCGCCGAGCAAGCGCATGCGGAAACCGGCATCGACATCCATCCGGGCGCGCGCATCGGCGCGGGGTTCTTCATCGACCACGGCACGGGCGTCGTGATCGGCGAGACGGCGATCATCGGCGAGCGCGTGCGCGTGTATCAGGCCGTCACGCTCGGCGCGAAGCGCTTCCCGCGCGATGCGGACGGCCATCTGGAGAAAGGGCTCGCGCGCCATCCAATCGTCGAGGACGACGTGGTGATCTATGCGGGCGCAACGATTCTCGGCCGCGTGACGATCGGGCGCGGCGCGGTGATCGGCGGCAACGTGTGGCTCACGCAGGACGTGCCGGCCGGCGAAAACGTCACGCAGGCCGTGCTGCGCAGCGAAGCGAACGCCGCGCCGCGCACGGCGGCGCGCGTCGCCTAGGAGGCGCGATGAGCGACCTCATCCATCACTTCGGCGCCACCGTGCGCAAGCTGCGCGAAGCGCGCACGTGGTCGCAGGAGCAACTGGCCGAGCACGCGGGGCTGAACCGCTCGTATGTCGGCGAGATCGAGCGCGGCGAGGCGATCGCATCGATCGTCACGGCCGACAAGATCGCGCGCGCATTCGACGTGTCGATCTCCACGCTACTGCCGAGCGCGTACGTCACCTGAGGCCGCCCCCCATCGTTTTCCCCCTTCGGGTGCACGACCTGACGGCTATAGCATGTTGAGCCGGCAGGGGCGTGCTTCCGATAATCACCCAGCGTCATAAGCAATCCCGTTTTTCATCTTAAGAACCCGGAGCCACACATGTCGACCGTTGCAAGCGGCACGGCCGCGCTGAGCGATCACGCCGCCCGCCAACTAGCGAACGCTACCAAGACCGTCCCGCAGCTTTCCACGATCACGCCGCGCTGGCTGACCCATCTGCTGCAATGGGTGCCGGTCGAGGCCGGCATCTACCGCCTGAACCAGGTGAAGAACCCGGAAGCGGTGCGCGCCGCGTGCACGCAGCTCGAAGACGAAAGCGTGCTGCCGCAGACCTTCGTGCCGTACGAGGAACAGCCGCGCGAATACTTCCTGAACGCGGTGAGCACGGTGCTCGACGTGCATACGCGGATCTCCGATCTTTACAGCAGTCCTCATGACCAGATCAAGGAACAGCTGCGCCTGACGATCGAGACGATCAAGGAACTGCAGGAAAGCCAGCTGATCAACAATCCCGATTACGGGCTGCTCGCGAACGTGACCGACGAACAGCGGATCTTCCCGCTGACGGGCGCGCCGACGCCGGACGATCTCGACGAGCTGCTGACGAAGGTGTGGAAGGAGCCGGCATTCTTCCTCACGCACCCGCTCGCGATCGCCGCGTTCGGCCGTGAATGCACGCGACGCGGCGTGCCGCCGCCGACGGTCAGCCTGTTCGGCTCGCAGTTCCTCACGTGGCGCGGCATTCCGCTGATTCCGTCGGACAAGGTGCCGGTCGCGGACGGCAAGACCAAGATCCTGCTGCTGCGCGTCGGCGACAAGCGCCAGGGCGTCGTCGGCCTGTATCAGCCGGGCGTCGCGGGCGAGCAGGGGCCGGGCCTGTCGGTGCGCTTCATGGGGATCAACAACCAGGCGATCGCGTCGTACCTGATCTCGCTGTATTGCTCGCTCGCGATCCATTCTCCGGATGCGCTGGCTGTCCTCGATGACGTCGAAATCGCCAAGTTCCATGACTATCCCGACACCTACCGTTAATCCCGGCCTGGCCGGCGGCGACGCGCACGCGTTGCCGCATGCGCCGCTGCCGGCCGGCTTGCCCGACCCGGCGACGCTCGCGCGGCTCGCGTCCGAGTTCTTCGCGACGCCGCCCGGGCAGGCCACCGCGCCCGGGCTGTCGGCCGGCAGCGGTGCGGTTGGCGGCGTGCCGTCGGCCTTGCCGGCCGCGGCGCCGATTCTCGCGGCGGTGAGCAACCCGGTGCCGGGCGGCTCGCCGCTCGCGGGCCCGGGCGGCGCGGGCACCGGCGTGCCGGGTCTTGCGTTGCCGCAAGGCAAGGTACCGGGCGCGAACCTCGCGCCGTCCGCGCCGACGCACGTGCTGTCGCTCGGCAACCGCGCACCCGCGCTCGCGCCGCATGCGGCCGCGCAGAACGGGCTGCCCGACAACGCGGTGTCGATCGCGCCCGCGCTCGAACCGCGTGTCGGCGGCGCGGCGCTCGGCGTGCCGCAGGTGAATACGCCGGCACCGGAAAGCGCGGCGAAGACGTCGCCGTACTACTTCACCGACGGTTCGCTGCAAGGCTGGCAGGCGACGCCGCAGGACATCGTCGTGCCGTCGAACGGGCTGGCGTCGCCGGAAGCGTTCGGGTTGCCGGACGACGACGCGCTGCGCGAACTGCTCGCCGTGCATCGCGACGTGCCGGTGTCGCGTGCATCGGGCGCGGATGTGCCGCGGTATTTCATCGACGACGCGCACGCAGCCGAGCCGCAAAGCCAGCTGTATCGCGGCGCGCATCCGCCGTTCGACGTGAACGCGATCCGCCGCGATTTCCCGATCCTTCAGGAGCGCGTGAACGGCAAGCAGCTCGTCTGGTTCGACAACGCGGCGACGACGCACAAGCCGCAGGCCGTGATCGACCGCCTCGCATACTTCTACGCACACGAGAACTCGAACATCCACCGCGCGGCGCATGCACTGGCCGGCCGCGCGACGGATGCGTACGAGCATGCGCGGGAAACGGTGCAGCGCTTCATCGGCGCATCGTCGCCGGACGAGATCGTGTTCGTGCGCGGCACGACCGAGGCGATCAACCTGATCGCGAAGACGTGGGGCGTGCAGAACGTCGGCGAAGGTGACGAGATCGTCGTGTCGCATCTCGAGCATCACGCGAACATCGTGCCGTGGCAGCAGCTTGCCGCGGTCAAGGGCGCGAAGCTGCGTGTAATTCCGGTCGACGATTCGGGGCAGGTGCTGCTCGACGAATACCGGAAGCTGCTCAACGATCGCACGAAGATCGTGTCCGTCACGCAGGTGTCGAACGCGCTCGGCACGGTCGTGCCGGTGAAGGAGATCGTCGAACTCGCGCATCGCGCGGGCGCGAAGGCGCTCGTCGACGGTGCGCAGTCGATCTCCCACATGCGTGTGGACGTGCAGGCGCTCGATGCGGATTTCTTCGTGTTCTCCGGACACAAGATCTACGGGCCGACCGGGATCGGCGTCGTGTACGGCAAGCGCGCGATCCTCGACGACATGCCGCCGTGGCAAGGGGGCGGCAACATGATCGCGGACGTGACGTTCGAGCGCACGGTGTTCCAGCCGCCGCCGAACCGCTTCGAAGCCGGCACCGGCAACATCGCGGATGCGGTGGGGCTCGGCGCGGCGCTCGACTATGTGAACCGCATCGGCATCGAGAACATCGCGCGCTACGAGCACGATCTGCTTGCGTATGCAACGAGCGTGCTCGCGCCGGTGCCGGGCGTGCGGCTCGTCGGTACCGCGCGCGACAAGGCGAGCGTGCTGTCGTTCGTGCTGAAGGGCTATGAAACCGAGGAGGTCGGGCAGGCGCTGAACGAAGAGGGCATCGCGGTGCGCTCGGGGCATCACTGCGCGCAACCGATCCTGCGGCGTTTCGGGCTCGAGGCCACGGTGCGGCCGTCGCTCGCGTTCTACAACACGTGCGATGAAGTCGATGCGCTGGTGAGCGTCGTCAGGAGACTGGCGGCGCGGCGTTGATGTTTTCGTTGCGCTGACGTCGATGTTGCCCGCTTGCGGCGGCCTTTGCGGGCCGCCGCAAGCGTTTTTATGCTACCCGGTTAGAAACGCACGACCGGCTTCTGCTCGACGCTGAAGCCGTCACGCAGCACACTGGCCGAATCCGCGAAATAGCGGCGGATTTCCGACAGCAGATCGGTGTTGCCGCGCCGGCAGAACACCACGCCCGATCCTTCCTCCGTCAACAGCTCATCGATCAGCGATTCGGGTTGCCCGATATCGGCGAGATGGACGTTCTGCACGCCGTGCGCGAGCGCATCGAGCGCGTCGCGTACGCACGGCGCCGCGTCGGCGGCTGGATGTTCGGCGAGCCATTGCTCGAGTTCCGCGATGCCGTACAGACCGGCAAGCTCGCCGAGTTCGCGCAGCCATGCACTGTCGACCATCATCACCAGCGTGACGGCGCCCGTGCGTTGCGCGAACAGGCTGCCGAGCCGTTCCGGGCGCAACAGCCGGTCGTGGCCCGCGTCGTCCGGTGCGACCGGCATCACGACGGGCACCAGTCCATTGTCGAGAAACGCGTTCAACGCAGCGCTGTCGAATCGTGCGATCGCGCTTGTGCTCGCGTGGTCGGGTTCAGCGCAGGCAACCAGCAAGCCGCCGTCGTGACCGTCGACATCGATCGCCCGGGCGCCGTGGCTGCCGATCAGGCGCACCAGTTCATGATTGATGCCGGTCATGGCCGCATGCACGGTGTGGACCGATTGCGTGCCGGACGCGGTCGGGATGCTTTGGATCACGATCGGACGGATGCCGGTGAGTGCGAGCAGCGCGACATCCTGTGCGAAGGCGGAGCGCGCGTGGGCGTCGCTCGCGGCACCGCCGTCGACGATGACGACGGTCTGTCCGTGCAGCGCCTGCATGAAAGGCAGCGCGCGGGTCAGGCCGGCCACGCGTCGGGTGGGAGTATCAGGGTCTGGGAACATGGGAATCGGAAATGATGGAGGGAATGCCTGCCGTTGCACGATGTCGGGTCAAACAGTGCGTTGCATGAGCCGGTGAATCTCTTCGGGCGTTTGCGCATCGCGCGACGCCTGCCGGATCGCGCGTTCGCTGAACCATCGCGCGGCATCGGCGAGCAGTTCGAGGTGCACGCGGTCGTCCGCGTGCGGCAGCACCAGCACGATGAATTCATGCACGGGCTTGCGGTCCGGCGCGTTGAACGCGAACGGGTACCGCGCGCGAACGAACAGCGCGACGGCCGAGCCGAGCCCGTCGACGCGCGCATGCGGAATCGCGACGCCTTGCCCGAGGCCGGTCGAGCCGAGTTGCTCGCGCTTGATCAGTTCGGCGCGGATCCGGTCGGCGGATACGCCGCTGCCGCGCGCGACATGGCGCGCGATCAGGTCGAACAACTGGCTCGCGCTTTCCACGGGTACATCGAGCAGGATGTTGTCCGGCGGACAAGCGTTGGCGAGCCGGGGCGCGGACGGCGTGCTGCCGCGTCGGTGAGCGAGGGGGGATTGGCCGCCGACGGCGGCCTGCTGCGTTTGCATGCGGATTGCTCCGTGTCGGGATGACAGGGAAATCCTAGATAACCTCGCGTAAAGACGGTGTTAGATACGCGGTGGGCAAGCATTAAAATTTCGTATCGAGCGCCGACGGAGCCGCGCCCGATATGGGCAACCTCAGGTGCCCGACAGTACGAACGGCAGCGTCGTCAGCACAAACACCGAAATGCCGACGACCGGCGCACCGAACGCGATTGCCGCGAACGCGACCGCGGCGCTCGCCAGTACGAGCGTTCTCGACACCCGGCGATGCCGGTCGTGCGCCGTCGTTCGTGCTTCGTGGAGGGTTTCGGTCCGCCGCCCGATCACGTGTTTCCAGAACGTCAAACCCAGCATCATTTCACGGCTCCTGTATGAAAGACGATCGCGACGGGGCATGCGATGCTGCGGAAGCGGAAGGCCCCGTGAATGAAATCAGTGATGCAAAACAACCGGCTAGAATCGGCGGATCGATGGCGCGTCGTTACGCGGCCTGTGTCGATGCACGTGCTCGAACGCATACATTGCGATGCGTGACGACCACATCGACATCGCGTTCAAGCGTGCACGGAAAGGACTACGGCGCGCATCGTCCGCCTGTCGGCAGGACGGTGACTCGGGAAGGTGACGCAGGCGTCCGGCCTGTCAGGCAGAAAAGCAACTCGGAGGACGAGGACGTCGGATGCGCATGGCGCGTGCTCGGTCGTGGATGGCGAACCCATTCTAGTGAACGGATGCGCGGGCGCAAGTAAAAAGGTCGTAAAGGAGTGTGAGTCGCGCGTTACCAGCGGTTCCGCAGACGGTCGATCCTAAAGAAAAACGCGTGACGACTTCCGTCGCCACGCGTTTCCCGTGACTACATGACCGCGCGCATACCGACAAACCGGCGCGCACGCCGCCGCGTCGTCAGAAATCGAACCCCGGCCCGCCCGCGCCCGGGCCGCCGGGCGCGGCGGCCGGCGCCGCATCCTTCGGCGCTTCGAACACGGTCGCATCGGTCGTCAGCAGCAGCCCGGCCACCGACGCCGCATTCTGCAGCGCGGTGCGCGTGACCTTGGTCGGATCGAGCACGCCCGATTCGACGAGGTCGCCGTACTCGCCCGTCTGCGCGTTGTAGCCGAAGTTGCCCGCGCCTTCCGCGACCTTCGCGACGACGACGCTCGCCTCCTCGCCCGCATTCGTGACGATCTGGCGCAGCGGTTCTTCCAGCGCGCGCAGCACGATCTTGATGCCCGCGTCCTGATCGGCGTTCGCGCCCTTCAGTTCACGAATCGCCTGCCGTACGCGGATCAGCGCGACGCCGCCGCCCGGCACGATGCCTTCCTCGACGGCCGCGCGCGTCGCGTGCAGCGCGTCGTCGACGCGATCTTTCTTCTCCTTCACCTCGATTTCGGTCGCGCCGCCGACCTTGATCACCGCCACGCCGCCCGCGAGCTTCGCGACGCGTTCCTGCAGCTTCTCGCGATCGTAGTCGGACGTCGCCTCTTCGATCTGCACGCGGATCTGCTTCACGCGCGCCTCGATGTTCTTCGCATCGCCCGCGCCGTCGATCACCGTGGTGTTTTCCTTGCCGACTTCGATGCGCTTCGCCTGGCCGAGCTCGGCGAGTGTGGCTTTTTCGAGCGTCAGGCCCGTTTCCTCGGCGATCACCTGGCCGCCGGTGAGGATCGCGATGTCCTCGAGCAGCGCCTTGCGGCGATCGCCGAAGCCCGGCGCCTTGACCGCCACCGTCTTCAGGATCCCGCGGATGTTGTTCACGACGAGCGTCGCGAGCGCTTCGCCTTCGACGTCTTCCGCGATGATCAGCAGCGGCCGGCCCGACTTCGCGACCTGTTCGAGCACCGGCAGCAGATCGCGGATGTTCGAAATCTTCTTGTCGTGCAGCAGGATGTACGGGTTTTCGATCTCGGCGATCTGCTTGTCGGGATTGTTGATGAAGTACGGCGACAGGTAGCCGCGATCGAACTGCAGCCCCTCGACGACATCGAGCTCGTCCGCGAGCGACTTGCCGTCCTCGACGGTGATCACGCCTTCCTTGCCGACGCGGTCGATCGCCTCGGCGATACGCTGGCCGATCGATTCCTCGCCGTTCGCGGAGATCGTCGCGACCTGCGCGATTTCCTTGCTCGTGGTGGTCGGCTTGCTGATCTTCTTCAATTCGTCGACGGCCGACGCGACGGCCTTGTCGATGCCGCGCTTCAGGTCGAGCGGATTGAGCCCGGCCGCGACGTACTTCTGGCCTTCACGGACGATCGCCTGCGCGAGCACGGTAGCCGTCGTCGTGCCGTCGCCGGCCGCGTCGCTGGTGCGCGACGCGACTTCCTTCACGAGCTGCGCGCCGATGTTTTGCAGCTTGTCCGCGAGTTCGATTTCCTTCGCGACCGACACGCCGTCCTTCGTGACGACGGGCGCGCCGAAGCTGCGTTCGAGCACGACGTTGCGGCCCTTCGGCCCGAGCGTGACCTTGACCGCGTTCGCGAGAATGTTCACGCCTTCGGTCAACTTCGATCGTGCGATGTCGCTGAAAATGATTTCCTTGGCTGCCATGATTGCGCTCCGTTATTGATTGACGACCGCGACGATGTCTTCTTCGCGCAGTACGAGAAACTCGTTGCCGTCCACCTTGACGGCTTGCCCCGCGTACTTGCCGAACAGCACGCGCTCACCGACCTGCAGGTCGGGCACGATGCGCTGGCCGTCGGTATCCTTGCGGCCGGGGCCGACGGCGATCACTTCGCCCTGGTCGGGTTTCTCGGCGGCGCTATCGGGAATCACGATGCCCGATGCGGTGGTGGTTTCCTGGTCGAGTCGCTTCACGATCACGCGGTCGTGCAAGGGGCGTAGGCTCATCTTTTCGTCCTGTGCTGTTCTGTCGAAATTGGCTGGCACTCTTTAACAGAGAGTGCTGACGAGTATAAAAACGCGCGGCGGTGCGATCCAATAACGGATTCGGAAAAGCATTTGCGCGAATGCGCTTTGGACGGGAAGACGGGGATCGGAGAGGGAGGAGGCGGAAGAAGGCGGCGTCTGCCGCCTTCAGGCGTCACGATGCGACGCGAATCACGACCTTGCCGAAGTGCTGCCCCGATTGCAGGTATGCATACGCTTGCGGCGCCTCGTCGAAGCCGAACACGCGATCGACCACCGGCTTGATCCGTTTCGCGTCGACGAGCCGCACGACGTCGTCGAGCATCGCGCGGCTGCCGACCATGAAGCCGTGCAGACGCCGGAAGCCGCCGATCAGCGGCAGCAGCCCGAGTTCGGGCCCGTCGAAGCTGCTGAGCCCGCCGATCACCGACACGATGCCGCCTGTTTTCGTCGCGGCGAGCGAGCGAGGCAGCGTATCGCGTCCGCCGACTTCGACGACGAGATCCGCGCCCGCACCGCCGGTGAGGCGCAATACTTCGTGTTGCCATTCGGGCGTCGTCCGGTAGTTGATCGTTGCGTCCGCACCGAGTGCACGGGCGCGTTCGAGCTTCGCGTCGCTCGACGACGTGACGATCGTGCGCAACCCGGCGGCCTGCGCGAGTTGCAGCGCGATGATCGATACGCCACCCGTGCCGAGCAGCACGACGGTCGCGCCCGGCGACAGTCCGCCGTCGACGAACAGCGCGTTCCACGCGGTGACGCCCGCGCACGACAGCGTCGCGGCTTCGTCGTAGTCGAGATGCGCGGGGATCGCGACCAGCGCGGCCTCGTCGGACACGAAGCGTTCGGCGAGCACGCCGTCGAATTGCGCGCCGGGCGAACCCGACACTTTGTGCGGTGTCGGCGGCCCGTCGATCCACCGCGGGAAGTACGTATTGATCACGCGGTCGCCCGGCTTGAAGCGCGTGACGTCGCGGCCCGTCTCGACCACTTCTCCGGCGCCGTCGGCGACCGGGATCAGCGCGTCGGTGCCGATACCGAGATAGTCGCCGCGCGCGAACATCAGGTCGCGATAGTTCAGCGCGGCCGAATGGATCCTGACGACGACGCCGGTCGGCCCGACCGCGCGCGGTGTCGCGTCGATGCGCCGGAGCCCGGCAATGCCGTCGCCCGGTTTGATTTGCCATGCATGCATGTCGACTCCTTTTCGAGATAGTCAGGACTATCATAGTGTTGCGCAGGTGGACGCATTGGCGAGAATTCGGCCGACGATTGTCGCCAGCACGGACACAACCCTGTCATCGCACCGGAGCGGAGCGGCATGGATGAACGGCTGAGAGGCGTCGCCGAATTTGTCGACGTGGTGGAATCGGGCAGCTTCGCGGCGGCGGCGCTGCGCCTCGGCATGACGCGCTCGGCCGTCGCGAAGATCGTCGCGCGGCTCGAACTGCGTCTCGGCGCGCGGCTGCTGCAGCGCACGACGCGCCAGGTCGGCCTGACCGACGAAGGGCTCGTCTATTACGAGCAATGCCGGCGGCTGCTGGCGGAACTCGGCGAGACGGAGGCCGCGCTCGACGCGGGGCGCCGCGAGCCGGCCGGGCGCGTGCGCGTCAGCGTGCCGGTGCTGTTCGGGCGGCAGTGCGTGGCGCCCGTGGTGCGGCGTCTCGTCGAGCGCCACCCGCGGCTCGAAATCGACATGTCGTTCAGCGACCGCGTGGCCGACCTCGTCAACGACGGCTTCGACCTGGCGGTGCGCATCGGCGAGTTGGCCGATACGAACGCGCTGATCGGCCGCAAGCTGGGCGTGCAGCGCATGGGCATCTGCGCATCGCCCGCGTATCTCGCGCGTCACGGCCGGCCGTCGGGGCTCGACGAACTCGCGTCGCACGTCGGCATCGCGTATTCGCGCGGCGGACAACCGACGCCATGGCGGGTCATCGGCGCGGACGGCGTGGTGCACGACCATCGCGCGGCCGGCCGGCTGCGGTTCGACGACCTGCAGGCGATCGCCGATGCGGCTGCCGCCGGCGCGGGCCTTGCGTGGCTGCCGTGTTGGCTGATGGCGCCGTACGTGCGCGACGGCCGCCTCGCGCTCGTGATGGACAGCGACAGCGTGTCGGGCGCCGAAGTGTTCGCGGTGCGACCGGCGGCGCGTCACGTGCCGTCGAAGGTGCGCGTGGTCGTCGATGCGCTGGTCGACGAGATTCCGAACATGCTGGCGTCGGACGACGCGAACGGCGAGCGCGGATGACGGCGAGCGGTTCTCCGATGACGACATGACAATCTGGTTGGATGCGTGTCGCACTTTCGTGCGTCTCGCATAGTCAGCCTGAACCCAGTGAGGAAAAACCGGTAAGCCGCTTTTTTCGGGCGACTAGCGCTTGCGTCGTCGCGGATCGATACCGTTTTGTTCGAGCAGCTTGCGCAGCCGCGAGTTTTCGATCCACAGTGAAGCGAACGCGGTCACCGTCATCAGAAGCGGAAACCATTCGCCTGTCGCGCTGATGATCGCCCAGCCTGCGGCCGTGACGATCAGTGCCGTGACGATGAGAAGCAATCGGTCTGCAAGCCAATTCATTGCGCACCCCGAATCGCAGTGTTCGCCTTCAGGCCGAGATAGCTGCGCGGGCGCGGCGCGAGCACTTTCTCGGGATAAGTCGCGCAATTCTTACATGTCCCTTTCCAAAAATTGACCGGCAACTCTAGCAGGTTGTCGAGCAGATCGATCGAGTTTAGATCGGGTGATTGCGCCGGCGATATCCCGCCCATGGTGCCGGGTAGCGCTGACGCTGGCATGCCGATCGGTCGCGGTAACCTTCGCGATTGCCGCGATCGGTGTAGTTTTGCAGCTCTTGTTGGCCGTCTCGAGACTTTTTCTAATGTTTCCACGCCAAGGATGGCGAGGGTATGGAGCGCATTGGTGCGCTACGGCGACGCGTCGCGTGTGTCGGCGCTGTTTTCCTGATACCACCCGCCACCGCGTTGATCGCGCTCGTCGTGGTCAGCGAGACGAGCGGCGGGCTCGCGTGGTGAGGCATGGCGCTCGCGGCCGCCGGTCTGTATCGGGTGATGCGGTATTGAGCGCACGACAGGGACTACCTGGGGCAGGTAACAGAATTTAAAGATTTCCGACGCTGGGAGCACATACGTGCACACATCCGGAATGCGAGCGTCTGCGCGGCGCCAAACAGCGAGCCGCAGCGCCTCGGCGGCATGTCTCGGGGAAACAATGCGAGCCGTCAGTCCCGACGCGCGCAGGTTTTTGCGTGTTCCATGAAAACCGCGAGCTTGTGACATCGTGTTGCGAAAAGTAGATTCGCCCGACGGTAACGCCGGGGTTTCGAATGGCTTCAATCGCAATCGAATTGGGTTCGGGAAAGCGCGCGACACTGACGCGCGCGGGATGTGGAACGTTGTTGGCCAGTCAGCGCGCCGCAATCTCCGAACTGATGCTGCACTGGCCGAAGTATGCAGGCCTGACGACGAATGCGGTGATGTACGTGCGGCAATTGGGCCTTGGTACCGTTCGTGGTGCACCGCTCGATGTGCTCAGGTCCGCCATCGAGGATGGGCGGGTCGTCGTCGAGATTGAGCGCGTGGCGGTGAATGGCGGCGCTTCGGGTGGTCGGCGGTCCCTGCCCCCTTTCCCTCGTGGGAACCGGTTCGGTAGAGTGGCACCCATGGCGTTGCGGTCTGCGGACACGCCAATCCCGAGTTGGGCACGGCCAAGCGATGTATCGGCTGATGAGTTGATACGATACCTGGAGAGCATCATAGCTGGCACAGGCAGTGGTATTGCCGGCATCGCGCCCGTACGGGTTGATAGTGCGCTGCTCAGCGACGCGACACCGTTCTCGCTCGACGACTCACCGTGGGGCGACGCTATGACCACGGCGGCTGTCGACGCGTTTCAAGAGGAACAGTGTTTCGCACGATACGAAATCGACATGGAAATGTGTGCGGCCGCTGGCGCGATGTATAAAGACCCCAGAACCTACGCATTGTGCAGGCAACGTGCTTTCGAATAATTTCAGACCTGTAGAGGACGGTGACATGAGCAAACCGAGACGCGCCACCATCGTGTTTTACGACGAGGAGACCGAACAGGTTACGCTGTGCACGGTGTTTCGCCGCGACGTGCAGGCCGTCCTTGACCGCGAAATGAATGCAGGTGTCGCCATCACGATTCCGCCGCACGCAGAACCGAATGACGGGTGCCCGATTACCGATGAGGACGCGCGGCGATTGGGCGGCATGGCGCTGCTGATGCAGGCGGGTGTACATCCGGAATTGCGCGAACGGCTCAAGTTCGCAGAGTCGGGTTCCATCGACTGGTCCCCCGTTCAGCGCCCGGACACCGACTGAGAATTGGGGTGGGGCGCCTGCATCATGCCGTCGTGATGGTCTACGACGAGAAGAAGGGCGGACGTCCCCGTAAAAGGCGCGGTGCCGGACAAACGTGCGCCGCAATCGCGATTCGCCCGAAGCTGATGCGACGTGATTCAACCTGACGCGGCGAATCAATCGTCGTGCGAGTTGCGGAATACTGGCCTCCTTACATATTCCCCCACCCCGTTAGCATGTGACGAATCCGACTTTGGGCGTTGCGCGCGCGACGCTAAGATCGCCGCTCCCGTAGATCGAGCGTCAACAAGAATGAAAAAGTCCGCGTCGCCGTTGCATGCTTTTCGTTTCCGTGTCGTCTGCGCCGCGATTGCCGGCGCGGTGTCGCTCGCGTCGTGCGGCGGCGTCGACAGCAGTCCGCCGCCGCAGGCCAGCGCGACGCCCGCGGCCAAGCGCCCGAACATCCTGTACATCATGGCCGACGATCTCGGCTATTCCGACATCCATGCGTTCGGCGGCGAAATCAACACGCCGAACCTCGACGCGCTCGTCGCGTCGGGCCGCATCCTGTCGAACCACCACACGGGCACTGTTTGCGCGATCACGCGCGCGATGCTGGTGTCGGGCACCGATCACCATCTCGTCGGCGAGGGCACGATGGGCGTGCCGACCGACGAGCGGCGCGGGCTGCCCGGCTACGAGGGCTACCTGAACGATCGCGCGCTGTCGTTCGCGCAATTGCTGAAGGACGCCGGTTATCACACGTATATCGCGGGCAAGTGGCACATCGGCTCGGGCATCGTCGGCAGTGCGACGGGCAGCGGGCAGACACCCGACCAGTGGGGCTTCGAGCGCAGCTACGTGCTGCTCGGCGGCGCGGCGACGAACCACTTCGCGCACGAGCCGGCCGGCTCGTCGAACTACACGGAAGACGGTCGTTACGTGCAGCCGGGCCAGCCCGGGCAACCGGGGGGCACGGGCGGCAGCCCTGCCGTGTTCTATTCGACCGATTTCTATACGCGGAAGCTGATCTCGTACATCGATGCGAACAAGCAGGACGGCAAGCCGTTCTTCGCGTACGCGGCCTACACGTCGCCGCACTGGCCGCTGCAGGTGCCCGATCCGTGGCTGCACAAGTACGCGGGCGTGTACGACGCCGGCTACGACGCGATCCGCAACGCGCGGATCGCGCGACAGAAGGCGCTCGGCCTGATTCCCGCCGATTTCAAGCCGTTCGACGGGCTGCCGGAGACGACGGCGGCATCGCCCGCGACCGCGAACAACGGCACGGCCAGCGCGAAGTACATCAGCGCGGTGCATTCGGCCGCGGACGGCTACAGCGACTACGGCTCCGGCAAGGTCGACAAGCTGTGGTCGAGCCTGTCGCCGGCCGAGCGCAAGGCTCAGGCGCGCTACATGGAAATCTACGCGGGGATGGTCGAGAACCTCGACTACAACATCGGACTCCTGATCCAGCATCTGAAGGACATCGGCGAATACGACAACACATTCATCATGTTCCAGTCGGACAACGGCGCGGAAGGCTGGCCGATCGATTCCGGCGCGGACCCGACGGCGACCGATACCGCGAACGGACAGGACCCGATCTACTCGACGCTCGGCACCGACAACGGCAAGCAGAACGCACAGCGCCTGCAGTACGGGCTGCGCTGGGCCGAAGTGAGCGCGGCGCCGTTCCGGCTCACGAAGGGCTATTCGGGCGAAGGCGGCGTGTCGACGCCGACGATCGTGCACCTGCCGGGCCAGTCGCAACCGTTGCCGACGCTGCGCGCGTTCACGCACGTGACCGACAACACGGCGACGTTCCTCGCGGTCGCGGGCGTCACGCCGCCGTCGCAACCGGCGCCGCCGCTGGTCAACACGCTGACGGGCGTCGACCAGAACAAGGGCAAGGTCATTTACAACAACCGCTACGTGTATCCGGTGACGGGCCAGTCGCTGCTGCCGGTGCTCACCGGTTCGACGACGGGCGAAGTGCATACGACGCCGTTCGGCGACGAAGCATACGGCCGCGCGTATCTGCGCAGCGCCGACGGTCGCTGGAAGGCATTGTGGACCGAGCCGCCGCTCGGCCCGCTCGACGGTCACTGGCAGCTTTACGATCTCGCGGCGGACCGTGGCGAGACGACCGACGTGTCGGCGCAGAACCCGTCGGTGATCGGCACGCTGGTCGATCAGTGGAAGACCTACATGAGCAACGTCGGTGGCGTCGAGCCGCTGCGTCCGCGCGGCTACTACTGATCGCGAGGCGACACGATGCGGTTGCGTTTCTGGACGATCGGCGCGGCGCTGGCCGCCACGCTGTTCGCCGCCGCGTTCGCGGTGGGTTATGCGAATCCGGCGGTGCCGGCAGGCGGCGCGTTCGACGATCTGAATCGCGGCCGCGCGCTCGCGCCGCTCGGTTCGGAGCGCGAGTGCAAGCGCTATTCGGGGCTGCCGGCGAAGTGGCGCGACGATCCGAAGGCGGGCATGGTGCACTTGCGCGGCGGCGCGTTCGTGTTCGGCAGCACGCGCGGCTATGCGGACGAGCGTCCGGCCGGCGACGGCGCGACGCGCGTCGGCGGCTTCTGGATCGACCAGACCGACGTGACGATCGCGCAGTTCGCAGCCTTCGTGCAGGCGACCGGTTACGTGACCGAGGCCGAGCAGCAGGGCGGGGCGGCGGTGTTCCATGTGCCGACGCGCGACGAGATGAATGCACGCGACCTCGCGTGGTGGTCGTGGGTGAAGGGCGCGTCGTGGCGGCATCCGCGCGGGCCCGGCAGCGACGTGGACGGGCTCGGCAACCTGCCGGTGACGCTCGTCACGCAGCGCGATGCGCTCGCGTATGCGCACTGGCTCGGCCGCGATCTGCCGACCGAGGCCGAATGGGAATACGCGGGCAAGGCCGGCCGCGACGACGCGTCGCTCGATGCGGCGCCGCGCGACGCCAACGGCAAGCCGGTCGCGAACTACTGGCAGGGCGCGTTTCCGGTGCTCGACTCGGCCGAGGACGGTCACGCGGGGCTGGCGCCCGTCGGCTGCTATGCGACGAACGGCTTTCGTCTTTACGACATGATCGGCAACGCATGGGAATGGACGAAGGATGCGTACACGGGCCCGCATCAGTCGCATACGAACGGCGACACCGCAGCCGTCGCACCGTCGACGCGCCGGCACGATACGCCGATGGTCATCAAGGGCGGCTCGTTCCTGTGTTCGCGCGATTACTGCGTGCGCTATCGCGCGTCGTCGCGCGAACAGCAGGAAGCGGATCTCGGCGCATCGCATATCGGGTTTCGCACGATCCTGAGGGACGCGTCGTGACCGCGGGCATCGGGCGATTCGTTTCGGCGTGGCTGCTGGCTGCCTGCGCGGTGATGCAGCAGGGTTCGGCGATGGCTGTCGAAGCCGCCGCACGTGCCGCACCGGCAGTGCGCGTCGGCGTCACGCGCGGCGTGCATGCGCAGATCCTCGACGAAGTGAAGAAGGCGGCCGCCGCGCGCGGGCTGGGCGTCGACGTCGTCGAATTCGACGATGCGTCGCGCATCGACACGGCGCTGGCCGACGGGCGGATCGACGCGGCCAGCTTCGAGGATGCGCAGCGCCTGAGCGCCACGCGCGCGGCGAAAGGCTATGCGCTGACCGCCGTCGCGCCGACGGTCACGCTGCCGATGGCATTCTATTCGCGCAAGCTGAAGAACCTGAACGAACTGCAACCGGGCGCGACGGTCGCGCTGCCCGCCGATCCGCGCGGGATGGCGCGCTCGCTCGTGCTGCTGCAGAACGACACGCTGGTGACGCTGCGCGAAAAAGCCGGCCTGCATGCGACGCTGCGCGACGTGACGGGCAACCGGCTCGCGCTGAAATTCGCCACGCTGCGCCGCGACCGGCTTTACGCGGCGCTCGACACGGCCGCATTCGTCGCGATCGACAGCGACGACGCGGCCCGCGCCGGGCTGCAGCCCGCGCGCGACAGCATCAGCCTCGAGGACGCCCGCTCGCCGTATGCGAACGTGCTCACGGTGCGCGACACTGATCGTGCGAAGCCGTGGGTCGCGCAGCTCGTCGCCGCGTATCACTCGGACGACGTCGCGCGCTTCATCCTCACGCGCTACCAGGATTCGGTGCGGCGGCCGTGGTAGACACCTACCTGCTCGCGTGCAACGCGTGCGGACGCTGCTGCAACAGCGCGCCGACGCTGTCGTTGCGCGAACTGTTCCGGCATCGGCACCGCTTCGTCGGCGCGTTGACGATTCGTCGCGTGCCGAAGCGGCGGATCGGCGAACACTGGCAGGCGGGCGGGCGCGAGCACACGCTCGATGCGGACGACGTCGCGGCCACCGATGCGCTGGCGGACCGGCTGTTTCATCGCGGCGGCGGCGTGCACGGCGAATGGCTCGCGCTGACGCTGCAAGGCTACGACTATCCGTCGCTCGGCCGTTGCGCGGCGCTCGCCGACGACGGCCGCTGCGGCGTGCACGCGAACAAGCCGTCGATCTGCCGCGCGGTGCCGCTCGATCCGATGCTGCCCGACCGGTTGCAGGCCAGCGTGCTTGCGGCACGACACGACGATGCGGCGTGGCTCGGCGCGAACTGCATCGTCGAGGCCGGGAGCGTGCAATCCACAAACGAATCGTCGTTCCCGATTCCGCTGGTGACGGCCGGGCAGGTCGCGGATCGTGCGGCGCTCGACGCGTATCGCGATGCGCTCGTGTTCGAGCGCGCGGTGTGGCGCGACGCCGTATTCGCGTCGCTGACCGACGGCGGGCAGGACCTGCGCGATGCGCTGTCGCGGCTGGCGCCCGGCGGCTACCTGACCGTGTCGATCGTGCCGGTCCTGCTCGTCGTCGCTCAGGTGTCCGCGCATTGCCGCGCGCTGTGCGTCGACTTCATCGACGCGCAGTTGGTGTTGATCGGCGCGAACGTCGAAGCGGCGCTCGCGCGTCGACGGTCCGACGACCGGCCGGCGACGCACGAATTGCGTGGCTTCGCGCAGGCGCTGGAACGGGCGCGACAAGCGCTCGCAGCCATGCCGTCACCCACTGCCGCCACGCGCGACGATGCGTCATGGATCGACGCGTGGCTCGACGATCGCGCCGCCGCCGCTCCGCTCGCCGCTTGACGACGATCGCGGCACGCCGTGCGTGCCTTACACTTGGCGCTCTTTCATCGTGGCAGAGTGAGCGGGCATGTACGCGTCGACCTTCATTTTTCGTGCCGGGCAGTACGACGACGAATTCCACCGGCTCGACCGGCAGATCGCCGACATGGCGCGCGCGACGCCCGGTTATCTCGGCGAGGAAACGTGGGAGAACGCGGAAGCCGGCTTGATCCAGAATATCTACTACTGGGAATCCGAGGCGGCGCTGCGGCAGTTGATCCAGCATCCCGCGCATCTCGAAGCCAAGGCGAAGCAGGCGCGCTGGCTGGACGGGTATCGTGTCGTGATTTCGCAGGTGCTTCGCGAGTACGGCGACGGCAAGCTGACGCCGTCGCGTGCGGAGCCCTCCGCGTAACGGTCGCCGGTCACGCGGTCGCGCCGGTCTCTCCCGGCGTGGCCGGTTCGCGCGCCGCGCGCTCCCAGATCGGGAACGTCGCGTTCTGGATCGACGTCTGCGCGTCGATGACCTTGCGGTGGTCGATGCCGGGCAGGTCGAGCAATCGGTCGACCGCCGCCTTCGCGCCTTCGGCATCCTGCGGAAAGGCACACGCGAACTGCTTGTTCGTATCGAACAGGATCCACCAGACATCCGACACGAACGGCCCCTGGTCGTTGGTTTCGATCAGGATCGCGCCGAGGTCGGACAGCGCGATGCCGCGTGTCGTCCCGGTCTGATCGGTCGACGCGATGCGCGTATCGGTTGCCGTCACGGTCCAGCCGCGCTGCCGGGCAGGCGGACGCGTCGATGCCGGCGCGGCATTCGGCCGGGCCAGGCCGCCGGTGCCGGTGACAGCATCGTTCGGTACGACCCCATCCACGGCGCCGACGGCACCGCTTCGCGTCACGCCATCCTGCCGCTCGCGCCCGTCGATCCACGGCAGCGCGGCGGCGCCCACCATCGCCGCGATCGACAAGTAGTACCCGGCCCCGAACGTGCGGATCGTTTCGTAGTTCGCATCGGTCGGGATCGTATGCCAGCCGAGCGCAAAGACGACGACCACGGCCAGTAGCGCCGACACGGTACGGCTCGGCCTGAGCAGCGCGACGACGAGCAGCGGGTTGCCGAGCCACGCGAATTGCAGGTCGAGGATCGCGAGCGGCCCGAGCGCGAGCACGGTGTAGCCGTGCAACCAGCTTACCGCGCCGACCGCATTCGGCGGTTCGGCCGCGACGGGCAGCAGCAGCGACGCGACATACAGCGCGACGATCACGACGCGCGCGAGGTTCAGGCGGGACGAAGTGGAGCGGATCTGCATGTTGCCTTCTCGTGGTGCACGATCATGCGAAGCGACGAATGCCGGACGGCCGGGCGGTCATTCACGATGCGCGGCGCCGATGTGGCGACGCGCCGATCGCGATTGTGGGCGATTCGCGCGGCGATGTCGAACGTGCGTCATCCAGCGCGTCGGGGTCAAAGCGCTTCGACCAGCAAGCGCGTGCTCTTTTCGCAATACTCGTGACACGCCGCCCGCGCGGCGATCGACGCACCGTGCACGAACCGCGGCGCGTCCGTTCGCCGCGACATCGACACGACGATCGACGGCGGCGACGGCTGCAGCGGCAGCTCGACGACTTCGCCGCTTTCGATCAGCGCATCGACGAACAGCACCGGAATCGCGGCGACGCCGAAACCGTCGCGCACCAGTTGCACGATCACCGAGATCGATGGCGACCCGGTGATGCGCGTCTCCGACAGCGGCACGCCGTGCGCATGCGCGAGCGTGCGGACGATGTCTTCCAGCGCGCGATGGGGCGCTGTGCCGCGCCCGTAGGTGAGGATCGGCTGGCGCAGCACCTGCCGCGCGAGGCCGGTGCGCGTGTTCGGCAGCAGCCCGGCGCGCGCGATCCAGCGCACCGGGTAGTTCGCGAGCGCGTCGCACACGACCGACGCCTCGTCGCTGCCTTCCACGCGAATGATCAGGTCGAGTTCTCCGGCCATCAGCCGGCGCTGCAGCACGACGCTGACGTCGACGGTCAGGTCGATTTCCAGTTGCGGGTAGTCGGCCGCGAGCCGCCGCATGTAATGCGGTAGCCAGCTGTGCACGACCGTCTCGATCACGCCGAGCCGCAGCTTGCCGCGCAGCGCACGCTCGCCGGACGCGGCGGCCTGCAGTTCCTGCGTCGCCTCGACGACGGCCTTCGCATAGCCGAGCAGGTATTCGCCGTTGGGCGTGAGCCGGAACGCGCGGCTGTCGCGATCGACGAGTACGGTATGCAGTTCGTCCTCGAGCGCCTTCAGGCGCTGCGAGATCGCGGCCGGCGTCGCGTGCAGCGCGGCCGCGGTCGTGCGGAAGTTGCGCAGCTTTGCGAGCATGACGAAGGTTTCGAGAAAACGCGTGTTCATGGCAGTCGGGCGAGCAATGGATGCGCAGCTTGCCGGCGACGAAAAGTGAACGGGACCGGGGAAAACCCGCAGACCCGTTAAGAAATTCTATGCAACGGGCGCAAAAAAACTCGTTGGCGACAAAATTTTTTCCTTTCTATTCTTCGCCATATCCGATGACACACCACCGTCATCGCCCCGCCATCCCGATCTGCGACCGACCATCATGACGCCTTCCGAATTCCGCCAGTCCGTGCGCCACGGCGCGTTCCGCGGCCCGACCGCCGGCCATTGCGGCCCGTTTGCCCAGGCGAACCTCGCGATCCTGCCCGACGCGTATGCGCACGATTTCCTGCGCTTCTGCCAGGCGAACCCGAAGGCCTGCCCGCTGCTGGGCGTCGGCGAACCGGGTGCGTTCCGGATCGCCGCGCTCGGCGAGGATCTCGACATCCGCACCGACGTGCCGAGCTACAACGTATATAGGGACGGCCGCCTGACCGAGCAGGTCGAATCGCTCGAAGCGCTGTGGCGCGACGATTTCGTCGTATTTGCGATCGGCTGCTCGTTCTCGTTCGAGGACATGCTCGCCCGCGAAGGGATCGGGTTGCGCCACGTCGAGGAGGGGCGCAACGTGCCGATGTACCGCACGTCGATCGCGAACCGCCGCGCGGGGATTTTCGGCGGCCAGCTGGTCGTGTCGATGCGGCCGCTGCGCGGCGCCGACGCGATCCGCGCGGTGCAGATCACGAGCCGGTTTCCGGGCGTGCACGGCGCGCCGATCCATATCGGCCATCCGCGGGAACTCGGCATCGACGATCTGGACGCGCCCGAATTCGGCGACGCGGTGACGATCCGCGACGGCGAGCTGCCGGTGTTCTGGGCGTGCGGCGTGACGCCGCAAACCGCGCTGATGGACGCGAAGCTGCCGATCGCGATCGCGCATACGCCCGGCCACATGCTGATGACCGACATCACGAACGCGTCGCTGGCCGTGTTCTGACCCGCCGGCCCCGCACGCGACACACCTACGACAGACACACAGCACCACACGCCATTTGATCGGCGCACAACGACAGGAGTACCACCATGGAAAGCAAGACCCTCGCGGCGCCCGCCGCCGAGCCCGCGAGCCGAGAGCGCAGCGGCCTGTTCTCGTGGTACGCGGATGCGCAACCGCGCGAACGCCGCGCGTTCTGGAGCTGCAAGGTCGGCTACATGCTCGACGGGATGGACACGCAGATGCTGTCGTTCGTGATCCCGACGCTCGTCGCGACCTGGGGCATCTCGTTGGCCGACGCAGGCTTCATCGGCACGATCACGCTGCTCGCGTCGGCGCTCGGCGGCTGGATCGCCGGCATCCTGTCCGACCGGATCGGCCGCGTACGCACGCTGCAGCTCACGGTGATGTGGTTCGCGGTGTTCACCGCGCTGTGCGGGCTCGCGCAGAACTATCACCAACTGGTCGCGGCGCGCGCGCTGATGGGCTTCGGCTTCGGCGGCGAATGGACGGCCGGCGCGGTGCTGATCGGCGAAGTGATCCGCGCGCGCGACCGCGGCAGGGCGGTCGGCCTCGTGCAGTCGGGCTGGGCGATCGGCTGGGGGCTGTGCGCGCTGCTGTATGCGCTGCTGTTCTCGGTGCTGCCGGCCGAGCAGGCGTGGCGCGCGCTGTTCCTCGTCGGCCTCGCGCCCGCACTGCTGGTCGTCGCGATCCGCCGCTACGTGAAGGAGCCGGATGTCTACGAGAAGGAGAAGGCCGCGCAGGCGCAAGTGGCCGATGCGCCGAGCCTCACCGAGATCTTCGCGCCGAAGCTGATCACGACGACGCTGCGCGCGGCGCTGCTGACGACCGGCGCGCAGGGCGGCTACTACGCGATCACGACGTGGCTGCCGACCTTCCTGAAGACCGAGCGTCACCTCACGGTGATGGGCACCGGCGGCTATCTCGCGATGATCATCTTCGGTTCGTGGGTCGGCTACCTGACGAGCGCGTACCTGACCGACCGCCTCGGCCGCAAGCCGAACTTCATCCTGTTCGCGGTCGGCTCGATGGTGATCGCGTTCGCGTACACGTCGCTGAACCTGACCAACGCGTCGATGCTGTGGCTCGGCTTCCCGCTCGGCTTCTTCGCATCGGGCATCTTCTCGGGGATGGGCGCGTTCCTCACCGAGTTGTTCCCGACCCGCGTGCGCGGCTCCGGCCAGGGCTTTTGCTACAACGTGGGCCGCGCGATCGGCGCGCTGTTCCCGTTCCTGATCGGCGCGCTGTCCAAGCAGTACGGGCTCGGCACGAGCATCGGCATCTTCGCGGTCGCCGCGTACGGCGTGGTGATCGTCGCCGCGCTGACACTGCCCGAGACCCGCGGCCGCGAACTCGACGCCGCCTGACCGACGGCAGCGGCGGGGCCGTCGGCCCCGCGCTTTTTTCCCTTTTCATCGACACCGTGACACGGCGTGCGACGCGCGCCGTGCGGCGGCGCTCGTCCCTCGATTCAACGACGCATCGACCGACATCATGACTGACCGACACCTTTCCTCCGTTCCCTCCGACGCCGCGCGCTGGCAATTCTGGATCGACCGCGGCGGCACGTTCACCGACATCGTCGCGCGGCGGCCCGACGGCACGCTCGTCACGCACAAGCTGCTGTCGGAGAACCCCGAGCAGTACCGCGACGCGGCCGTGGCCGGCATCCGCCACCTGCTCGGCCTCGCGGCCGGCGAGCCGATCACGCCCGCGCAGGTCGACATGGTGAAGATGGGCACGACGGTCGCGACCAACGCGCTGCTCGAACGCAAGGGCGAACGCACCGCGCTCGCGACGACGCGCGGTTTTCGCGACGTGCTGCGTATCGCGTACCAGAACCGGCCGCGCCTGTTCGATCTCGACATCGCGCTGCCCGACGCGCTGTACGAGACGGTCGTCGAGATCGACGAGCGCGTCGGCGCGCACGGCGACGTGGTCGTGCCGCTCGATGTTCAGGGTGCCGAAGCGTCGTTGCGTCGCGTGTTCGACAGCGGCGTGCGTGCGCTCGCGATCGTGCTGATCCACGGCTATCGCCATACCGCGCACGAACGGATGCTGGCGGCGCTCGCGCGCCGCATCGGCTTCACACAGGTGTCGGTGTCGCACGAGGTGTCGCCGCTGATGAAGATGGTGTCGCGCGGCGATACGACCGTGGTCGACGCATACCTGTCGCCGATCCTGCGCCGCTATGTCGAGCAGGTCGCGCACGAGATGCCCGGCGTGAACCTGCAGTTCATGCAGAGCAGCGGCGGCCTCACGCGCGCCGACGCGTTCCAGGGCAAGGATGCGATCCTGTCGGGCCCGGCCGGCGGCATCGTCGGGATGGTGCGCGCGGCGCGTGCGGCCGGCTTCGAGCAGGTGATCGGCTTCGACATGGGCGGCACGTCGACCGACGTGTCGCACTACAACGGCGAATTCGAGCGCGTGTTCGAGACGCAGGTGGCCGGCGTGCGGATGCGCGCGCCGATGATGAGCATCCACACGGTCGCGGCCGGCGGCGGCTCGGTGCTCGGCTTCGACGGCGCGCGGCTGCGCGTCGGACCCGAATCGGCCGGCGCGAACCCGGGGCCGGCGGCGTACCGGCGCGGCGGCCCGCTGACGGTGACCGACTGCAACGTGATGCTCGGCAAGATCCAGCCCGATCATTTCCCGCGCGTGTTCGGCCCGCATGCGGACCAGCCGCTCGATCGCGACGGCGTGGTCGCGAAGTTCGCGGCGCTCGCCGACGAGATCCACGCGGCGACCGGCCGGCGCGAGACGCCCGAGGCGCTCGCCGAAGGATTCCTGGAGATCGCGATCGGCAGCATGGCGAACGCGATCAAGAAGATCTCCGTGCAGCGCGGCCACGACGTGTCGCGCTACGTGCTGACGACGTTCGGTGGCGCGGGCGGCCAGCACGCGTGCGGCGTGGCCGATGCGCTCGGGATGACGCAGGTGTTCGCGCATCCGCTCGCGGGCGTGCTGTCCGCATACGGGATGGGCCTCGCCGACCAGACCGCGATGCGCGAGCGCGCGGTGGAAGCCGTGTTGTCCGACGAATCGCTGTCGGCGCTGAACGCGGCGCTCGACCGGCTGGCCGACGAGGCCATCGGCGCGCTGCTCGAACAGGGTGTGCCGCCGGAGCGGATCACGACCGAGCGACGTGTGCACCTGCGCTACCAGGGCACCGATTCGGCGCTCGACGTGCCGGCCGGCTCGGTCGCGGCGATGCAGCAGGCGTTCGAAACCGCATATCGGCAGCGCTACGCGTTCCTGATGCCCGGCACGCCGCTCGTCGCCGAGCTGGCGTCGGTCGAGGCGATCGGCCGCTCGGACGCGCCGGTCGACATCGCGCCGCTCGCACCGCGCGAGGCGGGCGCGGCGCCGCAAGCGCACGCGGCCGTGCGTTTTTATTCCGGCGGCCAGTGGCACGACGCGGCGCTGGTCGTGCGTGACACGCTGCGCGCCGGCGACGCGATCGACGGCCCCGCGATCGTCGCGGAGCAGAACGGCACGACCGTCGTCGAACCTGGTTGGCGCGCGGAGATGACCCCACAGGGCAATCTCGTGCTGACGCGCACGACGCCGCTGCCGACGCGCCGCTCGCTCGGCACCGACGCCGATCCGGTGCGGCTCGAGATCTTCAACAACCTGTTCATGTCGATCGCCGAGCAGATGGGGCTGCGGCTGCAGAACACCGCGTACTCGGTGAACATCAAGGAGCGGCTCGACTTCTCGTGCGCGATCTTCGACGGCGACGGCAACCTGATCGCGAACGCACCGCACATGCCCGTGCATCTCGGCTCGATGGGCGAGAGCATCCGCACGGTGATCGAGCGCAACCGCGGCCGCATGCGCGACGGCGACGTGTTCACGCTGAACGACCCGTACCACGGCGGCACGCACCTGCCGGACGTGACGGTCATCACGCCGGTGTTCGCGGACGGCGCCGACGCGCCGCTGTTCTACGTCGGCTCGCGCGGCCACCATGCGGACATCGGCGGCACGACGCCGGGCTCGATGCCGCCCGATTCGACCCATATCGACGAGGAAGGCGTGCTGATCGACAACTGGCAGCTCGTGTCGGCCGGCGTGCTGCGCGATGCCGAGACGCGCGCGCTGCTGGCATCCGGCCGCTATCCGGCGCGCAACGTCGAGCAGAACATGGCCGACCTGCGCGCGCAGGTCGCCGCGAACCAGAAGGGCGTCGACGAGCTGCGCCGGATGGTCGCGCAGTTCGGCCGCGACGTCGTGCTCGCGTTCATGACGCACGTGCAGGACAACGCCGAAGAAGCGGTGCGGCGCGTGATCGGCGCGCTGCAGGACGGCGCTTACCGCTATCCGCTCGACAACGGCGCGGAGATTCGCGTCGCGATCCGCGTGGATCGCGCGGCGCGGTGCGCGGAGATCGATTTCACCGGCACGTCCGCGCAGCTCGACAACAACTTCAACGCGCCGAAGGCCGTCTGCATGGCGGCGGTGCTGTACGTGTTCCGCACGCTCGTCGGCGACGACATTCCGCTGAACGCCGGCTGCCTGAAGCCGCTGACCGTGATCGTGCCGGCCCGCTCGATGCTGAACCCCGACTACCCGGCGGCCGTCGTGTCGGGCAACGTCGAGACGTCGTCGGCGATCACCAACGCGCTGTACGGCGCGCTCGGCTGCGTCGCGTCGAGCCAGGGAACGATGAACAACTTCACATTCGGTAACGATCGAGTCCAGTACTACGAGACGATCGCGGGCGGCAGCGGCGCGGGCGACGGCTTCGCGGGCGTCGCCGCGGTGCAGACGCACATGACGAACTCGCGGCTCACCGATCCGGAGGTGCTCGAATGGCGCTACCCGGTGCGGCTCGATTCGCACCGGATCCGCGCGGGCTCGGGCGGCGGCGGGCGCTGGCGCGGCGGCGACGGCGCGGTGCGGCGGATCCGCTTCCTCGAGCCGATGACCGCGTCGATCCTGTCGAACAACCGGGTCCACGCGCCGTTCGGCGCGGCGGGCGGCGAAGCCGGCGCGCTCGGCCGCAACACGATCGAGCGGGCGGACGGCACGGTCGAGGCGCTCGACCACATCGGCCGCGCGCAGATGGCGCCCGGCGACGTGTTCGTCGTCGAAACGCCGGGCGGCGGCGGCTACGGCGCGGCAGGCTGAGCCCGCGCACCCGGCGCGGATGCGCCGCGCCGGGTGCGACGGGGGCGGGCGGAGGATATTGCAACGAACTGTGGAATAAAGCCGCGTATTCGCGCACGAACGGAATCAAAAAACACGGGAAACTGCGGATCACGGGATCCGATTCGACCCTGCCGCCACAGGCTCCCGAAAGATCAGGCCCCATATCGATGGACCGGCCCCGAACGCCCGCCCGGCGGGGCTTTGGGGCCTGGCACGCCGCTCCCGATGCGCACCGCCCCGTGCGCGCATTCGCCAGCCGCCAATCATGAAAACTCCGGTCTGCCAATCGAGTCCCGATTCCTTGACACACTTCTCTAAATGTGAGTGCAAATCTTCATTGTCATTTGATAAGATGGCTCTCATCATTCCGTAAGGCAGAACCTGCGCGCATCACGCGCGAACGCCGGTCGCATCAGCTGCAAACAAGTACGGGACGAGGCCGCTGTCACGGCAATCACGGCCGCCCTGCGGGGCACGTGCGTCGCGGCCCGGGAAGGCGGTGGGGTCACTCGCCTCCGTCTACACTGTGCGTTTTTTTTGGATCGGGGCGTGTCCATGGATGACGAAAACGATAGCGCGGTGCTCGAGGCGCACGTCGGTACGCGCAGCCCCTGCTGGCGTCTCGGCAGCGACAGCAATGCACTCGAACTGGCCGCGGTCCGCGGGCTGACCAACGTCGCGGTCGCGCTGACGGTCGAACAGGCCGGGCGCATCCGTGCGCTGACCGGCGTCACGTCGCACCTCGTGCTCGACATCGTGCTGTTCGGCAGCACGGTCAGCCTCCACCTCGTCGGCAGGATGGTCAATACGGTCGACTGGGCCGGCACGGCGTCCGCCTATTCCGATACCGAGTCCGTCGCCGGCGACCTGTCGCACGGGCTCGCGTTCGCCGAGCAGGTCGTGTCGGAAGTGAATTCGCTCGTCGTGATCCTCGATCGCAACGGGATGGTGCAGCGCTTCAACCGCCTGTGCGAGGAAGTGACCGGCAAGCGCGAGGTCGACGTGATCGGCCGCAGCGCGTTCGAGCTGTTCATGAGCCCGGAGCAGGGCGCGCAGTCGCGCACCAACATCACGGGCTTCTTCGCGAGCAACCAGTCGTTCGCGGTCGAGCGCTACATCAATACGGTCAACGGGCCGCGCCTGTTCCAGTTCCGCAACAAGTTCGTGCAGAGCGGCAGCGGCGTCGAAGAGCAGTTCCTGATCTGCTCGGGCATCGACATCACCGAGGAGCGCAACGCGCAGCAGCGGCTCACCGAACTCGCGAACACCGACGTGCTCACCGGGTTGCCGAACCGCCATGCGATCAGCGAGCGCATCCACGCGGCGATCGCGCAGGAGGACGCCAATACGCGCGGCCAGGTCGGCATCCTGTTCCTCGATCTCGACAACTTCAAGCGCGTCAACGATCACTACGGGCACATCACCGGCGACCGCCTGCTGCAGGACGTGTCGGCGATCATCAACGGCTGCCTGCCGTCGGGCGCGACGCTCGCGCGGCTCGGCGGCGACGAATTCCTCGTGCTGTTCGAACACGGCACGCGCCCGCTGCTCGAAGCGACCGCGCAGATCATCCTCGAACGGCTGCGCACGCCGATCCATCTCGGGCTGATGGAGGTCTACACGAGCTGCTCGATCGGCATCGCGATGTACCCGCAGCACGGCGATTCGCTCGAGACGCTGATCCGCTGCGCCGACACCGCGATGTACGTCGCGAAGGAGGAAGGCAAGCATACGTATCGCGTGTTCTCGCTCGAGATGAACCAGAAGGTCGCGAAGTACATGTGGCTCGACACGAACCTGCGCAAGGCGCTCGAGGAAGAGCAGTTCGTGCTGTACTACCAGCCGGTCGTCGACATCGCGACGGGCGACGTGCACGGCGTCGAGGCGCTGATCCGCTGGCAGTCGCCCGATCGCGGGCTCGTCGCGCCGATCGAGTTCATCCGTTTCGCGGAAGAGTCGGGGCTGATCGCGCCGCTCGGGCGCTGGGTGATGCGCACCGCGGCCGCGCAGGCCGCCGCGTGGAAAGCGAAGGGGCTCGGCATCCGGATCGCGGTGAACGTGTCCGCTCGGCAGTTGCAGGACATGAACATCGTCCATCAGTTCGCGTCGATTCTCGATGGCGCGGGGCTGAAGCCCGGCCTGCTCGACATCGAGCTGACCGAGAGCTGCTTCATCGAGGACGAGGAGGCGGCCATCGGGCTGATGCGGCAGTTCCGCCAGCTCGGCGCGGAGATCCATCTCGACGATTTCGGCACCGGCTATTCGTCGCTGTCGCAGTTGTCGCGTCTGCCGCTCGACGCGATCAAGCTCGATCGCACCTTCATCACGGCCATCGACCGCAACCCGCGCTCGCAGGCGCTGGTGCACTCGGTCGTGTCGCTCGCGAAGGCGCTGAATTTCGCGGTGGTCGCCGAAGGCGTCGAAACGCATGCGGAAGCCGAATTCCTCAAGCAGCTCGACGTCGATCACGCGCAGGGCTACTACTACGCGCGGCCGATGCCGGCGCAGGCGTTCGAGGCGTGGCTCGCGGAGACGAGAAAGCTCAGGCTGATCGCTTGAGCGTCGTTCCGGAAAAAGGCGCCGCCGGCCGTCGGCGGCGCCCGTCGCATTACACCGTGCGCAACTTCGACACGCGCCGGTTCTGCAGCATCACCAGGCGTTCCATGTACGCGAGGTCCTTCGGCTCGATCGTGAACGCCGCATGCACCCACGCTTCCGTGATGTCCATCAGCTCCGAGCGCGACAGCTGGAACACGCGATCGCGGGCGCGCAGCATCGCGCGGATGCCGTTCAGCTTCGGCTTCGCCACGTCGATGAAGGTGCGCGTCGCCAGATACGCATCACCTGCTTCGAACGTCTCGTCGATCAGCCCCTGATCTTCGTACCACTCGGCCGCATGCGCTTCGCCGGTCGCGATCAGCGATTCCGCGAGGCCGCGGTTCGCCTTGCGCGCGACCAGCGAATAGCCGCCCATGCCCGGGAACAGGTTGAACGCGATCTCGGGGAACCCGAGTTTCACGCCCTTCTGCGCGAGCACGTAGTGATGCGCGAGCGCGGCCTCGAAGCCGCCGCCGAGCGCGCTGCCCTCGACCATCGCGATCGAGATCGCGCCGGTGCCGAAGCCGGTGTAGATCTCGTACACGCCGTCGATGCACGAGCGCGCGTAGGCCATCAGTTGATCGCGCCGGCCGCTGCGGATCGCGTCGACGAAGAAGCTCAGGTCGCCGCCGACGTTGAACAGCTCGGGGACGAGCGAGCCCGTCACCCAGAAGTCGAACGTGAGGCCCGAGTCGCGTGCGACGCGCGCGAGATGGATGATGTCGGTGACGAGTTGCTGGTTGAAACACGGCCGCGGCTCCGATCGCAGCATCATCCACATGACATTGCGGCCTTCTTCGTAGAAGGCGGTCAGTTGCGAGAGTTCGCCGGCTTCGTAAAACGGGCGGCATGCCGGATGAGATTGGAGTTGCATGGTATGTCCTCGTGAGATGTGGTTTTTAAAGCGCGCCGCGCCAGGCGCCATGCGGGAATCGGGTCGCCTGCATGGCGCCCGGCGCGAGGCATCGCCATTGTTGCGCGCGCACAAATGTCGAATTGCGGGGAAAAACGCACGACCGGGACGCCGGTGCGGATCGCGTTCGGGCGAAGCGGCGGGGACGACGGACGGCGGAACGAGGGGCCGACGTCGGCGGGGCGGAGGGGGCTGGCGCGGAGCGGGCGCGGCGGCGATGACGCGGCCGGCGTCGCCGGTCGCTTACGCGCCGGAAAGCGCGTCGGGACGCCGATCGGCCGTGGCGGGTCGGGCGACCGGCGTCGGGGCGGCTCGTCTCGCCGCGAGCGTGAGAGATCGCGCGGCGCACATGGCCGCGCGGTGTCGATCGGTTTCGGACGCCGCCGCTCGAGATGCCGCGCCGTCGGCAAGATGCCGAAGCCGATCACGCCGCCCGCGACGCGAACGCAATCACGCGGTCAACGGATCTCGAAAGCGCCGTCGCTCGGCATCACGTTTCCTTCCCGACGGCGCGGCTTGACGCTCGCCGGCACGGCGCCCACACTGGGCCGCACGACGGCCACGCGCGCGGGTGGCGCGGGCGGCCGTCATGTGCGCGTCATGCAGGCACGGCTGCCGCACCGGCGCGCGGCGCTGGCGTCCGGCAACGAACGCGCGGAGAACTTCGACGTGGTGCGTTTTCCTTCCCGATGGACCGGCTGCCTGTTCGCGTGCGCCGTGGCGCTCGGCGCGGGTACGGCCGTGGCCGATATGCGCGACACGGGCGGCATGGGCGACATGAGCGACTCGCGCGCGGCAGCCGATGCGGCGCCCGTCACGCTCGTCAGCGACGTCCACGAGTTCGTGATCCAGCACGACGGTTCGCTCGACGAGCACGACGATTCGACGCTGCGCGCGAACGACGCGAACGGCATCGACGCGGTCGCGCAGCGCTACGTGTGGTTCGACAGGAATCTCGAGAAGGTCGAGCTGGTCGCGGCCGAGACGATCGACCGCGACGGCGTCGCGCATCCGGTCGGTGCGGACGGCATCCGCGACGTGCAGGAGCCGCGCTCGGCCGGCGCGCCGACGTTCCAGGACGGGCTGCTGCGCACCGTCGTGTTTCCCGGCGTCGAGGCCGGGTCGAGCACGCGCGTCGCGTTCCGCAAGACCCGCACGAAGCCGGTCAATCGCGGCTATTTCGGCTACACCGTCGAGCCGTCGCGCGAGCCGGTCGACAGCCAGCGGCTGATCTTCGACCTGCCGGCCGACATGCCGCTGTATGCGGATGCGCGGGGCTACGTCGCGCTGCCGCCCGTCACGGCGAACGGCCGCACGCGCTACGAATTCGACTACCGGCACGGCGCGTACGACCGCATCGAGAGCGGCGCGGTCGGCTATCCGACCTACGGCGACCGGCTCGTCGTGTCGACGCTGCCCGACTACGCGGCGTTCGCCGCACGCTACCGCAACGCGGCCGTCGACCCGCGCGCGAACGATCCGGCCGTCGTGCAACTGGCGCGCGCGCTCACCGCGAATGCCGTCGATCCGCGCGACAGGGCGCGCATCCTGTACGACTGGGTGCAGGCGAACGTGCGCTACGTCGGGCTGTTTCTCGGCGAAACGGCCGCCGCGCCGCATCGCGTGACCGACATCCTGCGCAACCGCTACGGCGACTGCAAGGATCACGTCGCGCTGTTCGGCGCGTTGCTCGCGGCGGTCGGCATTCGCAGCGAACCGGTGCTGATCAATCTCGGCGCCGTGTACACGCTGCCGTCGGTGCCCGGCTACGGCGGCGGCGCGATCAATCATGCGATCACGTGGCTGCCCGATCTCGCGCTCTACGCGGATACGACGACGGCTGGCATCGCGTTCGGCTACCTGCCGCCGATCGTGATGGACCGCCCGGCGCTGCTCGTCGATACCGGCGTGCTGTCGCGCACGCCGGCCACGCAGCCGCGCGGCCGCACCGCGCGAATCGCGATCGATGCCGCGCAGCCGGGCGCCGCGCGTGTTCAGGCTTATGTCCGCGACGACGGCTGGACCGCCGAACTCGAACGCAACCTGTTTCGCCGCGCGTCGCGCGACCGCCTCGCGCAACTGGCGAACGAGCGCTTGCGGCAAAGCAGCCTGCGCGGCCGCGCGCAACTGTCGACCAGCGACCGGCGCGCGACCGACGGGCCGTTCGATGTGACGATCGCCGGCACGCTCGATCATTTCGTGTGGCCGGACGGCACGACCGCGTTGCCCGCGCTGTCGAGCCTGACGGGCGGTATCGCGACGCAGGTCGAAACCTGGCTGGCCGAGCCCGTGCGCACGCAGCCGTGGGGCTGCGTCGGCGGCACGTTCGACGAGACTGGCCAGATCGTGCTGCCGGCGGGCGTGGTCGTGACCGACCTGCCGGCCGATGCGGCCGTGCACGACCGCTTCGTCGATTTCACGTCGCATTACGTGTTCGATGCGGCCGCGCGCGTCGTGCAGGTCACGCGGCGGATGAGCGCGGATTTCGGCCGTCAGGTATGCACGCCGGACGAGTTCGCGGCGCTGCACGCGTCGCTCGAGCGCATCGAGCGCGACACGCAGGCGCAGATCGTCGTGCGGGCGAAGCAGCGTTGAACGGCGCGGGCACGGCATTCGCTCCGAACGGGCGAATCACCGGAATCGCCGACGCGCAGGAGGACATCATGACGGAACGGGATCACGAGATCGCCGAACTCTCGAAGGAATTGCTGGGCAGGATCGTGCAGGGCACGGTCGCGACCGGCGCGGCAGTCGATGTGGAGCAGTGCACGGCGCTCGCCGTGCAGTGCGCGACGGCGCTGGTCGACCGGCTCGACGCGTTGAAGTGATGCAGGGCGGCCCGGCGCCGACGCCGCGCGCCGGGCGTTACGCTTCGGCGCGCACGTCGCCGTCCGCGCGCACGGCGCCCGGCGGCTTGCCGACCACGCGCTTGAACGCGCGGCTGAACGCGGCGAGCGAACCGTAGCCGAGCCGGTACGCGACCGCTTCGATCGTCTCGCGGTCGCGTGCGATCCACTGCGCGGCGAGCCGCATCCGCAGTTCGGTCAGGTAGCGCACGGGCGTCATCCCGGTCGCCGCGAGGAAGCGCTCGGCGAACACCGAGCGCGACACGCCCGCTTCGGTCGCGAGCTCCGCGACGCTCCAGTTGCGGCCCGGGTCGCGATGCAGCGCGACGATCGCGCGGCCGAGCTTCGGCTCGCGCAGCGCCTGCACCCAGCCGGTCGCGTCGCCGCATCCGCACTCGACCCAGCCGCGCACGATGAACGCGGCGACCACGTCCGCGAGCCGCGCGAGGATGCCCGCGAAGCCCGCGCGCGCCGTGCACGCTTCGCGCTCCATCGCGTCGAGCATCGGACGGATCTCCGGGTAGCGCGCGAGCAGCGTGCCCACGTGCATGAACGCGGGCATCGTGCCGACCAGCGGCTGCATGCCGCCGAGGTCGAGCTCCATGCACGCGCTGAAGATCAGCGCATCGCCGGCGCCGGGCTCCGTCGTCGCGCAGGTCGCGGGCGACACGCCGGCCGACGCCACCGACGCGACCGTATCGCAGATCTTCGCGATCTCGAAGCCGTTGATCTCGCGGCATGGCACATCCGGATCGGATACCAGCGCGTGCATGCCGCCGTGCGGCAACAGGATCGCGTCGCCGGCCTCGAGCCGCATCGTCTCACCCGACGCGTCGCGCAGCAGCACCGGCCCGCGCACCACGAAATGAAACTGCGCGCGGCCCGGCGCATGGCCGAAATTCAGCCCGAACGGCCGCGCGACCTGGATGCGGCGGTACTGGACGCCGCTCAGGCGCATCCCCAGCAGCAACTCGCTGACGAGGTCGTGCGCGTCGGGGATCGGGGGAAGCAGGGGCTCGGACATGGCGAGATTCGGACGAACGATCAATAACAACGGATTGTATGTCATAGACCGTCCTGCCGCTGTTCCTTACGATACGCCCTCATCAGTATTTTCCCTAACCGACACGGAATCCCGCATGAATCCCGGAATCTCCTCGGCCGCCTCGACGGCGGCCCCCCGCGAACCGGCCTGGGGCGCGGTATTCGCGATGGCGCTCGGCGTGTTCGGGCTCGTCACGGCCGAATTCCTGCCGGCGAGCCTGCTGACGCCGATGGCCGACAGCCTCGGCGTGACCGAAGGCGTGGCCGGGCAAGCCGTCACGGCCACGGCCACGGTCGCGCTCGTCACGAGCCTGCTGATCTCGGCGCTCACGCGCACGATCGACCGGCGGCGCGTGCTGCTCGTGTTCTCGGTGCTGCTCGTCGCATCGAACCTCGCCGTCGCGTTCGCGCCGAACCTGGGCGTGCTGCTGTTCGGCCGCGTCGTGCTCGGCATCGCGCTCGGCGGCTTCTGGACGATGGCGACCGCCACCGCGATGCGGCTCGTGCCGACGGCGATGGTGCCGCGCGCGCTGTCGATCATCTTCAGCGGCGTGGCGGTCGCGACGATCGCGTCCGCGCCGATGGGCAGCTACTTCGGCCACCTGATCGGCTGGCGCAACGTGTTCCTGATCGCGGCCGTGATCGGCGGCATCGCGTTCGTGTCGCAGATCCTCACGCTGCCGTCGATGCCGCCGAGCGGCACGACGCGACTGCGCACGCTGATCGACGTGCTGCGCCGGCCGACCGTCGGCCTCGGGATGTTCGCGACGATCCTCGTGTTCACCGGGCATTTCGCGTTCTTCACGTATCTGCGGCCGTTCCTCGAACAGGTGGCGGGCGTCGGCGTGAACGGACTGTCGGCGATCCTGCTCGGCTACGGCATCGCGAACTTCGTCGGCACGTCGCTCGCGGGCCGCGTGCTCGAACACCGGCTGCGGCCGATGCTGATCGGCATGCCCGCGTTGATGGTCGTGCTCGGCATCGCGCTCGTCGTGCTCGGCCGCGCGCCGATGATCGACGCGGTATTGGTCGCGTTGTGGGGGATGGCGTTCGGCGGCGTGCCGGTCGCATGGTCGACGTGGGTGACGCGCACCGTGCCCGACGAAGCCGAGAGCGCGGGCGGGTTGATCGTCGCGGCGATCCAGCTTGCGATCGCGACGGGCGCGGCCGTCGGCGGCGTCGTGTTCGACGCGAACGGCGCGGCAGGCGTGTTCGTCGGCGCGGCGATCGTGCTCGCGGTGGCGGTCGCGACGATCGTGACCGGCGTGCCGAAGCGGGTCGGCGTGGTCGCGTCCTGACCGGCTGGCGGCCTAGCGGCCTAGCGGCCCGGCGGCTCGTGTCGCACGGGCTACCGGGCGATCGGCCGCACGTCAGGCCGCGCCGGCGTCCGCGATGCGGTCGAGTGCCGCGAGCGCGTCGGCCGGCAGATCGAGATCGGCCGCCGCGAGATTCTCGCGCAGATGCGCGACCGACGACGTGCCGGGAATCAGCAGAAGATTCGGCGCGCGGCGCAGCAGCCACGCGAGCGCGACCTGCATCGGCGTCGCGCCGATCCGGGCCGCGACGCCGGACAGCGTCGACGACTGCAGCGGCGAGAAGCCGCCGAGCGGAAAGTACGGCACGTACGCGATGCCGTCACGGGCCAGCGCGTCGATCAGCGCATCGTCGCCGCGATGCGCGATGTTGTAGTGGTTCTGCACGCAGACGATGTCGCAGATCCGCCGGCCTTGCGCGACCTGTGCGGGCGTGACGTTGCTCAGGCCGATGTGCCGGACGAGCCCGCGCCGCTGCAGCTCGGCGAGCGTGGTCAGCGGCGCTTCGATCGATCCTTCGGCCGGCCCGTGCGTGTCGAACATGATGCGCAGGTTGACGATGTCGAGCACGTCGAGCCCCAGGTTGCGCAGGTTGTCGTGCACGGCCCGTTCGAGTTCGTCGGGCGCGAAGGCGGGCAGCCACGATGCGTCGTCGCCGCGCCGCGCACCGATCTTGGTGACGATCACGAGATCGTCGCGGTACGGATGCAATGCGTCGCGAATCAACTGGTTCGTGACATGCGGGCCGTAGAAGTCGCTGGTGTCGAGATGGTCGACGCCGGATTCCACGGCTTCGCGCAACACGTTCAATGCGGCCTCGCGATCTTTCGGCGGGCCGAATACACCGGGGCCCGCCAGCTGCATCGCGCCGTAGCCGATCCGTTTGACGTGGCGATCGCCGAGCCTGAAGGTGGCGGTGTGGCGAATATCGGGCATGACCTTGCTCCTGTCGAAGAGATGAATGCGTTCAGCATAAGGACGAGTCGGCTGCGCGATAAGCGGGCATAATTCGCACGGGTTGTACGAAAAGGCGAACAATGCAAACCGATCTCGGCGATCTGAACGCATTCATGGCCGTCGCACGCGCGAGCGGCTTCCGCGACGCCGCACGCGTGACGGGCCTCAGCGCGTCGGGGCTGAGCGAGGCCGTGCGCCGGCTGGAAGCGCGGCTCGGCGTGCGGCTGCTGCATCGCACGACGCGCAGCGTCGTGCCCACCGAAGCCGGCGAGCGCCTGCTCGCGCGCCTCGGGCCGGCGCTGACCGAAGTGGCGGCGGCGCTCGACGGTATCGACGAGTTCCGCGGCCGACCAGCCGGCACGCTGAAGCTCAACGTGCCGGTCAGCGCATCGCGGCTCGTGTTGCCGGCGATCGTGCCGCGCTTTCTCGATGCGTATCCGGACATCCGGCTGGAAGTGACGGCCGACGAAAGTTTCGTCGACGTGCTGGCGGCCGGATGCGACGCGGGCATCCGCTACGACGAACGGCTCGAACAGGACATGATCGCGGTGCCGATCGGCCCGCGCATCCAGCGGTTCGCGACCGCGGCGGCGCCCGGCTATCTCGACCGGCACGGCCGGCCGCAACATCCGCGCGACCTGCTCGACCATCGGTGCCTGCGCGGGCGTTTCGCCAGCGGCGCGATGCCGCCGTGGGAGTTCGAGCGCGACGGCGAGGTCGTGCGGGTCGAGCCGGCCGCGGGGCCGTTGCTGGTCCAGATCGGCGGGGCGACGGAGTTGATGGTCGATGCGGCGATCGCCGGTACCGGCATCGTGCATCTGTTCGAAGACTGGCTGCGCCCGCATGTCGACAGCGGCGCGCTCGAACCTGTGCTCGAACCGTGGTGGCGGCCGTTCTCGGGGCCTTTTCTGTATTACCCGGGGCGGCGGCTCGTGCCGCCGGCGCTACGCGCGTTCATCGATTTCATCAAGGCATCCTGAGCGCCGATCAGCGCGCCGGGGCGTGTGCGTCGAGCAGGCGCCGCGCGTCGTCGTCGCTCATGCGGCCGACCCACGCGCTGCGGCAAACGCGCGACAACCGAAGCGCGGAAGCGGGCGCCGATGACACGGAAGGTCGTCGTTTGATGGGCAGCAGGCACCCGCCGCCCCGTGAAGCCGTTACCCGCCTTGCTTGACCAGCGCCGCCAGCGCTTTCATCGCCTGCAGATACGGATACGGCCCGTGGCTGATGCGCGCCACGCCGTACTCGGCGAGTTCCGCGATCGTCGGCGTTTCCGACACGCGCATCACGTTCACCGGCAGCGGCGACGCGGCCGTCAGTGCGCGAATCAGCGCCGGCGAGCGCAGGCCCGGCACGAACAGGCCGTCGGCGCCGGCGGCCGCATACGCGCGGGCGCGCGCCAGCGTCGCGTCGAGCAAGCGTTCGTCGTGCGTATCGGCCGCCGCCGTGAAGAACACGTCGGTGCGCGCGTTGATGAAGTAGTCGGCGCCCGCGCGATCGGCCGCCTGCCGGGCTGCCGCGACGCGGGCCGCCGCTTCGTCGACGTCGCGCAGTTCGCCCGTGGCCGGAAAACTGTCTTCGAGGTTGCAGCCGATCGCGCCGGCCTGGATGCTCAGCATGATCGTGTCGCCGACATCCTCCGGCCGTTCGCCGTACCCGCTTTCGAGATCGACGGTGACGGGCAGGTCCGTCGCGCGCACGATCCGCTCCAGCACGTCCATCATCAGTGCGCGCGGCATCTGCTCGCCATCGGCGAAACCGTTGGCCGCCGCGACCGACCAACTGCCGGTGGCCAATGCGACGGCGCCCGCGTCGGCCGCCGTGCGCGCACTGCCGGCATCCCACACGTTGAACAGCGCGAGCGGCTGGCCCGCGCGGTGAAGCGACCGGAAAATCGCGCCTTTCTCGTTGTTGCCCATACTCGTCTCCTGATGGATGGATACCGGACTGATTGTCGTGCCGAGCGATATTGCCACCGAATCGGGCGGTGCGACCGGCGTGCGCAATGTCTGCTGACAGCGCGTGACAGGAAGTGCGCGCGACCGCCGCGGCGCGATCCGAGCGCCGTTCAGTCGCGCGAGCCCGGATCGACCGATAGCGCGCGCAGCTGGCCGCGCAACTGGTCGACTTCGCCCGGCGCGAACGGCCGCTCGATCTCGGCGTGCGCCTGTTGCCACAGCGGGAACGCTTCGGCCAGCAGGTCGTGCCCGGCCGGCGTCAGCGAGAGCAGGCGGCTGCGTCCATCGTCGGGATCCTGGACGATCGTGACGAGGCCGCGCCGCTCGAGCGGCTTGAGCGCGGCGGTGAGCGTGGTGCGGTCCATCGCGAGCAGCGACGCGACCGATTTCATCGGCGCCGGTTGCGGCCGGTTCAACGACATCAGCAGCGAAAACTGGCCGTTGGTGAGGTCGAGCGGGCGCAGCACGTCGTCGAAGATACGCGCGAGATTGCGCGCCGCGCGCTGCATGTGCAAACACAGGCAGCAATCGCGCACCATCAGCGTCGTTTCGAAGGGAAGCTTTTCTTTTCGTGCCATGTTGCAATTGTGTTGATATCAACCTATCTTGTCAAGGTCGAGGCGCGGCAACCCGCCGCGTCCGTCATCGGAGGAGCAGGCATGAGTGCGCAACCACAGTTGTATCTCGCCGTATTTCTCGGGAGCCAGGATAGCCCGGCGATGAAGGCATGGCTCGCGCTGCCGGAGGACGAGCGGCGTACGCGCGAGCGCGACGGCATCGCCGCATGGCATGCGTGGGTCGACCGGCATCGCGACGCGATCGTCGAGCTGGGCGGGCCGCTCGGCAAGACCAAGAACATCGACGCGGCCGGCATCCGCGACACGACCAATGCGTTGACCGGCTTCACCGTCGTGCGGGCGGCGTCGCACGACGCGGCCGCCGCGCTGTTCGAAGGTCATCCGCATTTCACGCTGTTCCCGGGCGTGTCGGTCGACGTGATGCCGGTACTGGCGATTCCCGGCGCGTGAGCGACGCGTGATGCCGCGCGACGCGCGTCGCTTCGTTCGATCCGTCGTGCCCGGCATGCAGACATTTTCCCGACATTCATGGATGGAGACTGGCGATGAAGCTTTACGGATTTGCCGGCACGCGCTCGCAGCGCGCGCTGTGGGGGCTGAAGGAACTGGATGCGGATTTCGAATTCGTGTCGGTCAACCTGCTCGAGGGCGAGCACAAGCGGCCCGAATTCCTGCGCCTCAATCCGGCCGGCAAGGTGCCCGTGCTGGTGGACGGCGACCTCGTGATTCCCGAATCGGCCGCGATCGTACTGTATCTCGCGGACAAGTACCCGGAGAAGGCGCTGCTGCCCGTCGATCCGGCGCTGCGGGCGCAGGCCTATCGGTGGGTCATGTTCGCGGTGACGGAGCTCGAGCAGCCGCTGTGGCGGATCACGCGGCACACGTTCCTCTATCCGCCGGAGAAGCGCTCGCCGGCCGATATCGAACTGGCGCGCGAGGATTTCGCGACGATGGCCGCGATTCTCGACACGCATCTCGAGGGGCGCGAGTTCATCGTCGGCGATACGCTGACGGTGGCCGATTGCGTGACGGCGTACCTGATCGACTGGGCAAGCGAATGCCATTTGATCGAACCGTTCCCGCAACTGCGCGCGTATCTGGAACGGCTGTATGCGCGGCCGAAGGCGCCGCAGCGGATCGCGGAGGCGAGGAAGGCGGCGTGAAATGGTGGTCGGTCATGTCGATTGGCGTGATCGGCCACGAACATTGTTGCAGACCGTTGCAATTCGCTGGACGAGAACCCGGCCATCCTTTATCCCTTCTGCTTCCGAGAAAAACGCGGTTGCTGAGAGGCAAGCATGGCCCGAGAACGAGATACGCAACGCTCAGTCGCGCAGTGGATAACCGGTCGTCAGTCGTATTTCCTCGAGGTGCCCAGCGCACCCGTGGCGCCGGATCTGTCGATCATGTCGTTCGTGCTCGACGAGCGACTCGGCGAGCCCTATCGGATCGAGGTGACGCTGACCAGCCCGGTTTCGCTCGCACGCGCCGATTACCTCAATCGCCCCGCGATCTTTACGATCGAGCCGCCCGGCACGAACGTCGCGACGGACGCGATACGTCGATTCGCCGGCTGCATCACCGCGTTCGGTCAGATCCGCAAGACGCGCGATTTCGTGTCGTACCGGATCGTCGTCGAGCCGTTCGTCGCCCGTTTGCGCCTCGTGGAGGCGACCCGCATTTATCAGCAACAGTCCGTGCCCGAAATCGTCGAATCGATCCTCAGGCGGCACGAATTCCGCGCGCACCAGTTTTCGTTCAAGCTGCGGCGCGCGTATCCGCGTCTTGCGTTTCGCATGCAGTACCGGATGTCCGACTGGGATTACATTCGCCTGCTGATGGAACAAACCGGATTATTCTGTTTTTTCCGCGCGGGACAGCATGGCGACGAACTGCATTTCGGCGATGATGTCGATGCCTATTCATATCGTCCGCAAGTCGTCATTCCGTACCGCGAAGCAAGCGGCCTGGAAAGTGGTCACGAGGCCGTGCTTTCGCTCGAATCGTTAAGCGAAACGATTCCTCGTTCGATCAAGGTCGCCGATTACAACCCCGAGAAGGCTGACGACCGATTCAACGCCGAGGCGACCATCGCGCGCGAAGATCCGACGACTTGGGGGGCGAGCTACGTCTATGGCACTCACCATGCCGACGGCGACGAAGCGCGGCGTGAAGCGCAATTGCGCCGCGAGGCGGCGCTTGCATGGCAGGTCACGTATTCGGGCAAGAGTTCGGTCGTCGACTTCGCGCCGGGGCTTGTCGCGAAGCTCGACGAGCAACCGGCCGACGCGCCGCACGGGATCGTCATCGTGTCGGTGCGCCATGCGGGCGGCCGGGATGCGTCGTATATCAATACGTTCGATGCGATTCCGTGCGGCCGGCCATTTCGGCTGAAACTCGACGAGCGCCGCTGGCCTGCGATTGCGGGTACGTTGTCGGCACGGGTCACGACACCGGGCGCTTCGCCGTATGCGCACCTGACGAGCGACGGCTATTACACCGTGCGCTTCGATTTCGACTTCGACACATGGCCGGCCGGCGGTGAGTGCGTGCCGCTGCGCCTCGCCAAGCCCTTCGCAGGCAGCCATCAGACGGGATTTCACTTTCCGCTGCTGGCCGATACCGAAGTCGCGGTCGCATTTGCCGGCGGCAACCCGAACCGGCCGTATATCGCGCATGCGCACCATCACAGTCAGGCCGTCGATCTGGTCACGAGCCGGGATGGCTTCAACACGCGCAACGTGATTCGCACGCGAGCGAACAACAAGCTTCGCTTCGAGGATCGGAAGGGGCGCGAAAGCATCAAGCTGTCGACGGATTACGGTGGAAAGACGCAGGTCAACCTCGGGCATTTCGTCGACAGCCGACAGCAGACGCGCGGTGAAGGGTTCGAGGTCAGGACCGACGAGCGCGGCGTGCTGCGCGCCGGCAAGGGCCTGTTCCTGTCGGCCGATGCGCAGTCGAGTGCGGGCGGGCACGCTTTCGACATGACGGTCGCGCGGCGGCAACTCGACGCGGCGCGATCCCGCATGCGCAGTCTGAGCGACGCGGTCGAGAAGGCGCGAGCGACGATGGCGGCCTGCGAAGCGCAGCAAGCGTTGCTCGAAGCGCAGGTTCATGATCTCGAAGCTGCCGTGCTGCTCGCATCCGCACCGCACGGGGTTGCCGTGACCAGCGGCGAACACATGCAATTGGCGGCTGACGGCCATCTTTTCACGACGACGGGCGGCAACGCCGATGCGGCGATCGGCGGCAACTATACGGTTGCAGCGGGCAATGCGGTGTCGCTGTATGCGAATGCGCACGGAATGAAGCTGTACGCGGGCGCGGGCAAGGTCGACGTTCAGGCGCAGGCGGATGCGCTCGAACTGACGGCGCTGAAGGGCGTGACGATCGCGAGCACGTCGGATGCGGTGACGCTGAATGCGCAGAAGGCGCTGGTGCTGATGTGCGGCGGCGCCTATATCAAGCTCGAAGGCGGGACAGTGGAGATCGGCAGTGCGGGCGAGATCCGGTTGCGTGGGCCGGTGAGTGCCGGGCCGTCCGCGACCCGTCGGCAGGCGTTGCCGCTGATGCCGGCACAGGAACAAACCGGCATGCAACTCTGGCATGCGTATCCGAATGGCGAGCCGGTCAGGAACGCAAAGTATCGCGTGACGTTCCCGGACGGTTCGTGGCGCGAGGGCAGGCTCGATGCCGACGGCCGGGGCACGGTGGCCGATATGCCGCGCGGCGGTGGCTCGGTCCAGTATTTCGAGGAAGACCACGATCTTCAGGACACCACGCACAAGTGGGGCGATCCGCAAGGGACGCCACCATTTTCGCCGGCGAGCGGGGATGCCGGCCACACGGTGCCGAGTCTCGTCGGGGCGTCGATGACGGCCGCGATTCCCATAGCGGAGTCGGCCGGGCAAGCGCTCGGGGCGGCCGCGCTCGTCAGGGAAGCTGCATCGGGCGGGGCGGCGAACGTCGCGAACGGCGATGCCGCTGCGCTTGCCCGGGCCTCGCTCGACGCTGTCGGCAAGCCAGTCGCGAATTCCACAAGCAATCACGCGGCGGCTTCGATGCCCGGCGCCGCCCCCGGTCTCGTCAAAACCACCGTGTCGCGCTGATCGCGCGCGGTGTTCGCTTCCTATTCGAAACAGATAACAACTTATGGCCGGAACCACCGCACCCTCGACCCCGCAGCGCCCGATACCCAACGCGATTCTTCAGAATGCCGAAGCACGGCGCGTGATCGTCAGTCCGGTGCCCGCACCGGACACCTCACCGAAGCTGATCGCGACCGACGTCGAATCGGTCGGTAACCCCGGCCTCGAGATCTTCGTGCAGTGCCTGTACATGGTGCCGTTCGTCGGCAATGCGATGTCGCTGTACGACGTCGGTGTCGACATCTATCGGATCTGCAGCGAGCCGGACGGCACGAAGAAGGTACTCAACTGGGGCATTCTCGCGATCGATGCGATCGGCGTGGTGCCGGCCGCTGGCAATGCGACGCGGCCAGCGCGCGCGATCGTCAAGGAAGTGTTGCTCGCATTTGCAAAGGGCGCGGGCGCGGCGATGCTCGTCGACCTGTTCTGGGCGACGGCCGGCGGCGACGTGCTCGCATTCATGGCCGAGCTCGATACGCACCTCGGCGCGTGGAAGAAAGACATCGTCGCGGGCGTGCGCGAAGCGTCGCGCACGGTGCGCCGCTTCGTGCTCGATCCTGTTTCGGCGGCCGAGCAGATGGGGCGCATCAAGAAGAACCCGGGCTTCCTGTCGTGGGTGCCGTCGACGGAGGAGATCGCGCTCATCGGCATCGACCAGTTGCTCAAGGTGTCGGGTCAGCGCGATGCGATCGTCGCCTGGCTCGACGCGTTCGACCGCGACACCGAGCCGATGCTCGACCGCGCGTTCGGCAGCGTGGACGAAGCGGGCGGTTTGCTGTTCATGGCCGCGCAGATCACCGCGGAGATCAAGGCGCGCAAGGCGCGCGGGATGCCGTCGCACGTCGCGCAGGCCACGCCGGGTACGATGCGCGCGCCGCACCGCAAGCCGGGCGAGCACCGCGATTCGACGCAGAAGGGCGCGACACCCAGCCCGCTGCCGCCGAAGGACGGGTGCGGCTGTCCGAAGACGGCGAGCGCGAAGCCCGTCAATTACGCAATGGGCGACGAGCACCTCGCGCAGACCGACTTCGTGCTCGACGGTGTCGTGCCGATCGTGTGGGCGCGACGCTATCGGTCGAGCCTTGCGGCCTACGATGCGAGCCCGCTGGGCGCGCGCTGGAGCAGTGCGTATCATCTGTCGCTGGAGGAGCGGGACGGTACGCTGACGTTCTTCGATCCGGACAGCCGCGCGGTGCCGTTGCCGCCGGTCGGATTCGGGGAGTCTGTCGAGGTGCCGGCCGAGCAGTTCACGATTGCACGCCCGGATGGCCGCCGAATCCATTTGACCTATCCGGACGGTAGTCGAGAGGAATACGAACTGAGCGGCCGCATTGCGTCGGCCCGTTACCGCCTCGTTTCCCGCATCAACCGCGACGGCCTCGGTCTCGGCTTCACGTACAACGCCGCCGGCGAACTCGTTACCATCAGCGATGGTGCGGCGAACGCGATCCGCATCGAGTACGTCGACGGCCGCGTCTCGGCGATCTACCGTGCAGGCGTTCCGGGGCTCGCCAACGAAGCCCTCGCGCGCTACACGTACAGCGCCGACGGCGACCTGAGCGGCCACGTCGACATGCTCGGCTTCCGGCGTACGTACACGTACGAGCAACACCTGCTCACGCGTTATACGGATTTCAACGGACACCCCGCGAACCTCGCATGGGACTGGCCGGGCCGACGCGAAGGCGTGCCCGCGCCGGCCGACGCCCGGTGCGTGCGGACGTGGTATGGCAACGAAGGCCAGCATGTCCAGGACGACATGCACTTCGAGTACCACCGCGAACACTGGTACACAAAGGTGACCGATGCGGACGGCCATGCGACGATTCACCGCTACGATTTCCACAACCGGATCGTGCTGGTCGAGCATCCTGACGGCTCGACCGAATCGTACGAATGGGGCGACCAGCACCGTCTGGTCGGCATGCGCAACGCGCCGGGTCACACGCAGCGTTTCGAGTACGACGCGCACGGCCGGCTGACGGCCGAGATCGACGCACTCGGCAATGTCACGCGTACCGAATACGACGCGGGCGGTTTGCCGGTCCAGGTCACCGGGCCGGATGGCCGTGTCACCCAAACGGCCTACGACGCGCTTGGCCGGCCGGTCTCCGTGACGGACGCGGCAGGCCGCACGACCCGCTACGTGTGGGGTGTACGCAGCGAATTGCTGTCGGTGACCGATCCGAAAGGCGGCGTAAAACGCTTCCGTTATGACCACGGTGGACGGCTCGCGGAGGCGGCCGACTGCTCCGGCCACGCGACACGCTACGGCTACGACGAGCGCGGTCATCCGTCGCGGGTCACCGATGCCGCGGGCCACGACACGCTCTATCGCTGCGACGCGCGAGGGCAGGTCGTCAGCGTCGTGCATCCGGACGGCGCCGAGGAACGCTTCACGTGGGACGGAGAAGGCAACCTGCGCACGTATCGCGACGGCGCGGGCCACGTCACCGAGTACACGTTCAATGCACGCGGGCAGCCGACCTGGCGCAAGGACGCCGCAGGCCGGGAACTGGCATACGGATACGACCGGCAATGGCGGCTCGACACGCTGACCAACGAGAACCGGGACCGGACGCGGTTCGGCTACGACCGGCTGGGGCGCATCGTTGAGCAGACGGATTTCGACGGCAGCACGACCCGCTACCAATGGGACGATGCCGGGCAACTGATCGGTTCGCAGGCCGGGGACGTCGAGACGACCTACGCGCGCGACCCGCTCGGCCGGCTGACGCGGCGGGAGACGAAGGGGCCGGGTGGCCGGGGCCGGGTGACCGAGCTCTTCCATTACGACGCCCGCGGCCGGCTGACGACCGCGCAGGGATATCACAGCCGTGTGCACCTGCACTACGACGATGCCGATAACCTGATCGCCGAAGAGCAGACGATCTACCCGGACAGCGACGGTTCCTACACGACGGTGACGCGTCACGAATACGACGTGCTCGGCAACCGGATCCGCACGCAACTGCCGAACACGCGCACGATCGACTGGCTGCGCTACGGTTCGGGCCATTTGCACGGCGTGTTGCTGGACGGCCGGCCGCTGGTGGACTTCGAGCGCGACAAACTGCATCGTGAGATCGTGCGCCGGTATCGCAGCTTCGAGCAGGTTCGGGAATACGATCCGGCAGGTCGATTGCGGCGCATGTCCGTGCGGCGTGACGGGAGTGCGCGGCTGGCGGACTGGATGGCCACGCGCCGGTTGCAGTACGACGCGGCGGGCCAACTGACGCGTATCGAGGATCGCACGCGCGGCGTCACGGAGTATGCGTACGACCCGACCGGGCGTCTGCTGAAGGCGACGACACGGGACCTGAAGGAGGTGTTCGCATTCGATCCGGCGGGCAACCCGGTGGATCCGGACAAGATCCCGCCGCGCCCGAGCGACGAAACGATCGAGTCGGCCACGGCGCGGATGCAGCGGCAAATGGCGCAGGATCGTGCGTGGTGGGACGCCCATCCGGGCGAACGGTTGCCCGACGAACAACTCGCGCGGCGCTTGCGGATTGCCGACGAGGTCGACGCGCTGACCGGCTGGGAGCGGTCATTGCCGAAGTGCATCGGCAACGTGTCGAAGGAACTGAACCGCACGCGCTACGAGCACGACTCGCACGGCAATCTGGTGCGCAAGACGGAGCCGGGTGGCGTGACTTGGCTGTACGAATACGACGCGGCGAACCGGCTCACGCAGGCCGAACGCTATGCGAGGCGGCCGGCGGCGAACGAGATCGACCGGATCGAGCGGACGCAACACGGCGTGACGTCGACCCCGGGCACGGTGCGGCCGGAATTGGGCGTGCACTTTACTTACGACGCGTTCGGCCGGCGGCGGTTGAAAGAGGTGAAGAGCAGGGACGGCCGCATCGATCGGACGGTGTTCACGTGGGACGGCGACGTGCTGCTGATGGAGGAGCGGTTCCATCTCGCACCGCTTGAGCCGGGGGAACGCGGCGAGCGGGTGAGGGATCGCTCGACGCCGGTGGTACGGGAGGATCCGGCCGATCCGTACTCGGTGCCGGTGGCGCAGCGGGTCCATACGTTCATTGAGCGGCACCGGTGGCAGGGGGCGTCGCTATACCTGCACGAACCGGGGACGTTCGTGCCGCTGGCGCGACTGGACGAGACGCTGATGGAGGCGGCGTTCGTGGCGACGGGCACGGATGGAAGGTTCGTGCAGGTGCCGGCGAAGACGCGGCATGCGACGCTGTTCTACCAGAACGACCACCTGGGGACACCGCAGGAACTGCTGGATGAGTCAGGGAAGGTGGTGTGGCTGGGGCGGTATCGGGCGTGGGGTGGCGAGAAGACGGTGTGGGGGGAGGTGCCGGAGCGCAACGAGGTGGGGAACACGGTTCGGTTCCAGGGGCAGTACCGGGATGAGGAGACGGGGCTGCATTACAACCGGTATCGGTACTATGATCCGAGTAGCGGACGGTTCACCTCCAAGGATCCGATCGGGCTTGCAGGCGGGATCAACGTCTACCAATACGCGCCGAATCCCATCACGTGGATCGATCCGCTTGGGCTGACTGGTAAGCCTCTTCCTGGGGCCACGAAGGTCAATCGGATTGGGGGTAACTCGATTGATAACCTCCGCTTGAAAGAGCCAGAAAAGAAGCTCAATCCTCCTGGGATATCCGTCCTACATGGTTGTTGTCCCTGCGCTGCAGCTCAACAGATGAGGGATGCTTTTCCGAAGGCTACGGGTTTGCAGAAGGCAACAGAAACTGTTGCATCAGGTACGGCAGATGCCATCCGAGGAGCCGGGTTCGATGTTATTGAGGACCCGACTAATAAATTTCCAAATCATGCTCGAATCATTCATCCTGGTGGCGCAGACGGCTTCAGCGATGAGAACCTCAAGGGGTTGTCCGAAGCACTTGGGAAAACCACAGGGTGCCCACGATGATGAAGTTCTATTTGAACGATTGCAGTGGAGATTTAGCAGGAGAGGTCACGGTGACTTCCGCCGATGGGATACTCATGCTCGGAAACTTTGCCCCTGGTCCGCATTTCTGCTCGTATGAACAACTCTTCATGGAATTTGAGCAAGCTGCAAACAATCAGCTCTTTGTAGAGATAGATCGGTTGGAGCGAGAAATCACCGAACTTGGCTTTTATTTGGTTGGTCCACTTCCGCAAGAGAACCGACTTGAAATTGACGATTTGCAAATCATGGGAAGCGATGTGAGCTTTCGAGTGAGGCGTTAAGCACCAAGGGCCGCAGTTGCGGCCCTTGTAGTTAGTGTGGTTAGCCGCAATCGGGGGTGATTTGCGCGGCGGTAATGGTGAGCTTGCCGTGTTCGACGTGAACGCGGAGCTTCTGGCCGGCGTGGAAGCCTGCATCGTGGATCAACCAGCGGCCGGCGATCTTGAGCCAGAGGTGCAGCGGCTCGCAGCTCTCATCATAGATGGCCCTCATCCCGTAACGACCGATGTCGCGCTTGCGCTGCATGGTGATGAAACGTTCCGTGACGGGTGGACGTGCTTCAAGATTGGCGTCAGCCATGATCAACTCCTGGCGTGAGTTGGTGGTGGTCAGCGGGCCGTATGGGTTGGCGCCCATGCGGCCGGCGCTCTTTTACAGCGGTGTTACCTCGCCATGAGCTTCGACATCTGCGAGCGTTTGACAAGGCTGTCCCTCAGGACGATCAGCGCTTGCTGATCCTCGTCCGAAAGCAAATCCATCTGTTCGTACAGTGCATGCAGCCGCGGGTTATGAATACGCGGCTCGATGGGCGGCTCGAGTCCGACGAGGGAGTCCACGCTGGTTTGCAGCACTTGCGCGATGCGCACGACCGCATCGAGTTGCGGCAGCGATGGCGGGCTTGCGGACGTGGGGCATCGATTACGCACGACGTCTGGTGCTGGTTCGCGAGGGCAAGGGATGGCGGGACCGGATGGTGCTGATCGGCAAGCGCGCGTTGCAGTGGCTGGACGTGTACATGCGCGAGGCACGCGAGGAACTGACGACAGGCGGTCACCAAGCGTTATGGGTGACGGACTTCGGTGAACCGCTGGATGCGTCGTACCTGGCGCACATTGTGAAGCGGCTGATGGCGTCGGCGGGAATCAAGAAGGTCGGGTCGTGCCACCTGCTGCGTCACGCGATGGCCACGCACATGCTGGATAACGGAGCGGATACGCGATTCATCCAGGCGATGTTGGGGCACGTGTCGCTGTCGACGACGCAGATTTATACGATGGTGTCGTTGGAGAAGCTGAAGCACATCCATGCGGCGACGCATCCGGCGCGCGGAGATGGACGGATGCGGGAGCCGGAGTATGTGGATGACAAGGCGGCGCAGGGGTTGAAAGCGGGCTCCTTTTAGCGGCCATCGATGCGGAGTCGGAAGCGGATGCGCAGGAGTAAAGGCCAGCGCCCCTGCGGGGCGAAGGATATGATCTGCGAACGATCCGATTGAATGTATCCAACCGTCGTACGGACGTCTACGACACGTCGTCCGGCCCGCCGAGCACGCGACAAAGCATCGACAGGTCGCGCAGCCTGAGATGCGGCGCCGCGGCGTACCCCGGCGCGTATTCTCCCGCAGAAACCGGCTCGCGCACGATCCACGCGGCCTGAAGCCCCGCATTCACCGCGCCGACGATATCGAGGTGGAAGTCGTCGCCGACATGCAGCAATTCGGCCGGCCGTACGCCGAGTGCGTCCGCCGCCGCATGGAAGATCTCGGGTTCCGGCTTGGCGAAGCCGAATGCACGCGCGCTGAGCGTCGTGCGGAAGAATTCGCCGCCGCCCGTGAGCCGAAGGTCGGCGTTACCGTTGGTGACCGCGATCAACGGAAAGCGCGCGCTCAACCACGCGAGCGCCGGCAGCGCGTCTTCGTAGAACTCGACGCGATTGCGCGCCGCATAGAAGACGTCGTAAGCGCGCTCGGTCAGCGAGACATCTTCGTTCGCGCGCTCCAGCGCAAGCCGGATCGACCCGATTCGCATCGCGCGATAGTCGCTCGCGAGATCGGGGCGCAACCGTTCGTATTCCTCACGTAGCGCTGCGAGTGTTTGTTGCGTCGGCAGCACGCGCTCGGTATTCGGCGCGTGCTCGATCAACCATGCGCGAAGCGTCGCCTCGGCCCGTACGACGGACGGCCCGAACGGCCACAGGGTGTCGTCGAGGTCGAACGAGACGGCGGAAACTTTGGCGAGACGCATGGCGGTTGAAAGCGGGAAGTCGTTTACCAGGGCCACGGAACGGCGGTTCCGGTGCCGTTGTCGAGCGCGTGTCGATAGAGGAAGCGCGCGACGGTCAGGTCCTGCAGCGCGAGCCCCGTCATGTCGAAGACGGTGATCTCGTGCGCGGCACGATCGACCGATGCCGCACCCGCGAGGATGTCACCGATTTCCGTGCGCGGCAAATCCGGCGCCCACTGGCACTCGCCGATGGTGCGCGCCTGATCGTGATCGTCGACGACGATGCGCGCGCGTTCCAGCACGCCGGCCGGTAGTTCGCGCTTGCCCGCGGTATCGGCGCCCACGCAGGTCAGGTGGGTGCCCGGCTGAACCGCATCCGCGTCGAACAACGCGCCGCCGCCGGGCGTGGCTGTGATCACCACGTCGCTATGGGCGACCGCATCGTTCCGGTCGCGCGCCACGCCGATCGTGCACCGTTCGACGAAGTGCGTTTCGAACGCCGGATCCGGCTCGCCGTTGACGGTCACGTACTGCACCGTGCATCGCTGCGGCAGCAGCGCGAGCGCGTAGTCGAGCTGCACGCGCGCCTGCACGCCGGTGCCGAACACGCAGAGCCGCGTGCTGTCGCGACGCGCGAGCTGTTGCAGCCCGAGGCCGCCCGCGGCGCCGGTTCGCGCGGTGGTGATCGCGTTGCCGTCCATGATGCACAGCGGCCGGCCGGTCGCCGGATCGAACAACGCGACGGTGGCCTGATGCGGCTCGCCGCCGCGCGCCCGATTGCCGGGCCAGAACCCGGCCGCCTTGAAGCCGAGCAAGTCCCGATCGGCGACGTCGCCCGACTTGATGCCGAACACGCCGCCTGTGTGCAGTTTCTCGCGCACGACCGGAAATACGCGTCCGGCCCTTTGACTGTGCAGCACGAAGGCTTCGCGGACGGCCGCCATCACTTGCCCGGCTTGCAGGGCGGGCTCGACGGCATCGCGGTCGAGGAGAAGGAGGCGGGCGTCGGTCGGCATGGTCGGGGGTGCCTGGTCGGCACGAGACGAATTCAGGGTATTTAAAGTTTGTCCAGATTTGGACAAATAGTCAATGCGCGGATGACGCGGCGGGGACTGATGCTCACCACCCGTAGAAGCGCGGCCACGTCTGCGCGGCGCCGTCGTCGCCGACGGCCTGGTATTCGGGATGCTGCGCGCCGGTCGCGCACGCATGATTCGGCAGGATGCGCAGCCGCGTGCCGATTGGAAACCGCTGCGCGATGCCCGTATCCGGCGTACCGGTTCGCGACACGATCCCGTGTTCCTGGTTGGCGCCGCTCAGCAGGTAGCCGCCGAGCACGTCGCCCGCTTCGGTGCAGACCTGCCCGTAGCCGAAATCGTGCGCCTGGCGCTGCGTGCCGCGGTCGCGGCTCATCGCCATCCAGCCCGCGTCGACGATCGCCCAGCCTTTCTCTTCCTGATGGCCGATGACGGTGGTCAACACTGACAGCGCGATGTCGGACGGCTCGCACACGCCGATGTTGTGCATCACGAGGTCGAACATCACGTACACGCCGGCGCGCACTTCGGTCACGCCGTCGAGCCGTTCCGCCGCCAGCGCGGTGGGCGTCGACCCGATGCTCACGACCGGGCACGGCAACCCGGCGGCCCGCAGGCGCTCCGCGGCCCGCACGGTGCGGCTGCGTTCCTGCTCGGCGATCGCGACGAGTGCTGCGTGCGTGTCGTATTCGTAGCTGGAGCCCGCGTGAGCCATCACGCCGCCGAGCAGCATGCCGCCGTCGGTCAGCGCGCGGCCGACATCGATCAGCAAATCGGCGTCGGGCGGGATGCCCGAGCGGTGGCCGTCGACGTCGACCTCGATCCATACGTCGAAACGTTCGCCGTGCTCGCGCCCGAACGCGGCGATCGCATGGGCGGCCGGCAGGCTGTCGGCGACGATCTTCAGGTCGCAGCCTTGCCGACGCAGCGCAAGCGCCTGGCCGAGCTTCGCGGGCACCATGCCGACCGCGTAGACGATGTCGCGGATGCCGTCCGCGAAGAACTGCTCGGCTTCCTTGAGCGTCGATACCGTGATGCCCTGCGCGCCCGCCGCGATCTGCGCGTCGACGACGTGCCGGCATTTGGTGGTCTTGACGTGCGGCCGGAACCGCACGCCGAGTGCGTCCAGATGCGTCTGCATGCGCGCGATGTTGCGCTGCATGCGGCCGACGTCGATCAAGGCGGCGGGGGTGTTGAGGGTGTGAAGGTCCACGATGCGTCCGATGACGAGGTTGCCGATGTGGACACTGTACGGCGGCTAGCCCGCATCATGTTTAATGCGAGACTAATCCGCCATTAAGCAGAATTTAATCTGTCGACTCTCGCGGAGCGCGGCCCCGGCTCACGCTTTGCCGCGCCACGGCGGCGGATCGAGAAACTGCCGCGCGGCGTCGAGAAACACCCGCTGCCGCGCGGAGCGGCCGGTCCGCGACGGCAACAGCGCCGTCACCGGCGCGGGCGGCAGGCTCCAGCCGGGCAGCAGCCGCACGAGCTTGCCGTTCGCGAGCAACTGCGCGACGTCCCACTCCGAGCGTTCGACGATGCCGAGCCCGGCCAGCGCCCATTCGGTGATGACGGTGCCGTCGTTGGACGACAGCGCGCCGGTCACGCGGATGACGGTCGCCCGCCGCGATTCGCCCTTGACGCCGCGGCCGGGCGAGAAGCGCCAGCGCGGGATGTCTTCGTCGTTCTCGCGCAGGCACAGGCAGTCGTAGCGCGTCAGGTCGGATGGATGGTTCAGGTCTTTGAGGCGGCGCGCATACGCGGGGCTCGCGCACAGGAAGCGCTCGTTGGGCGCGAGCGGATAGCCGATCCACGAAGACGACTTGAGGCTGCCGACATGGACGACCACGTCGGCGCCCGATGCGCTGGTCAACGGGCTTTCCGACAGATGGAGCGAGATTTCGAGCTTCGGATGCGCGCGCTGCACGTCGCGCACGATCCGCGCGACGTACTTGCGGCCGAAGCCGAGCGGGGCGACGACGCGCAGCGTGCCCTGCACGTCGCCGTGGTCGCCCGCGATGCTGACTGGCAGCGCCTCCACGCGCTCGAGAATGCCGACGGCTTCCTGGTACAGCCGCTGCCCTTCGTCGGTGAGCGCAATCCCTTTCGGCTGCCGCACGGCGAGCCTCGCGTTCAGGCGCGCCTCCATCCGTTGCAGCCGAATCGTGACCGCGGGCGGCGTGAGGTCGAGCAGCCGGGCCGCCGCGGCCAGCGAGCGCGACGTGCCGATCGCGCGGACGAGTCGAAGGTCGTCGAGGTCGAGCATTTCATGACTCTTAATGCATAGGGTATCGAGCATTAAACCGCAGATCGCGCGGCGAAGCCATCGACGTGGCGCGGGGTGGCTGCGGTGAGGATGGCCGGAAGGCGCCCGCTTCCTTCGCCTGATACATCGACGACCGTGACGCCCCCGCTGTCCACCCGCCTACGCGTCCAGCCCGAAAATCAGCGATCGATGTACGCCCACGCCGGCCGCCACGCCCGATGCCGATGCGAACGTCGCATTGGTCATCAGGCTCGACGCATCGCCGGCCGCATACACGCCTGCGACGCTCGTCCGCTTCCACGCATCGACGCGAATCGCGGTGCCGAGCGGCCCTTCGTCGAACGCGCAGCCGAGCTGCTGCGCGAGGTCGCTCGCCATGTCGGTGCGCGCGCCGACGAACAACGCGTCGATCGGCACGACCTGCCCGTCGGCGAGCCGCAGCGCGTCGATACGCGGCGCGTCGCCGACGATCTCGACGACCGGCGAGCGTTCGATGCGCACGCCGCGCGCGGCGAGCAACGCGGCTTCCTCCTCGTTCGCTTCGACCACGCGCTGCGTGAACCACGTCGTCGGGCCCCAGTCCGGAATCAGGATCGCCTGATGGACCGACAGCGGATGCGTGGCGAGCACGCCGAGCCGCTGGCCGCTCACTTCGTATCCATGACAGTACGGACAATGCAGCACGCTGATGCCCCAGCGTTCGGCGAGCCCCGGCAGCGCGGGCAGTTCGTCGCGGATGCCGGTCGCGAGAATCAGCCGGTCGGCGCTCGCGCGGCTGCCGTCGGCGAGCGTCACGTGAAAGCGTTCATCCGCGTCGCGTTCGGCCGCACGTACTTCGCCGTCGATGCGCTGCACGGTCGGATACGCGGCAAGCTGCGCGCTCGCTTCGGCGATGATCCGCGCGGGCGGCTTGCCGTCCTGCCCGAAGAAGCCGTGCGCATGCTCGGCAAAGCGGTTGCGCGGCCGGCCGGCGTCGATCACGAGCACGCGGCGGCGTGCGCGCGCCAGTTGCATCGCGGCCGACAGCCCGGCAAAGCTGCCGCCGATCACGATCACTTCATGATGGGTATCCATGCATCCACTCCTTTCTGAATCTGCGTGACGGATAGACGTGCTTCGCTGGCGGCCAACTCATGAAACACGAGAAGTTGCATGATAGGGCGATGGTATCATTCATGCAACTTCAGAAGTTTCGAGAGAGGGGAGTCCCGCCCGTGAGAACCGACAGCCGTTTGTCGCGCATGCTGCATGCGCTGATCCACATGGACCAGGCCGACGGCCCGCTGACGTCGGAAACGATCGCGACGATGCTGGGCACGAATCCGGTCGTCGTGCGGCGCCTGCTCGGCGGGTTGCGCGATTGCGGCTACGTGCAGTCGGAGAAGGGGCACGGCGGTGGCTGGGCGCTGAGCGTCGCGCTCGACGACATCACGCTGCTCGACGTCTATCGCGCGGTGGGCGAGCCGCCGCTGTTTTCCGACCAGGTGTCCGAGGACGCGCCCGAATGCCTGGTCGAACAGGCGGTCAACGCGCATCTGTCGGCGGCGCTGAAGGAGGCTGAAGCGTCGCTGCTCGCGCGCTTCGGCGAAGTCACGCTCGGCATGCTGTCGCGCGATTTCGAAGCGAAGGCGGCGCGGCTGCGCAAGCCGCGCTGACGCAGCGCAGCACGGCCGCCGTACGCGCGTCACGCACGCGCAGGCGCGGCCGAAACCGCCGCGCCGCCATGTTCTGTCCCCCGACTTCTGCCCGGTTCGCCCGCCACAGGGCAAAATACGGGTTTTCCGCACCCGCGAGGGCGCGTTCGAATCACGCGCCCGGCGGCGGCAGTGCGCATGCCGCACGCCGCCGCCGGGCGCCCAGGCAAGAAACGCTCGCCCTGCCGCGAGCCCACAGGAGTCCAGACCCCATGCCCGAATCCAACCTGTCCTTTTTCGGCCGGCTGTCGCTGGCCGTCGGCACGTTCTTCTCCGTGCTCGGCAACCGCGAGTTCGCGGCCGGCGTGCTGCGCGTGCGCGACGGCGCCCCGGCGCCGGTCCCGACGCCGGCCCCCGCTGCCGCGCCCGTCGCACCCGCGCCGGTGAAGGCGCCGGCCCCCGAGCTGCGCGAAGCGAGCCCGCAGGCCGCGCTGCAACTGCTCGGCCTGCTGCAGCGCGATGCGCGCTTCATCGATTTCGTCGAGGAAGACATCGCCGGCTATGCGGACGCCGACATCGGCGCGGCCGCGCGCCTCGTGCACGACGGCTGCCGCGCGGCGCTGCGCGAGCACTTCACGATCGTGCCGGTGCGCGACGAAGCGGAAGGCAGCCGCGTGACGCTGCCGGCCGGCTTCGACGCGACGGCCGTGCGCGTGACCGGCAACGTGGTCGGCTCCGCGCCGTTCACGGGCACCGTCAGCCATCGCGGCTGGCGTGTTTCCGACGTGCGCCTGCCGAAGCTGACGGGCAGCCACGACGCATCGGTCATCGCACCGGCGGAGGTGGAACTGTGAGCGATCCGCGCTATTCGATCGGTATCGACCTCGGGACGACCCACTGCGCGCTGTCGTACGTCGACAGCAGCACGAGCGACGGCGAAAAGATCGTGCAGCAGGTGCTGCCGATCGCGCAGCTGACCGCACCGGGCGCGCTGGAATCGCGCGACCTGCTGCCGTCGTTCCTCTACCTGCCGCATGAAAGCGAACTGACGCAGGGCGACCTGACGCTGCCGTGGACGGCCTCGCGCGCGTTCGCGGTCGGCGAGATGGCGCGCACGCGCGGCGCCGGCACGCCGATCCGCCTCGTGTCGAGCGCGAAAAGCTGGCTGTGCCACCCGGGCGTCGATCGCCGCGCGGCGATCCTGCCGAGCGATGCGCCGCCGGAAGTGGCGCGCGTGTCGCCGCTGGAAAGCTCGATCCGCTATCTCACGCACCTGCGCGAAGCGTGGGACCACGCGCATCCCGACGCGCCGTTCGCCGACCAGGACGTGACGGTCACGATCCCCGCGTCGTTCGACCCGGCCGCGCGCGAACTGACGGCCGAGGCCGCGCGCGCCGCCGGCTACACGCGGATGACGCTGCTCGAAGAGCCGCAAGCGGCGCTCTACAGCTGGATCCAGAAAAGCGAAGGTGGCTGGCGCAAGCAGGTGCAGGTCGGCGACCTGATCCTGTGCGTCGACGTCGGCGGCGGCACGACCGACCTGTCGCTGATCGCGGTGGTCGAGCGCGACGGCAATCTCGAACTGCATCGCGTCGCCGTCGGCGAGCACATCCTGCTCGGCGGCGACAACATGGACCTCGCGCTCGCGCACGTGGTCGCACGCAAGCTCGCGCAGCAGGGCACGCAGGCCGATCCGTGGCAACTGCGCGCGCTGACCTACGCGTGCCGCGCGGCCAAGGAAACGCTGCTGTCCGATCCGACCACCGACGCGGTGCCGCTCGTCGTGCCGAGCCGCGGCTCGAAGCTGATCGGCGGCTCGATCCGCACCGAGCTGACGCGCGCGGAACTGACGCAGACGATCCTCGAAGGTTTCTTCCCGCAGGTCGATGCGGCCGCGCGCCCGGTGAGCCGCGCGCGTGTCGGCCTGACGCAGCTCGGCCTGCCGTATGCGCAGGACGCGGGCATCACCCGCCATCTCGCGGCGTTCCTCGGCCGCCAGGTCGCGGCGCTCGACACGCTCGAAGGCGTGCAGCGCACGCTGCCGCAAGGCGCGACGTTCCTGCATCCGACCGCCGTGCTGTTCAACGGCGGCGTGTTCAAGTCGACGCTGCTCACGCAGCGCGTGCTCGACACGCTCAACGGCTGGCTCGCCGCCGAAGGCGCGCCGCCCGCGCGCCTGCTCGAAGGCGCCGATCTCGATCTCGCGGTCGCGCGCGGCGCGGCGTACTACGGCTACGTGAAGCGCGGCCGGGGCGTGCGCATTCGCGGCGGCACGGCGCGTGCGTACTACGTCGCGATCGAATCGGCGATGCCCGCGGTGCCGGGGCTCGAGCCGCCGGTGCAGGCGCTGTGCGTCGCGCCGTTCGGGATGGAGGAGGGCACGGACGCGGCGCTGCCGCCGCAGGAGTTCGGTCTCGTCGTCGGCGAACCGGTGCAGTTCCGCTTCTTCGGTTCGTCGGTGCGTCGTCAGGACCAGGTCGGCACGCTGCTCGACTACTGGTCGGCGGAAGAGCTGCAGGAGCTGGAGGAAATCCAGGCGACGCTGCCCGCCGAAGGGCGCACCGTCGGCGAAGTCGTGCCGGTGAAGCTGCATGCGCGCGTGACCGAAGCCGGCACGCTCGAACTCGAGGCGATCCCGAGCGGCACGAACGAGCGCTGGAAGGTCGAGTTCGACGTGCGCGGCGCCGCCTGAGCGCGATGAAGCGTTATACGGTCGGCATCGACCTCGGCACGAGCAATACGGTCGTCGCGTACGTCGAGGCCGGTTCCGACGCGATCCGCGTGTTCGACGTCGAGCAGCTGGTCGGCCCGGGCGCGGTGGCCGCGCAGCCGCTGCTGCCGTCGGTGCGCTATCACCCGGCGGCGGGCGAGCTGCCGCCGGACGCGCTGCGGCTGCCGTGGGCGGCCAATTCGAAGGCTGATCCGAAGGCCAGCGCGAATGCGGCCGATTCGCCGCCGGCCGTGATCGGCCGCTACGCGCGCACGCTCGGCGCGCAGGTGCCGGGCCGGCTCGTGTCGAGCGCGAAGAGCTGGCTGTCGCACGCCGCGGTCGACCGGCTCGCGGCGATCCTGCCGTGGGGCGCGGCCGATGGCGTCGACAAGGTGTCGCCGGTTGATGCGAGCGCGAGCTATCTCGCGCATGTGCGCGACGCGTGGAACGCGCGTTTTCCCGATGAGCCGCTCGCGCAGCAGGACGTGATCCTGACGGTGCCCGCGTCGTTCGACGACGGCGCGCGTGCGTTGACCGTCGAGGCCGCGCGGCGCGCGAAGCTGCCGGCGCTGCGCTTGCTCGAAGAACCGCAGGCCGCGTTCTACGACTGGCTGTACGGCCAGCGCGACACGTTGCGCGAGACGTTCGCCGCGCCGCGGCGCGTGCTGATCTGCGACGTCGGCGGCGGCACGACCGACCTCACGCTCGTCGACGTCGCGCCGGGTGACGACGGCCAACCCACCTTCACGCGCGTCGGCGTCGGCAACCACCTGATGCTTGGCGGCGACAACATGGACCTCGCGCTCGCGCGCCTGGTCGAGTCGCGGCTGACCGAGCCCGGTACGCGGCTGTCGGCCGCGAGCCTGTCGCAACTCGTCGAGCGCTGCCGCGCGGCGAAGGAGCGGCTGCTCGGTGACGACGCGCCGGCGTCCGTCACCGTCACGCTGCTCGGCGCGGGCAGCAAGCTCGTCGGCGGTGCGCGTTCGGCGGAGCTGACGCGGCAGGAAGTCGAGCAGATCGTCGTCGACGGGTTCTTTCCGCAGGTCGAGGCCGGCGAATTGCCGCGCCGTGCGCGCGCGGCGATCGTCGAATTCGGCTTGCCGTATGCGAGCGACGCGGCCGTCACGCGCCACGTCGCCGCGTTCCTGAACCGTCATGCGGAAGGCCCGCTGCCGGACACGCTGCTGCTCAACGGCGGCGTGTTCCGCGCGGGCGCGCTTGCCGGCCGTCTCGCGCAGACGCTCGGTGCGTGGCGCGGCGCACCGCTCGACGTGCTGCACAACGCGCATCCCGATGTGGCCGTCGCGCGCGGCGCGGTGGCCTACGGGCTTGCGCGCGCCGGGCATGCGCCGCGCATCGGCGGCGGCTCCGCGCGCAGCTATTTCCTCGTGCTCGACGATGGCGAAGGCGACGCAGCCGCCCGCGGCGTCTGCCTGCTGCCGCGCGGCGCGGAAGAGGGCCGCGAGATCCGCCTCGACGATCGCACGTTCGCGCTGCAGCTCGGGCAGCCGGTGCGTTTCCACCTCGTGTCGACGGTGGCCGACACGAAGTATCAACCCGGCGATCTCGTCGATCTCGACGGCGGCGATTTCGTGCGGCTGCCGCCGATCGCGACGGTCGTCGATGCGAAGGCGGGCGGCGACGCGCGCGAAACGCCGGTGAAGCTCACCGCGTCGCTGACCGAGGTCGGCACGCTCGAAATGCATTGCATCGCGACGGGCGACGCGGCGCGCCGCTGGCGGCTCGAATTCCAGTTGCGCGGCGATGCGCCGGTGCAAGGCGACGATGCGGCGCTCGCGCGGCATCCGCGGCTCGACCAGGCGCTCGAGCTGATCGAGCGTTCGTTCGGCAGCAAGGCCGCGGGCGTCACGCCGAAGGACACGCGTCGGTTGCGCGCGCAACTCGAACAGGTGCTCGGCGCGCGCGAAGACTGGGATGTCGCGCTCGCGCGCGAACTGTTCGACGCATTGCTCGCGCGGGTGCGGCGGCGGCGGCGCTCGGCCGATCACGAGCGCGCGTGGCTGAATCTCGCCGGGTATTGCCTGCGTCCGGGTTTCGGCCATCCGCTCGACGCATGGCGCATCGAGCAGCTGTGGCCGCTCTTCGACGACGGCATTCAGTATGTGACCGATGCACAGGTGTGGTCCGAGTGGTGGACGCTGTGGCGGCGCGTGGCCGGCGGCCTCGACGACGATGCGCAGACGCAGGTGCGCGACGCGATCGCGTTCCTCGAGCCGTCCGACGACAAGCGGCGCAAGTTGCCGTTCGATCCGGCCAAGGTCGGGCCGGCCGACATGACGCGATTGTCCGCGTCGCTCGAACGGCTGCCCGTCGCGCGCAAGGTCGAGCTGGCCGAGCGCCTGATCGCGCAATTGCAGAAGCCGGCCGATCGCGCGTTGTGCGCGTGGGCGCTCGGGCGGATCGGTGCAAGGCGGCCGTTCTATGGCAGCGCGCATAGCGTCGTGCCGGCGGAAATCGTCAACGGCTGGCTCGATGCGCTGTTCGCGCTCGACTGGAAGCAGGTCGAACCGGCTGCGTTCGCGGCCGCACAGATCGCGCGGATGACGGGCGACCGCTCGCGCGATTTGCCGGACGACACGCGCGAGGCCGTCATCAAGCGCCTGTCGGCCGCCAACGTGTCGGCGGCGTGGATCGACATGGTCCGTGAAGCGACCGCGTTCGACGAAGCCGATACGGTGCGCGTGTTCGGCGAAACGCTGCCGGCCGGATTGAAGCTGCTGGGTGATTGAGAGCAGTGCGGGATGCGTCGATCTCGTTCGCGGATCGAAGCGTCCGGTCTCGGTCGCGCCGCCCATCGCACGACGTCGAAGCCGGTTTCATTCAGGCATGCGACACCCCTTCGCGACGCTTTTCCGCTGATCCGGTTTCTGCGCCATCGCGCGCGGTTACCGAACGGGAATCGCCAACACCGAGACGAGCATTTTGTTGTCGACGCACAAGGCGCGACGCGGCACGTTCCTGCGTGCGGTCAGGCGCCCGCCGCCGATTCCGGAAACACCGGCTCACCAAGCGTCAGCATCAGCCGGTTCGCCCACGCGAAGATCGCGATCGCGTGCGACAGGTCGAGAATCTCCTCATGCGTGAGCCCTTCGGCCTCGAGCGCGGCGATATCGCTGTCATCGATCGCGTCGGGCCGTTCGGTCAATGCAATCGCATAGCGGACGATCGCGCGTTCGCGCGCCGTCGTGCCGGCCGTCGCCGGATCGTCGAACACCTGCTCGATCGCATCGGTGCGTTTCGCGAGCTGCGTGAAGCGCTGCGCATGCACCGACGCGCAGTACACGCAACCGTTCACGCGCGACACCGCCGTGCTCGCCAGTTCGCGCTCGGCGCGCGACAGCCCGCCGGGGCCGTACATGATCGCGTTGAACACGCCCGAGCGCTGCAGCAGGATCTCGGGCAGATGGACGAGCAGCAGGTAATAGTCGGATGTTTTCGCTTGCGGGTGGCTCGCGTCGAGCACCGCGAGCTGATCGGGTGTCGCCGCGTCGAGCGATACCGTGTCGAGCCATGCGCGCCAGCCGAGCGTGTCGAACGTGAAGCCGTGGGCCGTAGTCGTCATGCGGCCTCCTTGGCGGCGCGCGCTTGAAGTGCCCGCGCGGCGGCGGCCACGCGCAACTGATACGCGACGAACGCGATGAGCTGCGACAACGCGACGATCGCGGATGTCGTGAGTCCGGCCGATTTCAACGCGGCGAGATCGGCCGCGCGTGCGTCGACCGGCGCGTGCGTCAGGCGCTTCGCGTGCAACAGGATCGCGCCGACGCGGCGAGGCAGCGCGTCGAACGCGTCGGCATCGGCTCGTTCGATATCGTCGAGCGTGCCGCCTGCGTCGAGCAGTCGCGTGCGATAGATGTCGGTCAGCGCGTGTGCGTTCGACTGTCGCGCGACATAGCGTGCCGCATGCAGCCGCTCGACCGGCGAAAGATCGGGCAGGGGGGGATCGAACAGCGCGGCTTCGCTCAGTTGCGTATGCAACAGCACCTTGCCGCGTGCGCGGCGCAGCGCGGCGACGGCGTCGCCTTCGCGCAGGCCGGCTGCCGCATCGATCGTATCCGGCACGGCCGCCGGCGTGAGAGAGTCAGTCATCGTTTCGGTTTTCCTTCGTCGTCAAAGTGACCGATGGCGTCGGCGTCGCGCCATTCGTCGCCTTGCAGTTCGGCATTCGCGTACGCGACGAGCGCGTCGTAGTGGCGGTCGCGATCGGCATCGAACAGCCGGCTCGCAATGCCGCGCGCGAGCCGCTGCGCGCCTGCGCTGATGGCCGGAATGTCGCCGGACAGCTTGCCGTGGCTCAGGCTCGCCGCATGATTGAAGCAATGGATGCGCGTGACGGCCGGGCACGCACCGCGCTCGCGCTCCTGGAACGCGAACGCTGGGCCGAGATCGGGCGACTCGGCGAGCTCGTCGAGCCATCGCGCCGGTTCCGGCCGATAGCGATCCTTCCAGCGCCGCACGTGCGCGCCGAACGACGCGAATTCGTCGCGCGTCGTCCAGTCCGAATGAAAGCCCGTCGCGAAGATCAGGAAGTCGACCGTGTAGCGGCCGCGCGGCGTCGTCACGTCGAGGCCGTCCGCGTGGTCGGCGAGCGCCTCGATCGGGCTGCCCGCATGGAAATGCGCATGATCGTGACGCGACACGCGCAGCACGCTGTCGCGCGGCGGCGGCGTCTGCGACGTCAGCGCGTAGTGCATGAAGCGCCATTTCGTCGCGTCGTCGAGGTCGGCGTAGCCGTGCACGAGGCCCGGGCTGCCGATGCCGGTCAGCTTGTTGATGCGTGGAATGTCCGCGCGGCGGAAGAACAGGTCGACGCGTGCGGCGCCCGCTTCGAGCGCGGTGCCCGCGTTGTCGAACGCGGACGCGCCCGCGCCGACCACGCCGACGCGCTTGCCCGCGAGCGCGGCGAAATCGATCGGCTCGGACGAGTGGGCCCAGCGCGTGCGCGGCGCGCGTTGCGCGACGGGCGGCACGTACGGGCCGCCGAGGCCGTCGCGGCCGGTCGCGAGCACGACGTGCCGCGCGAGCAGCGTGTCTCTTCCGCCGTTTGCGCGGATATCGAGCGCGAGCAGGCCGTCGTCGCGCGGGCGCAGCGCGACGAGCGTCGTGTCGTTGCGCACCTGCAGGTCGAGCACGCGCCGATACCAGCGCAGGTACTCCATCCATTGCGGGCGCGGAATCTTGTACAGTGCATCCCACGCGTCGCGGCCGTATTGCGTTTCGAACCACGCGCGGAACGTCAGCGCGGGCAGGCCGAGCGCGGGGCCCGCAAGCTGCTTCGGCGAACGCAGCGTTTCCATCCGCGCGAACGTGACCCACGGGCCTTCGTAGCCGGCCGGCGCGCGATCGATCACGCACTGGTTGTCGATGCCGAGCAGGCGCAGTTCGGCGGATGCCGCGAGCCCGGCCATCCCGCCGCCGACGATCGCGACGTCGAGCACGCGCGCGCCGTCCACGTCACGTGGCGGCACCCACGACGGCGCGGGCAGGTCGAGCCAGCGCAGGTCCTGTGCGAGCCGTGCTTCGAGTGCGTCGAGTGGCGTCGTCATGCGGCCTCCGAGCGCGCGCGGCGGGTTCGTGTCGGGCGAGGCGGGCGCGCCGTGCGTTCGGTGCGCAGCCGGTCGCCGCGCAGCAGCGCATCGTGCGCGGCGGCGTCGTGAAAAATCACGTCGTCGAGCAGCGTGCGCGTCGTGCGGCGCAGCGCGTCGAGCAGCGCATCGACGGCCGCCGTGCGCGCCTTGCCGGTCGGCGTCGCGACGCCGAACGCGAACGGGATGTCGACGTCGAGCGGGCGTGCGACGACCCCGTCCACCGGCAGCGCGACGCCGGTTGCCGGATCGACGATGCCGATCCCGATGCCCGCGCGCGCGGCCATCACCGCATTCAGCGACGCATTGGTTTCGATGAACACGCGCGCCTCGACACGCGCGGCCGCGAACGCCGCGTCGATCCGCTGGCGCAGCCGATGCCGGTTCGCGACCGTCACGATGCGGCGCCGCGCGAGGTCGCGCAACGCAATGCGAGGTTTCGCCGCGAGCGGATCGCCGGCCGGCAGCACGGCGACGCACGGCGTCTGCGCGATCCAGTGCACGTCGAGCCCGGCATGCGCCATCGGCAGCGTGACGACGCCGACATCGGCCGTGCCGGCCAGCACCTCGTGCACCACATGCTCGGCCGATTCGCTGCGCAACTGGTAGTGCGGCGCATGCGTATCGTCGGGCAGCGCGGCGAGCGCGGTCGGCACGAGCGTGGCCGCGAGCGACGGCGTGGCCGCGATGCGCACGGGTTCGGCGGTGTCGTCGCCGAGCGCGCGGGCCCGCGCCTCGATCGCGCGCAGGCCGACCAGCGAGCGTTCGACTTCCTCGTACAGCAGAAACGCGCGCCGCGTCGGCGTGACGCGCGGGCCGTGCCGGTCGAACAGCGCGTAGCCGAGATCGGCTTCGAGTTCCTGGATCTGCCGCGTGACGGCCGGCTGCGAGCGGCCGAGCAGTTCGCCCGCGCCGGTGACGCTGCCGGCCGACATGACCGCGGAAAAGGCTTCGAGTTGATGCAACTCCATGACGCGTTCCGATGATGCGATTTGCGCATTGTAGGAGTGCAAGCATGCGCGATTCATATAATGATTTTTGCTATCGACAGCGGGAAAACTGCGAAGCGCGCGATCGTCGCGGCGGCCGGCCATGCGCGCATGCGCGCCGGTTGCGCGGGGTGACAAAAACGAAAGGCCAATCGAATCAACGCGATGCGACGCATGCCGGCATGTCGATCGAGGCAGCGGGTAGCCTGGATCGATCATGAGCGTCATCCGCTTCGCGCCGCGTGCGATATCGATATGCGCAAAACTTCGTTGGATCGTCCTGAACCCGATGGTTACATGCCCTCACTCTTTTCGATTGACTGAAGCAGGGGGACGCATGAACGTTTCGGGGAACGACGCGCGCGGCGCATGGTGGCGCGTGCTGGGCACGGTGGCGGCGCTCGCCGCCGCATGGGGCTTGTCGACAGGCGGTGCGCTCGCGGCCGGCGTGTCGGGCGAGCCGGTGGTGATCGGCGCGAGCGGGCCGCTCACGGGCCAGGACGCGCAATACGGCGAGCAGTGGAAGCGCGGCTTCGATCTCGCGCTCGACGAGATCAACGGCAGCGGCGGCATTCACGGCCGGCCGCTCGCGATCGACTTCCAGGACAGTCGCAGCGACCCGCGCCAGGCGGTGGCGATCGCGCAGAAGTTCGTCGCCGATCCGCGCATCGCGATCGAGCTCGGCGACTTCTCGAGCGCGACGTCGATGGCCGCGTCGCCGATCTACCAGCGCGGGCAACTGATCCAGTTCGGCTTCACGAATTCGCATCCGGATTTCACGAAGGGCGGCGACTATCTGTGGAGCACCGCGCTGAGCCAGGCGGAGGAACAACCGCTGCTCGCGCGCTATGCGGTGAGGGAACTCGGCTTCAAGCGGATCGCGGTGCTGTACCTGAACACGGACTGGGGCCGCACCAGCAAGGACATCTTCGCGAAGGCGGTGACGGGGTTCGGCGCGCAGGTCGTCGCGGCCGAAGGCTACCAGCCGGCGGAGAAGGATTTCCGCTCGACGCTCGTGCGCATCGGCGAATCGAAGCCGGATTCGATCGTGCTGATCTCGTACTACGCGGACGGCGCGCAGATCGTGCGCCAGGCGCGCACGTCGGGCGTCGCGCTGCCGATCGCGGCGGTGGGCTCCGTGTATTCGCCGAAGTTCCTCGAACTGGGCGGTACGGCCGTCGAAGGCGTCTATACGGAATCGAACTTCTTCCCGGCCGAACCGCGCCCCGAGGTGCAGGCGTTCGTGCAGCGCTATCGCGCGAAATTCCACGCCGATCCCGATTCGTTCGTCGCGCGCGCGTACGACGCGCTGATCCTGTCGGCGGAAGTGCTGCGCCGCTACGGCACGACGCGCCAGGCCGCGCACGACGGCTTCGCGAAGATCAGCGACGTGCCGAGCGTGATCTTCGGCAAGGTGCGCTTCGATCCGCAGACGCGCCGCGTCGCCGGCGCGCGCACCGTGTATCTGGTCGTGAAGCAGGGGCAGTGGGCGCTGTGGGACGGCGCGAAGCCGCAACTCGCGGCGCGCTGAACCCGAACCGCACGCACATGACGGACGCATCCTGATGGCTTCCTGGCTCGACTACACGCTCAACGGCCTCATCGTCGGCAACATCTACGCGCTGCTCGCGGTCGGGCTCGCGCTGATCTTCGGCGTGTCGCACCTGATCAACTTCGCGCACGGCTCGGTGTACATGGTCGGCGCGTTCATCGGCTGGCTGTGCCTGACGCGCTTCGGGCTGCCGCTGCCGGTTGCGCTTGCGGCGGTCGTGGTCGGGTGCGGCGCGCTCGGCATCGCGATCGAGCGGATCGGGTTGCGGCCGCTGCGCCACGCCGCGCGCATCGCGCCGCTGCTCGCGACGATCGGCATCAGCTTCATCCTCGATCAGCTCGCGCAGCTCGCGTTCGGCGCGGACCCGCGCGCGGTGCCGACGCCGCTGCCCGACTGGCACGTGCGGATCGCCGGCGCGACGCTCGGCTCGCTCGACCTGCTGATCGCGGGCATCGGCATCGCGGCGGCCGCGCTGCTGTACGGCTTCCTGCGCTTCACGCGGCTCGGCTGGGCCGTGCGCGCGACCGCGCAGGATCGCGACGCCGCGTTGCAGATGGGCGTCGACGTCGATCGCGTGAACCAGACCGTGTTCGCGATCGCGTGCGCGCTCGGTGGCGTGAGCGGGCTGCTGGTCGGCATGTACTACAACAGCATCGATCCGGCGATGGGCTTCCAGGCGACGCTGAAGGGCGTCGTCGCGCTGCTGATCGGCGGGCTCGGCAACGTGCCGGGTGCGATCGCGGGCAGCCTGCTGCTCGGTCTCGTCGAAAGCTACGGCGTCGCGCTGTTCGGCACCAGCTATCGCGACCTGTTCGCGTTCGGACTGCTGATCGTCTTCCTCGTGTGGCGGCCGAACGGCTTGTTCAGTGCGAACCGTGCGCTGCCGCCGGAGCCGATGACGGGCACCTTCCTCGCTGCCGCGAAAGCCGTGCGCGTGCCGCGCCCGGTGCTCGTCGCGCTGATCGCGGCGGCGGCCGTGCTGCCGTGGCTCGGGGCATCGCCTTACGTGCTGCAGACGCTGACCAACGCGTGGCTGTACGGGCTGCTCGCGCTGAGTCTCACGCTCGTCGCGGGTACGGTCGGGCAGATCTCGCTCGGCCACGCCGCGCTGCTCGTGATCGGTGCGTATGCGTCGGCGCTGCTGTCGTCGGATCTCGGCTGGTCGCCGGCCGTGACGATTCCGTGCGCGGGCGCGATCACCGCCGTGTTCGGCACGCTGCTCGTCTATCCGGCGTTCCGCTTGCGCGGGCACTACGTGTCGATCGCGACGCTCGGGATCGGCGAAGTGGTGAGTCTCGTGATCCTGAACTGGGACAGCCTGACGCGCGGCCCGCTCGGCATCACCGGCATCGCGCCGCTGCCGTGGGCGACGACCGCGCGCGCCGCGTACTGGTTCACGTTCGCGGTGCTCGTCGTGTTCGCGCTCGTACAGGTGCGGCTGCTGCGTTCGCATCTGGGCCGCACGCTACGCGCGGTGCGCGAGGACGACGTCGCCGCGCGTGCGCACGGCATCGCGCCGAACCGCTACAAGGCGATCGCGTTCGCGGTCGGCGGCGTCGCGGCGGGCGTGAGCGGCGGCATCGCCGCGCATCTGTACAGCTACATCAATCACCAGACCTTCGATTCGCAGGTGTCGATCCTCGCGCTGACGATGGTGATCCTGGGCGGGCTCGGCAACGTGCTCGGCGGCATCGTCGGCGCGATCGCGCTGATCGGGCTGCCCGAGCTGTTCCGCTGGGCGGCTGACTACCGGATGCTGATCTACGGCCTCGTGCTGCTGCTGCTCGTCCGGTTCCGGCCGCAGGGCCTGCTCGGCACGGTGTGAGGAGATACGCGATGACCACGACCCGACCCCTGCTCGACGTGCAGGGCCTGACGCGCCGCTTCGACGGCGTGACCGCGCTCGACGGCGCGAGCCTGACGCTCGCCGACGGCGAACTGCTGAGCGTGATCGGCCCGAACGGCGCGGGCAAGTCGACGCTGTTCAACCTGATCGCGGGCGCCGACCGGCCCGATGCCGGCCGCGTGACGTTCGACGGCCGCGACATCACGGGCACGGCGCCCGAGCGGCTCGCGGCGCTCGGCATCGCGCGCACGTTCCAGCACGGCCGCGTGTTCGGCAACCTGAGCGTGCTCGACAACGTGCTGATCGGCGCGCATGCGCGGCTGCGCGCGGCGCGGCCGGGCTGGCCCGCGCTCGGCGCGGCGGCCGAGGTGTGGCGTGCGCTCGTGCGGCCCGCGGCGGTGCGGCGCGAGGAAGCCGCGCTGCGCGAGGAGGCGCGCGCGATCGTCGCCGGCTTCGGCGAACGGCTCACGCCGCGCATCGATCATCCGGCGCACAGCCTGTCGTATGCGAACCGGCGGCGTGTGGAGATCGGCCGCGCGCTTGCGCTGCATCCGCGCCTGCTGCTGCTCGACGAGCCGACGGCCGGGATGAACGAGACGGAAACGGCCGAGATGCTGCAACTGATCCAGTCGCTGAAGGCGCGCGGGCTGACGATCCTGCTGATCGAGCACAAGCTCGAACTCGTGATGCGCGTGTCCGATCGCGTGATGGTGCTCGACAACGGCGTGAAGATCGCCGAAGGCGCGCCGCGCGACGTGCGGCACGACCCGCGCGTGATCGAGGCTTATCTCGGCCGCCGCCATGCGGGCGGTGCGCCGGCCGAGCGCGCCGCGCAGGCGGCCGCATGAGCTTGCAATCTTCCGGACCCGATACGACCATGACCGACGCGCTGCTGAAACTCGAACACCTCGACACGTTCTACGGGCCCGTGCAGGTGCATTTCGACGTGAATTTCGAAGTCGGCCGCGGGCAGATCGTCAGCCTGCTCGGCGGCAACGCGAGCGGCAAGTCGACGACGATGAAGCTGATCCTCGGGCTGATGCGTCCGCGTCGCGGCGTCGTGCGTTTCGACGGCGACGACGTGACCGCGCTCGCGACGCCGCAGCGCGTGCGGCGCGGGATCGCGGCCGTGCCGGAAGCGCGGCGGCTGTTCGGCGACATGAGCGTGCGCGAGAACCTGCTGATGGGCGCTTACACGCGCGGCGATCGTGCGGCGGTGGCCGACGACTACGCGCGTGTGCTCGATTTGTTTCCGCGGGTGCGCGAACGGCTCGCTCAGCGCGCGGGCACGCTGTCGGGCGGCGAGCAGCAGATGCTCGCGATGGCGCGTGCGCTGATGGCGCGGCCGAAACTGATCTGCATGGACGAGCCGACGATGGGGCTGTCGCCGCTGTACGTCGACAAGGTGCTGGAGCTGATCGACGCGATCAACAAGCAAGGCGTGACGGTGTTCATGGTCGAGCAGAACGCGAGCCTCGCGCTGGAGATCGCGCATTACGGGTATGTGCTGCAGACGGGGCGCGTCGTGCTCGAAGGGCCCGCGAAAACGCTGCTCGACGATGAGCGCGTGCGCGATGCGTATCTCGGTGGGGAGGCGGTGGCGGCGTAGGCGGCGCAAGCAGGCGCTGCCAGGCGCCGCGAAATGTGGAGTAGATTGGCGTTCTGTCGCGATCGACACCACGGAGAGCACCGCGCCATGTTGACCTATTCCATCCAGAAAGTCGGCTACGATTTCAACCAGCTCGATCAGCAGGGCGCGACCGACTACGCGTCGTTCGTTCATGCGTTCGATGCGTTCCCTTGGGCTGCTCAGCACGTCGAATGGAACGAGACGCAGGACGGCCCGCTGCCGGCGCTCGTGCTGCAGCATGCCGACGATCAGCGCGAGCTGTGGGTGACCGCGTTGACGGATGCGCATTCGGACGGCTTCCAGTTGAATGCGGTGTCCATGCGGATGAAGAAGGGGCTCTTCGGCATCGGCAAGGGCAAGCTGGAGCAGCACGTCGACACGATCGACGTGAGAAAGCGCGTCGATGTCGATGCGTTGTGCAGGCTGTTCTGCGAGCGCCAGTATGACGAGCTGGACCAATTGGTTGCGCGACACGCGCAGCGCAACGCCGACGACGCGGATCGGGACAGCGACGACTGAACGCGTGTCGCCCGGTGGCGTTCGATCGAACGTGCGTGCGCCGGATTCGCGGTTGCCTAATCGTCGCTCGCGGCGTGCGTCGCCGCCGCGCGCGGAAACGTCAGCACCACCGCGAACCCGCCCGCATCGGGAAACGCAAACCGCACGCGCCCGCCGTGCGCCTTCATCACTTCCTGCACGATCGCGAGCCCGAGGCCGGACCCGGTACGCCGCTCGCTGCCGTCCGGCGCGATTCGCACGAACGGCTGCAACGCCGCGTCCCAGTGCTCGCGCGGTATCCCGCGCCCGTTGTCGGTGACGGTCAGCGTCACCGTGCCCTCTGCATTGCCGGCGGTCGCGACCGACACGACGATGTCGTCCGCGTGGCCGTGCAGCAGCGCGTTGTGCAGCACGTTCGACAGCGCTTCCTGAAGACTGATCGCATCGCCGTCGATCCATGCGTGCGGCGCGTCGCTCGCGAACGCAACGGCCACGTCGCGTTCGCCGGCGAGCGGAATCGTGCGGCCCAGGACCTCTTTCGCGAGCGTGACGAGTTCGACCGGTTGCAGTGGCACGGCCTCGGTGCGATGAATCACCATCGCATGATTGAGCAACTGGCCGGTGAGCCGGCCGACGTCCGAAGAAGTCGCACGCAACGCATCGAGCCGCGCCGCGTGACGCGCGGGATCCGATTCGCCGTCGAGCAGCTCGATCTGCGCGTCGAGCCGCGCGAGCGGCGTGCGCATCTGGTGCGCGGCGTCGGCGATGAAGCGCTGCATCGCGTTGATCCGCTCGGCAAGGCGGTGCATCAGGCCATTGATCGACCCGATGATCGCGTCGATCTCGCTCGGCGTATCGACGGCCACCGGCCGCAGGTCGGCCGGGTCGCGCGCGGCGATGATCGTGCCGATCTGCGCGAGCGGGCGCAGGCCACGCCGGATCGCGAGGCCGCTCGCGCCGATCGCGAGTACGCTCATCAGCAGGATCAGCGTCCATACCTTGATGCTCATGTCGTTCGTCAGCTGCTGGCGCGCGTTGGTTGTCTGCGCAACCGTCACGAGCGCCCAGCCCGGCGTGCTTTCCTCGGGCATGAAGCGCGCGATCGTCGCGGTGCGCACCCGATGCCCCTGGTAGACGGCGTTCGCGAACGCGGGGCCCTGCTTCGCGGCGGCGAGCGTCGCGGGGCTCGCGAGATCGTGGTACCCAGCCACGACCACGCCGCGCGAATCGACCACCTTGTAGTAGACGAGGTCGTAGCGCGACAGCGTCGACAGCGCGGCCACCGGCGGATTCAGCGCGAGCACGCCGCCTTGCACGTAGAGGTTTTCGGCGACCTGGATCGATGCGCCGGCGAGCAATTGGTCGTACGCGCGTTCGGCCGCGACGCCCGCGTAGTAGCGCGCGATCGCCGCGAGCGCGAGCGCGCCGGTCGCGACGACGAGCGCGATGAACAGCAGCGTGCGCCCGAACAGCGTCTTCGGGAACCAGTCAATGCGCGGCAATCTGATACCCCATCCCGCGTGCGGTGCGGATCTCGACCGAGCTGCCCTGCAGCTTCTTGCGCACGCGCGTCACGTATTGCTCGACCGCGTTCGCGGTCGGCTCGTTGCCGAAGCTGAACAACTGGTTCAGCAGTTCTTCCTTCGAGAAGATGCGTTGCGGGCGACTCGCGAGGATTTCGAGCAGCGCGAATTCCTGGCGCGACAGCGACAGCGGCTGGCCGTCGAGTTCCGCGAGACGGCTGCTGCGGTCGATCACGAGGCCGCCGAGCGTCAGCACGTCGTTCGCATGGCCGCTGTTGCGGCGCAGGAGCGCCTGCACGCGTGCGTCGAGTTCGCGGTAGTCGAACGGCTTCACGAGGTAGTCGTCGGCGCCGAGGCCGAGGCCGCTCACGCGGTCGTCGATCGCCGAGCGCGCGGTGACGAGCAGCACGGGCGTCGTGCTGCCCGTCGCGCGCAGGTTGCGCAGTACCGTGAAGCCGTCCATGCCGGGCAGGTTCGCATCGAGCACGACGAGATCGAAGCGCTCGACGCGCAGCAGCCCGTTCGCGGTCGCGCCGTCGGTTTCGAGATCGACGGCGTGGCCGAGCCGGGCCAGACGGCTGCGGATCGCCGCGCCGATTTCGGCATCGTCCTCCACGACGAGAATGCGCATGGTGCCGTTTGAAGGTAGGTGGGTTAGGGGTTTTCCCGGGGCCGGGATGTCAGCATTTTCTCAGACTCGGCCGATAACCTGTGTCGAGCCGGAAGCAGGATGCAAGGACGGCATTAATACCAGAAATATTCATGGAGACGGCAACATGCAGCATGTCACGGGCACGACGAACGCGCGCCGCGGCGCCACGCCGGCCTGCGCGTGGCCGCAGGCCGTCCGCTGCACGGCGGCGCGCGCATGACGACGTCGCCGCGCCGCCGCGCGTTGATCGCAGCCGGCCTCGGCGTGCTGGGCGTGCTCGGGGCGCCGGCGCGGGTGCGCGCGAAGCCGCGCACCGTGCGGATCTCGAAAGGCTATGGCGTGCTGTACCTGCCGCTGCTCGTGATGGAGAAGCAGCGGCTGTTCGAGCGGCATGCGGCGCGCCGCGGCGTGCGCGACGTCGCGGTCGAATGGGTGCTGCTCGACGGCGGCAATTCCGTCAACGACGCGATGATGGCCGGCACGCTCGATTTCGCGGCCGCCGGCGCGCCGGGTTTCATCGAGCTGTGGGCGCGGGCGCGCGGCATTCCGAACGTCGAGGTGATCGGCGTCAGCGGGCTGTCGACCACGTCGCTGTCGCTGAACGCGAACCGCGCGGGCCTCGTGTCGCTGCGCGACTTCACGCCGTCCGACCGGATCGCGGTGCCGGGCATCCGCACGTCGCTGTCGGCGGTCGTGCTGCAGATGGTCGCGAGCCGGCAGCTCGGCCCGACGCATTTCGCGCAACTCGATTCGATCACCGTGAACCTGCCGCATCCGCAGGCGATGCAGGCGCTGGTCCGCCGCGAGAACGGCGTGACCGCGCACTTCACGTCGCCGCCGTTCTCGACGCTCGAATTGCGGCAGCCGGGCATCCATCGCGTGGTGAATTCGGTCGACGTGCTCGGCCCGCTGACGCTCGACGTCGTGTTCGCGCCGAAGCGGCTCGTCGATGCGGAGCCGGCGCTCGCCGCCGCGTTTCTGGGCGCGCTCGACGAGGCGAATCGAATGATCGCGCAGGACCCGCGCGCGGCGGCCGCGCTCTATGCGTCGTCGTCGGGCGTCGGCGTGTCGCACGACGACGTGATGCGGATGCTCGCCGCGCCCGACACGCGCTTCTCGGTGTTGCCGAACCAGCTGATGGACTACGTCGAATTCCTGTACCTCGCCGGCACGATCAAGGCGAAGCCGCGCGCGTGGCACGAGATGTTCGCGCCGATGCTCGACGACTACCGGGCGGGTTGAGCCACGCGGGCCGCGATCCGAGTCCGTTTATCGAACCACGTGACGCCCGCGCGTTCATCAAGCGCGGCGCCGATTCAACCGACAAGCAACCGATATGCAATCGATTCACCCAAGGAGCCTGAAGTGAACGCTACCGACACCCTGGACCCCGCGTCCGCCGAAGAACAGCGCATCATGTCGAAGATGGCGCGGCGCCTGCTGCCCATCCTCGTCGTGATGTTCCTGATCGCGTTCATCGACCGGCAGAACGTCGGTTTCGCGAAACTGCAGATGGTGCACAGCCTCGGGATGACGGAAGCCGCGTTCGGGCTCGCGTCGTCGCTGTTCTTCATCGGCTACCTGCTGTTCGAGGTGCCGAGCACCCTTGCGCTGCATCGTTACGGCGCGCGCGTGTGGCTCGCGCGGATCATGCTGACGTGGGGGCTCATCACGGTGCTGATGGGCTTCACGACGTCGATGCCCGCGTTCTGCTCGCTGCGCTTCCTGCTCGGCATCGCCGAGGCCGGCTTCTATCCGGGCGTGATCTATTACCTGACGCTGTGGTTTCCGCAGAGCTACCGCGCGAAGGTGCTCGGCATCTTCACGCTCGGCAGCGCGCTCGCGAACATGCTCGGCTCGCTGGTCGGCGGCGTGCTGCTGAGCCTGAACGGCGTGTGGGGGCTCGCGGGCTGGCAGTGGGTGTTCGTCGCGACGGGCATTCCGGCCGTGGTCGTCGCGATCGTCGTGTTTCGCGTGCTGCCCGCGTCGTTCCGAGAAGCGCCGTTCCTCGACGCGCGCGAGAAGCAGATCGTCGCGGCCGCGCTGGAGCGCGAGAAGCCGGCGCAGGCCGAGCACGGTCAGCCGTGGAAGGCGCTGCTCGATCCGCGCGTGATGCTGTTCGCGGCGACCTACATGCTGATGTCGACGTCGCTGTACGGCGTCACGTACTGGCTGCCGACGCTCGTGAAATCGTTCGGCGTGTCGAGCACCACGAATGGCTTCCTGAGCATGCTGCCGTGGGCGCTCGCGGTGGTGCTGCTGGTGTGGCTGCCGGCGAAGCTGCGTCGCGCGAAGAGCATCCTCCGCACGATCGCGATCGTCGCGGCGCTCGGCGCGCTCGGCTTCCTGCTGAGCCTCGTGCTGCCGTCGACGCCGCTGCGCTTCATCGCGCTCGTGCTGGGCGGCGCGTGCATCCCGCTGCTGTATCCGTGCTTCTGGTCGATGCCGCCGCGTTACTTCACCGGCGCGCGGGCGGCCGCGAGCGTCGCGGCGATCAACTCGATCGGCAACCTCGGCGGCTTCTTCAGCCAGAACCTGATGCCGTTCGCGGGCAAGGTGACGGGCACCGCGTTCGGGCCGATGATCGTGCCGATCGTGTGCCTCGCGTTGCTCGGCGTCGGTGCGCTGGTCGCGTGGACGCGCTCGGAGCGGGGGATGGTCGCGGCGCGGGCGTGATGGCGTGCGGCGCTATCGCAGCGTCGGCCGGTTTTCGATGATCCTGAAACAGGACGACGCATGCCGGTTCGACGGCAAGTACTCGAGCGCATGCTGAAAGCGGCGCGCTCGACGAAGGCAGTCGACCAAGCCATCGTTGTCCGGCGTCTCCCGCCGCCCGTCTAGCCCCGCGAAACCCCGTGCCCGCCATGCGCGAGCGCCACGGGCGCCGGCACCCGCGGAATCTCGACCTCGACCGTCGTGCCTTCGCCGAGCGTCGTCGCGATCCGCAGCGTGCCGCCGACCAGATACGCACGCTCGCGCAACCCCACCAGCCCGAACGAAGCCGACTTGCGCGGCACCGCGGGATCGAAGCCCGCGCCGTCGTCGCGTATCGTCAGCGCGATCGCTTCGCTGCCGCACACGAGCTCGACGTCCGCGTGCGACGCGGCCGCGTGCCGGGCGACGTTCGCGAGCGCTTCCTGCGCGATGCGGAACACGGCCGTCGCATACGGTTCGTCGAGTTGCAGTTCGGGCGGCTCGACGTGCAGCGAACAGGCGATCCCATGGCGGTGCCGGAAATCCTCCACGAGCCATTGCATCGCCGCCGCGAAGCCGAGATCGTCCAGCATCAGCGGGCGCAGGTCCGACGCGATGCGGCGCGTCGCGGCCACCGCGCCGCGCGCGAGCGCATGCATCGCCGCGATCTTGCGTGCGAGCGATGCGTCGTCCTGCGGCACGCGGTCGATCAGCCATTCGAGATCGTTCTTCAGCGCCGCGAGCGACTGCGCGAGTTCATCGTGCAGTTCGCGCGCGATGCGGCGCTGCTCGGCTTCGCGCGCGCTGGCGCTGATCGCGGCGATCTCGCGCAGCTCCTCGCGCGACGCCTGCAACGCCCGCTCCGCGCGCACGCGCTCCTCGACTTCGCGTCGCAGGTCGCGGTTCGACGCGCTCAGCTGCGCGGTGCGCGCGGCGACGCGTTGTTCGAGCCGTTCGTTCGCGTCGTTCAGCTGCGCGCTTTTCTGCACGACGAGCAGATGCTGGAAGCGTGCGCCGGCCAGCGCGCGCACCGTCTGCGCGTGCAGCCGGCCGTTCTCGAACAGCATCGCGAACAGCACGACACCCGACGCGACGAGGCCGTACGCGCGCCCGGCGTAGAAGCCGAGATCGAAGCGCCCGTGGTTCAGCATCGACGACAGCGCGATGTCGAACAGCCACGCGACGAGCACCGTCATCACCCACAGGTCGAGCACCGAATGGCGGCGCCGCTGCCGCCACATCAGCATCAGCGCGACGAGATTCAACCCCCAGACGACCGTGATCGCTTTCGTCATCGTCGCGGTCATCCGGTTGCCGCTCATGATGCGCGGCAGCAGGTCGTGGCCGGCGGTCGCGAGCAGCGCGAGCGCGACCGTCGCGCCGATCGCGGCGGCGATGCAGAGGCCGACCGGAATCGCCGCGCGGCGCTGCGGGGCCGGGCTCGGGGCCGGATGCCCGCGCGACGTCGCGCGCAGCAGCGCGTACGCGGCGACCGAGAGCGGAAAGCCGCCATGCCAGAACAGGTATAGCCATGCGGTGGTCTGTTCGCCGGCGCCGAGCAGGCCGGTCCGCGCGAACAGCCCGGGGAAGGTCAGCATGTGCGTGCCGGCCATGAACGCCGTGAACAGGTAGCCGCCCGCCAGCACGAGCAGCGGCTTCTCGCGCAGGATCGCGTACTGACCGAGCAGCAGGCCGGCCGTCACCATGTCGTTGACGACGATCGCCGACTGGTAAACGGGAATGAACGCCCAGCCGGGCGCGAGCGGCATCGCCGCGAACGGCGCGAGCGCGGCGAAGATCACGGCCGACACGAGTACCGTCGCGAGCGCGAGCCGCCTTTCGCGCCGGCCCGGCGGCAGCGACGACATGAACAGGCGCGACGTGTCCGGATCGTCGTTGTCCGACGACGGCGACGGCGGCGACGGCGGTGCGGGCGGGAAGCGGAAGGCGGCCATCATGCGTCGTCGGCCCCGAGGTCGAGATCGTGGCGCACCGTGTAGCGGACCAGTGCGGCTTCGTGCGGCAGCCCCATCTTCTCGAGGATCCGCGTCTTGTACGTGCTGACCGTCTTCGCGCTCAGTGCGAGTTCGGACGCGATCCGCGTGACGGTCTGACCGGCGACGATGCGGCGCATCACGTCGAACTCGCGCGCGGACAGTCGCTCGTGCGGCAGCGCCTGAGCCGGTGCGCGCAGCGTGTGCGCGAGGCTTTCCGCCGCGGACGGGCTCACGTAGACGCCGCCCGCCGCCACCTTGCCGACGGCCTCGACGAGTTCGGCGGTCGCACTGTCCTTCGTCAGGTAGCCGGTGGCGCCGGCCTTGAACGCGCGCGCCGCGTACTGCGCTTCCGCGTGCATCGTCAACACCAGCGTGCGCAGCGACGGCGCCTGGCGCTTGACCAGCCGGATCAGCTCGATGCCGGTCGGCGCGGGCATCGACAGGTCGAGCAGCAGCACGTCGGCGGCCATGCGTTCGGCCAGCGCGAGCGTGCCCGAGCCGTCGCTTGCCTCGCCGACGATCTCGAAACCGCCGGCCATCTCCAGAATGTGACGCAGTCCGTCCCGCATGACTGCGTGATCGTCAGCCAGAATTACCCTGATCATCTTCCAGCGGTCCTCTTCGGGATGACGCCGCGCGTTGCCGTCGTGGCTGTCCGGTTGTCGCCGCGGCCGTTCTTCTGACCAATATATGCCCCCGAACCCGAAAACGGTACTCGTTCGAGAAATTTTCAAGGGGGTTGATCGCGGAATGCGCACTGCGACGAAATAATTTACCGGCAAGCGTATCGTGCGCAGCGCACGCGAATCAGGGTATTCCCGGATGATCGTTGTACCGGACGCGGGCCGGCGCGGCATCGACGGCTCGCCCCGCGAACCGCTCCGATTCGGGACTAAACTGGTGCCCGATGCCATCTGCGCGAACCGAGGAGTCCTGCAATGATCGAGCTGGCCGATATCCTGCCGTCCGCCCTGCCTGCCGCCGTTGCCTGGGCCGAAGCGGAGGCAGCGCGCGGACTCGCGCAGGGCGCGCCGCTGACCCTCGGGCAGGCCGACGACGCGCGCACGGTGGGTGTCGCGCAGCCGGAGCGGATTCGCGTGATGACGGTCGAGCGCATGCCGTTTCCGGACACGCCGACGCTTGCCGCGATCGCCCGCGACACGGGGCTGCTGTCGCCCGGGACGATCGGCCTCACGCTCGGTCATGCGGTGTACGTGCTGCGCGGGCAGGACACGCGCCGGCTGCTGACTCACGAGTTCCGTCACGTGCACCAATACGAGGCCGCCGGCTCGATCGGCGCGTTTCTTGCGCGCTACCTGCACGAGATCGCGACGGTCGGCTACCACGACGCACCGCTCGAGGCCGACGCGCGGCAACACGAGTTCGATTGACCCACCCCCTAGCCTCCGACGCCGGCGCGAGCGTGCGCATGTCGCGATGAACGTATCCAATGCCCCTCCCGGCCCGCTGTTCGCGCATCGGGCCGCACCGTTCGGGAGTGTGCGATGAGCGACACGATCCATGCGTGGATCGGCGCGATCGGCGCGCATCCGCTTCTCGTGCTGGCGGTCGTGTTCGTGGCCGCGTGCGCCGAGGCGATCGCGCTGATCGGCACGGTCGTGCCGGCGGGCGCCGTGATGTTCGCGGCCGGCGCGCTGATCGGCGCGGGTGCGCTCGACGCATGGGCGACGATCGGCGTCGCGGCCGTCGGCGCGGTGATCGGCGACGGGATCAGCTACGAACTCGGCCGACGTTACCGCGGGATGATCCGCACTGCGTGGGCGCGCTTCGGCTCGGCGAACGCGTACGCACGCGGCGAGGAATTCGTGCTGCGTCACGGCATGAAGAGCATCGTGCTCGCGCGCTTTCTCGCGCCGGTGCGTGCGGTCGTACCGGTCGTCGTCGGTTGCGCGACGCTGCCGCGCCGGTTGTTCTATCCGGTCAACGTGATCTCGGCGCTCGTGTGGGCGCCCGTGCACGTCGCGCCCGGCATCCTGTTCGGCGCGTCGGCCGCGCTGGCCGCGGCGATCAGTGTGCGGGTCGCCGCGATCCTGCTGGTCGTGGCCGCGCTGGTCGCGCTCGTGTGGATCGGCGTGCGCGTCGCGCTGCGGCGCGGCTGGCCGTTGTTGTGTCGTGCGCTCGCCGAAGCCGTGCATGCATGCGTGCGCCGCTGGCCGCGGTTCGGCGCGCGGCTGCACGACGGGATCGCGTACCTGCGCGGGCTGCCGGGCGCGGTGCCCGTGCTCGCGCTGTTGTTCGTCGGCTGCGTGTGGCTGTTCGCGGGGATCGTGCAGGACGTCGTCGCGAACGATCCGCTGATGCACGCGGACATCGCGCTGTACGCGTTCTTGCAGCACCTGCGCACGCCGCCCGCCGACGCCGCGATGAGCGCGCTCGCCGTGCTGCACGGACACGACACGGGGCTGATCGTCGCGGCCGCGTTTCTCGTCTGGCTGATGATCCACCGCTGCTGGCTGACGGCCGCATGGTGGCTCGCGACGATCGGCGTCGCCGTCGTGCTCGTGCCGGTGTTCGGCGCGGGCGCGCCCGGCGCGACGCCTGCGAGCCTGCCGCCCGGCGCGCTGCACGTGCCGCTGCCGGACGGCGACGCCGCGTTCGCGATCCTCGCGAGCAGCGGCCTTGGCTGGGTGCTGGCGCGCGACCGGCCCGCGCGGTGGCGCATTCCGGTCGTGACGGCGGTCGTGCTGTGGATCGTGCTCGGCGGCTTCGCGCGGCTGTACGTCGGCGATACCTGGTTGTCGGGCTTGCTGGGCGGATGGAGCCTCGGGCTCGCCTGGTTCGCATTGCTCGCCGGCGCCTATGCGTACTGGCGCGTGCGCGAGCACGTGCAGCCGCGCGGCGCGCTCGTCGCGGTCGTCGTCGTGCTCGCGACGGCCGGCGTATGGACGGTGCCCGCGCAGTGGCAGCTCGATCGCGCGGCGCGTCCGCATGTCGGCGACGTGGTCGCGATGACCGTCGACCAGTGGCTGCGCGGCGGGTGGCAGCGCGTGCCGGCGCGGCGCACCGAGATCGGCGGCGACCGCGAGGAATATCTGCCGCTGCAATGGAGCGCGACGTCGGACACGCTCGACCGCCATCTCGCGCAGGCCGGCTGGCAGCGCGCGACGCCGTGGTCGCCGGCCACCGCGCTGCGTTGGCTATTGCCGCAGGCGCCCGCCGATACGCTGCCCGTGCTGCCGCGTTATACGCACGGCGAGAGCACGCGACGCGTGTTCGTCCGCGTCGATCCCGCCCACCCGGAAAGCCGCTTCGTGCTGCGGCTGTGGCGTTATCCGTACGTGTTGCAGGATGCGCTCGGCATGCGGCCGCTGTGGTATGGCGCGTTGTATCGCGAAACGCTGCGCCGGCCGGCGCGGCTGATGACGATCGTGCACACGACGACGATCGACGATGCGGCGACGATCGCACACGCGTTGGCGGTCGAGCCGACGATCGCGCATCCGCCGGCGGGGATGACGGCCTCGCCGGATCAGATGCTGCTGGTGTGGATGGTTCAGCCGTGACGGGGCAGGTGTGACGTGCGCCCTTACGCGTGCGACGGCTGCGCGGGAACGACGGACAGGCGCAGGCCGACGGTCTTGAGCACCGCGAGCAGGGTTTTCAGCGTCGGGTTGCCGTTCGGAGACAGCGTGCGATACAGCGATTCGCGGCTGATGCCGGCTTCGGCCGCGACGGCGCCGAGCCCGCCGTACGCTTCCGCGACCGTGCGCAGCGCGAGCAGACCGGCCGCGCGGTTGTCGGGATCGTCGAGCGATTCCATCGCGACGCGCAGATAGGCGACCGCGAGCTCGCGGTCGGCGCCGAGTTCGGCGACTTCCGCATCGTGGTGCGATACCGCGCCTTTGAGCTTGTTCATGTTTGCCTCCGTTTCCAGTTCGACCCGTGTTCCTTGGCGCGCCTGATGTCGTCGGATTGACTCGCATTGTCGCCGCCGGACAGCAGCAGCACCACGGCGCCGCCGTGCCGGCCGAAGTACACGCGATAGCCGGCGCCGACATGGACGCGCAGTTCGATCACGCCTTCGCCGACCGGCTCGCAATCGCCGAAGTTGCCGGTCTGCACGCGGCGCAGCCGCTCGCGGATTCGCGCCTGCGCGGGCTTGTCACGGACGGCGTTCAGCCATTCGGTGAACGGCTCGCGACCGTCGTCGCGTTGATAGCGAAGAAGTTCGAACTTGGAGAGCATTGTAACTTATAAGCTACAAAAAGGTAAATGGAGCGGGGCGGTTCACATCGCAATGGCTGGGCGGCCGATGAGCATGCGGCGTCTTCATCGTTCGGGATTCGAGGGCGTGGAGCGGGCTTCCCGGACGACGATCATTTTTTCATCCGGGATGGCGCGTGACGATTCGGCCAAATGGCCGCTACGGATGGTGCGACGGGACGCGCGTATCGCAGCGCAGCGCGGCGATAACGGCGACCGTCGATGAATCGCGGTACGATCGCTCGTTCGCCCGTCTGGCCTGCCGACATCACCTCACGAGAGACCCCGCATGATCACGATTCGCCCGATGACCGACGACGATTTCGCGCGCTTCTGGCCGACTTACCGCGCGATCGTCGCTGCTCAGGAAACCTATGCATTCGATCCCGAGCCGACCCAGGAAGCGGCGCGCGCACAGTGGCTCGACGCGCCGCTTTGCACGTGGATCGCCGAAGAGGACGGCGTGGTGCTCGGCTCGTATTTCCTGAAGGCGAACGCGGCCGGGCCCGGCAAGCACGTGAGCAACTGCGGCTACATGGTGAGCGAGGCCGCGCGCGGACGCGGCGTCGCGCGCCTGATGTGCGAACACTCGCAGCAGATGGCGCGCGAGCGCGGTTTCCTCGCGATGCAGTTCAATTCGGTGGTCGCGACGAACGCGGTCGCGGTCGCGCTGTGGCAGAAGCTGGGATTCGAGATCGTCGGCCGGGTGCCGCGCGCATACCGTCACGCGCGGCTCGGCTTCGTCGACTGCTTCGTGATGTTCAAGTGGCTCGGCGACGCGGCGGCCGCCGAAGCCTGAGCAACCCGCCGCCGCGTCAGACGGCGAACGCGCCGTCGAACACGATCCGTTCGTCGAGCGCGAGCGTGCCGCGCGCGAAGATCAGGTCGAGATGGTGGCTGCCGTTTTCGCCGCCGCCGAGCCCGAGATGCAGGCCCGGATGGCGTTCCTCGAACCCCGCGTTGCGGCCGTACAGGCCGCGAATGCCGAGGTTCGTGCCGATGCCGAATTCCTCGATCCGCCGATGATTCGCGTGCCGGTCGAGATAGGTCGTGAAATCGCGCCGGAAGCCCGCATCGTCGGTGTCGAAATCGACGATCGTGCTGTGCTCGACATGCAGCGTCGCGAGCCGCTCGGCCACCTTGTACTTGATCGCGAACGGCACGGTGCCGAGAAACGTGCCGCTGAACACGACGGTGCCGTTCAGGTCCGTCACGTGCGTCGCGATCTCGCCGGGCACGACGTCGAGGTTGCCCATGCCGTCCACGCTCGTCCATTTCTGGTCCGGCGCGAGCGAGCCCGTCAGCGTGTTGCCGGCTTCGTCGATGAAGCGGATCTGCGACGCGCGTGCGGCGGCCTCGATCAGCCGGCCGTTGCGCGCGGCGATGTCGTCGAGCGATTCGGCGAACGCCTCGTCGAGGTGCGGGCCGTAATCCTTGAATAAAACCGATTTGCCCCAGTGTTCGACGATCGCGGGGCGGATCGCGGCGAGAAATGGCGGCCCGCTCGGCGACGGCGTCGGCAGGCACGACGAGTCGTACAGCAGCACGAACAGGTCGGCGTCGTCGAGTGCGGCGGCGATATCGGCGGGCGCGGTGCTTTCGAGGCAGAGGGTGGTCGCGTCGAGCGAATCGGGCAGGGCGGAAAAGGCGCGCAACGCGGTGTCGCGGTTGCGGGTGTCATAGCCGACCAGCAGTTTTCCCGATTCGCCGCGTGCCAGCTTGTCGCGCAGCGCCGGGTGAAAACCGAGCGCGCGGTGCAGGTTCAGCATGCGTATCTCCGGAAGCGGCGGAAGGGCCGAGGCCCTTCCGCGAGAACGGGTGGCCCGCTCAGACCGGCCAGAGCGCGGTGCCGAACGGCACCACGGCGTCCTCGACCATCATGTCGACGGCCTCGGGGTGCGTGTCTTCCTGCATCCAGTCAAGCAATTCGATCTGCTGGGTTTCCTGCATGTCAATTCTCCTGTGGTGAACATGAGTGATTCAACATGAAAGCGCGGCAAAAACATGGCCGCTCCTCGTTCGGAATTTTGTGAATGCCGGGCGAGTGGCGTCGATATTAGTCTGACGAATTTACGAATGCAATGCGTCGCATTGTTTTTAGCTGAGGTGCGCTAAACACTGGCGTTTTCGATTCACATATTGGAAAAATGGATAAAACGAGCGACAGATCGCGCATCTTTTTTTAGTGAATTCAAATCCAGAACGCCGAATTGAATTCGGTAATTTTTAATTTGAGTTCAATTGAAATGATTGCTGCACTTTATGTCGTTAAAGAAAGCCGCATGCGAACGTCATCCGAGCAGCGCCTTTCCGATCGCCTTCGTCGGTTCCGAGCGCAGCACCAGCGAAGTCGTGACCGCGCCGAAGCGGGCAATCGCGTCGATCAGGGTTTCGTGCTGGCCCGGCGTCGGCACCAGCACCTTCAGCAGAAAGCAGTCCTCGCCGGTCATGCGGTGGACTTCGATGACATGCGGCATCTCGGCAAACGTGCGCAGCGCCGGTTTGATGTGCTCGTGAGTCGTTTTGAGCCGGATGATCGCCATCATGCCCAACCCCAGCGCCGCCGGATCGATCCGCGCGCCGTAGCCGGCGATGATCCCGCGTTCTTCCAGCCGCTTCACGCGCTCCGACGTGGCGGGCTGCGACAGCCCGATGCGCCTGCCGACTTCCGACAGCGGCGTCCGCGCGTTGTCCTGCAGCGCTTCGAGGATCGCAAGATCCAGGCGATCCAGTGCTTCTTCCGGCATGACGGTCCTCCGGTACCGTTGATTCATCGGCATTTTGTCCCAATAACCGATGACTTGCCATTCCATGCCGACTGATGCGTGGTCACACTCTGGGCTTTCGTCGATGGAGGGAGTGATGGATCGAGCGATCGTGATCGTGCCGGGTATCGGCAATTCGGGACCGGATCATTGGCAGAGCCACTGGGAGGCGGCGTTGCCCGGCGCCGCGCGCATCGCGCCGGCTTCATGGGACGCGCCCGACCTGGCCGACTGGACGGCGGCGCTGGACGAGGCCGTCGCGAACGCCGGGGTGCCTCCGCTCGTGGTGTGTCATTCGCTGGGTTGTCTGTTGTTCGCGCATTGGCATGCCGTGTCGGCTCGGGCGGTGCGCGGCGCGTTTCTCGTGGCCGTGCCCGACCCGGCAGGGCCGCGCTTTCCCGTTGCCGCCGCCGCGTTCGCGAACCTGCCGAACAGTGGGTTCGGGCGCGTGCCTGTGCTGGCGATCGCGAGCGAGGACGATCCGTACGATCCGTCGGGGCGCGCGCTCGAATGGGCAACGGAACAGGGTGCGACGCCGCTTCTGCTCGGCGCGCGCGGCCATCTGAACGCGGCGTCCGGGCTGGCTGGATGGCCCGAAGGGCGCGCGTTGCTGGCGGCGTTTGCGGCCGGACTCGGGCGATAGCGCGTGCCCGCGCCGGCTGGTTTCCCGCGGTGTTCGGCCGTCGTGTCGGGGAGCGGGAACCGGGCGCGGCGGCCGTCGCGGTTGTTCCGCTGCCGCGCGTGCCGATTTCGTGGCGGCTCCAGTATGATCGACCGACGGCGGCGCAAGCCCCGGAATCGAACAACGAAGGAGACACCCCGATGCGTGCAGTGCCGCAACCGGAGCGTGACGGTCGCTCGCGGCCGGACGCCGGCGCGACCGATCCCGGCCGCATGGCCGCGTGGCGGCTCGCGATCTGCCTGTCGCTCGGCAGCGCGATCGCGCTCGGCCTCGCACGCTTTTCGTATGCGTTGCTGCTGTCGCCGATGAAGGCCGATCTCGGCTGGACGTTCGCGCAGGCCGGCGCGCTGAATACGGCGAACGCGGCCGGCTACCTGATCGGCGCGCTTGCATTCCCGCTGCTGTCGCGGCGCTGGCGCGCGGGCACGCTGCTCGCGGCCGGCTGCGCGCTGACCGCCGTGCTGATGGCCGCGGGCGGGCTCACGCCGGACATGCACGCGTTGCTCGCGCAGCGGCTGGCGACGGGTGTCGGCAGCGCGTTGATCTTCATCAGCGGCGGCGTACTGGCCGCGCGGCTCGCCTCCGCGTCGCCGCGCGATGCGGGGCTGCTGCTCGGCCTTTACTACGGCGGCACCGGATGGGGCATCGTCGCGTCGTCGCTGCTCGTGCCGGCCACGCTCGTGTCACGCGTGCACGGCTGGCAGCCCGCGTGGTTCGCACTCGCGACGGCGTGCGTGCTGTTCTCGGCAGTCGCCGTGTCGGCCGCGCGCCGCATCGAGCATGCCCATGCGGCACCGGCCACGCGGGCCGACGGTGCGAAACCGGCGGCTGCCGCGAGCCCGGCCCGCTTCGCACTCGCGCTGGCCGGCTACGCGCTGTTCGGCGTCGGCTATATCGGCTACATGACGTTCATCGTCGCGTTGCTGCGCGGCGCGGGGATGAGCGGCTCGGTCGTCGCCGCGTTCTACGTGATGCTCGGCGTCGCGACCGTCGTGTCGGCGCGGCTATGGTCGGGGCTGCTCGACCGGATGCGCGGCGGCCAGGCGCTCGCGGTGCTCAACGCGCTGCTCGGCGTCGCGACGCTGATGCCCGCGCTGTTCGTGCATCCGGCCGCCGCATTCGCATCGGGCTTGCTGTTCGGCGCGACGTTCCTGTCGGCGGTCGCGTCGACGACGGCCTTCGTGCGGCACAACCTGCCGCCCGACGGCTGGGCGAAGGGGATCAGCGCCTTCACGACGGTCTTCGCATTCGGGCAGATCGCGGGGCCGGTCGCGATCGGCTGGGTGTCGGACAGCGCGGGGCTCGCGCGCGGGCTCGTGTATTCGGCGCTCACGCTGTTCGCGGGCGCGGCATTCGCGGCCGGGCAGCGCGCGCTGCGCAGCACGTCCGCGTAGCCAAGCACCCGTCACCGCACGCATGCGGTGCGCGACACGCGATGAAACGCGCGGCTGAAGTAGATCAGGCTGTCACCGTCGTCGCGCACGCGGATCGACGTCGCCTCGATGAACATCACCGAATGCGAGCCGACTTCCTTCATCTCGGCGATCGTGCCCTGCAGGCTCGCGAGCGCATCGCGCAGCACCGGCACGTCCCGTTCGCCGCGATCCCACACGGGGAGAGCGAAGCGCTGTTCCATCGGCAGGTCGGTGAGCCCCGCGAAGTGTCGCGCGAGCAGCTCGTGCTCGGCCGGCAACACGTTGATGCAGACCTGACGGTTGCGCTCGAAGGTCGCATGCATCGCGCTCGACCGGTTCAGGCACACGAGCAGCGTCGGCGGCGCGTCGGTGACCGAGCACACGGCGCTCGCGGTGATCCCGCAACGGCCGTGCGGCCCCGCGGTGGTGATCACGTTGACGGCCGCGCCGAGATGGGCCATCGCCTGGCGGAAGGCCTTTTGCGCGTCGGTCGGTTCGACGCGCGCCGGTTGCGGGATATCGGTCGTGGCGGACATGGGCACTCCAGATTGGATGAAGGCGGCGATCGCGGGTGCTGTCGATGCAGCATCGCTCGGCCGACGATGACCCAAGCGTACGCCGCGAAAATGCGGCCGACCATTCGCACGAACGATGACGAAGATGGCGTTCGCGCCAACGCATCTAAAGGTTCTACCTAGATGCGCGGCACGCTGCGCGAAAAATGAGCGGTTGTGCGTTCACGCGGTACGTGAAGGGGTATTCAGCGGATTTTCGGCTCGCTATGATGTGCTGCATACCCCCGACGAACGACGCGGGCTTCACCCCTGCGTCGCGCGTGATACCGATACCGATATTTTGCGAGACACCCCGATGACGTCACCGGCACCGATCGTATACATCGTCGACGACGACGGCGGCATGCGGACGTCCCTCGCGTGGCTGCTCGAATCGGTCGGCATCGCGTCCGAAGGGTTCGCGAACGCGGCCGATTTTCTCGCGCGCTTCGACGTGAACCTGCCTGCGTGCCTCGTGCTCGACGTGCGGATGCCGGAGAAAAGCGGCTTCGACGTGCAGGCCGAACTGAATGCGCGCGGCGCGACGCTGCCGGTGATCTTCGTCAGCGGACACGGCGACATTCCGATGTCGGTGCGCGCACTGCAGAACGGTGCGATCGATTTCGTCGAGAAGCCGTACAACTCGCAGCAGATGCTCGAACGCGTGCAGCGCGCGCTGCGGCTCGCGCAGCAGCGGCATGCGGTGAGCCAGCGCCACCGCGAGCTGCGCCAGCGGCTCGACGCGCTGACCGCGCGCGAGAAGGAAGTGCTGCGCGGCGTCGTGGACGGCAAGGGCAGCAAGCAGATCGCGTCGGACCTGTCGATCAGCGTGAAGACCGTCGACGTGCATCGCGCGAGCATCAAGGAGAAGCTCGGCGCGACGTCGATCGCCGCGCTCGTGCGCGACGTGATGGTCGTGTGGGGCGACGATGGGGAGGCGTCTCGATAGCGGTCGGGGCTGTGCGCGGATCGGCTTGCGCATCCGGACCACGAGAAGCATGCAACGCACGCGACGCAGCCGACGCGCACGCACACCGCGCACACGCACCGCGCGCCCGATGCGTGCGTACCGTTCAGCGCATGTACAACCCGCCGTTGATGTCCCAGCATGCGCCGTTCGCGAAATGCGCGTCGCCCGACGCGAGCAGCACCGCGGCATCCGCGACGAAGCCGGCCGAGCCGAGCTTGCCACCCGGCAGGCTCGCGAGCACCTGACGCAGCTTTTCCGGCGCGACGCTTTCGTACACGATCGGCAGATCGAGCGGCCCCGGCGAGATCGCGTTGACGGTCACGCCCTGTGCAGCGAGATCGCGCGCGAACACCTTGGTCAGCGTCAGCGTACCGCCTTTCGCAGCCGCGTAATGGGCGCCCGTCGCCGAGCCGCCGTTCTGTCCGGCCAGCGACGCGATGTTGACGATGCGACCCGCGCCGCGCGTCGCGAAATACTGGCCGAACACCTGGCAGCCGAACAGCACGCTGCGCAGGTTCACGTCGATCACCTGGTCGAACTGCTCGGCCGTGATCTCCATCGCCGGCACGACCTTCGATGCGCCCGCATTGTTGACGAGCACGTCGATCGTGCCCCAGCGCGCGACGAGCGTATCGCGCGCGGCTTCGAAATCGCGTTTCGACGTGACGTCGAGCGGCAGCGCGATCGCGCGTTCGCCGCTCGGATCGAGCTCGCGTGCATGCGTGTGAATCGCGTTGGCGGCGATGTCGGCCAGCGCGACGCGATAGCCGGCCGCATGGAAGCGTTCGGCGATGACGGCGCCGAGCCCGCGCGCGGCGCCGGTGACGAGAGCGACTCGATCTGACATGGTGTGGGGTTCCGTGGTTCGCGGGCGCGCGACGGTGGCAGCGGCGCCCGTATCGTGGTTCATGCGGCGAGCGCCGCTTCGAAGTGTGCCGCGATTGCGCAGATCCGTTCGTCCGCGCCCTTGCGTCCGACGATCTGCAAGCCGGCCTTCAACGGCGAACCGGCGAGCGGCAGCGGCAGGCTGAGCGCCGGATGGCCGCTCAGGTTGAACGGGCGGATCAGCGACGACATCGCGATCACCGATACGCCGTCGCGGGCCTGCTGCAGCGTGATCGGCAGCGCGGGCAGCGTCGGCAGCACCAGCACGTCCGCGTGTTCGAGCGCGGCGTCGATCTGTGCGGTGAAGCGTGCGCGCACGGCTTCGGCTTCCTTCAATGCCGCAGGCGCGGTCGTTGCGGCCGCACGCAATCGCGCATCGAGGTCGGCGCCGAGCTTGCCGGTCGCGACCAGGTGACCGAACGCACGCGACGTTTCCGCGTTGATCACGGTGAGCCCCGCCGCGAACGCGGCCGGCATTGCATCGAGCACGATCGTATGCGAACGCAGGCCCGACGCGCGAACGGCCGCATCGAGCGCGGCGGCGATCGCCGGATCGGTTTCGACGGCGAGTTGGGCGACCGTGCAGCCTTCAACGGAAGCGGTCGCCTGCGCGCGATCGAAGTCCGGCGCGATCGCGGCCATCACCGCGACGAGCGTGCGGATCTCGCGCGCGAACGGCCCGACGCAATCGAGCGTGGTGTCCGCGGGCGCGACGCCGCGCCGCGACACGCGGCCGAACGTCGGCTTCAGCCCGGCCACGCCGCAGCACGCGGCCGGCCCGCGGATCGAGCCGCCGGTATCGGTGCCGAGCGCCGCGTCGACGGCGCCGAGGCCGACGAGCGACGCGGAGCCGCTCGACGAGCCGCCGGGAATGCGCGCGGCATCCTGCGGATTGACGGGCGTGCCGGTGTAGTCGTTGATGCCGGTCATGCCGAACGCGAGTTCGTGCATGTTCGCCTTGCCGGCGATCTGCCAGCCGGCGTCGAGCAGCAGGCGGACCACGTCCGCGTGTCGGACGGCCGGCGGCGCATCGGCGAGCGCGCGGCTTGCCGCGCGGGTCGGATAGCCCGCGATGTCGATCGTGTCCTTGATCGCGATCGTCGGGCCGGGGCCGCCGAGCGTGAAGGTGTCGATGAAGCCTGTCATGGTGCGATGGCGTGCGAATACGGTGGAAGGGTTCAGGACCGTGGCGCGGCGGCGAGCGGCCACGGGCCGTCGAGCACGCGTTCGGTGCGGAAATGGCGGATCAGCCAGGCGGCGCCGTCGGCGCACGGCGCGAAATCGATCGTGAGCCGCGCGGCGATCAGCTCGGCCGAATCGTCTGCGTAGCGCGACGCCTGGAGCATGATCCAGCGGCCGCGTGCGCTTGCATGGTCGACACCGATCTCGATCGACTCCGACGTCAGGAAGTGCAGGTTCGCCGAGAAATGCGGATCGGGCGGAAGATAGCGGCCGAGCATCGCGACGATCGCGGCCGGGCCTTCGAGACGGCCGAACTTCCGCGCGTACCGCGGGCCGATGCCTTCCCACACGGCGTCGGACGTGAACAGTTCCGCCAGCGACGGGCCTTCGCCCGCATCTTCGGGTACGTCGCACAGCGCCATGTAGCGCGTGATCGTCGCGCGCACCGCGCGCTCGGCGTCGAGCGCCGCGACGCGCTGTGCGAGCGCGTCGATCGCGGCCGGAGACAGATCGGTCATCGCGCGCCTCACGCCGCGGGCTTCGTGGCCGGCGGCACGGTCAGCGCGCGGCCGACGCGTGCCTCGATCTTGCCGTAGCGCCACAGGTTGTATTCGCCGACGGGCGTCGTGCGGTACAGGTTGCACACGGCGACCGTCGTGTCGAAATCGGCGACGTCGGCCATGATGTAGAAGGTCCACGGTGCGCCGTCGGCCTGGCCGACCACGAGGCGATCGTCGTCCATCACGCCGAGCACGCGCACGCCGGGCATCGCTTCGACGGCCGCGAGCATCGCACCGTACGCCTGCCACACCTCGCCGATTTTCTCGCGCGGCAGGTCGAAGAAATTCTGCGACACGCCGCAGCAGAACAGCACGCGCAGCGGCAGCGGATTCGAATCGGACATAATGGGTTCTCCAGAGGAATCGGTCGGGTGCATGAGCCGGCCGGCGACGGTGCGGCGGCTTCATGCGCGTTCATCGAAAGTTTCGGGCGATGCAGGTTACAGATAGCCGGGAAACGGCGTGACGCCGGTGAAGACCGCGCCCGCGCCGTCGAAGTTGCCTTCGGCGAGGAACGCGTGCTGCGTGACGACCATCGCATCGCGCAGCAGCCGCTGCAGCGGATGCGACCGGTAGATCGCGGCCGTGCCGCCGAGGCGGTACGCGCGTTCGACGACGCTCGCGCCTTCGCGCGCGATCTGCGTGGCCGCGAGCCGCAGCAGGCTGACCTGGTCGGGCGTCACCGGGTTGCCCGCGAGAATCGATTGCCACACCGAATCGGTCGCATCGTAGAAAAACGCGCGCGCCGAGCGCAGTTGCGCCTCGGCCTTCGCGAGCTCGATGCGGAAATACGCGCGATCGGCGAGACGCGGCGCGCCGGTCGTCGTCTGGCGGCCGCCCGACATCCGGTTCACGACGTCGAGCGCCGCGCGCGCGAGGCCGAGGTTGACGACGGCCAGCACCTGCGCCGCATACGCGACGGTCGGATAGCGGTACAGCGGCTCGTCGACGGTCGCTTCGCCGCCGCGCACGAAGGTCCACGCCTCCGGCACGAAGCGGTCGTTCACGCGCAGGTCGTGGCTGCCGGTGCCCTGCATGCCGACCACGCTCCAGTTCTCGACGATCTCGACATCCGCGGCGCGGAACACGGCGGTGCGCGGCTTGTTCGGCGCGGCGTCCTGCGCGCCCGGCACGGCGATGCCGACGCCGAGCCAGTCGGCGCCCTTGCAGCCGCTCGCGAATTTCCACGTGCCGTTCACGCGCCAGCCGCCCGGCGCGGCCTGCGCAGGCTGCACCGGGAACAGGCCGCCCGCGAACACCTGGTCGGGGCCGCTCGCGTACAGCTCGGCCTGCGTGTCGAGCGGCAGCGCGGCGAGATAGACGTTCGCGGAGCCAAAGCTTGCGACCCACGCGGCCGAGCCGTCGGCGGTCGCGATCCGTTCGATCATGTCGAGGAACGCGGTCGGCGCGAGCGCATCGCCGCCGAAGCGGCGCGGCGTGCCCGCGCGATAGATGCCGGCCTGCTTGAACAGCGCGATCACGTCGCGCGGTACGTGCGACAGCCGGTCGAATTCGTCGCGGCGCGCGGCGACGGTTTCGATCACCGCGTCGAGCGGCGACAACGGCGCGGCCGCGGGACGGGCCGCGGGCGGCGAGGTCGGCGCGGATTCGATGGCGAGGGCGGCTTGCGGCATGAAAGTCTCCTGGGGATGGGGCGATTCCGGCATTCGCATGTGCGTTTCATATGCAAACAGACCCTAGTCTAGAAACGCCGAAAACACGCAGCAATTGGTGCGTTGGGCCGCGCGACTGGTGACGCTCCGTGCCGGCCTAAAGAAATCTTCAGATGCGATCGGCGCGCGCCGGTGCTATGTTGGGTTTCCGGCCGCGCGATGCCGCGCGCCTTCCTCCGAATCCGATCATGAGTTTTCCCGACGAAGACGATTTCCACCGGCTGCTCGACGCGCTGACCACGTGCGTGCTGCTGCACGACGCGCGCACCCGGGCGATCGTGTGGGCGAATCGCGCCGCGTGCATCGCGCTCGGCTTTTCCGTCGAGGAATTGCTGCCGCTGAAGGCGCCGGACATGACGCGCCCCGAGCCGAAGTACCGGCGCGAGATCGCGGTGAGCGCGTGGGATCGTGCACTCGTCGACGGCCCGCAGGTGTACGAATGGTGCTATCGCTCGCGCACGGGGGTCGACATGCTGTCCGAGGCCACCGCGACCTACGTGCCGCTGCGCGGGCGCGACGTCGTGATGGTGCAGTTCCGCGACATCAGCGCGGAAGAGGCGGTCCGCCAGCAGTTGCGCCGCTACGAGGCGCGGCTGCGCGAGTTCATGCAGGATCTCGACGAAGGGATCGCGGTCGTGACGCCGCACGGCGGCGTGCAGTTCATCAGCGAGTCGGGCCGCCGCGTGCTGGGGCTCGCGCCCGACGAGCCGCTCGGCGAGGTGCTCGACTACTGCTCGGCGGCCGATCGCGACCGGCTCGTCGCGCAGTTGCGCGACGCGCCGTCCGCATGCCCGTCCGCGCCGCAGCGCTACCGGATCGTGCGGCGCGACGGCTCCGCCTGCTGGCTGCGCATCCTGTGCCGGCAGGTCGAGATCGAAGGCGATCTCGACGGGCTGCTCGTGCAGTTTCGCGACGTGAGCGACGAAGTCGCGATCGAGGACGCGCGGCGCGCCGAGGCGCGGATGCTCGAATACGCGGGCCGCTACAACGCGATGGGCGAGATGGCGACCGTGATCGCGCACGAACTGAGCCAGCCGCTCGCGGCCGTGCGCAATTTCATCGAAGGCGCGGTGCGGCGGCTGAACGGCAACGGCGCCGTCGACGACGCGATCTGGGGGCTGCGCAGCGCGGATCGGCAGGCCGAGCATGCGGCGCTGATCATCAAGAGCGTGCGCGAATTCATCGTGAAGCGCGAGCCGGTCGTCGCGCGCGCCGACCTGCGCGACATTCTCGCGGACGTCGCGTACTTCATCGAGCTGCGCGCGAAGGAGGCCGGCGTGACGGTCGCGATCGTGCAGGCCGACGCGCCGCTGCCGATCCGCTGCGAGCGCGTGCTGATCGGGCAGGTGATCCTGAATCTCGCGTTCAATGCGATCGAGGCGTTCGCCAGTTGCGAGCGCGCGCCGCGCACGCTGACGCTCGGCACCGCGAACGTGGCCGGCCATGCGGAGTTGCGTGCGATCGACAATGGCCCGGGCGTCGACGCCGGTGCGCACGACCGGCTGTTCGACGGCTTCTCGTCGTCGAAGGCGGGCGGCAACGGGATCGGGTTGTCGCTGTGCAAGAGCATCGTCACGCGCCACGGCGGGCGGATCGCCGCGAGCCCGGCCGCGGGCGGCGGGCTCGACTGCCGCGTGACGCTGCCGCTCGCCGACGGGTGAGCGCAACCGCGTCGGCGCGTGGCGGCGGGGCGGCGACGCGCGACGCATGGTCAGCGCCCCAGCGCCCGCGCGGTCTGGCCGCCAATGCCGAAGTCGGTGTTCGGAATGTCCTTGATGATCACGCGCGTCGCCTGCAGCGGCGCGTCGAGCACGTTCGCGCCCGCATCGGACAGCGCGGCGATCAGCGCGCGCTTCTGTGCGTCGGTGCGCCCGGCGATCAGGATCGCGACGATCACGGGCAGCGACGGCGGCGCGCCGTCCGCGGCGCTGCGGCCGCCGAGGCCGATATGCGTCGCGGGCAGTTCGGTGAGCAGTACGCGCACGGATTCGAGCGGTGCGCCGATCGCGTCGACGGTCGCGTGGCTGAGGCGCGCGATCAGCTCGGCCTTGCGCGCGTCGTCATGGCCGGCCGGCAGGAAAACTTCGAGTGTGGGCATGGTCGTCCGGAAAGGTGAAGGTGACTGGCTCACCGTTGCGCGAGCGACGGCGAAGCGGTCGCCGCTGAAAGGTGAAGGTGACCGGTTCACCTTTGCGCGGGCGACGGCGAACCGGCAGCCGTTCACAGGTGAAGGTGCCCGGCTCACCATTGCGCTGGCGACGGTGAACCGGTCGCGGCTTACAGCAGGAAGCCGATCGCGCTGAGCGCTTCGGTCGAGTCGATCAGGCGCACGACCTTCTCCGCAATCCGCATCTCGCCTTCGGCATCGACGTGCAGCTTGTGCGTGACGTCGGCCGCGAACAGCGTCGCGACGCCGCGCTTGTATGCGACCACCACCTGCGCCGATTTCAGCTCGACGGTATCGGCGCTGCCGCTTTCCAGCGTGAAGCGCGATACGGTGCGCACCGTGCGCGCCGCGTCGGTGGCCGACGCCGAATAGCCGGACACCATCCGCTGCACGCGCTTCTCGCGCATGTCCTGGTCGTCGAACACGTAGTTCAGCGTCGCCGCGAAATCGGTCGCGTCGGGATCGATCGGCACCACGTAGTGGCCGGTCGGATCCCACAGGTCGAGCCACGCGCGATAGTCGCGGCGGTCGAGCATCTCGGCTTCGCGCCACACGAATTCGACCGCGCGGGCGAAGGTCTGCTCGGAAAAGAGGGCGTTGCGGTCGTCCATCATTGCTGCTCCATCATGTTGCGCCATTGCCGGTAGGCTTCGCGCATGCCGGTCTCGTCGGTCGCATGCGCGGTCTTTTCGCCGTTCGCGGCGGTCGTCTCGCGGTTCAGCCCGCGGTTGACCAGGATCGGCACGTCGGGCCCCGCCTGCGCGCCGCGCTGCACGCGCTCCCACGCTTCCGCATCGTCGGGGCTACCGAAGCCGAACGGGCCCTGGAAGTGCTCGTGGATGCGCAGCCGCTCGCGGTTCGCTTCGTCGGGGCCGCCGTCCATCGCGAGCGCGACGTGGCGGATCTCGGTTTCGTTCGCGGAGATCGGCCGCAGCACGCGGAAGAAGGCCATCGACAGCGCGAGGTTCGGGAACAGGTTCAGGTTGAAGCCGACGCCCATCAGCGAGCGCACGATGCGGCGCACTTCGTCGGGCGAGTGACGTTCGGCGAGTTTCGCCGCGAGCGGCGCGAAGCGTTCGGCCAGCGGTGCGCCGTCGTCATCGTCGAGATCGATCAGCTCGGGCATCAGCACCGCGAGGCTGTGGCCGTTGCCGAGCGCGCGGCAGAACGCGTGCTCGCTCGTCATGAAGCTCGTGATCGCGGCGGCCGTCTCGTCGTCGATCGACTTCATCCACGACTTGTGCACGACCGGGAAGTGATAGAGGTCGGTCGTGTTCTCGAGCTGGATCTTCCAGTTGCCCTTGAACTTGAACTTGTGCTCGCCGTTCGCCTTGATCGGGTAGCCGGCGCCCTGTTTCACGAACAGGTCGATCCACGGCTTCGCGCCGCCGAGGAAATCCTCGAGCGGTTCGATGTCATCGTTGAAGCTCGCGAAGATCAGCCCCTGGTACACGCCGACGCGCAGCTTCACGAGCGGCAGGTCGCCTTTCTCGCACACGCCTTCGTAGCCGTCGCCGTACGGCAGCGCGCGCAGCGTGCCGTCGAGCGCGTACGACCAGCTGTGATACGGGCACGTGAAGCCCTTCGCGTTGCCCTTGTGCGATTCGCACACGGTCGCGCCGCGATGGCGGCAGCGGTTCTGCAGCACGTTCACCTCGCCGGTCTTGTCGCGCACGACGATTACCGGCTGGCGGCCGATCGTCGTCGTGATGAAGTCGCCCGGGTTCGGCAGTTCGCTGTCGTGCGCGACCCAGATCCAGGTGCGGTAGAAGATGCGCTCGAGCTCGGCTTCGAACAGCGCGGGATCGTGATACATCGCGGGCGCGATGCGGTCGGGCTGCGCGAGACCATGCAAAGCGCGGGTGTCGATCGTCTGGTAGGGAATGTCGCTCATCGTCGTCGTGGGGAAAGAGTCGCGAAAATCGGGCCGCGCTGGGCGCAGCGTCCGGAGACCAGTCTCGTCTTCTGCCGCATATCGGTCAAATTGATCTAAAATTGATAATCAAATAAATGTGGCAAATGATGGAGGTCACGATGACGTCGGTCGATCATCTCGATCTGAACCTGTTGCGCGTATTCCAGGCGATCGTCGAGGAACGCAGCCTGACGAAGGCCGGCGAGCGGCTCGCGCTGTCGCAGCCGGCCGTCAGCTATTCGCTCGGCCGGCTGCGCACGCTGTTCGACGATCCGCTGTTCGTGCGCACGCGCTCGGGCATGCAGCCGACGCCGGTCGCGCTGGAGCTCGCGGGCATCGTCGGCAAGGCGCTCGACATGGTGCGCGTCGCGCTGCGCTATGCGGAGCGCTTCGATCCGGCCACCAGCACGCGCACGTTCCGGGTGTCGCTGTCGGATGCGGGCGAGATGGCATACCTGCCGGCGATCTGCCAGGCGCTGCGCGAGCGCGCGCCGAGCGTGACGTTGAGCGTGCAGCCGCTGCCGGTGGAGGAGATCGAGGAGGCGCTGCGCGCGAGCCGGCTCGATTTCGCGATCGGCAACCTGCCTGAGCTGATGCCGCGCACGCGCCACCAGGTGCTGTTCGAGGAAACCTACGTGTGCATGACGGGGCGCCGGCGCGGGCTGCCGACGGCCGCCGCGCTGAGTCTCGAGCAGTTCGTGCGCGCCGCGCACGTCAACGTGAAATCGGTCGAGCACAGCCACCACGCGCTCGACGACGCGTTGCGCGCGCAGGGCGTGGGTCGCAACATCGCGCTGGAGGTGCCGCACTTCGTCGCGCTGCCGAGCGTGCTGTCGGTCACCGATCTGTATGCGACGCTGCCGAAGCGGCTCGCGCAGATCCTGAACCGCGACAACGCGTTCCGCCTGTATGCGCTGCCGGTCACGCTGCCGCCCGCGCCGGTGACGATGCATTGGCACGAGCACTTTCACGAGGACGAGGGCAATGCGTGGATGCGCGCGCTGCTCGCCGAGATCGTCGAGCGTTTCGACGAATGACGGTCGGGCGGCTCGTGCCCGACGCAACCGCGGTGGCGGAGTGTCCGTCGGCCGCGCATCTTTACATGAGTCGATCAGTAGATCGGCGCGGCAATACGGTGGCGCGTTCGGCGCATCAGAGATCGAGTACGAGCACCGCCGAGCGCGCGCGCGACACGCAGCAGCAGATCACCGTGTTGCTCGCGCGCTCGGCCTTGCTGAGGCAGTGATCGCGATGATCGGGTTCGCCGTCGATGACGGGCACCATGCAGGTGCCGCACACGCCTTCGCCGCATGAGGTATCGACCTCGATGCCGATCTTCGCGAGTGCGTCGACGATCGACGTATCGGGCGCGACGCGCACCGATTGGCCGCTGCGTTGCAGGCGCACTTCGAAGCCTTCCGCTGGAGCGGCATCCGCAGTGACCGTCGCGGAGGGTTCCGCCGCGAAGCGTTCGAGATGAATCGCGTCTTCCGGGATTCGCTTGGCCGCGGCTGCGACAACGGCATCCATGAACGGCCCGGGGCCGCACGTATAGACATGCGCTTCCAGATCAATCGACTCGATGCAGCGGCCGAGTTCGGCCGCGAGCGCATCGGGCTCGACACCGTAATGGAACGTCACGTGCGACGCGAACGGTTCGGCCGACAGTTCGTCGACGAACGCCGCATGGTCGCGGCTGCGCGCGAAATAGTGCAGTCGATAACGCGCGCCGCGCTGGTGCAGCGCATACGCCATCGACAGCAGCGGCGTGATGCCGATGCCGGCCGCGATCAGCACGTGCTCGCTCGCGTCATCGGTCAGACGAAACAGGTTGCGCGGCGTGCCGATCCACAATTCGGCGCCGACGCTCACGTCGTCGTGCAGCGAACGCGAGCCGCCGCGCGACTGCGCTTCCTTCTTCACCGCGAACAGATAGCTGCCGCGCTCGTCGGGGTTGCCGCACAGCGAATATTGCCGCGTGATGCCGGATGGCGCGGTGACGTCGATATGGGCGCCCGGTTCGTACGCGTCGAACGGCTGGCCGTCGACGCGCGAGACCCGGAAACAGCGGATGTCCTGCGCCGCGTCGATCAGTGTGTCGATCCGGACCTGGTGGCGGTTCGCTTGCATGGGAAATTCCGTGGGGTAGAGAAACGCGGCGCGGCGGAGCCCCGCGCCGTCATGCGATCGAGAATAGGGACGGGCATCGCATAAATCAAATCGATTAAAAATCGATGCCGGAATAAGCGGGATGGATGATGGTGGGCGTATGGATCGTCGCCGGTCAGCGGTGCGGCAATCGCGCGGCCGGTGCGCCGACCACGCGATCGGTGAACCGCGCGACCTCAGCGGGCGGCAATCGCGTTACCGCCGTCGACGGCAGCATCAGCCGAAGCCGATGCCGACGCGTGGCTGCGTTCGCGCTCGAGGCTGCGGCGATAGTGGCGGCAGCCGACGGCGAGCAGCAGCGCGGCGAGCGTCGCCGCCGCGACGTTGACGATCGACATCGAGTGCCCGACCGCGGCCGGCGCGCCGAACACGCGATCGGTAAACAGCGCGACGACGGTCGTGCCGATCCCGAGCGCGATCAGGTTCGACACGAGCAGGAACAGCGCGGAGATCTGCGCACGCATCTGGTTCGGCGCGAGCGTCTGCATCGCGGCGGTCGACGTCGGCATCGGGAACGACGCGAAGAACATCGCGACGACCAGCATCGCGAGCGACGCCGGCAGGCTGTCGAGCTGCGTGAACAGCGTCGCGGGAATCACCATGCAGGCGGCGCCGATCGCGCCGGCGCGCATCGGCGCATCGCCGCGGCCGCGCCGCAGCAGCCAGTCGTTGAGCCAGCCGCCGCAGAACACGCCGGCCGTGTTCGCGACCAGCAGCACGATGCCGAGCGTGTAGCCGGCTTCGACGGCCGTCATTCCGAAGCGGCGGATATAGAACGCGGGCGTCCAGCTCAGCAGGCAATACAGCGTCATCGCGTAGAACGAGAAGCCGAGATAGTGGCACGAGAAGGTCGCGCTGTGCATGCCGACGAAGCGCAGCGAATCGCGCATCGACACGCGCCGCACGGCGCCCGAGCGATCCTGCGCGAGCCCCTTGCGCTGCGGGTCGCGCACGGTCGCGGCGAACAGCAGCGCGACGAGGATGCCCGGCAGCCCGACGATCAGGAACGTGACCTGCCACGCATGCACCTGCCCGACCACCGGCAGCGTGAATGCGCTCGCATGCTTGAGCAGCGCGATCACGTAGCCGCCGATCAGGAACGCGATGCCGCCGCCGATGAACGAGCCGAGCGAATACACGGCGATCGCGCGGCCGAGCTTCTCCTTCGGGAAGTAGTCGGCGAGCATCGAATACGCGCCGGGGGACAGCGCGGCCTCGCCGACGCCGACGCCCATCCGCGCAACGAACATCTGCACGAAGTGCTGGCTGAGCCCGCACGCGGCGGTCGCGATGCTCCACAGCGCGATGCCGAGCGAGATGATGCGCGGGCGCGCATAGCGGTCGGCGAGATACGCGACGGGCAGCCCCATCACCGCATAGAACAGCGAAAACGCGAAGCCGTTGAGCAGGCTGAACTGCGTATCGGACAGGTGCAGGTCGCGCTTGATCGGTTCGATCATCAGCACGAGGACCTGGCGGTCGACGAACGAAAAGACGTACGCGAGCATGCAGATGACGACGACATACCATTCGTACGTATAGCGCTTGCCGTCGGCAGCGCGGGCCGTGGATGCGGACATGCGGGTTCTCCAGGAGCGGGCGGTGGAAAAGCGCGGCATCGGCCTCGCGGGCCGGGCGCCGTCGCGGCGCGAAAGCGTGCGGATGACACGATCGGTGACGCAGCGTAGTCGGCCAAATTCGGCCGCCATAGCCGGAGTGACAGCCGCGCCACACGGATATTTACCGACCCGGATAAAGAAAACACCGAGGCCGTGCGCGCGGGCCGCCGCGCAGCGCGCGCGCGGCGGGGCCCGTGCGCGTCATGCGGCGCGTCTATAAGCGTTATAGAGCGCATTGCGTCGACGTCCGAAATTGTCGTTCCTAGACTCGGGCCGGTTTTGATCGGCAGCGTTCGCATCCGAAAGCGAACGCGCTTCACATCAAGCGGCGCGATGCCGACAGGCGCCGCAACTTCTACGGGACGACGCAGATGAACCATTCGAACGGGCGAGCCTTCCGGCTTGCCGTACCGCTCGCCGCGCTGCTCGCGTGCAACGCGCTGCCTGCCGTCGCGCAATCGAGCGTGACGCTCTACGGCCGCATCGACACCGCGATCGAATACGCGAACGCCGGGCCGAACCACGTGACGCGCATGGGCAGCGGCAACCTGTGGGCGTCGCAGTGGGGGCTGAAGGGCGTCGAGGATCTCGGCGGCGGCTACGCGACGATCTTCAAGCTCGAGGACGGCTTCAACGCGGCGAGCGGCGCATTGTCGAACAGCAGCGCGCTGTTCGGCCGCGAAGCGTGGGTCGGCATCACGGGGCCGTTCGGCGGCGTGCAGTTCGGCGAGCTCTACACGATCCTGCATACGACGCTCGTCACGTACAGCCTGCCCGGCCTCGGCGCAGGGCTCGCATGGGGCAACGCGACCAACAACTTCGTCGGGCCCGCGTTCCTGCGCGTGCGCAACTCGATGCGCTACACGTCGCCGCGCTACGCGGGCTTCCTGTTGCGCGCGATGGCCGCGCGCGGCGCCAACGGCGCGGCCGGGCAGCCGGCGACGCTCGGCGATACGTATGGCGCCGGCATCAACTACGTGCGCGGCGGATTGTCGGTCGACGTCGACACCATGCAGCAGAAGTTCAGCCCGGTCGCCGCATCGACGCTCGGTGCCGCGAGCACGGCCGCGAACGGCAACTACACGCTCGGCGCGATTTCGTACGACTTCAGCGTCGTGAAGGTGGCCGCGCTGTACCTGCGCCATCGCGGCGGTCCCGACGTCGCGACCGCGATCGACAGCCAGAGCGCGTATCCGCACAGCGACATCATGGAGCTCAGCGCGACGGTGCCGATCGGGCGCGCGTCGCTGCTGCTGAGTGTCGGCCATTACCGGAAGGTCGCCGACAGCGACGGCAACGCCGATTCGTACGGCATCCGCTTCGACTATCCGCTGTCGAAGCGCACGGTGCTGTACACGGGCGCCGCGATGGTGCGCAACGGCGCGCATGCGCGCTTCGTCGTCAACGGCGCGGCGGGCGGCGGCGTCGCGGTCGCGAAGCCGGGCGCGACCGCGAGTTCGCTCGTCGCGGGCATCCTCACGTCGTTCTGAGCGTGCCGGCGGGCCCGTGCCCATGCTCGCTCGAGCCGCTACGCGCAAGCAGGCGGCTGCGGCGCGAGCCATGCATCGAACGGCGCCTGCTCGCCGATATTGAACAGCTCGAGCAGCAGCGCACGCAGCCAGCGATGGCCGGGGTCCGCATCGAAGCGCCGATGCCAGTACGCGTTGACGGCCCATTCGCCGGCGCCGGCGATCTCGTACAGCACGCACGGCTGGCGCGCCGCGAACGTGATCGCGATCGTCTCCGGCAGGATCAGCGCGTAATCGCCGTCCTGCAGCAACGCGGGCACCACCATGAAATCGGGCAGCGCGGCGCGCACGCGCGGCATCAGTTCGTGCCGTTCGAGCAGTTGCATCGACTGCGGATGCGACGTGACCGCGACGAAGCGCAGCGCGTCGGGCGCCGTGCTGTCGAGCACGAAATCGTCAGGCAGACCGACGCGTTGGGCGGTGCGGCGCGGCATCAGCAGCACGCAGCGCTCGTGCAGCAGCGCGGTGCGCTGGAAGTGGCTCGACGCATCGGCGAAATGCCCGAGCGCGAAGTCGATGCGCCCGGATTCGAGCGCGACGTTGAGCTGGCACTCGTCGACGTGCAGCGTCTCGATTACCGCGCCCGGCGCACGCCGGTCGAATGCGGCGAGCAGTGTCGGCAGGAACGCGCTCGCCGCGAAATCGCTCATGTGCAGACGAAACACGCGCTGCGTGCTGTCGGGCGTGAAGCGCGAGCCTTCGTCGAGCACGTGCTGCAGGATCGCGAGCGCCTTGTCGACCGAGATCGCGAGCCGTTGCGCGCGCGGGGTCGGCTCGACGCCGGTGCCGGTGCGCACGAACAGCGCGTCGCGAAACATCAGCCGCAGCCGGCCGAGCGCATAGCTGACGGACGGCTGCGTGACGCCGAGCCGCAGCGCCGCGCGGCCGACGTGCCGCTCTTCATACACCGCGCGAAACGTCTTCAACAGGTTGAGATCGAGATCCTGCACACGCAGGCCGTCGGCGGCGTCGCTGTCGTGCGGCGCGGGTTCGGGGCGGGCCGTCGGCCGACCGGGGGCGGAGTGCGTCATCGAGCTTGCCTCGCGGTGACGGAAGGCGCGTGGCCGTAACGCTGCGCATACGCCTTCGCGAAATGGCCGAAGCCATGGATGCCGTGCGCGAGCAGCACGTCGGTCACGCTGCGCGCGTCGCCGCGTTGCAGCGCCGCGTGCACGGCGACGAGCCGGCGCTCGCGCACGTACGCGGCCGGCGTGGTGTGCAGGAACGCGCGGAATGCATGCTGCAGCGTGCGCGGCGCGACGCCCGCGACGGCCGCCAGCGCGGCGAGCGCGAGCGGTTCGTCGAGGTGCGCATCGACGTGAGCGCACGCACGCCGCACATGGGCCGGCAGCGGCGGCGTGCCGCGCAGCAGCGTGTCGCTGTACGAATGCGGCAGGTGCGTGAGCAGCAGTGACATCAGCCACGCGGTGAGGTCGGTGCCGAACATCGGCGACGCGGTGCCGATGCCCGGCTGCGCGCCGATCCGGCACAGGTACTCGAAGGTCGGCAGCACGAGCGCGGCGCCCGTGCCGGCGCCGCCGGCCGCCACGTCGAATTGCAGCGGCCGCGCGAGCGGCGCGCGAAGCATGTCCTGCAGCTTGCGTTCGAGCGCGCCGCGTTCGAGCCGCAGCACGAGATTGCGGCAATCGGGGCTCGTGCGCAGGCGGCTCGCGAGCGCGGGCGACGACACGGTCAGCGCGCCGGGGCCGGCGTACGCGACGACGCTGCCGGCCTGCAGCTCGCACGCACCGGCGAGCGTCAGCCGGAACAGGAAGTGATCGGCGTCTTCGCCGAACTCGATGCGCGTTTCGCGTCCGTAGCTGAGTTCGAGCAGCGCGCCGTGATGCAGTGGCACCTCGTACAGCTCCGCGCGAAACGGATCGCGGCCGGACGCGGCCATCCGGTGCGGTCCGAGCCGATGCGCGACCGCGCGTTCGACTTCGTCGGGGGCGTGCAGCGTGCCGAGCCGGTTCGGTGCATGGCGGGAAAGGGCGATGTCCATTGATAGACCTCGTAGCGGATGCAGGGGCGCGTCGGCTTGCGCAGCGTCGCGAATGCGTTGCGCGAACGGGCGCGTCGTTGCGTGTTTTGAAGCGACGCGGCGCAGGCGGCCGCGTAGTCTCGGGCGTACTCGATCACCAGGAGAAGACGATGAAGGTATGTGTTCTGGGCGGCGGCCACGGCTGCCATGCGGCGGCCATCGACCTGCTCGAAAAAGGTCACGACGTGACGTGGTGGCGGCGCGATCGCGAGCCGCACGCGCGGCTGCGCGCGCTTGGCGTGTTGAACGTCACCGACTATCGCGGCAAGCGCGCGGTGCCGCTCGGCGATGCGCCGGGCGCGATCCACCTGACCGACGATCTGGCCGCCGCGCTGCACGGCGCGCAACTCGTCGTGGTGCCGTTGCCGGCCACGTCGCACGACGCGCTTGCCGCGCAGGTCGCGCCGCTGCTGGAGGACGGCCAGGTCGTGTTCCTGCCGCCCGGCACGTTCGGCAGCGCCGTGTTCGCCCGCGCGGCGGCCGATGCCGGCAACCGTTCGCGCGTCGCGTTCGCCGAAACGGGCACGCTGCCGTACCTGGTGCGCAAGTATCGCGACAACGACGTCGTGATCAGCGCGTACGCGACGCGCCTGCCGACCGGCGTGTGGCCGGTGAATGCAGCCGGCTGGGCGTTCGACGTGTTGCGCGCCGGCTATCCGTCGGTCGAGCCGGTCGAGGATGCGTTGTCCGGCGCGCTGATGAATGCGGGCCCGGTGATCCATCCGCCGCTGATCCTGATGAACGCCGGGCCGCTCGAACACTTCGACGCGTGGGACATCCACAACGAAGGCACGCAGCCGTCGATCCGCCGCGTGACGAACGCGCTCGATGCCGAACGCATCGCGGTGCGCGAAGCGCTCGGCTATCGCGCGCCGCATTTCCCGCTCGCCGATCACTACGCGACCGATGGCGACGAGTGGATGTACGGGCGCGGCGCGCACGGCAAGCTGACCGATAGCGGCGACTGGCGCGAGAAGATCGATCTGCGCACGCATCGCTACATGCTCGAGGATACCCGGCTCGGGCTGTCGTTCATCGTGTCGTGCGGGCGCTGGGCCGGCGTGCCGACGCCCGTCGCGCAGGGGCTGCTGAGCATCGCGAGCGCGGTCGCGGGGCGCGACCTGTATGCGGAAGGCCGCACGCTGGAGCGGCTCGGGCTCGCGGCGCTGTCGAAGGACGCGCTGCGCGCGCTGGTCGATGCGGGGTACGCGGCATGAAGGCGGCCGACGATGTGACGCGCATCCACGTGCTCGGCGCGGGACGGATGGGGCAGGGCATCGCGCTCGTGTTCGCGTTTGCCGGCCTCGACGTGACGCTGATCGACTTCAAGCCGCGCGATGCGGCTGGCCGTCGCGCGTTCGACGCGCGCACGCGCGACGAGATCGCCCGGCCGCTGCATGCGCAGCTCGCGCTCGGCCGCATCGATGCCGCACAGGCCGACGCCGTCGTCGCGCGCATCGCACTGGTGGCGCGGGACGGCGCGGCCGACGCGGTGCGCGATGCCGATATCGTGTTCGAAGCACTGCCCGAAGTGCTCGATGCAAAGGTCGACGCGCTGCGGTGGCTCGGCGAACACGTCGATGCGCACGCAACGATCGCGTCGACCACGTCGACGTTCGTCGTCACCGAATTGCAGCGCCACGTTGCGCACCCGGCACGAATGCTGAACGCACACTGGCTGAATCCCGCGCTGCTGATGCCGCTCGTCGAGGTCAGCCGCAGCGACGCGACCGATCAGGCCGTTGTCGACACCGTCGCAGCGCTGCTCGAACGCGTGGGCAAGAAGCCGGTGATCTGCGGGCCGGCGCCCGGCTACATCGTGCCGCGCATTCAGGCGCTCGCGATGAACGAGGCCGCGCGGATGGTCGAGGAAGGCGTGGCCAGCGCCGAGGACATCGATATCGCGATCCGCACCGGCTTCGGTCCGCGCTTCGCGGTGCTCGGGCTGCTCGAATTCATCGACTGGGGCGGCTGCGACATCCTGTACTACGCGTCGCAGTACCTGGCCGGCGAGATCGGCCCGCGCTTCGCGCCGGCCGCGAGCGTCGTGCGCAACATGGAAACAGGGCGCGACGGCGTGCGCACGGGCGCCGGCTTCCACGACTATGCGGCGGTCGACGTGCCCGCGTACATGCGCCAGCGGCTCGGCGAATTCTCGCGGCTGCTCGACCATCTCGGGCTGGCGCCGGCGTTCGACAGCGCGCGGCGCGGCCGGGACGCGTAGCCTGGACGTTGCGGCTGCGTGCGCTTGCGGCGCCGCGCAAGCGCGCACGTGGCGCCGTGGACCGGTGCGCCAATCGCCCACCGGCAACGCGGGTGCGGCGGCCGGCGCGGGCCGCGCGCTCATGCCGTGTCGCCGCGCGTGCCGGCTGCCGGCACGGCACGCGTCTCGCGCATCACGCACAGCGTCGCGACCGTGACGAGGCCGAGCGCAATGAGGAACAGCGACACGGGCCACGACGCGTGATAGCGCGCGAGCAGCGCGGTCGCAATCAGCGGCGACATCCCGCCCGCGAAGATCGACGCGACCTCATGACCGAGCGCGACGCCCGAGTAGCGCACTTCGGTGCTGAACAGTTCGCCGACGAGTGCCGGCAGCGTGCCGATCATCGCGCCGTGGCTCACCGCCGTGCCGACCGTCAGCGCGAGCCACACGAGCGGCGTCACGCGCGTGTCGAGCAGCCAGAAGAACGGAAACGCGCATGCGACGAGACTCAGCGCGCCGATCAGGTACACGGGCTTGCGGCCGATCCGGTCGGACAGCCGGCCCCATGCGAGCATCGCGCCCATCTCGACGATCATCGCGATCATCACGCCGGTCAGCATCGTGCCGTTCGGAATCCCGACGTATTTTCCATAGACGAGCGAGAACGCGAGGAAGATGTACGCGCCGCCGTTCTCGGCCACGCGCAGCCCCATCGCGAGCAGGATTTCCTTCGGATGACGGCGGATGCACTCGACGATCGGCAAGTGCGTGTGCGCGCCGCGCTTGCCGGCCTGCTCGAAGTCGCGGCTTTCCGGCAGATGGCGGCGGATATAGATGCCGATCGCGAAGATCGCGATGCTCGCGAGGAACGGCAGCCGCCAGCCCCACGTGCGGAACGCGTCGTCCGGCAGCGCCTGCGCGGCGAGAAACGCGGCCGACGACAGCACGAAGCCGCCGCCCACGCCGAGCTGGCTCCACGCCGCGTAGTAGCCGCGCTGCTCGGGCGGCGCGTTCTCGCTGATCATCAGCACGCCGCCGCCCCATTCTCCTCCGGACGCGATGCCCTGCAGCAGGCGCAGCACGACGAGTGCGGCCGGCGCCCACAAGCCGACCTGCGCATAGGTCGGCAGCAGGCCGATCGCGAACGTCGACGCACCCATGATCAGCAGCGTCCATACGAGCGAGGCCTTGCGCCCGTAGCGATCGCCGACGTGGCCGAACACGATCCCGCCGAGCGGCCGCGCGACGAAGCCGAGCGCGAACGCCGCGAACGCGGCGAGACTGCCGGCGAGCGGCGATGCGCCGGGCGGAAAGAACACGTGGCCGAACACGAGCGCCGCGGCCGTGCCGTACACGAAAAAGTCATACCATTCCATCGCGTTGCCGGCGACGGAGGCGATGACGATCCGGCGTAGCTGCCGGTCGGCGAGCGGCCGGGCGGCGCTCGGGGATTGCACGGTGTCGGTCGGGTACATGGCGGACTCTGAAGGGGGAGGCAGGCGCGTGCCGTCTTGTGCGGCACTGCGGGCTAGTGTTGTCGGCCCCGCCGGCCCCGGTCAAATCCGCAGAAAAAGGGGAGTGTCATCACTCCGGCAAATGATGGGTGCGTACCAGCCGTGCGATCAGGACCGGAAAAATCGTATTCATCCTATAGGCGACACAGCATTTCCACATTATCAATCTCGATCCACGTGAGATGTGAGATCGCTGATGAAGAATGCACAAGGCCACGAAATGGTTCGCCTGGGAGACGCCACCGATCATGGTGGCGAAGTCATCGAATGCGCGAACGACCTGAAACATCTCGGAGTCGGCGTGGCGCTTGACGGCCATAGTGTTCGTTGTCGGAAATGCGGCGGTGTTTTTCCGTTATCCCAGATGACACGCGTGTGATGGCGGGGCTACATCGCATGTTGATTTTCCATTATTACTGGATGATTTCGCACATGCAAAATCAGATGGGCGGAGCCTATATGAAACCCGCTGTGCCGATCGCACAGGCCGAGGTGTGCAAGCTGTTGAGAGCGTCACCGGAAACGGCGGCCAAGATGGTGAGTTTCGAAGAGGGATACCGGAGCCAGTTACATGAAGAAGATGCTTATGCGTGTGCGGAAGTGGTGCAAGCCTATTGGGACCGCCCTGATCGTGCTTTCGTGCGTAACCCCGGTACATGCACAGGAGGATACGATGCTTCACTTGACGCCATTGGGGGAGGGATTTGAAATGCAGGCGACCGACGAAGAGCAGCGCGTTGCGCTGCGCACCATCCTTAAAACAGCAATGGCAATCCTGCGCGATGATGCGTCATACGATCCGAAGAATATTATCTTTGGGACAAACTACACGACGTGGACGCACCCTCCGGCAAAAGGGCTTCTTTATAAATACAAAAATCGTGCGCTGTGGGGTACGAAGATTGAATTTTCCACTGGCGATGATCCGGAGGACTACAGTGAGGATCGCGATAAAGTGAAAATCGTTCCGGCTGGGGTAAGAATTGTCGTTGACGCAAGGGTTGCCAATCTGCCTGATACGGAAATCAAATCACTCCTCCAGTTAGAGGACTATTGGATTGACTCTCGAGGGAATCGTCGGTATGGGAATGAAATAACGACGCGCACCCCAGATGCCCCCAACTTGCAGTCCTTTCGCTATCGCTCAAAAGACGTCGCCGGGAGCAAATTTCCTATCGATGTCGATCTTGGTTACATCAACCCGGTGGATGGATCCTTTCCGCATCGACTGTGGATAGTTGAGATAAGCCGCATATACAGGATTTTGACACCGGAGGAACGCGAACAGCGCCGCTTGGAAGAGCAACAAGCGAAGCGCCACAAATACGGGTCGATGAATCTGTGTACGGGGATGCTGTGTCCTGAAACGGGGTGACCTTGCCCCTGTTTCACGAATCCCATAACCGAGGCAATCAGGCCGCTTGCCCTTGCTGAGCGGCGGCCCAGTTCTTCTCGAACGTCATGGGGCTGACGTAGTTCAATGTCGAATGGAGCCGACGGGCATTGTAGAAGCCGAGCCAGTCGATGACTTCGTCCATTGCCGCACGTCGCGTCGCAAAGTGCCGGCCGTGCAGCCGCGCCACCTTCAGCGAACCCCACAGGCTTTCGGTCGGTGCATTATCCCAACAATCGCCGCGCCGACTCATCGACGAACGCATGCCGTACGCCTTGAGCGTGTCCTGGAAGAGCCCGCTGCAATACTGGCTGCCACGGTCGCTATGCACAATCACGCCGGCGTCGGGACGGCGTCGGAACCACGCCATGCGCAGCGCATCCGTGACCAGCTCGGCCTTCATATGCGGCTGCATCGACCAGCCCACCACCTGCCGGCTAAACAGGTCGATAACGACGGCCAGGTACAACCAGCCTTCAGCCGTCGCCAAGTAGGTGATGTCGCTCGTCCAGACCTGATTCGGCGCCAGCGCCGTGAAGTTGCGCTCGAGCAGATTCGGCGCGACCGGCAGGCCATGATTCGAGTTCGTCGTCGCGATGTACTTGCGCTTGTGCCGAGCACGCACGCCATGCTGCACCATCAGCTTGCGAACGCGCTCCTTACCCACGCGTACGCCGCGCGCAACCAGTTCTTTCCACATGCGCGGCCAGCCGTACTCGCCTTTCACTTCCGCGTGAATCGCCTTGATGTGCGCCAGCAGTGCATCGTCACTCACGCGGCTGCGCTGCGGCTTGTCCTGGGCGACACGTTGCCGTCGCTGGTGAAAGCCGCTGGGGCTGACTTCCAGAACCTCGCATAACACCGAAATCGGCCAGTGACGGCGATTGCGTTCGATGAAGGCGTACTTCACGTTGAGTCCTTCGCGAAGTACGCACAGGCCTTTTTTAGGATGTCGCGCTCCATCTTCAGCCGCGCCACTTCGGCACGAAGTCTCGACAACTCCATCTGCTCCGGGCTTACCGGCTTCGTGCCAACTCCTCCGAGCTTGCCTTCCTGTTCAGCTTTGAACCAGTTGGAAATCGATTGCGCCGGCACGTCCAGCGTCGCGGCCACCGCCGCAACGCTCTGGCCTGCCTTGACCAGCCGAACGGCTTCCAGCTTGAATTCGAGCGTGTAGCGCGCTCGTTTCGCCTTGTTCATCTTCTTGACTCTCCTTGCTTGAGTTTAAACGCTCAGCAAGGGATTCGTTTTTCGGGAGCAAGCTCAGGTTGCCATGCACGTCGCGCGCGCGGGCGGCAAGGCGGCGCTGCTTATGGACGAAAAGCTTGCTGTCGCGCATAACGTGGCGCGCCATGCACTCTTGCCTGACGATGTGGCTAACTTGCACGGAAAGGCAGAGCGGCTGGCGCAGATTATGGGAAGCTTTGCTTCAAAGCGCCCGAAGTTTGTCGCATCTGACGCGCGCGGCCTGGACTTCAACGCAGCTAAGTATCGAGATTTTTTTCGCGGCGAGCAATCGGTGGTTGTGAACACGACTGGCTCGCCTGCCGTGCGCGACTTTTTCGCGAAAGCGAAATTTGACGCCCGTGTCATCGAGGGGGCTCTTGTCCATCATGGCGACGCAGCATTCATGACTGTGGAAGGAGCGGGCAGAAATCCCTCGACTGTCGACCTGCTGTATCACGCGTACGAGCGACTGCGCTCGCTTGGCTTTTTGCGCGATGCGGGCGTAACCGCGGCGGCGAACATTCTCGAAATCGGTATCGGCTGCCACTCGGTAACTATCCCCATGCCTGACGCTCGAGTCTCGCTCGTCGCAGCTGGTATTGGTCAGAAATTGCATCACTACGACGAGGCCGGCTTGCCAGCGACCGGCATGGCGTCCGTTGCTTCTGTGGATGACGATGGAATGTCCATCACGTGGGTTCACGATGAGGTTGGGGCAACGCACGTCGCGGAGGTGTTCGACGGGAAGACGTGGACCGTGCGCGTGCTCGATACGGCCCATAAGAAAATTGTCGCCGATGTTGCAGAGCATCCTACGGTCGAAACTGGCGGCATTATCGTGGGAAATGTCTCCGCGCTCACGAGAGATATTTATCACAGACGTCCTCCCTGCGTCGCCTGACAGCACGCGCTCGCCTGCGCGTTTCGTGCTCGGGGTCGAAGGAACTCTCGATACGATTCGCGGCTACGAAGCGTTTGGTGGACACACGCTCTGGTGTCTGGGGACATGGCATAGCCATTTGGCGGTGAGTGGTCCATCACAGATGGACAGGGATACCGCGAAATTGCTCGATGGACAAATACGTCACGCGGCGGTTCTACTCATTCGCCACCCGCAAGGTTACGCTGCGTTGGTTCGCGATGGCACGGCAACTTAAAAATCGCACGGCTTCGATACTCCACACGACGGGGAACCACATGGACGCTCTACAGCAGGTCGTACAAGTAGCATCACGGCATCGCCCATGCTTTCGGGCTGCATCGCGGCCAAACACCCGAGGAGATCTGGAATTCCACGTACGACCTCCAGAACGAGTCTATCCAGCGCGATCTCCAACTGGACCCGTCGTATTGCAACGATTACTTCACCACCGAGGCGAAGGATGGCCTGCTTTTGCTGGCCTTCCTGACCTACGTAATCCAGCGCGCCTCGCGCTACGAGCCGGCCGACGTCGACTATGCTGACGAGTTCTGCCGCTGGGGCGGCCCTGCGCTCGGTGGCCTGCTGAACTTTCGCAGCCCACCCGACCCGGACTGTGCAGCCGTCACGGTCCCGCAGGCTTGATCGCAGCCGGCCTGATGGCCGTGGTCATGTGGGAGCCGTCCGCCAAGCTCGACGATGAATTGCAACTACAACTGGAACGCCACGGCCTGGGGAATCCCGATGCGGGCGGGGACGGCGATGATGGACACCAGTGGCGTAGCGAGTACGACCGCACCGCGATCGTGGTGCTCCAATTCGGAGACGAACCTCGGTATAGTACGGGCGCCAGTTCCCTGACGTGACCACAACGACCGGCGGAGAGTCGGACGAGCCAAATTCTCAAGTTTCTACGTCGAAACTAGGAATACCCGAAGCGAGATATCGCTCATGTGGTTGAACCGACCGTGGGCCTTGTCGAGACTTCAATTCTTGAGAGAAATGATAGGAGCGCCTCTATCCCTCATCGTGAGGCACCAACCTTCGACTTGAGCCTATCCGATAGCACCTTTACCGAACCTGCGTGACCGATCGCGATATATTCCGACCGTTGATTCACTAGACAGGTCGGGCGCGACTTAGAGGACTATTTGGGCGGTTGTCGTCCAGCTACTACTGGCGGGTTCCGGCCACGAACGGCCGTTCGACACAGCTTTTTAGATCGTCGGCAATCGGTGCGGATAAGGGCGTAGCCTTTAGCGGTTACCGTCGATCAGATCGTTCAGCAGCGCATCGAACGCGGCCTGTGCGTCTTCAAGTTCCTGCAGGGCGGTATCAAACGTTTGCAGCGCGAACGGCGAAGGCTCGCCGCTGCCTTGCGGCGGAAATTGCTTCTGCATCGAGGCGAACGTACTCTGCACGCGCAGCGTGGCTCCACCACAGCACTTTGACCAGATCGCCACGCTTGCCGCGGAACACGAACACGTGGCCGCTGAACGGGTCTCGCTCCAGCACGGTCTGGACCTTCGCGGCCAAGCTATTGAAGCCGGAGCGCATGTCGGTCACGCCGGCGGCCAGCCAGATCTTCGTGTGGCTGGGTAGTCCGATCATGCTGTCGGTCCCGACGTGCCGCGCAACATACGAAGCACCAGCAACAGCGTGGCTTCATGCGGTGAGCCTTCGATGCGCACTCGGGTGTTGCCTGCGCTGATCTCGACGGCGCCCGCCGGAGCGGCACTGGCGACCGGCGCCGGGGCCGGTCGCTCGATCTCTTGCGCCGGTGCCTCCACGGTCACGGGCAGCAAATCCACCGGATCGTATTCGCCGGCACGCAATGCTCGACGCCATTTGAACACCAGGTTCGAATTCACCCCATGCTCCATCGCCAGACGCGCCACCGATACGTCCGGCTCGCAGGCCAGCTTGGCCAGATGCCGTCGAAATTCGATCGGGTGATTCGGGATTCCTTTGCGTGAAGTTTTCTTCGGCGTATCTGTTGCCACTTTGGTCCCCACTACTTTGGTGGGGACTACTCTGGCAACTTCCTTTCACATCGTCGAGACGGTGCTGAGGACACGCTTACCCGCCAGGAACCTGGCATGGCAGTTCTGATTCTTCAGAGCACGACGGCGACATTCATCTGAACGCGGTGGCGACGGACAGGGCTGCGAGCCTATTGCAGTTGCACCTGAACACCACTCGACCTTCGTGGCTCGCTTCCGGTGACAACATTGGTGCGCTGCGCGCGACTTCATGAATTCACGAGCATTTCGCATTTCCGGGCTGACAATGACTGGCGAAGTGATACTTTTACTTGTCAAACGGCGATAACTATATTTTCCTTCACGCCAAGGTGATCGGGTGGGTGTCAAGCACCACGAATTCTGGTGTTCCCTGCAAGATCGCCGCAAAATTATTATGATCCTGCATTTTTTGGCGACGGAGACTTGATGCGACAGGTCGGCTTGATTCTTGAAGACGGGTTCCAACTGATGGGGCTGGCTGCGCTGGCGGCCTTTGAGCTCGCTAATGCTGAACTTGGCGACGATGGCTACCGGCTGACTTTACTGTCCGAACATGGCGGCACGGTCCACTCCTCGATGAACGCTGGCATTGAAACCGTGCCGGTGGACATCGTGCCCGATACGCTTATGGTGGCTGGCGAACTGGTTCCCAAGCGCGTCTCGGCTGGACTGTGCGCCTATGTTGCCCACGCCGGTAGCGAAGCCAGACGGGTGGCAGGGGTTTGCACAGGTGCTTTTGTGCTGGCACAGGCGGGTCTTTTGGATGGGCGCACGGCAACGACCCATTGGGCACATGCGCGCGATCTGCAGTTGCGTTTTCCGAAGGTGCGGGTGGATGACGACCGTATCTTCATCCGTGACGGCAATATCTGGACCTCGGCGGGCATGTCCTCGGCGATCGACCTGACGTTGGCTTTGCTTGAAGATGATCACGGCTCAACTCTGTCCCGGTCCATCGCCCGCAAACTGGTCGTCTATCATCGCCGCCCGGGCGGGCAGTCTCAGTTCTCGGCGATGTTGGAGCTGGAACCGCGCTCCGACCGAATTAAGCGCGCCCTGACCTATGCGCGAGAAAACCTGCGCAATTCGCTGTCGATCGAGGAGCTGGCCGAAGCAGCCAGCCTGTCGCCGCGCCAGTTCAGTCGCGTGTTTCGCGAAGAGACGGGGCAGTCTCCAGCCAAAGCGGTCGAGCGGCTGCGCCTGGAGGCCGCGCGTGTGATGCTGGAGGATGGGCGCCATCCGCTGGACATCGTTGCACGCGACACCGGCTTTGTTGACCGCGACCGGATGCGGCGCGCCTTCCTGCGCAACTATGGGCAAGCGCCCACAAGCCTGAAGCGCGACTCGAAGCCAATGGAAGACGGCACAGTCCCGTGACCTGATTAGACGCCTTTACGTCATTCAAGCTTTCCTGTCTCGAGATAACCTGCCGGCATCACAACGGGATGGGGGAATGACATGGGCGACACCTCGCGTATCGGCTGGCTGAACACGCGCCATGGCAAACTCGCCACCATGCAGGACGGACCGGACGGTGGCATACCTCTAGTTTTGCTTCAGCGTTTCCGTGGCACCATGGACGACTGGGATCCGGCGTTCATCAAGGTCTTGTCGGCCGACAGGCGGGTGATTCGGTTCGACAGTGTCGGCATCGGTCGATCCGAAGGTCGAGTGCCGGAAACGATTGCCGAAATGGCGGTAGTCGCTGTCGAGGTCGTGGATGAACTGGGGCTAGGGCAGGTCGACGTCCTCGGTTGGTCTCTCGGCGGCGTTGTCGCTCAACAGCTTGCGCTGGACGCTCCACATCTCATCCGTCGCCTGATCGTCGCGGGGTCCAGTCCGGGTGGCATCACGGACGGCCCTCAGCCTCCCCCCCGTGTGCCGCAAGTCATGTCGCACAGCGTCAACGACGCTGCCGATTTCCTGTTCCTGTTCTACCCCGAATCCGAAACAAGTGTCGCTGCGGGCAAAGCTTCGCTGGATCGCATTGCCGAGCAGTCGCATGTGGGGCCAGCGGTCACGGCTGAGGCTTTCATGGCGCAGATCAAGGCCATCTCGACTTGGCCGGGCGTCTTGCACCGCGCAAAAGAATTGCGCATGCCGGTCCTGGTCGCCAACGGCGCGCATGACGTCATGTTGCCGGCCTATCGGTCCTATGTCCTGTCGCAGCAAGCGCCAGATGCCAAGCTGATTCTCTACCCGGACGCGGGTCATGCTTTCCTGTTCCAGGAAATCGACGACTTCGTGGCGCAGATAGATCTGTTTCTGGAGTAATGGTCCTTCTGCCGCTGCCTGGGGAGAGCGCAGGATTCTCATGGGAACCAGCCGACGACCGGGTATTCGTTCCCGTCACGAGGCTTGCATGACTGTTATCGCCGTTTATATGTCATTTGAGGTGCAACCCAACTCCCGCATAGTTCATACATCGAAAGCGCCATGGTGGCGCAAGGGAAATGAAGAATCATGCAGATGAGGGGCAATACCATTTTCATCACGGGCGGCACTTCCGGCATTGGTCGCGCGCTGGCCGAGCAGTTTCACGCACTAGGCAACAAGGTCATCATCGCCGGGCGCCGCAAGGCTCTGCTCGATGAGGTCACGACAGCCAATCCGGGCATGGAAGGTGTGGCGCTGGACATTTCGGATGCGGCCGACATCGACCGCGTCGCAGCGCAGTTAATTCGCGACTATCCGTCGCTGAACGTGTTGATCAACAATGCCGGGATCATGCCGTTTGATGATCCTTCCGGCCGGATCGATGATTCCGTCTCCCGCCAAATCCTCGACACGAATCTGCTGGGTCCGATTCGTCTGACCTCGGCGTTGATCGAGCACCTCAAGGCGCAGCCTCGCGCGACGATCATCCACAACACCTCGGTGTTGGCCTATGTGCCGATTGCGACCAACGCGGTATATTCAGCCTCGAAGGCGGCGCTGCATTCGTATGCATTGTCGCAACGCTTCATGCTCAAGGGCACGAGCGTGTCCGTGCAGGAAATCGCGCCTCCGTGGGTCGACACCGACCTCATCAAGAAGAGTGGCGACCCGCGCGCCATGCCGCTCGATGCATTCATCGCAGAAACGATGAAGGGCCTGGCGACCGAAGAGCCCGAAGTCTTTGTCGAGGCGATTCGCGCGCTGCGCGACAATCCCGGCCTGGGCGAACACGTGCTGATCGATGGCTTCAATGCCGAGATCGCCGCGAACCCTATCCCGGTCTGACGCATCCGGCCATACCATTGGGTCCGCACGGGTGCGGACCCACATCAACGAGACTCGCGTCATGAACGTGTCGCTCGCCGTGAACTCCCGAGCCGCGCTCATGCCGGCCGGGTTCCTTGCCCTCGGAACGTTCGCCATCGGCACCGAGGGCTTTATGATTGCGCCGCTGCTGCCGGTCATGGCCAAGGACTTCGGTTTGCCGGTCCCGACCGTTGCGGTGCTCGTCATCGTCTTCACCCTTGTGTTGGCGCTGTCATCACCGATCTCCACGGTTGCCACCGGCCGAATGGCGCGCAAGTGGGTCTTGCTCACAGCCATGTCGCTGTTCGCCATCGGCAACGTGACGGCGGCGGTATCCGCATCGTTCGCCTTGCTGATCGCAGCACGGGTATTGATGGCTATCGCTGCGGGCCTGTACGTACCAGCGGCCAATGGGCTCGCAGGTGTCATCGTGCCGCCGAGCATGCGAGGCCGCGCACTCGCCATCGTCAGCGCGGGCCAGACATTGGCCATCGCGCTCGGACTGCCGCTAGGCGGGATGATCGGTCACGCTTTCGGTTGGCGTGCGACCTTTCTGCTGGTCGGCGTAATGAGCGTCATCGCCATTGCGGGCATCTTCGCGGGTATTGCCCGCGACGCCGGAGAAGGAGTTGCCGTGGCGAGCCTGCGCGAACGTGTGTCCGTGATCCGCCAGGCTCCGATTCAGCACTTGCTTGGAGTTAGCCTGTTCTGGTCGATCGGCGCCTTTGCTGCCTATCCGTACATCGCGGAATACCTGGATGCCGTCCTTGCTTTCGGCCCGAATGCAATCACGGCGACGGTTTCTCTATGGGGGCTTTCTGCGGCAGCAGGGGTAATGACTGGAGGTGTGTTCAATGACCGCTTCGGGGCCAATCGGGTGGTGCACGGATCGCTGATGCTGCTGGGCCTGTCGTTCCTGGCGCTGGCTATCGCCTCGCGTCTGCCGCCGCAGGTTGCCCTGGTTCCGGTGCTTGTTGCAGTCGCTGTCTGGGGCTTTACTGTCTGGTCGTACTTCCCGGCCCAGATGTCGCGGCTCATCGCGGCCGGCGCGCCGGCGCAAGCGCCGGTTGCCCTCGCGCTCAATACGTCCACCATGTACTTCGGTTTTTCTGTCGGCAGTACCTTGGGCGCCGCAGTGTTGAGCTCAGGCGCTGTCTGGGGCATCGGAGCCGTGGCGGCGCTGGCCGAACTGATCGCCTTGGCTCTCAACGCGGTCCTTAGCAGAAACGCCCGTGCCTGAAACTGGACGATGCTTGTACGGTGCCCTTGGTGCCTGACCGATTCAATCAACAAGACTTCTATCAAATTTCGATGGCGAATGGCTCGCCCGCGAAGACAACCTCAAATGGAGCTGACCAAATGACTGCCCGGATCAATACGCCTGCCGCTGCTGCGGCCACTGACGCGACCGCCGAGGTTTTTGCCACCATCCGCAAGGCGGTGGGCATGGTTCCGAACGCTTATGCGGCCATCGGTGCTCTGAACACGCCTGCGCTGCAGGCGATTCTTTCCGCCGACGCGGTGCTCTCGAAGGGCTCGCTGTCCGCACAGGATTGCGAAACAATCAAACTCGTGGTCAGCGCCATTTCCGGTTGTGACTACTGCGTGGCAGCACATAGCCTGGCCAGCAAGGCATCCGGTATTGCGGTCGATGCCGTGCGCGCGATTAGGGCCCTGGAGCCCACTGGTGACGCACGTCGCGATGCGCTGATTCGGTTCATTCGGGTTCTTCAGGAAAGCCGCGGAACAATTGCGTCAGAGGAATTGGAGGCTTTCCGGTCAGCAGGATACTCGGACGAGTCCGTCGTTGATGTTGCTCTGGCCATCGCGCTCATCACGTTCACGAACGTATTCAATCGAGTGAATGACACGGTCGTGGATTTCCCCGCGTTGAAGTAGGGCATCCGCAACTAGGCAGGAACTCGATGCTCCGCAGGAGTGTCATTCGTCGTCGATCGGACTGTCGACAGTGTGCCGGGCGCGGCCACGCAATCGACGTTCCGGTGCCTGCGGCATGTGCGGCTGATGTTTGAGCTGCTGGACAGTGCAGTTGGTGAGCACATGCCGAAGCCGAATCGCTGACGATCGAATCGAATGATGATATCGACAGTTTCTTTCGTTTGATGTCTAAGGCGGCGCCCTTGAACTATGAGGTGATGCTAATGATTGGCATCGCGATGCAGGTTCAGGTGGCGCCGACTTTTCCGATCAGTGGGTGGGTCCACCTTGACGCTCGGCGTTCGCGGTCATTTGTCGGTCGAAGACCGATGTCCGCGACGGAAATCGTGATAGGCAATGTCGTCATATCTCCGCGCGACACAAGCGTGGCACCGGGCTATTGCGTGTCGTTCGTCGAGGGCGGTTTGACGTCGCCAGATTGGCGACTCGATTGGCCGTGGTGAGGACAGGATCAACGCCGCTCATGGAGGTTGATCGGCCGAGGACGCGAGATCAATCACTCGTCCCGCGCGTGCCAGTTGGTCAGGCAGCTTCGCTTAGTTCCTCGGGCTGATCTTCGATCGAATTGCGAACGGATCTTCTCACCGCCTGAGGAGTCAGGCCGTAACTGCGAACGAACGCTTCGCGGAGGTGATTGCGGTCGCGAAATCCCGTTTCGCGTGCAATGGTATCGAGCGTATGCCGGCCACGCTCGATCAGGACCCTTGCCGCTTCGAGTCGCAGCCGCTTGATCGCGTTGGCAGGAGACTCGCCAGTCTCCGCGAGGAAGATGCGCGCGAATTGCCGAGTGCTGATATGTGCGGCTCGTGCGAGATCGCTGACGCGCAAGGGCCCTGCCAGATTGGCGCGAGCGTATTCAAGCGCGAGTTGTATCCGGTCGGACTTGGGAGCTAGTGCCAGCAACTCGGATTGTTGCGATTGCCGGCCCGAACGTCGTTGATTCATCACGAGTGCACGCGCAACCGAGTTCGCAAACTCGGGGCCGATATCTTCTTCCACCATACCGAGCGCGAGATCCATGGCTGCAGTCAGCCCGGCGGACGTCCAAATCGGGCCATCGGTAATAAAGATCCAGTCGCGCACGACTTGGGCAAGCGGCAAGCGCCGTTGCAGTTCGTCTGCATAGGCCCAGTGGGTTGTGGCACGTCTTCCATTGAGCAGGCCCGCCTCGCCGAGGATGAACGCACCTGTACAGAGCCCGGCCACGCGCCGGGCACTGCTGCCAATCTCTTTGACGAATTGAAGTTCGGCGGCCGATGAGGTCCGGGTGCCCGGATTAATCACACCTCCGATCATCCATGTATCGGCTGCAGCGGCCGTGTTTGCGGGTTCAGTCAGAACCGAAAGACCGAGCGACGAACGAACCGGGCCGCCGGCGACGGAAACATTCGTTAGATGGTAAATCTGCTCTTTTGCTACGACGTTCGCAATCTCGAACACAGCCTGAGTCCCGATTGCCATCACCTGGAAACCTTCCGTCAGGAGAAAACCAATTCGATGCATTCTGCCCACCAAGTCTCTCATCAAAATGATGAATTATAGGGGGTGCAGTGAAGTAATGCAGAGGTCCGAAGTTATTTTTATAAGGTAACGATCATTTGTGCATGAACCAGAATTTTATTGCGGGAATTGACCACGGAACGTTGTGCGCCGACATCTCGCCGTCACATCCCAACATATGGAAAGGCCGTGCTTCGGTAGATGGATACGTTCTGATGGTGCCGAACCAAAATAGGGCTATTTGTAGACTCAATGTGACGCGTAGGACAGGGTCGATGTTTGTCTCAAATCATACTCATAAATGTCCTTTGAGAATTGGTAAGCAGCGTTGATCATAGGAGCCGCGGCAATGCAGCATCAGTCAGGTTGAGCATGAAGAAGGTTACGTGCGACGGTGCACCATGAACCGCGTGACAACAGTTCGTGCTCTTTCATAAGTTATCGATTTTTTGTCAGAAAGATGAGCAGGCACGCAAGCAACACGCGAGATTCAAGGGTGCGATATCGCGCCGGGAACCGAGTGGGCTGCAACGCCGGACTGATCAACAGAGATATCGGTACGATGCGAGACGACGAAATCGCCATTGCGAGTGCGGCCGATGCCGAACGGAAGCGTGATTGCTCACGCCTGCGCGACGATGCGCCTATTGGGGCATTGTCTGGTCTGAAGGCCGTGCTCAGCTTGCCGCTGAGTGTTTTGCAGGGTCCCGCGCGGAGTCTTCGTGATCTGGATTTCTCTATCACCCTGCCCGGGTCAAGCTACACGGTGCTCTGCTGTTGGTCGCAAAAGAACGAGGTTCAACAGAAGCTTTTTCAAAGCACCGAGCCGATTGATCCGGCGGTCGACAGCACGGGGATGAAGGTACGTAGTGAAGGCGTGCAGAGAGTTCGTACGCATGGTCGAGAATGGGGGGCAAGTGGCTACCTCATCGTTCGCTTGCCGAGGCAGTCACGTATCGGTATCAAGCACCTACTGGTCCCTGAATGCGGTCTCGGCGCGTCGACGTGCAGGCGTATGAACTGCCGATTAGGATCAATCAATCGCACGACTGAGATCGCAGGCTCACAGTCTGTCTTCGTTGAAAATCGTGAAAAAAATATCACATCGTCCGTGTGTTGGATTTGCTGGAGAAGTATATTGTCTCATTTTTTATAGATAGAAATATTTAATCTAGCATATCTGATTTATCGTATTTAGATGCGTATTGATTATATCGAATGTTGTACTTCTCCGTGGCCTATTTTTCGGGACTTATCTGTTTGTCTGGGCGATAAAACTATATATGGCATGGATTGGACGCGATATCGGTTTTTGAATTGATGTGGGGTTCAGAACGATTCTGTCTATGAACTATTTAAACTTTAGGGTGAAGAAATGAATAAAGTCGCTCAAAGCATTATCGATGCGCATGGCGGGATCGAGCAATGGCGGACATTTCGGGAGGTCCGTGCCGATCTGATTCAGGGCGGCGCGCTGTGGGGATTGAAAGGGCAGAGCGGCGTGCTGGATCGCACGCGTGTCTCGGTTGCAACGGATCGCCAGTGGGCATCGCATGGACCGTTCGCGACGGTGGCCGCGCGAAGCGAGTTCACTGGTGATCGCATTGCGCTCCTCGACGGCTCGGGGCGCGTCATTGAAGCCCAGGCGCAGCCGCGCGAATTGTTCGCTGGCCACACGCTGGAGACGCCGTGGAATGCGTTGCAGTTGGCCTTTTTTGCTGGATGTGCGATGTGGACGTATCTGAATTCTCCGTTCCTGCTTGCTTTCGATGGTGTCGAATGTGAAGACGTCGGACCGTGGTCGGAGCAAGGTGAACGGTGGCGGAAGATCCGTGTAGTGTACCCCGCGACGCTCGAAGTATTCAGCAAGGTGCAGGCAATGTATGTCGGGCCCGACAACTTGATTCGCCGTATGGATTATGACGTAGAGATTGCCGGAAACACGCCTGGCGCGCACTACGTGAGCGACTATGTGACCGTCTCGGGCATCCGAGTTCCTACGCGTCGTCGTATTTATCCGCGGATGCCTGACGGTACTTCGATATCCGAACCACTAGTCGTATCAATTGATCTGGAGAACATCGAACTCCTTTGAGTCAGTAGGGAGCGATATGGCTCGTCCGGCGGGGGCGTGTTGTCCCGTACGGAAACATTTGTGCGTCGACGTGTCACGGGCGATTGAAGCCAGGAAGGAAACTCGTGTCGATAGGCCAGCCGGCTCGACTGGACGCCATGCTGTCGAAGCCGATTTGCTCTCGCCGAATTGGGAGTTCAAATTCGCGAGATCGATGTTCCGCATCTGATCGATGCCAGCAGGTTCGGGACGACCGTGAGAAAGAATGCAAGTCAGGTCACCGAGAACGTCGGGCCTGCGCGCAAGATGGTCGCGAGCGACAAAGCCATCTGGAAGATCGTTACGGAAGGTGTTCCGCTTTTTTTACTTTGCGGATTTGCAGTGAGGAGTTCCGGGATCAGTGAACGCTCGGATATACGTTGATTTACTGAAGATTGCGTATTTGCAACACGAGGAGAATCCAGATGTCGAATGTGGGAAAGTGCCCGTTTAACCATGGAAAGCGTAACGGGACGACGAACCGCGACTGGTGGCCGAACCAGTTGAACCTCAAGATTTTGCACCAGCATTCGAGCGAGGCGGATCCGATGGATCCGGGCTTTGATTATGCTGAAGCATTCAATAGTCTGGATCTGGCGGCGGTCAAGGCCGACCTGCTCGCGCTGATGACGGCATCGCAGGACTGGTGGCCGGCGGACTTCGGTCACTACGGGCCGTTTTTCGTGCGCATGGCGTGGCATAGTGCCGGCACATACCGGACGGGGGACGGCCGCGGTGGTGCAGGGCGAGGTCAACAGAGATTCGCACCACTGAATAGTTGGCCGGACAACGTCGGGCTGGACAAGGCCCGGCGATTGATCTGGCCGGTCAAGCAGAAATATGGACGCAAGATTTCGTGGGCGGACCTGATCGTACTGACTGGCAACGTGGCGCTGGAATCGATGGGCTTCAAGACGTTCGGCTTCGCGGGCGGCCGGGAAGACTCGTGGGAGCCGGACGAGGACGTTTACTGGGGCATGGAATCGACCTGGCTGGACGACAAGCGCTACAGCGGCGATCGTCAGCTCGAGACGCCGCTGGCGGCAGTGCAGATGGGGCTGATCTATGTGAACCCGGAAGGCCCGAACGGCAACCCCGACCCGTTGGCGTCGGCGCGCGACATCCGTGAGACCTTCGCACGCATGGCGATGAACGATGAGGAAACCGTCGCCCTGATCGCGGGCGGCCACACGTTCGGCAAGACCCACGGTGCGGGTGATGCGTCGCACGTCGGGCCTGAGCCCGAAGCGGCACCGCTCGAACAGATGGGGCTGGGCTGGAAGAGTTCGTTCGGGTCAGGCAAGGCGGGCGATGCGATCGGCAGCGGCCTCGAGGTGATCTGGACGTCGACGCCGACGCAGTGGAGCAACAATTTCTTCTGGAATCTATTCGGCTACGACTGGGAGCTAACGAAGAGTCCGGCTGGCGCGCATCAGTGGCAACCGAAGGGCGGCGCCGGTGCGGACAGTGTGCCGGATCCGTTTGAACCAGGCAAACGCCGTGTACCGACGATGCTGACCTCGGATATTGCGCTGCGTGCCGACCCGACTTACGAGAAGATCTCGCGCCGCTTCTTCGAGAATCCGAACGAGTTCGCCGAGGCATTCGCGCGCGCGTGGTTCAAGCTGACGCACCGTGACATGGGACCGCGCGTGCGTTATCTGGGTCCGGAAGTGCCCAGCGAAGAATTGCTGTGGCAGGATCCGATTCCGATGCCGGATCATCCCCAGGTAGACCAACAGGATGTGAGCGCGCTGAAAACCAAGGTGCTCGCATCGGGTCTGTCGGTCTCAGAACTGGTTTCCACTGCGTGGGCGTCGGCTTCGACGTTCCGTGGTTCGGACAAGCGCGGCGGAGCGAACGGCGCGCGTGTGCGTCTCGCGCCACAGAAGGACTGGGAAGTGAACCAGCCGGCGCAACTGGCCACGGTGCTGGAGGTGCTGGGCGCGCTGCAGGTGGAATTCAACCGTGCGGCCACGGGGGGCAAGCAGGTTTCGCTGGCCGACCTGATCGTGATCGCGGGGAATGCGGGTGTCGAGCAGGCCGCAGCAGCAGCCGGGGTCGAGATCACGGTGCCGTTCACGCCGGGGCGCGGCGACGCAAGCGCCGAGCAGACGGATGTCGATTCGATGGCGGTTCTCGAGCCGATCGCTGACGGCTTCCGCAACTACCTGAAAGGTGCATATACGATCCCGGCAGAGAAGTTGCTGATCGACAAGGCGCAACTGCTTGCGCTATCGGCGCCGGAGATGACGGTGCTGATCGGTGGCCTGCGCGTGCTCGGCACGAACGTGGGCGATTCGAAGCACGGCGTGTTCACGAACCGTCGCGAAGTGCTGACCAACGACTTTTTCCGCAATCTGCTCGACATGGGCACGGAGTGGAAGCCGACCTCGGAGGCCAACGAAGCCTATGAAGGTCGGGATCGTGCTACGGGCGAGCTCAAGTGGCTGGCCTCGCGTGTCGACCTGGTGTTCGGTTCGCATTCGCAACTGCGCGCGCTGTCGGAAGTGTACGGCAGCGACGATTCGCAGCAGAAGTTCGTGCGTGACTTCGTTGCCGCGTGGACGAAGGTGATGAACGCCGATCGTTTCGATATCAAGCACAATTAACGGAAGTACGGTCGGATGGCGTGTCATGGTCCGATGCCGTTACGCGCCGTCCGCAGATACGCCGAACATGTATTCAATTCAAGACAAGTTTGGAGTTGCGCAATGAGTTACTTTAAGTCGGGTGACGATACCGAAATTTTCTACAAGGACTGGGGCCATGGCACGCCCGTTGTTTTCTCGCACGGCTGGCCGCTGACTTCGGATGCATGGGATGCGCAAATGCTGTTCTTCGGCCGTCGCGGCTACAGGGTCATTGCGCACGACCGTCGAGGGCATGGTCGCTCGGCGCAGCCGTGGGACGGCAATGATATGGATACCTATGCGGACGATTTGGCTGCGCTGCTCGATCACCTTGACGTGCGCGGTGCGATGCTGGTGGGCCATTCCACGGGTGGCGGCGAGGTGGCGCACTACATCGGCCGTCACGGCACGGCACGTGTAGCGAAAGTGGTGCTGATCGGTGCGGTACCGCCGATCATGCTGAAGACGGAAGCGAACCCGGGCGGCTTGCCGATGGAAGTGTTCGACGGTATTCGCGAAGGTGTTGTGAAGAACCGCTCGCAGTTTTACAGGGATCTGGCGGTGCCGTTCCACAACTTCAATCGTGAGGGTGCGACGGTTTCGCAGGGGACGATAGATTCGTTCTGGTCGCAGGGCATGATGGGCTCGATCAAGGGCCAGTTCGACTGTATCCGGGAGTTCTCGGAAGTGGATTACACCGAGGATCTTCGAAAGATCAACGTGCCGGTACTGGTGTTGCACGGAGACGACGACCAGATCGTTCCGATCGACGTGTCGGCGCGCCGGACGGCCGCGATTGCGCCGAATGTGACGCTGAAGGTGTATCCGGGCGGATCGCACGGGATCGCGATCACGCACGCCGATCAGGTCAATGCGGATCTGCTCGCTTTCTTCGAGAACACGACACGCAAGTAAGGCAGAACTTGGGCCGGATGCTGGCGATGACCGAGTTCGGCCCGGGACCTCCCGATGACCCGAAATGCCGATGGGTGAGCAAGATGGGTCATCGGTCATTGAATCAGCAGACGTAAATTCTAAACCGATTGGATGGTGAGGAGATGATTGGATTTTGACGGGCTTGATACTGCCATTCCTCAGAATTCGTTCGGAGAAAACCATGGAAATCACACTGCAGGCGATGTCGATTTTCACGTACATCGTGCGTGCGGGAAGCTTCACGGCAGCGGCAAAACTGCTTGGCATCAGCGCCGGAACGGCCAGTCGCCTGGTACGCAATCTCGAGAATCATCTCGGCGTGACCTTGTTGCAGCGCTCCACGCGATGCGTGCGCTTGACTACCGAGGGCGCGCAGTATTTTGAGCACTGCGAGCGGGTGCTGGGCGAGATCGAAGAAGTGAAGGCTCATCTCGCCGGCGCGCGGGATGTGGCGCGTGGCCGCTTGTCGGTGGACATCGATCAGGAGATCGCTCATACGGTGTTGCCGCTGATCCCGGAATTTCGCCTGACGTTTCCGGAAGTGGAACTTCGCCTAGAAATCGGTGGCGATCCGGGCGGCCTGGTCGAGCACGGAATCGATTGTGCGATCGCGGTAGGGCCGCTGCCGGATTCGTCGCTTCGCGGGCGACGCATTGGCGACTTCAACGCAGTGACGGTCGCGAGCCCGGCCTATCTGTCCCGACGCGGCGTTCCGCATGAGCTTGGCGATCTGGATCGCCACGACATCATTCATTATTTCCCCCGCCGTTTCGGCCCCGTGCGTGACTTCAGATATTGCGTGGACGGAGGCGAGGTGAGCTTGAAATTTCCCGAGCGGATCTCCGTGAGTGATGCGCGTTCGGCAGTTCAGTACGCTGTTGAAGGTAGCGGAATCGCACAGGTGTGCGGCCGAATGGTAGTGAACGAAATAGCCAACGGGCGTTTGGTGAGCCTCTTAGCCGAAAATCGTCCGACATCGCTGCAGATCTTTGCCCTTTATGTGGGCCAGCGCTACATTCCGAGGTCGATTCGTGCTTTCATCGACTGGCTCGAGATCCAGCTGCGTTGGAGGAATGCGAATGTGATTGCTCCCTCAATGATGGAGATTGGAAAATCGCGCGCATTGCAGTCGTGTTGTGGCACGGGCGCTTCGCGCGGCAACACGCAGTTTGCAGCGGAGTCTGAAGGGGCACAGGACCTCGTTCTCGGACCGGCGAAATCCGACGTGCACGTTGAACTGGATCTGACCGCTCTCCGTGCGACGCTTGAAATCTGACCGGGTGACGTGTTCTTGCCGGACGGTACTGCGCTTCTGCTTCCATGGAAAGCGTGAAAGACGGAGGTCGATGTGTTGTGCCTTATCGGCGGCTGAGCCCATTGCGAAGTCAACGCATCTGCAAGAGTCAATGTCGTGTGTTAACGGGCCACGACGGCTGCTTGCATTGCCGTCACCTATCCGGAATACGGGCGCGAAAAGTTGTTCGAGCACGGTGGTGACGCTCGACAATTCGTGTGTCTAGACAGCGCGGGACCGGTTGCATTGGACGCTGTCTCGGGTGATGGTGGCATCACCGTTGCCGCGCCTGTTATCGACGCTGTTTTATGCGGTCATGCTGGCAAGAAACTTGTGAAGCTGCGAGACGACCGCTGCTCCATCGCCGACAGCGGCCGCCACGCGCTTGGTGGAATCATGCCGCACGTCTCCGGCACAAAATACGCCACGGACACTGGTTTCATGCTCTCCAGCTTGTGCGGAAACGTCGGATCCCGTTAGCACAAAGCCAGATGTGTCGACGGTGACTCCACATCCATCAAGCCACGAGGTGTTAGGTGTCGCCCCGATAAACAGGAAGACGTGCTCGGTTTTCTTCGATGTGCGCTTTCCGTCGGAGCCGGTAATCTCGATCTCCTGCAGCTCATCCTCACCGCGAAACGACGCAATCTGCGTATTGAAGTGAATGTCGATGTTGTCCAGTGATTCGATGCGATCGATGAGATAGCGCGACATGCTGTCGGATAGATTCGGTCCCCGAACAAGCATGCTGAGATGTTTCGCGTGCGATGCCAGATAGACGGCCGCCTGTCCGGCCGAGTTTCCGGCGCCGACAAGCACGACATTTTTCCCAGCGCATAGTTTGGCTTCTACCGGCGAGGCCCAGTAATACACGCCTCGCCCCTGAAAACGCTCGATCCCTTCGATCGCAGGCTTGCGGTAAGCCGCGCCTGTAGCTATGACAACCGAATGGGCCCGCACCGCGCCATTATTGCCGAGCCGGAGGCGAAATGGAGATGTGTCACATTCCAGGGCTTCGACATCCACCGGGATCGCGACGCGCGCACCGAATTTCTGAGCCTGGATATATGCGCGTGCGGTCAGTGCATACCCTGATATACCAGCCGGGAAACCGAAGAAGTTTTCGATACGCGCGCTCGCGCCTGCCTGTCCGCCTGGTGCGTGGTTATCCAAAATGACGGCAGCTAGGCCTTCCGATGCTGCATACACCGCAGTGGCGAGGCCGGCAGGGCCCGAGCCGACGATCGCGACATCGAACACTTCGGCATCCTCAAAAACTGGAATGAGGTCGAGCGCTGTCGCCAGTTCTGTTTCGGTTGGCGCGCAGAGAACCTTTCCGTCCGGGCAGATAATGAGCGGATATTCTGCGGAATCGGTGGGGTATTGGTTGACGTAGCGCGCAATCTCGAGATCCGTACTATCGACTACGGTGTGGGGAATGCTGTTCCGTGTGAGAAAGTTCTGAAGTGCATTGAGAGTCGGCGAATTTGATTCCGTGACGATGATGATGCCGCTGCCGCCTTCGAGGAGTCCAGCTCGCCGCAGGATCAAGGCTCTCATGATGCGCTCGCCGAGCTCTGCTTCTGCGATCAACAATGCGCGCAGCCTGGCCGGTGTAACTTGAAGTGCGCGGACGTTGCCAGCTGCATCGCCGTCAACCAGGCATCTCGCTCCTGATATCTGGCCAACCTCGGCGACGAAATGATGATCCCCCAGTTCTTTGACAACAATCTGTCGGTTCAGTGCATCCCGGCGAGTGACGCGAATCGAGCCCGAAAGGATGACAAACATACCGAAGCCCGGCTCGCCCACACGGAAGATCTGATCGCCGTCGTTCCACTCGCGGATTTCACCGAATCGCGTGATTCGGTGTATTTCCGCTTCGGTGAGTAATGGGTATCGCTCCCGTTGGTAATCGGTGTCACCAATCGAAACCGGGCTGGACAGTGGGTTGGTATCGCCTTGCCTACCATCATCATTTGAACGCACGTGCATGGCTGAAGTAGAAAGAGAATTCTGGACAGTGTGCGAATTACGGATGTCGATCGCGCTGGGAGGAACATTGCTTGACTCGAGAGCAAAGTGTACGACGTCCGAGGCGGGAGTCCCACTATACGTGGGTATGTAGTCCCGGTGTGACAAGGTTACCGGGCCAGAAGCGGAGCGAGCGGAGTCGGCCAAGTTGGGGGCGCCCCGTCCGCTTGTCCGAAAGCCTAGCTGTAAATGTCGTTGTAGAGACTATGGGCGGAGGCGGATTTTCGGCATGATATTCGCGCCAATCGCGGGTGATTATGGTCGGCGGCGCGAGCAGCGTCAATGAGCTTGTCCGCACCCTCGCGGAGGTTTCTTGACCGCTGCGGACGCGCTTGCCAGGCAATGTCGGACTGAATCGATGCGATCCGGCTTTGCTGCTTCAGCGGCTGTCCGCGCCGGGTATGTGATACGCGAAATATTCGCCGGTGGCGTCGCGCTTCGTGGTATTGACGCACATATAGTGCGGACGCCAGGCTTATTCGGAGCTGCCATGCAGTGATGGCTCGCTCGGTGGCAGCAACAGAGGCGCGCGCCGGCGGCGCTTCCCCAATTACCGGCCCCGGAGGCTGAATGGTAAACCTCAACATCAACGGCGAAACCCGCTCGGTCGACGCCCCCGACGACATGCCCTTGCTCTGGGTGCTGCGCGACGTCGTCGGCCTGACCGGCACCAAGTTCGGCTGCGGGATCGCGCAATGCGGCGCGTGCACCGTGCATCTCGACGGCGTGGCCGCGCGTTCGTGCGTGCTGCCGGTCGCCGCCGTCGCGGGCCGCAAGATCACGACGATCGAAGCCGTCGGCGCGACGCCGGCCGGCCACAAGGTCCAGCAGGCGTGGCGCGAGCTCGACGTCGTCCAGTGCGGCTACTGCCAGTCGGGGCAGGTGATGGCCGCCACCGCGCTGATCGCATCGAACCCGAACCCGAGCGATGCCGACATCGACGCGGCCATGGCCGGCAACATCTGCCGCTGCGGCACGTACCACCGCATTCGCGCGGCCGTCAAACAAGCCGCGAAGGAGGCCTGACATGTCGCGAGGACTCCTCGAAGCAGGCAGGGTCGGCGCCGGTGTGTCGCGCCGCGGGTTTCTGAAACTCGGCATGTCGCTCGGCGCGGCGGCCGGCGGCGGCTTGCTGCTCGGCTTCAGCCTGCCGGCGGCGGGCGACGATGCGCGCCGCTCGGTGATCGGCGGCGACGCAGCCGAGCCCGCACCGTCGGGCGTGTTCGCCCCGAACGCATTCGTGCAGATCGACCGCGCCGGCAAGATCACGCTGGTGATGCCGAAGGTCGAGATGGGGCAGGGTGTCTATACGGCGCTGCCGATGCTGATCGCGGAAGAGCTCGAGGTGCCGCTGTCGAGCGTCACGCTCGATCATGCGCCGCCGAACGAGAAGCTGTTCCTCGATCCGCTGCTCGGCGGCCAGCTCACCGGCGGCTCGACGTCGGTGCGCTACGCGTGGGAACCGCTGCGCCGCGCGGGCGCCACCGCGCGCACGCTGCTGGTCTCGGCGGCCGCGAAGCAATGGAATGTCGATCCGGCCAGTTGCCGCGCGGCAAACGGCGAAGTGCAGCATCCGCCGACCGGCCGGCGCGCATCGTACGGCCAGTTGGCCGACGCCGCGGCGAAACTGCCGGTGCCGAAGGACGTCGCGCTGAAGCAGCCGGCGGATTTCAAGCTGATCGGCACGCCCGCGAAGCGCCTCGATTCGCCGGAGAAGGTCGACGGCACCGCGCAGTTCGGGCTCGACGTGCGCCTGCCCGGCATGCTGTACGCGGTGATCGTGAACAGCCCGGTGTTCGGCGGCACGGTCGCGAGCGTCGACGACACGGCGGCGAAGAAGATCCCCGGCGTGCGCCAGGTCGTGCGCGTCGACAACGCGGTCGCGGTGGTCGGCGACCACACGTGGGCCGCGAAGCGCGGCGCATCGGCGCTCGTCGTGAAGTGGAACGAAGGCGCGGGCGCGAAGGTGTCGACGAAGGACCTGTTCGCGGATCTCGCGCAGGCGGCGGCGAACGGCAAGGGCGCGGTCGCGCGCAAGGAAGGCGACGTCGGCAACGCGTTCGCGAACGCCAAGACGCGCGTCGACGCCGTCTACGAACAGCCGTTGCTCGCGCACGCGACGATGGAGCCCGTGAACTGCACGGTGCACGTGCGCGGCGACGGCTGCGATATCTGGGTCGGCACGCAGGTGCCAACCCGCGCACGGGACACGGCACAGCAGTTGACCGGCCTGTCGCCGGACAAGATCGTCGTGCACAACCATCTGCTCGGCGGCGGGTTCGGCCGGCGGCTCGAGACCGACATGATCGGGCAGGCCGTGAAGGTCGGCAAACAGGTCAATGCCCCGGTGAAGGTGATCTGGACGCGCGAGGAAGACGTCCAGCACGACATGTACCGGCCGTGCTACTACGACACGCTCTCGGCCGGCCTCGATGCGAACGGCAAGCCGCTCGCGTGGCGGCACCGGATCGTCGGCTCGTCGATTCTCGCGCGCTTCGCGCCGCCCGCGGTCAAGGACGGCGTCGATCCCGACGCGGTCGAGGTCGCGGCCGAGCTGCCGTACGACCTGCCGAACCAGCTCGTCGACTACGTGCGCCAGGAGCCGCGCCACGTGCCGACCGCGTTCTGGCGCGGCGTCGGGCCGACGCGCAGCACGTTCGTCGTCGAAAGCTTCATCGACGAACTGGCCGTGCAGACCAAGACCGACCCGGTGCAATACCGTCGCGCGCTGCTCGACAAGACGCCGCGCGCCCGCAACGTGCTCGACGTCGCGACGAAGGCGGCCGGTTGGGGCGCGTCGCTGCCGAAGGGGCAAGGGCGCGGCGTATCGGTGATGCATGCGTTCGGCAGTTTCTTCTCGATCGTCATCGACGTCGCGGTGGACGGCGGCGAAGTGCAGGTCAGGCGCGTCGTGTGCGCGGTCGATTGCGGGATGGTCGTGAATCCGAACACGATCGAGGCGCAGGTGCAGGGCGGCATCATCTTCGGGATCACGGGCGCGCTGTACGGCGAGATCACGATCGAGGACGGCCGCGTCGTGCAGACCAACTTCACCGACTACCGGATGATGCGAATCAACGAGGTGCCCCCGATCGAAGTCCATCTGGTGAAGAGCGCCGAGGCGCCGGGCGGGATCGGCGAGCCGGGCACGGCCGCGACCGCGGCGGCGCTGGCGAACGCGATCTTCGCGGCGACCGGCACGCGGCTGCGCAAGCTGCCGGTCGGCAACCAGCTGAAAACGGCCTGAGGAGGAGGGGACGACCATGCGACATCTCACCCTGAACCCGAATGCGCTCCGCGCGTCGCTGCTCGCGCTGTCCGCACTGCTGGCCGGCACGGCCGCGCAGGCCGCGCAAGCGGCGCCCGCCGACAGCGCACTCGTCGCGCGCGGCGCGTATCTCGCGAAAGCCGGCGACTGCGTCGCGTGCCACACCGCGCCGCGCGGCACGCCGTTCGCGGGCGGCCTGAAGATGGTCACGCCGATGGGCGCGATCTACACGACCAACATCACGCCCGACCCGGAGACCGGCATCGGCGACTATACCGAAGCCGAGTTCGCCGGCGCGTTGCGCAAGGGCGTCGCGAAGGACGGTCACAATCTGTATCCGGCGATGCCGTATCCGTCGTACGCGAAGCTGAGGGACGACGACGTGAAGGCGCTGTATGCGTACTTCATGCACGGCGTCGAACCGGCGAAGCAGGCGAACCGGCCATCCGACATCCCGTGGCCGCTCAACATGCGCTGGCCGCTCGCGTTGTGGAACAAGGTGTTCCTCGACACGACGCCATACGCGGACAAGCCGGCGAAGGACGCAATGTGGAACCGCGGCGCGTATCTCGTGCAGGGGCTCGGGCACTGCGGGTCGTGCCACACGCCACGCGGTGTCGGCTTCCAGGAGAAGGCGCTCGACGAAAGCGGCGCGGCGTTCCTGTCGGGCGCGTCGATCGACAACTGGTTCGCGTCGAACCTGACCGGCGAGCACAACACCGGGCTCGGCCGCTGGAACGAGGCCGACGTCGCGCAGTTCCTGAAGACCGGCGCGAACCAGCACGCGACCGCGTTCGGCTCGATGGTGAGCGTGATCAACCACAGCACGCAGGAACTGACCGACGACGATCTGGCATCGATCTCGCGCTACCTGAAATCGCTGCCGGCGGCAGGCGGCACGGGCGCGCCGCCGTACCGCTATGATCCGAAGGCGACGCAGGTCGCGCTGGGCCGGCCGGCAGCCGATCCGGGCGCGAAGGTGTATAACGCTTACTGCCTGCATTGCCACGGTGCGGACGGGCGCGGCTATGCACCGTTGCTCGCGCCGCTCGCCGGCAATCCGAATGTGCTCGAGGCCGATGCATCGTCGCTGATCAACGTGACGCTGAACGGCAGCGACACGCTCGTGATCGGTGGCGTGCCGTCCGCGTATCCGATGCCGGCGTTCTCGAACCAGTTGAACGACCGGCAGATCGCCGACGTGCTGACGTTCATGCGCGCCGGCTGGAACAACGGCGCGCCGGCCGTGCAGGCTGCGGACGTCGCGAAACTCCGCAAGGCGACGGCGAACAACCACTGAATGGCTGAGTCACTGTAAGGCGCCCTGAAGTGATCGGTATTCCCGTTGACCGAGATCGATGGGGCCGGTCACGAGACATAGTAATCGGACGCAATGCTAATGGATTGCAGCCAGACGAGATCCTGTACGCAATTCAGCATGTCCCCTTCGTAGGTGGCGTCGGTCTCATGCGAGTCGGTATGCCATGTCCGCAAGCGAATTCGGGGATGCACAGTGCTTCTACTCTCCGGGGGGCGATGGCGGCCGCGGGACTTCTACCATTCGCGGCAGCCGAGTGGGGTGATCACGTCGACCGCAGGTTGGCCCAATCACGGCCGAGAATATCGAATAGCCCGTCGTATATCGTTGAGCAGTTCGGCCGGACCGTTGCCATCAGCAACAACCTATACGCCGGTAGAATTCGAGTCGTTCTCTATAGGCTGATCAACGTGCGGCGGCCCCATTTCGGGTGGTACGGCTCGGTTGCCGTCAGCAATCTCGACCACGGATCGAGTTTTTACACCCGCCCGAGGAAACGCGGACACCGAGTCGCACGCATTCCTTTTGCGCAAAAAATTGGATTGCCGTTTCGTCGTCGTGGGCATGTTCCGTAAAACATCTCCGACAACGCTCTCGGCTTCGTCGGGGATGACTATCAAGCTAGGCGAATCGGTGCTTCATTAGTTTGGTGTTCTGTGGGCGTCGAGCGGTTGTGCACCGAACGAATCGGGATTACTGATCTGATGCAGCATGTAGATTCCGGTGGACGCTTTGATTACCACGCCAACGCACAGCACACCAGCGAGGACGGGAGAGATCGTCGCCAAGCATGGCAGTGAAAAACCAACGGTAATGGCGCTGATTCCGCATACCAATACAAGGATTCGGATCGCAACTACATACCTGGAAAACGCGCCGATGATCAGCGCAAGCCAGATTGCGCGCGCGACAATCATGGGAGCGAGTTCACTCTCATTCTGCATATAGATCACGTCGAGCAGAGATTCAACGCAGAAGAACAGCGTGAGCGCAATGAGTAACAAAATTTCGTATATGCGGAATACGGTCTTTGCGGATTTCATTCCCATGTCTGACAAGATGTTGGGATATGGCAAGGTACCAATAAGAATTGTGATTAACTATTGCGCAAATGTTCTGTTGAACATATCCTAAAGAATTGTGTGATATATACCTTCGTACATCCGTGAGAGAGGATGGTTGTGGACAATCGACTATCGACGCTGGTTTGGTTGTTGACGAATTGAGTTTTCGGCGTGGACGTATATAAATCGTGAGCAACGAATCTTATGATTCACGTGGTCAGCGAGAAAGCACTAGGAAGCTCGAAGGCTGATTTGTCTATCCATTGTCGAAACTAGGGAACCAGTATGAAAAATACATTTACCTCAATTCTCGCGATCACTTGCCTGGCATTTTGCGTCAACGCATCTGCAGAGAGAGGTCCGGATACGGGCTACGTTCCGGCTGTCGTGACGGGCACTTCGCATGCGGCAAATCCTCGGAAAGAACAGCGTGCAGCGGACCGCCTATTGGCCAAGAAGGTGCGGCGCGCTCTGTCGGCTACGCCGCATCTTGCGTCGTCAGACATTACCGTCCTTGCTCGACACGGCGTCGTGACGCTGATCGGCCACGTCGATGAGGAAGCTCAGATTCAGCTCGCAGAAGCGAGTGCGCGCCAAGTCGTCGGTGTCACGTCGGTAACCAACAATCTTAATATCGGCATCGAGACTCGGAATTGAACAACGTTTGCTTTTGCCAGTGATGTCGTTCAAAAACGACATCGTTGTATTCGAGACCGGGTCCGCGGGAGCGAACCCGGCTGCACGCCTGGCAGGTATTCAGTTCAAGACAGGTGAGCTTGCTCCCGAAAAACGAATCCCTTGCTGAGCGTTTAAACTCAAGCAAGGAGAGTCAAGAAGATGAACAAGGCGAAACGAGCGCGCTA